>NZ_JBFUCX010000009.1:0-320215 GCF_056405015.1 Mucilaginibacter sp. P2_A4 | reverse complement strand
TCGTTGCCGGTAATCAGGCAGCCCCCAACTTTGTTATAAGGCATGTACTGCCCGTTTTCCTCGCTGCTTAACTCTTCGTCACGGAAAATAGCGTCCAATCGCTCAATTACTTTTTGAGAAGTAGAAGCCAGGTTGCCCATCCATATGGGGGTTGCAATTATAAATATCTGACAAGATTTGATCTTTTCCAGGATAAACGGCCACTCGTCGCCATCTCCTTCATCTGAAGAATTACCGGTTAACACGTGATAGTCATTGAGACGGATGATCTCTGTTTCAAACCCATGTTCTTTTAGTTGTCCTGCAGCCTTTTCGGCCATTGCTCCCGTATTGGAAAATCCAGGGCTACGTTTAAGCGTACAATTAATGATTAATGCTTTCATATAGGTGTTGTTCAGTTAACAGGCTGTTAATTCATTTACATTCCAAATGCTTTTTTCAAATGACCTGCCGCGTACATTGCTGCATCCTTCGCTTCTGAAACAAATGTTTCCATACCCCAAAATCCGTGTGTAGCGCCATCATAGTTTTTAGCATCTGTTGTAACGCCGGCAGGATTTAATTTTTGTACCAAAGTCATCTCTTCACTTTACAGCGGATCGACCTCATCAATGATCAGAACTGTCGGCGCAAGCCATTTTAAATTAGCAGATATCAGTAAACAAACTACATGCCACATACCTTATAGCAATAGGTAAATTATAGCTTATCCCAACTACTCTTCGAAAGCCGGCCACAACCCAGGCGCAGATAGCAAAGTAAAAATAGATTCGGTACCGGACTGCGGAAAAACCAGTTATAACCGTACAAGCCGCTTGTCCGGATGCAAAATCCTGATTACCAGCGGGGGCGTCGCAATGGGGCGCGCGGCAGCCATTGCGTATGTCGAAGAGGTGCTGAGGTCCAATCACTATTATCCGGCGAAAAATAGGTTGCAGGGAAGGAAACGACCTGCTCAAAAAGAAGGCCTTAAAGCAATAGTAATTCTGAACGATCAGCGCAGCTACGATTTTTGTAAGAAGCTTATTGTGCGGGGGGCTGCCGCCATGCTTTTAAGATTTAATCTTCACAACTTTGGGCTTTGCTCTCCTGATGCGGCTGTTTTAGCAATCGTCAGCATCCAGCCCAGTATTGTTTTTTCCTGTTCATTAAAAAGGTCGATCGTAGTCCAGATTTGTACAAAAGTTTTTTCCATTATTATGTCAGCATCATGTTTTTGGCAAACAATCCGGAGAATTACTAAATTTAATACAGCTGCGTACTGATCATATAATGATTCAGCGCCCGCCTTGCTTTGAGATCGGATCAGCTTGACCATTTCAGAATCAGAAAGTTTGTTGCTGGAATTCATTTTAATTTGGAGGCGCATTTATTTTATGCATAATTAGTGCCAGTGACATCTGGAAGGATTATTTAGGCCACTGAATTTCTGTGTTTTACTGATGTAACTATTTCTTCGGTAGGTTGTTGTTTTATTATCAGGCCCATCATAGAAGAAAATGAAAAATAAAAAAACTACAGTAGCGCGTGAAGAAAAAGGCTTAAAATCCTCTTTAGATTTTACAAAGACCTGGAGCGATCAGATTGCCGTAGGCGTCATTAATGCATTGGGTAGTATGGCGTTTCTGATTGGCTGCTTGATTTTTTTTCTCATTTGGATCAGCTGGAATTCGCGTTGGCTTGGATTAAAACCATTTGATCCTTTTCCATTCCCGATACTGGAAATGATGGTATCCTTGTTTGCTATCATATTGTCCGTCTCCGTACTCATAAACCAAAAACGGCAGGGTAGGATAGAAAAAATACGGCAGCAGGTGGAGTTTGAAGTTAACATTAAAGCAGAAGACGAAATTACCAAAGTGCTTATTATGCTTCATGAGATACATCAGAAGTTGGGCATCAGTAGTGAGTCTGATGCTGAATTGGAAGAAATGAAGAAAAGCACCGACCTTAAAAAATTACAGCAAACTATAGACGAGAAAGAAACAAGACCTAAATAACCTTATATACAGAGGTAATTATCCTATTAAGCATATTCTTTTATTAGATCCTGCCTTTATCTTCGTTAAGATGCAAGACCATTTCATTAAACACAAAGAATAGTTATAAGTTTAAGATGAATGAATTGTTATTGAAAATCCATGCAAAATAATCATTCATTATTTGTTGGTCCAATGCCTTTTACAGTGAAAATCGTATATTTGAACAGTCAGTAAAGTGGGCACCTAA
Organism: Mucilaginibacter sp. P2_A4; assembly: GCF_056405015.1. Taxonomy (NCBI): domain Bacteria; kingdom Pseudomonadati; phylum Bacteroidota; class Sphingobacteriia; order Sphingobacteriales; family Sphingobacteriaceae; genus Mucilaginibacter; species Mucilaginibacter sp. P2_A4. Next base: position 317,986 of record NZ_JBFUCX010000009.1, on the reverse strand, counting down.
CTAAGCACCTGAAGATTGACTTTCTATATAAGTTGTTGATAATGAGCTAATAATAAAGATAGGTTCGAGCCCAGGTGGGCGCACTTTTAGGATATCAATCGATATCAAAAAGCCTGTAAATTAATTGATTTACAGGCTTTTACATTTTCAGCCATATCAAATTTTATCAAACTTTTCCGGGTTTCACGATACCTATTCCGTAACCTGTTTTCAATTTTTACCTTCGAGGTATTGAAAAGTGTTGTAATCAACTGTACTACAGTTAATTACAAATCTCAAAAGATGGTGTTTTTTGCACTATTTTGACCCCTTTTTGATGCTTAAAACCGAAGGTTTCAATACCTATTTGTACCAAAATTAATGAAATTGAAAAGGAAGGAAGCAAAATGAAAACGGTAAACACATTCGGAATCCAGTTTATTATCAGGCCGGACAAGCTAAAAAACGGCAAAGCACCTATTTACGCGCGTATTACGGTAAACGGAGAAATTATTCACTTTGCATTAAAGCAATGGATTGATCCGGATGCCTGGGATTTAAGGCGTGGAACGGGTAAAGGTAAAGCGGAATCAACGAAAATAATTAATAACGGATTAGAGCAAGTCAGGATGGCTTTAGGCAATTGCTACCAGCAATTACAACTTAAAGGGCGTTTAATTACCCCTAATGCGATCAAGGATGCTTTTTTCGGTACTGATAATGGATATTACGGCATGCTTGACCAGGCCATTCCGTGCGCTTTAGAGCACTAGGTTGTGTTTATAGAAAGGAAAATCTCAATTAACACTCAAGGAGTTGACATGATCAAAGTGTTCCGGAAATGCCTGTCTGTAGTTTTCGGAACGAGGTGGTCAAGGACTCCGGAATGTCCAGCCTGACTTTACAAGTCCGAAAAGAGGGTATTTTAAAATAAAAAACTCAAAATGAAAATGCACACATTGAAGCAGAACCAACTATTTTGAATTTGATATCTCAAAAGTCTGTGAGGTTTTTCTAACCCAGCCATCATACTATAACAGAGCAGTAAAATTCGATAGTCAGTATAGCCTTGACCAGGCGTTTACTGAGCAAATAAAACATATATCCATAAAGATCCATCCTTTTACAAGTGCACCTATGAGTAATACGCATGAAGCAAATGCGATTATGACTAAGGAAATTGGGAGCTTTCCTGATTTCGACCACATTATCGATAGAGGAAATTTGAGACGTGCAAAGGGTTTGGTCATCGTTGAGATAATGTTTTAAGGGGACCATACTTATATAGAAAATTTAAAGACTGACGAAGAAACTGATATTGAGAAGATGTTAAACTGGAACATGGATTTTGAAGATATGAGGCGTAAAATGATCTCTTTGGCCAGCGATATTTGTTCATTCTTTCTTTTAGGGCTTCATATCACGTACCCGACCCATTCCAATTCACATGAATCTCATAAACCCCAATCAAGTGGGTTATTATCCTTTGCCGGGGATGGAGAGTATATCATGGATGAGCATTCTGATATTTTTTCTTATCCATTATTGTTGGAGGAAAACAGGGTAGAGGCTTTGAAAACTGTTTTGCCGCAAATTGCCCAAGTCTGGCACAAAAATATTTGGTCGTTTTACCGTTTTTTAAAGGGTGTTCGCTCGGACTATATAACAATTGATAATTTCTTAGATTTAGTCTTCACCCTGGAGAGTTTTTACGATAACAACACTTCCACAGAGATTATGAAATTGGTGTCATCCGTTATTGTTGCGGAAAATAAAGCAGACGCAAAAAGAATACAGGAATTGCTTACCTATTGTTTTAGGATACGGAACGAAGTAGCGCACGGTGGTACAAACTATAGGCTATATGATTACGTACCCAAAAAGCCGGGCGAACCTCAAGATGAACTATTGATTGTTCAATTGTATTGGGACCTTAAAAACCTCAATCTCAAATTGCTTTACCACGGCATCCTCAAAATATTAAATAATAAGCATTCAACGCCACCCACGGCGATTCGATTTGGTATCTCTGATATAAGCGACAAATGTATTCTATTATAAATTTCAAGATTTTTCATTCGGATCATCATCTCGATGAAGAATTTTTGAAAAACCGCCTATTTCAAACAATTCATCCACAAAGCAGTGTGGGTTTTGCACCTGTGTCCACAGTTAAAAAAGTAACCCATCAAGAAAGGTGTCCAGGGAATGGGCTCGAATCAAACAGCCTTATCAAGATTTTGAGATGCCAATCTTTTTAAAACATCCTGAAATGGTTATAGAAATGCCTATAAGGGAGCGACCGAACGCAAGTGTAGTGAATCGGCTTTGCTGCAAGCATTACTCCCAACAGCAATGTAAATGACAATTACCCCCGAAATATTCACATATTTGAAAGACTTAACCTTGTACCATGTCCCCAATATTAAAGCAACTGATCCAAACGCTCCAGATCAAATTTCCACAGGAGTTCATTCCTCTGCATTACTTTGATTTCCAAACCTTACAAGCACCCTTAACTCCGCAGCCAAAGTATTTGTACCGAGGGGAAAGAACCGTCAGCTGGACAACTTCCATGACCACCTTTAGTCGCAGCCTGAAGGACCATCCCGACTTTGCCGAGATCAACTACTGGACCACTGGGTTGCAACCCGTTTCGGCGGACGTATTGAACCCCTACGCTTTATACCCGTTCCTCAAATACGCGCTTTGGCCAACCGAAGCAGCCCGTGCAGACAAAATAGTAGAAATCTACATTAACGGCATCATGCAGCACTACGGTTTTGCGACCTCAATGCTCGATGTTAGCAGCGACCTGCTCGTCGCTGCCAGCTTTGCCGCAACCGGCGCGCCCGGAGATACCGGTCAGCTTATGGTGCTGGAAGCAAAAAATGTGGAAGATCAATATTTCGATCTGACGCAGATGTTTGGCAACCGCGCTAAACTCCAAAGCGCTTATGTGCTCTGGGGAACCCCCGCCCTTGATCTTAAAAACCAGGATTTTTCAGACCGCTACCAGCCATCCTGGCATTCGTTTGCGCTTACCCAGGAGGACAAGGATCTATACCAGAACCCAAAGCTGCTGCATCCCGCCGGCGACGAGGTGATCTCGCATATCCTGGATTGGTACGATACTCATATTACCGGCAATGACGCCATAAACGTTTCTGTAAAAAACTATTTTAAACGCATCGTCACTCCACTTCGTTAGCCATGACCAAAAAAAGACACCACTATATTTCTGACTTCCTTTGCAAGCATTTCAGCGCCGATAAAATATCCTTTTTTCGCTACGACCACCAGGAACAAAAGATATTGTCGATATCTACCAAAGATGGCTTTGTTCAGAAGCACCTCTACCGCCTCAAAAAAGGATGGCACTTACAGCGCCAAGATGGAAGATTTTTTTGATGATTACTATGAAACGCCCGCATCGGTGGCAATCAATAACCTGATCGCCCGTTTGGCGCAAACCAGCGGGCTGCCTGAACTATTAAACGTAGAGGAGCATTACCATATCCTTAAATTCTGCATTCTTTCCCATTTGAGGGCACCCAATAAGATCAATGAGATTTATTTATCCCAGGTCCGGTTCGTCATGACCATGACCTATATGCAGCTGCAATTACAAGGTCTGCCGACGGATATCGACTTTACAGTCAACCTAAACAAAGATTTTTTCTTTATGGAAAGCATCAAATCCATCCAGGGCTTTGTCAAAGACCTTAGTGATTTAAATCTCCATATCTATTTTCATCGTCAGCCCGGCCAGTACTTCGTATTACCCGACCAGCCGGTAGCCCTTCACTCCACCGACCAACGCGAATTTGGTTCGCTCGACCTGAAAATTTATTTTCCTGTCACCAGCAATATAATTATCAGCTTTGAACGCGGCGTACCCCACGACATCCTGACCGAAGTCTGGGGGCAAGCCATTGAAGAACTGAATGTATTATGCTGTAGTCGTTTCTGCCGTTACATCGCCTGTGAGAACGAGGAATACCTGCGTTACTTCGTAGACAAGCACCCGCTTCAACCCGAGCCGATCCAATCGATGAATCCCTGGAAGAAGACCGGAAGAAAATCATCCAGGAAGTCCTGCAGCATTTGCAAGAAAAAGGCGACGCAAACACCATCCTGGTTAACGACCGGCATGGCGTTCAATTGATAAGCAACCCGCAGAAAAAGCCTACCGGCCTGAAAAAATTCTGGCGCGCGCTGATTAAAAAGTACTTTCGGTAAAAAGTCATCTCTATATTTAGCCTTACTAAACCGTTCGCCTTATGTCACTTAAAGAAATTATTGCCCGTAACCGTCATGATATCGCCTTCATCGTCGGCAACGGCATCAACCGCTACCCCAATAATCCAGACGCCATTTCCTGGGATCACCTGCTCCTGCAGCTATGGCAAAGGTTTGCACCCGATGCCTTTGGAGGAGACCGGGTGCCCAAAGGCATCACGCTAACCGAATTTTATGACCTGCTCGACCTTTCCAACAACGGCCCCGAAGCCGTTCAGGCCAACGCCATCCAAAAGGAAGCCGCAGCAATTATGAATGACTGGAACTACCGGCAGCACCACGAGCATTTTATCCATAAAGCCATGGAGCTCAATGCGCCGGTGCTAACCACCAACTTCGATATGATCCTGCCAGCTGCGGGCGACCTCCGTCAATATTACATGGATAGCAAAACCTTCACCGATTTTTATCCTTGGACAACCTATTACGGAAAGGAACAACTAACCAACCCGGCTAATGGCTTTGGCGTCTGGTATATCAACGGCTTTGTCAAATATCCGCGCAGCATTCGGCTGGGGCTGACCCATTACATGGGCTGCGTCGACCGTGCCCGTAATTTCCTGCATAAAGGAGAAAATAACCCCTTCAATGCAAAAGACCAGCACCTGTGGCGCGGCTTCAACTCCTGGCTGCATGTGATTTTTAACAAGGACCTTTGTGTGTTCGGCCTCTCGTTGGAAGAAAACGAAGTGTTTATCCGCTGGCTCTTGATCGAACGCGCGCGATACTTTAAGAAATTCCCGGACCGCGTTAAAAAAGGCTGGTATGTCGCTAAAGCGCCTACAGATCTCGACGAAGCGCTTGACGGCAAAAAATTGTTTATGCGCAGTGTCGGCCTCGAATTTATAGAGGTCAACAGCTACGAAGAGATTTATGTGACCCCATGGCAGTAAGAGATCCGCACCCATTCGTCAAAAAACAAAAAGAATACCGGCGCATCGTCCGCTGTAACGAACGCCAGGCTGCCTTCGGCATCGAATGGCTGATCCGCATGCTGCTAGTATATACACCCTGGTGGATGTTTCCCGGCAACTGGATCAAAGCCGCTACGGATGATTGCCACATCTTCGTCCGCCGGACGCTGATCGAAATTTATGTCATCCTAAAGGTTGTGCTGTCTTGGTGGCTGCTCAGTCACCACACCATTGATTACGGGATTTTAATGTATATCCTGATCTGGTTGGCCGTTGAAACCCTATACGCGCTCTTGTCCGGAATTTTCCTGCGGGATATTTGGAGCGAGCCCTTCAGCTATCAGCGCAACCTGCTGCTTACCTTATGCAACTTTGTAGAAATGTGCCTTTGCTTTGCCGCCATCTACACCTATGCAGACCGCGGCAGCAACCATTTAACATTGCCTTCAAAGTTTATTATCAACGACAGTCTGACCTATGCTGATAAACACCTGACCCCATCCCAAGCCATATATTTCAGTTTCATTACCGCAGCTACCATTGGCTACGGCGATATTAGCCCGAAAGATGATTACATCCAGCAGATTGTGATTGCGCAGGTCATGATTTCTTTGGTCTTTATCGTCATGTTTATTGCTAACCTAGCCGGAAAATTGGGAACAGGAGCACTAGCTGCTCCTGCAACTGCCTCGCCCGCTGACCAGGCTGCCGATGACAACCCCTAGCGCTGAACTCAATCGAAGCGTCACCGTTTTTCTCCATTATCTTGATGGCCATGACTGCTTTTAAGACCTAGGGATGAAAGTTTGGACTCGAACCGCCCTTAAAAACAAAATGCTAAGTCAATGCCGCCAAACTTCTTAAATCATTCACAAAATGGTTCGAGAACTGCACATTTGGGCGCACTAAGTAAAAAAGCCGCTTTCTGTATCAGAAAGCGGCTTTTTGTTTCTAAACTCCATACTCCAACCTATGGAGCACCACCACCGTGAAGAATGGATCACGCAGAAGGCTGGGCAGCTATTGAACAAAAGAAAAAGCCCCGGTGATGGCCGGGGCTTGCTGCAATGCGAAGTCTATTTGGTGGTTATGGTGCCCAGCTTCGCATATTGCACATCATTGGGTTCCCATAGTTCGATCTTATTGCCTTCCGGATCCATCAGGTGGACGAAGCTGCCATAGCTGGCTTTTTCAACCGAATCTGTCGGTAAAACGCCTGCTGCTTTCAGATTCACTAATAGCTGAGCTAAGCCCTCTACGCGATAATTGATCATAAATTGCTTTTCAGAAGGCTGGAAATATTTGCTCGTCTCCTTAAAGGGGGCCCATAAGGTGAAGCCTTTTTTCGTGCTGTCTACGCCCTGGTGCCATTCAAAGTTTGTGCCGCTTTGCACCATGCGCATACCCAGGTTTTTTTCATACCATGCCTTCAGCGCCTTAGGATCCTTAGCCTTAAAGAAAATACCGCCGATACCCGTTACCCGCGGGCCTTTATTGACAGGGTTGGTAAAACGGCTGTACCCATAGCCCAGCAAAAAGGCAAAGCAAAGCAAGCCGAGAAGTGTAAACTTTTTCATGATATCTGGTTTATGCTTTAAAGATAAGTAATATGTGATTGCGATTTTATTTTTGAGGATCTAAATCCTAACTTCATAGCTTATGAGTTGGATCTGTCCTAAATGTGAGCGGGAATTCCCCAAGCCGGAGCAAAGGCATTATTGCGCGCGGGTCAGCTTGGATAGTTTGTTCCTGGGCCGCCCGCCGGAACTGGTGTTGGTGTTTGATAGGCTGCTTGCAGAAGTCGCGGATTGGGACGGCGTGCTCGTCGGCACCACGCCGAACTGCATCGTCTTTACCCGGCGGTTAACCTTCCTGGTGATCCGGCCGTTAAAAAAGGAGCTGGACCTGAAGTTTTATTCCAGCGTGGCACACCCGGAAAAACCCGTTCTTAAAAGTATAGCCTTGGGCAATAAATTTGAAAATCATATCCGGATCGCGATGCTCGATGATCTGCGGCCGGCTTTATTTAATTATCTTCGGGAATCCTATCGGCTGTTATAAAAAAGCCAGTCACTAACAAAAACTAATGAATAATAACCGATAAAATAAATCCATGACCGTAACCGAATACATCAGCAGTGCGCCAGCGGAGAGGCAGGCCATCTTAACTACGCTCCATGAAGCAATACTGGCGAATGACCCGACCGTGGTCCCGGTTATAAAGCCAATGATGGGCAAGGAAATGATCCTTTATGAAGAGCGCTCCTATATGAAATATGGGTTGGCCAGCACCAAGAACCATATGTCGTTGCATTGTCTGCCGATTTATATGAACCCGTCCCTGCATGCCAAATACGCCGCCTTGTTACCCGCCGCTAAATTGCAAAAAGGTTGTATCAATTTCACGGATGAGGAAGCGTTACCGCCAAAAATCTTAACCGCATTAATTACTGATTGCTCCGTTATCAGCATCGCCACCATGCTCGAAAATCGAAAGAAAAAATAAATCACGAAGGTCGCATTCGTAAGGCGCTAAAGGGGGGGATATCCTCAAGGAAAAAGCAATTTTTTGCGCGATAATTTTTTCGCCACAGGTGAAAGTCCCAGGTGGGCGTACAAAGCGGATAATCATTGATCGTCCGCTTTTTTTGTAAACTATTGCTTTTTTATCGATATCGGAATATCAGGCAACCGGATAACCCGGTGACTATATTTAGCATCGTTTTCAGAATGTGTAACCATTATGATAGTTGCCCCATCTTTATTCAGTTCGTCCAGTAAGTCCATAACTTCCTTGCCGTTGTCATGGTCTAAATTTGCTGTTGGTTCATCTGCAAGTATCAATTTAGGCCTGTTCACTACCGCCCTTGCCAGAGCAACGCGCTGCTGCTGCCCACCAGATAGTTGCCGTGGATATGTTTTGAGGCGCTGATCGATATGCATTTTATCCAATATTTCTTCAGTCCGCTTTGCACGTACTGAGGTTGGTAAACCGGTGTAGATCATCGGAAGTTCTACATTTTCAAAAATGGTCAAATCATCGATCAAGTTGAAATTCTGGAATAAAAAGCCGACATTTTGCTTGCGCAGTTCCGCGCGTTTACGCTCATTAAAATGAGTTACTTCAACGCCGTTGAAAACATAGCTTCCGCTATCGGAATCGTCAAGAAACCCTAAGATATTCAGCAGGGTTGATTTTCCGCAGCCAGATGGGCCCATGATCGCCACAAATTCGCCTTCATCAACCTCGATGGACAGTTTGTTTAATGCCACAATATCCTGTTCATCGATATGGTAGCATTTTTCGATATCAGAGATCTTTATCATATGCTTCAGATTTTAGAGTGTTAAAATCATTATAAAGCTAGCGCTATTCAGTATTCTGTTTTTTTTAAATTGACGAACTAAATAGTTGATTACTATAAATTTATGGAAATATAATATCAAAATCACTATTTGTGGATAATAAAAACGGGATGATACACATACTCTTTGACGATGCTTGCTATCTGAGCCTTGGAATAATTGATTCTACATATCCAGCAAAAAAAATGCTAAAAAAATTGCGTAGTTAAATAGCTACATTTATATTTGTAGTCAAATAGCTACGCAATGAATTTAAGACGAGACGTATTTCAAGCCATAGCCGACCCAACAAGAAGGGCTATACTACTGTTGGTTGCCGCACAATCCATGACTGCCGGAGCGATAGCCTCAAACTTTGATACTGCCAGACCAACCGTTTCCAAACACCTGCAAATACTCACCGAGTGCGAATTGCTTGAGCAAAAGCAAAATGGCCGAGAAATTTACTACCTCATCAATGCAAAAAAAATGAAAGACGTAGCCGACTTTATCGAGCCATTCCGCCAATTGTGGGATGACAGGTTTAACAAACTGGAATCCATAATGAAAAACTACAAACCTAAAAAATAGCATATTATGGAACTAAAAACAAAGATTGCCGCCGAAGATGGCAAACAGTACCTGGTAATTACAAGGGAATTTGATTTGCCGTTGGAATTACTTTTTAAAGCCCATGTAGAACCCGAAATTGTGGAACAATGGATGGGAACCAAAGTGCTGAAACTTGAAGGAAAAAAGCACGGCGGCTGGCAATTTGAAACAGCAGATGCAAAAGGAAACGTGGTATTCAGGGCCAATGGCGTGATTCACGAGTTTGTTCCGAACCAGAAAATTACACGGACATTTGAAATGGAGAACACACCTTTTCCCGTTCAGCTGGAGTTTTTGGAATTTGAAAAACTTACCAACGATACCAGCAAGATTAACATTCACATTGTATATAAATCTGTGGCGCACCGCGACCAGATGTTGCAGCTTCCCTTTGCCCAGGGGCTTAATATGGCACATAACCGTCTTCAAGATACCGTAAGCAAATTAAAATAAGATACCATGACAAAGCGAAATAAAATCATTTATTGGGTTGCTACCATCTGGCTTGCATTAGGAATGGTATCCACCGCTGCAGTACAATTGCTCAAAATGAAAGAGGGGCAGGGAGGGGCCAATAGCATTATACATTTGGGTTATCCCATTTATCTTTTAACAATTTTAGGTGTTTGGAAAATTTTAGGCGTTGTAACGGTGCTTATTCCTAAATTGCCTTTGTTAAAGGAATGGGCTTATGCAGGCTTTTTCTTTATCATGTCTGGAGCGATACTTTCGCATATCGCTTTGGGTGGTTACATTAAAGAAATATTTCCCTCGCTGCTGTTGCTGATCCTTACAATGGTATCGTGGTATTTCAGGCCTGCAGATAGAAAGATCATTTCCGTTAATTAATAAAATAAACCTTATGAAACCTAAATTGTCATCAGAGCAAAGTGAAGAATTACTCAAAGTATTGAAAGCCCGTTTTGAGAAAAATATGAGCCGTCACCTCGGCCTTGAATGGGGCGACGTACAAGCTAAACTGGAAGTTAATACTGAAAAACTATGGTCGCTTAATGAAATGGAACAAACCGGCGGTGAACCGGATGTTGTTGATCATGATAAAAAATCGGGCGAATATATTTTTTATGACTGTTCGGCCGAAAGCCCTAAGGGCCGCAGAAGCCTTTGCTATGACCGTGAAGCGCATGAGGCAAGGAAAGAATTTAAGCCAGAAAATACGGCTATTGATGTAGCGGCTGCCATTGGTATAGAACTGTTAACAGAAGAACAATACCGGGAATTGCAAAAACTTGGGAAGTTTGATTTGAAAACATCCAGCTGGGTAAAAACCCCGGCCGATATCAGGAAACTTGGTGGGGCTGTTTTTTGCGATCGTCGCTACGACACCGTTTTTCTTTATCATAACGGAGCAGAATCCTATTACGCAGCCAGGGGCTTCCGGGGCTCGCTACGGGTCTGAGTTTTGTACAGAAAGTTTAATAACTATAACCAGGCGCATCATGAATCCTAAGGTTGATTTTTATTTCAATAACGGCAAAAAATGGCAGCAGGAACTGGAACAATTGAGAATGATCATTCTCAATTGTGGACTCACCGAAGAATTGAAGTGGGGCGTTCCCTGTTATACGTTTCAAGGAGTTAACATCGTTTTAATACACACATTTAAAGAATACTGCGCGATTTTGTTTTTTAAAGGCGCCTTGTTAAATGATGCCAATGGTATTTTGGTGCAACAAACAGAGAATGTGCAAGCCGCGCGCCAAATCAGGTTTACCAACGTCGGGGAAATAGTTGAGACGTTACCCATTTTGAAAGCTTATATCTATGAAGCCATTGAAGTGGAAAAGGCCGGATTAAAAGTGGATTTTAAAAAGACTGCAGAATTTACCGTTGCCGAAGAATTTCAAAATAAATTAGACGAGATGCCTGCACTGAAAATTGCTTTTAATGCATTAACGCCGGGACGGCAGAAAGCATACTTGTTGCATTTTGCCGCACCTAAACAATCCAAAACCCGCGAGGCAAGGGTTGAAAAATGTATGCAACAAATTCTTGAGGGCCAAGGATTAAATGATTGAAGAACAACTCTTCCGTTTTTCTATTCTTGATTGTGGTATCATCTATTTCAGACCACCTGTGCCGTCCGGCGTTACAAAGCTTTCAGTGGCCTTATAATTCTCCTTTTGTAACAAAATAAATATAAAGTCTATAGATTTTGTAGTTTATTAATTAATTTCTATGTTTGCGCTATAACAACAAGCAAACAAAGTAATGAATACTCCTTTTACCAAACAAAGAGTAATCTCAAAATGCAACCAACGAATGCCTGCTTCTCTAAAAGTACAGGCTTGTTGTTGTTATAAACAATAACTTCTAATTGATAAAATTGATGATGGCGGGTCTATATCCGCCCTGTATCGCTATGGGCTATACAGTTAAAAATTAAGGTGATAAACGCTTATGAAATAAAATATACTACTCCTAAAAATTAAACCGGCAAGGAAGCCTTGCCGGTTCGGCAATGAAAGATCAATTACGTAACGCCAATCACTCATTGATCTTCATTTAAGCTTAAGCAAAAGCATTAATCATTTACTTAAAACCTCGTTAAATATGGAAATATTTATCCGTAAAAAAAATATAACGTTTTTACCAAAATTCCTGTTCTTATTATTTCTTTCAATACCTTTCACGCTATCGGCGCAGCAGGAGCCACCGGCAACTATCAACTCAATTTTAAAAGGGCGGGTCTATGATGCAGCATCCAAAGATGTGTTGCCCGGTGCATTAGTAACCATCAAAGGCACAACACACGAGGTGTCAACAAACGCCGAAGGTCGTTTTGATTTCATTACAGGTCAAAAATTTCCTTATACGCTTGTCATTCGTTTTATCGGCTTTGAGCAGCAGGAAATCGTAGTAAACGGCAGCCCCGTCGAAATTTATCTTAAACCTATTCCGCAACAGCTAAATGATGTGGTTGTAGTAGGATACGGCACCAAAACCCGCAAAGACCTCATCAGCTCGGTATCTACTATAAAAGCCGATGAAGTAAAACAGATTCCTGTTGCCAGTTTTGATGCGCAGCTGCAGGGTAAGGCGGCCGGGGTACAGATCAACTCAAATACCGGTGTTCCCGGCGATGGTATTTTTATACGTGTACGCGGCACCACATCCATTAATGCTAGTAACGATCCTTTGTATATTGTAGATGGTGTTTTTTTGAACAATACCAGCTTGCAAACTATTAGTACAGGAGGCCGGGCTACGTCGCCAATTGCAGATCTTAATCCCGATGACATTGAAAACATAGAAGTTTTAAAAGACGCCAGCGCAACAGCCATTTACGGTTCCCGCGGTGCCAATGGCGTCGTTATTGTTACAACCAAAAGAGGAAATTACAATTCCAGGCCTAAAATCAATTTTAACGTTTCGCAAGGTTTGGCATGGGAGCCCAAAGGAAAGCTCTGGAAGCTCACTACAGGCCCCCAACACGCCGAAATTGTAAACGAGTTTTACCGCAATTCAGAAGCAGACGCTATCGCGGCAGGTAATACGGCAGGTATCAATACTTATAAAAATCTCCCTTTCCGTGCATTGGGCGATAATCCCACCGGAACGCCTTTACCGAGGGGATTACCTTCAGATCAACAAACATATGATCGTTTAGGCGAGATCTTCCGCACAGCCAATCTTGCTACCTATGATCTTTCTTTGGAGGGAGGCAGCAAGGATACCAAATATTATATAGGTGCCGGGTATACCAAACAAGAGGCCGATATCAAACCGATCGATTTTAGCCGCCTTGGTTTTAAAGTAAACCTGGATCAGCGCATAAGCGATCGCGTACAAGTGGGTACAAGCAACAGCATTTCCCGTTCGTACCGTAACCAGGCCCGGTCTGGCGATGGCCCGGCAGGTGGTTTGCTGCAATCAGCCTTGCATACGCCAACATATCTGCCCGAGGTGAACGCCGATGGTACACCGGCAAGGTATGCTGGTTTTGATAACCTGCAGGTGTTGCTCAATAATTATAATGTACATACAGCCAGCCTTCGCTACATAGGTAATTTATATGCTGATATCGAAATACTGAAAGGCTTAAAATTCCGCACAAGCTGGAGCCTTGATTATAATAATTATAATGAAACTGAATACTGGAATGATAAAACCCAGTTAGGAGCTTCGCCAACCAATGGATTGGCCACGTCAGCAATAACTCAAAGCAGCGCCTGGATCAATGAGCAAACCTTAACTTATCATCATTTATTCGGCGAAAAACATACTTTAGATGTAGTAGTTGGTAATACGCTGCAAAGTAATATCGTACAGCTTACATCGGCGCAAGGATCAGGTTTCCCTAACAATGCTTATACCGATATTTCGTCGGCTTCAACCCGCACCGCTAATCAAACTTGGACAAAGGGAAATCTTTCATCCTACTTTTCACGCATCTCGTACAACTATGCCAGTAAATACTATCTGGAGGTAAGTGCCAGGGCTGACGGATCATCTAAATTTGGGGTAAATAACAGGTGGGGTTACTTCCCATCTGTGGGTGCTTCATGGCGTGCTAAGGAAGAAAGCTTCTTAAAAGATGTTAATGCAATCAGCGACCTGAAGTTACGTGCCAGTTACGGCGTTACCGGCAACCAGGCCGGCATCAATAACTTTGCGGCCCAGGGTTTATGGACAGGTGGGGCAGGCTACCCGGATAACGTAACCGGTGGCGATAAAGCAGGAACCGCGCCCCAGCAGTTAGCTAATCCTAACCTGAAATGGGAGCGTACTGCCCAGGCAAACGTTGGTTTTGATATCGGTTTGTTAAACAACCGCCTCAATTTAGCTGTCGACCTGTACTCTAAACAAACCAGCAATTTGTTACTGCAATTGCCCGTGCCCGAGATTACCGGATACAATACCTACTACAGCAACGTTGGTAAAATAAGTAACAAGGGATATGAGGTAAGTATCAGCTCAATCAATATTAAAACCAAAGATCTGACATGGTCAAGCAGCTTCAATATATCGGGTAACGTTAATAAGATCACATCGCTACCGGTACCTATTAATCAATATAGCCGCGATTGGATCCGGATGCAACAAGGTTATTCTATGTTTTCCTTCTGGATGTACAAGCAAACGGGTGTTGATCCGCAAACTGGTAATGCCATATTTCAAGACGTAAATAAAGATGGTGTTATCAATACCGCCGACCGCCAGATTGTAGGTAACGCGTTGCCGAAGTTCTTTGGTGGGCTGAGCAATACCATTACTTACAAGGGCTTTGATGCCAGTTTTTTATTCAGCTTTGAACAGGGCAACAAAGTGCTTAACCTCAATCGCTTTTTTGGCGAAGGCGGTGGTACCCGCGATGCCAACCGTGTAATTTTTGCCAGCCAGCTTAACAGGTGGCAGAAACCCGGCGACATAACCGATGTACCGCGCCTTACAGCTTATGGCAACAACTACACACTCGAGCAAAACAGCCGCTTTTTAGAGGATGGATCATTCATCCGGCTTAAATCATTAAGCATCGGCTATACACTACCAAAATCGCTTACGCAAAAAATTGACATACAGTCATTGCGCTTTTACGTGGTGGGTACCAACCTGTTGCTTTTCACCAAATACACAGGTCCTGATCCGGAAACAAACGTAGGCGGCGGGCAGGATGTGCAAGGTATTGATCTTGGCACGCCACCACAGCCGCGCACGGTTCAGTTAGGTGTAAACATTACTTTATAAGGAGGTCCATGATCATGAAAATATTAAAAACTATAAAATATATAATACCTGTTTTAGCCCTTGTAGTGCTGGCTTCCTGCAAAAAATTCCTGGAGGTGCAGCCAAAGGATTCTGTATCTGATACGCAAACCATTTTTGACCGCGCGTCGGCCGAAACCGCTGTTCGCGGCATTTACCGGGCACTGTCTGCCGATAATTATTACGGTGTAAACTTTGTGTCAGTTGGTTATCTGTCAGGCGATAACGTGCAATGGACAGGTTCACAATCCATCGTACAGCAATTTATTGATCACAATGTAAAAGCAGATAACGCAACTGTGTCTGGTATCTGGCTGGCTATTTACGCTACCATCAACCGGGCCAATTATGTAATTGCCAAACTCCCCGGAGTTACCGATGGATCATTGACTGCGGCAGAAAAGAGCCAGCTTTTGGGTGAGGCCTATTTCATCAGGGCTTTATGCTACTTTGACCTTGCCCGCACCTGGGGCGGCGTACAAATAGTTACTGCTCCAACACTATCCGCATCGGATAAAAATGGGATACAACGCAGCACTGTTGAACAAACCTACGCGCAGGTATTGAGCGATCTGAACACCGCCGAACCTTTACTGCCATTACCAACAGCTCAAAATCCGGTAAGGGCTAATAAAGAAACAGTTTATGCTTTAAAGGCAAGGTATTACCTGTATCAAAAAGATTGGGCCAATGCCGAAAATTATGCCACACTGGTACTTGCCGATACTAAGAACTATGCATTACTAAAACCATACGGCTCCTGGTTTGCCAATAACGTGGTGGGTACAAGAGAATCTGTTTTTGAGCTTGCTTACAGTGCAACCTATACCAATGGGCACCGCGGGCAATGGCAGCCACCTGCAAACAGTGGTACACGCCAGTGGGCACCCAATAATACCTTTATCACTTTGGTTAATGATCCAACCATTGGTGGTAACCGCAGCGCGTTGGTGGCCAAAACATCTGCCGGTTTGTGGTATGGTAACCTTTACTATCGCAGCCCGGCTACCGATCCGGCTTACATTATTCGTATTGCCGAATTATATCTCATCCGCGCAGAGGCCCGGGCCCAGCAAAGTAAACTGGATGATGCCCGCACCGACCTGAATGCAGTGCGTGATAGGGCAGGTTTAATTGCCACCACGGCAGTTTCTAAAGATGATGTACTGTTAGCGATCGAAAATGAGCGTCGTATTGAGTTTGCCTTTGAAGGTCACCGTTGGTTTGATCTGGTACGCACCGGCAGGGCCGCTACCGTATTGGGCGTGGCTGATGCAAAAAAATATGTATTGCCCATCCCGGTAGATCAATTGAATGTTGACCCATCGCTTACGCAAAATCCCGGTTATTAATAGTTGAAATGAATTTTTAAAAGGACAAAAAAAGTCGGGTGACTGAGTGGCTAAGTTGAGGTCTGCAAAACCTTTTACGGCAGTTCGAATCTGCCCCCGGCGTCTTCTAAATCAATTAAACATAAAATTAAAATGAGCACTTTAACCACCAACCAAACCAAATGGAAGGAATACGAAAAGACCATTTTTCGTTTCTTCTTCATTTACTTTTTGCTGCAGGCGCTTCCGCTCGATTGGAAATACTTTGGCAACCTGTTTCGTATTCAATGGGCAAACCTGCATTTCGGCGACATTTTTTACATTAGCCGTTACACGCCGCAATTTATATCAGGCAGCAGCACGCCCGGAACCTGGGGATTAGCTACCCTTGCCGATTGGGCATTGATAGCAGCTATAGCTTTAATTGGAACAGCTATATGGAGCATCCGCGATAAAAAGAGCGAAAACTATAACAACCTTTATTACTGGTTACGGGTAATATTGCGTTATCGCCTGGCTATTGGCATTGTTGCCTATGGCTTTATCAAATTTTTCCCGCTGCAATCGCCACTGCCATCATTGAGTAACCTCAATACCGCTTATGGTGATTTTAACCGCTGGAAGCTGTTTTCATTAAGTCTTGGTATTGTACCTGGTTACGAGTCGTTTTTGGGTTTGGTGGAGATCGTGGTCGGCATACTATTGCTGTTCCGCAAAACAACCACATTTGGTGCGGTGATTATTTTGGTATTTACCGGCAATGTGTTCATCTCCAACCTGGCTTATGATGGCGGCGAGGGAATTTATGCGCTCTACCTCATCAGCATAGCATTGTTCCTGACGGTTTATGACGCGCAGCGTATTTATACCCTCGTGGCTTTGCGCAAGCCAACACAACCTAATGAATTAAAGCCTTCATTAAGTAAGCAATGGCAAACCCCACGGCTGGTATTAAAAAGTCTGTTTATCTTCTTTTTTATCATACTGTACGGGTACAAAACTTACGCTGCTTACCATCATGATATTTATCAATATCCGCAGGCAAAGGGCCTGGCAGGATTTGCCGGTTTGTATAATGTAAGCGATTTTAGGTTGAACAACAAACCGTTGCCTTATTCGCAAACTGATACTAACCGGTGGAACGATGTTGTTTTTGAAAAATGGGCAACCATCAGCATTGGCTCAGTTAAAAAATATAAAGTTGATACTGCCAGTACCGAAGAAATAAGCGTTAACGATCAACAGCGCAATTACGAAGTTAATGGCACCAGCGGCAGGGCTTATTACAGCTATGTGGCAGATACTGTTAAACAAGAGTTAAGGCTCAAAAATAAGAACAGCAATTACGCCGCCGATCAGTTCACCCTGCATTACACCAAACCTGAAAACGGTAAGATCATCCTTAGAGGTATCAGCCCTAACCGAGATTCTGTATATGTACAGCTGGATAGGATCAACAAGAAATACCTTTTGCAGGAAGCAAAACAGGGCAGGAACAAGGCACTTAAACTTTAATGGCGTTAATTCTCAAAAATATTAATCATGGCAACAACAGTAATTACCCAGGAACCCGCTGATCTTAAAAAAGGCTCAACGGATAAAAAAACGCTAACTGAACCCGCCGTAAATGGACAGCCAGGCAAGGCATGGACAACAGCTCAATTGGTGAGCTTTCGTATAGCATTCATTTTCCTGTTCATCATGTGCATCCCGGTAACAGGCGAATGGTGGAATAACTTAGTCACCATCAACTGGTTTCACCTGCATTACCGCGACCTGTATGATATCGCCCGCTTTTCGCCCAGTATTTATAAGTTTCAAAACCCCGCTTATAATTTGTTAGGCTATATCGACTGGGTGGAAGCATTGGGCATAGGTATAATCGGCGGCCTCATTTGGACGGCTATTGACCGTAAAAGGACGGCATATCGCGACCTGTATTATTGGCTGCGCGTAATAGTACGCTACAGGGCGGGCATCGGTATAATTGGGTTCGGTTTTACAAAGCTTTTCCCGGTTCAAATGCCATACCCTTCATTAGGTGTACTCAACGCTCATTTCGGCGATCTTACGGCGCAAAAAATCTATTGGCTTTCTGTAGGTATTGTACCCTGGTACCAGGTATTTGCCGGCGTGGTTGAACTTGCTGCAGGCACTATGCTGTTTTTCCGCAAAACCACCACATTTGGCGCTGTATTGCTTTTAGGCGCCCTGGGCGATATTACTTATGTAAACTTTGCCTATGACGGTGGTGTGCATGTTTATGCCTCGTACTTTGTACTATTTGCGGGATTTTTAATATGGTACGATGCGGTGCCGGTTTATAATCTTTTAGTTAAAGAGCGTTTTACCGTACCGCCGGTGCTGATCCCGGTGCTCACTAAAAAATGGCTTAAAATAAGCCGCATTGTTTTAAAAACGGCAACCATAGGTATTTTCCTGGTTTGGTTATTCTATTTACAATATGTGAACTTTAAATATGATCCGTATAAGCAACCGGCTACCAGCGGTTTAAAACAATTGCGCGGTAACTACAATGTAAGCGAGTTTAAACTGAACGGGCAGGACATTCCTTATTCGCCTTTAGATTCCGTTCGCTGGCAGCGGGTAACGTTTGAGAAATGGTCGTCGTTAACCTTTAACATTCACAAACCATTAAGGCTCGACCTATCTAACGGCGGCGGAGCTCCCATGCGTGATGTTAACCGTACTTTTGAGTTAACCGGTGTAGCAGGGGGCAAAAGGGTTTTTTATTACGATGCAGATACCGTTAACAAGGTGCTTTACCTGCAGGATAAATTGCCCGAGTCTACTAAAGGTAAAGGAAGGCGCGGCAACCGGGGCCGGGATAATAATGCCGGGGATAAAACAGCAAAATCGTTTATCCCGGCCGAAGCAAAGGCTAATATCCGCAATGAGGTTACCGCTATAGATCCCGCAGCGCAATCAACACGCCGCGAACGCGGTATACCCCAGGAACTGAAGGATAAACGCAAACGCGCCCATATGGTATTGAGTTATACTGCCGATGCCAGCGGATCGCACATTGTGCTGACCGGTAAGGACGATAAGAAAAATGATGTCTATATTGTACTGGAACGTGTTAATCGTCCTTATGCACTGGTAGATAGTAAATTAGTAGCAGGGAAATATTAACGAAACATTAGTTAGTCCATTTGGGCAATGAGCCCGTAAGGATGCAATCCATAGTTAAAACCAAATTATAATAAATAAATTTATCACTCAATTATCACACAGTAAAATTCTCAACTTATGTCAACCACCACCACTAAACTAACATTGCACGAAGACTGGGCAGTAGTTATTTTAGGCTCATTAATTATCATTCTGTCTTTGGCAGGCCTGCTTTTACCCGTACCTGCTTTTGCCTGGAAAGACAGCGCGGAACTAACCGGGAAGGTCCTCGGCTCGGCCAATTTAATTAAAGTACTTGTCCAGTTTGGCTTCGTCATTGTTATTGGCGGTATCGGTGCCCTCATTACGGGCAAATCCATTAAAAACTATGCTTTAGGTTTTCCGCTGGTATATATAATTACCATTATAGCTTTAATACTGGCCGGCAGTAGCCAGGCCAAAGCTTTAAACCTCGAAGCCGTTATATTCAGTCTTGTTTTAGGTTTGCTGATCAGCAATTTTATCAAACTGCCGGAGTGGCTTAAAACATCGCTATCAACCGAGCTGTTTGTTAAAATAGGCCTGGTGTTGTTGGGTACCAGCGTCATATTCGGCGATATATTAAAGGCAGGTTCTTTAGGGTTGATACAGGCCCTGGCGGTAGTTACATCGGTATGGTATTTTGCTTTTTGGGTGTGCAAAAAGCTCAAGGTGGATGATGAGATAGCCATGATGATATCCAGCGCGGTATCTATTTGCGGTGTATCGGCAGCTATTGCTACAGCGGGAGCCATCAAGGGCGACTCTAAAAAGTTATCCTATGTTATTTCGATGGTATTGATCACCGCTATCCCGATGATGATCTTTATGCCTATCATCGCCCATTATTTTCATTTTTCGCAGGAAGTTACCGGAGCGTGGCTTGGTGGTAGTATTGACACTACCGGGGCAGTGGTGGCCTCGGGTTCGCTGGTGGGCGAAGTAGCTTTAAAGATCAGCACCATTGTGAAATTTTCGCAGAATGTGTTGCTTGGCCTGGCTGCTTTTGCTATCTCCATTTACTGGACCTACACTAAACATCCCGCGGGAGAAGATAAAGCTACCAAACCAACGCTTAAAGTGATCTGGGAACGCTTTCCTAAATTTGTATTAGGTTTTATCGGTGCCTCTCTGCTGTTCTCGTTCTTTCTTTCACCGGCTGCCGCGGCAACGGTAAAGGATAGTTTGAAAAACTTGCAGGGCTTATGGTTCGCACTGGCATTTACAAGTATAGGCCTCGAAACCAATTTTGCCGATCTGTTTAACGAGAATAGCAAGAAGCCACTTTACGCGTTCCTTATTGCCCAAACTTTTAATATTTTCATTACGCTGGGTATTGCATTCATATTGTTTTAATCAATGTAAACGATGAATGTAAAGCTTCATTTAAATAAAAAATATGTTGCTGTTATAACGGGTCTGATTATTATCGGGGTAATGACATCAGAAAAGCGAGGTTATTTTAGCCCTGGATATGGTGCAACAACCGATACCGGCAAATGGCCTAAGAGCTTCGGTTTTGGCTGTATAGCAAGTCCCCAGGATATCGTTAAACTGGATATCGATGTTCGTCCGGATGGTAAAGGACTGCCGGTAGGGACAGGTAATGCAGCCCAGGGAAAAGCTATTTATGTTGTAAAATGCGCGGCCTGTCATGGTACTACGGGTCTGGAAACGCCGGGAATTAAGTTAATGGGTCCGGCTTTGGTGAGTGATACTGCAGCAGCCAGCAAACCCAAAACCATCGGCAATTACTGGCCTTATGCAACTACGTTGTTTGATTACATGCGGCGTACTATGCCCTATACGCAACCCGGTTCACTGACCGATAATGAGGTTTATAGCCTTACTGCTTTTCTGCTGAGTGCCAATAAGATAATCAGGCCCGAAACTGTGCTGAACGCGCAAAATTTGTGGCAAATTGAGATGCCCGCCAAAAAGCTATTTATAGTTGATGATCGCAAAGGCGGTCCGGAAGTTAAATAAGCCCTTAAATGGAACAGTCAAAGAATAATTCTGCAGGAAAAATAATTGAAAAAAAGATAAGCCGCCGCACCTTATTGGGCTGCGCCATGGTGGCGGCTATTTTACCGGTTACATCCTCATTTGCAAAATATATACAGGTGGGTGTGCCGGCCGTTGATGATCCAACTAAAAAATTGGGCATCCCGCCCGGTAAGCTGGGTAAGCGGTCGCCGTTCGAAAGTCCCGTGCGTAAGGCCTCTGATATCTCGTCCCGCAGCCCTCTGCAGGACTTTTACAGCACCATTACACCGTCTGATCTGCATTTCGAGCGCCATCACGCAGGGATTCCAAATATCGCACCCGATAAATATGAACTGCTGATTCACGGAATGGTTGAGCGGCCTATGAAGTTCAGCCTGAACGATCTTAAACGCTTTCCGTCATTTACGCGCACCTGCTTTTTAGAATGCGCGGGCAACTTCCGTACGGGTAAAGAGGCTATGACTCCCCAGGATATTTTGGGACTTACCAGCCAGAGTGAATGGACAGGGGTAATGCTATCAACCTTATTAAGGGAAGTAGGGGTGAACCCAAAAGCTACCTGGTTTTTGGCCGAAGGCGGAGATGCCTCTGTCATGACACGGAGTATTCCGCTTAAGAAGGGGATGGAAGATGCTTTTATCGCCTATGGCCAAAACGGTGAAGCAATCCGGCCCGAGCAAGGCTATCCTGCCCGTCTGCTGCTTCCCGGCTGGGAAGGCAATACCAATGTAAAGTGGTTACGGCGCATCGAGATTTCCGATCAGCCTTATTTCACCCGTGAAGAAACATCAAAATATACTTACCCGGTTAATGGAAAGATCAGAATGTTCAGCTTTGAGATGGATGCGCGGTCAATCATAACCTTTCCGTCATATCCTCAGAAAGTTGAACGGGGATGGATTGAAATTCGTGGTATAGCATGGACAGGCCGGGGTAAGATTGTTCAGGTTGATATTAGCACAGATGCCGGAAAAACATGGAACGCAGCCAGGCTGCAGGAACCTGTGCTGGATAAAGCGCATACCTATTTCCGTCATCTATGGCAGTGGAATGGCGATGAAACAGAGATATTGAGCAGGGCTGTTGACGAAACCGGTTACGTGCAACCTACCATCAGCCAATTGGTGGCGGCCCGGGGCAATGATCTCGGCGGTTATCACATGAACCCTGTAACCTCCTGGCAAATTAAGCGGGATGGCAGTGTGCTGTTTAAGCCGGAGAATTATAAGTAAGATTTTAGCCATACCATCGAGGATAAAGTGCCAATGATTTTAAATTCAAAATAGGGGTAATGCCGGAGCGCTCATCACACCGGTGTTCGGGTATTGGTCGCGGAATAGTATTTGTTTCAATTTGTAACATCTGCCATCAACCTGCGTCTTGTTTATACTGCCTGGCACACGTTAAACTCATTGGTATGCAAAAGTTCATCACAACTCAGTTATTCCTGTTATTCCTTTGCTGCTCTGTATTCGCGCAGGAGCAGGAGAAAGCGGCACAGCTTGCAGAAATAATTCGGTCGGTTAATGTGCCCGGGATCCAGTTGATCCATACCAAAAACGATAAATCGGAAATCTATAATATCGGGATGATTGGCTACGGAGCTACTCAGCACGTCAGTTCAAATACGATCTTCGAAGCAGCGTCATTAAGTAAAAGTGTATTTGCCTACGCCGTATTACGCCTGGCTGACCGCGGGCTGATCCGGCTGGATACGCCCTTGCTGACTTATATAGGTACATATGACAGGTTTGATCGCACCAACCCGGCTTACGGAAAGATCACGGCAAGGATGGTGCTGCGCCACACCACCGGCCTGCCCAACTGGGGTGATTCTTCGGGGGCTAAATTACTGTTCCCACCGGATAGTTGCTTCTCCTACTCGGGCGAGGGTTACCAGTTCCTGCAAAAAACAGTGGAGAAGATCACCGGAAAAAAGCTTAACGAATTAGCGCAGGCAGAGGTTTTTGGCCCCTTGCAGATGACGCATAGCAGCTACCAATGGATCACTAAATTTGATACTGTCTCCGCGTTCGGCAACAGCCCGGAAGAGATCAAAAGACATTCCGTTCAAAACGCGGCCTACAGCCTGCTAACCAACGCGCATGATTATTCCATTTTCCTGCAGTCGCTGGCCTCTGGAAAAGGGTTGAAAAAAGAAACCTGGCAAATGATGCTGTCCACACAAACACCGGCTAATTGGTTTGGGCATGAAGTTACAGAGGCCAACAGCCATATCTCCTGGGGCCTCGGCGTTGGCTTGCAGCAAAACGAAAACGGCAAAGCCGCCTGGCACTGGGGGGATAACGGTAGTTTTAAATGCTTTTATATCCTCTTCCCGGCTACACACGAAAGCCTGGTGTATTTTACGCACAGCAATAAAGGTCTCTTCATTGCGCCGGAAGTGATTGACCTGTTCGTGGGCAAGCAAACTACCTGGGCTATCAAATGGATTGGCGAAGGTTATGATTCGCCCTATGCCCTGAAAGCATTCCGTGCCAGACTGCTAAAAACGGGTTTTGCACACGCCGCAGCCGTCATAGCCGAACTTAAGCGCAAAGATCCTGGCTTCATGCTAACGGAACATGATCTGAATGAATTCGGCTATATATTATTGCAGCAGCACGACAACAATGATGCGATCGAGATATTTAAACTAAACACAACCTTACATCCGGAAAGCGCCAATGCTTTTGACAGCCTGGCCGAAGGCTACGAAAGCGCCGGCAATATAGCCCTCGCAATCCAAAATTTTAAACGCTGCCTGGAACTCAACCCCAAAAACGATTATGCCGCAGAGCATTTGAAGAAGCTGAGTGGAAAATAAACTTGAAGTTCGTTAGCTTATCATCCTGCAGGATATGCAAAGGGGCCTTAGAAATAATTTCCAAGGACTGACATGTCTGGATAGAAACGTGTTGAATAAAATTCAAAACAAACAATTGTTTTCGTGGGCGTTGGTCTAATACCTAAATTTAGCAATTCATAACCAGATTTGTAATATGCCTGATAAGATCACCGCTGTTTTTATGATTCCGCCGAAGGTGCACCTATTGGATATTACCGGCCCGGCCCATATATTTTACGAGGCAGCCTGTTACGGCGCGCCGGTGAGGGCACTTTACAGTACGATGTTCCCTGGGCATACGGGCGAGGAAAGCAGTTGTGCACTGGCTTTTCACCAGTTGATACCTTACAATGAACTGCAACTGAAAGCAGGCGACCTGGTGTTTATTCCCGGGTTGGATTCGGCCTTGCTGTTGGACGTGGGTTTTATGGATTCGTCGAGAGCATTCCAGTACTGGCTAAAGGCGATGCACGCGCGGGGCGTACTGATCTGCTCTGTTTGTACGGGTGCTTTCCTTGTGGCTGAATCTGGCTTGTTGGATGGACTTTCGTGCACCACGCACTGGAAATATGCGGATCGGTTTAAATCACGGTTTCCGCAAGTCAATTTATTAAGTAACAGGTTGTTCGTGGCGGAAGCCGGGATTTATACGAGCGCGGGTGTGGCTTCCGGAATCGACCTTGCCCTGTATTTAACAGAGGTACTTTGGGGGGCGGCTTTCGCGGCCCAGGTAGCGAAGGAAGTAGTCGTCTATTTTAGGAGGGGTGAGGCCGACCCGCAACTGAGCGTGTTTACTCAATACCGCAACCACATGGAGGAGCGGGTGCACCGGGTACAGGACCGGTTGGCACAACAGCTGGATAAAAAGCAGCCGGTTGAAACACTAGCAGAGCTGGTGAGCATGAGCCCGAGAAACCTGACGCGACTGTTCCGGAAAACCACGGGTATAACAATTGGTGAATACCAGGACCGGCTGCGCACCGAACGTGCGGCTGTGCTGCTCGGGGATGGGCATACCTACCAGTCAGCTGCTTTACACGTTGGGCTGAAGAGCACCAGCAGGCTGCGGGAATTACTGAACGAACGGTAGTTGCTCAATTTGGCTTAATTCCGGCCTTTATTGTCCTCATTTCTGCTTTTGCGAGTGGTAGCTTTGGTAAAAAAAAGAGCTATGAAAGTATTTTTATTGAACATATGCTTACTGCTGTTAACAGCAGGAGCTTTCGCCCAACCCAAAACCGCCTATTACTGCCCGCCCTGTGGAGACTGTGATGAAACTGCTTACAGCAAACCGGGTAAATGCCCATATTGCGGGATGGAGTTGGTGCAGGAAAACGTAGCAGATCACCAAAAAAAGGCGGAGCATCGAACCTATAAAGTGTTGTTCTACCTGCAGGATGGTGTAGAGGTGCTCGATTTCGCAGGGCCGCTGGAAGTGTTCTCCTATGCCGGTTTTGACGTTTCCATCGTTTCCAAAACCAAAACTCCAATCAAATCCCAGGGTATCCTGACCGTAACAGCCGACTACAGCATTGCCGATGCGCCACCGGCTGATATCGTGGCTTTTTTTGGCGGTAATTCTGGCGTGGCCAGCAATGACCCGGCTGTGATCAACTGGCTGCAACAGCAAAAGCCGAAATATTATTTTTCAGTTTGTACCGGTGCCTTTATCATGGGCAAGGCCGGTTTGCTTGACGGGCTGACGGTGACTACTTTCCATGAAAGCATTGATAACCTGAAAAAAGCGGTGCCCAAAGCAAAAGTGCTGAGCAATGTGCGTTTTGTTGATAACGGCCGCGTGATCACAACGGCGGGCATCTCTGCAGGGATCGACGGCGCGCTGCACCTGGTTGAAAAGATCCGAGGGCGGGAAGCTGCTAAGCAGGCCGCAAAATACATGGAGTACGACAAATGGGTGCCGGAACAAGGCCTGGTATTAGCGCCTCAAACCGTAGCAGTAAAATGATATTTTTGGCGGATGCGGAGAATTAAAGCCGGGTGGCATCTTATCCGGAAGCTTGAGAATTACAATATTATCGTACAAAAAAGTCTCCTTAGATTGCTCTAAGAAGACTTTTTTTCTGATGTCTTACTAACACAGTACTTAGTTTTTTTGCTGGGACAGAAAAGTGATGAGGGAGGCAAATTCATCATATGACAACGCATTGGCAAGACCAACGGGCATCATAGATGTTTTCAATTCTTTGCGACTAACTATGTCAGCAGTCTTGATCGTAAAAACGTCACCGGTAATATTTCTCATTACTATCTTTTGGGCCGATTCCTCTGTAATGAAGCCCATATAACTTTTGTTTCCTTTTGCGGATATCATGACCGTGGCAAACCCCTGGGAAATTGATGCACTTGGTTTAAGAACCGACTCTGCAATTTGTTGCCGTGTCATGATAGAACCGATTTGCCCCATGAACGGGCCTTTCAATTTTTCGCCTCTGCTAAGGCTATGGCAGGCAATGCAACCCTGGCGGGCAAAAAGAACCTTTCCCTTTAAAGGGTCGCCTTTTATTTTTGCGATCATCAGCATCACATCCTCAATAGATGATTTTCCAATCTGCCCTTTTTTATTAGTGATCTTGGCAAGGTCAATCTTAACTTCTTTTGTGGCAGTACTTTTTTCTTCGCCGCCAAATACGGTGATACCCATTTGATGGCGGGCATTTAAATCGGCAAAAACTTGTTTTCCCTTTGGTGTTGATTTTGTCCATTCGGTTTTTAAGAACTTCTCAATGCGGGCAGAACCACTCCAGGTAACCCCTTTGTAAATAGGTCCGTGCGAATCTGGCCTTGTGCCCCACCACCATGAAGCATCATAATCTGCCTCTTTTTTATAAAGCCTTGATATGGTTACCAGTATTTGATTTTTAATTTTTACATCCTTAACTTTTGAATAGGACGCAATTAAACCATCAACAGCTTTGGTATCATACATGTATCTTAAAGCCCAAAGCGCCAGGGTTGAATGCTCTGTTCCGATGGCGTTTACACACTCATTAACCGCATACATACCTACCAGGGCCCTTACTGCCAGATGTGCCGGTATAATTGCCGAATTAGGTTTGGCATGTGGACCTTCCTCATTTTTGCCCGGTGCTACAAAACTGGCCGGAACGTTTGTTGTTAATAAGGACTGTGCTGCAGCGATTCTGCCAAGGCGACCCAAGCCTACAATAGCTGCTACATGAACGCGCTCGGAAGGGTCTTTTAAACCAGCTAAAAATGGTTCAATGGGTGCGTTCTGGATACCTGGCTTCCTGTCTGCGATTGCCCGTAAGGCAAATTCCCTTAAATCTTTATCTTCCGAAAGTTGTACCAACGCAGGTATCCCTTTTTCACGGGTTGCCTGGGCGTAGGTATAAATACCTGCTACCCGTGCATATAATGGCAGGCTTGCATCAGTTGCAATGGCAAGCGACAGCTTGCCGGCTTCATCTGCAGGACGGGTAATCAATTCCTGAGATGCATTTAACCTGGTTACAGCACTTGCTGATTTAAGGTAAGCGGCCAAATCGCTTGTTGAAGCAGCTTTAAGATTAGGGAAAGCCTTATAAGTCCAGTTGCTTGGAACTGCCCTTACAACATAGCCTTTTGCTGGATCGCCGGAGTAGCCCGCGCCATCCCATGCAGAAAGATAGAGTCGTCCGGATCCATCTACGTCCAAATCTGTAATTTGAGGCAATTGAATAAATTCTTCTTCTTTTTGCTGAAAGCTGGCGCCATCTGGTGTTACCCGGTTAATATAAAGTTCACTTCTTCCCCAGTCGGCCGTCATCGGTACGTGGTTATATTTTTCGGGCCAGGTGGGTTCGTCCATAAATAAAGAACCTGTACCTGATCCTCCTCCTAAATCTACTAAGGCAGGTAAAATCTCATCTGTAAAGTGTTGGAACAATAGGGGATATCCATATTCGGCTGACTGTATATGGTGAGAAAAACGAATGTTCCATCCGCCCCCATCGTTGGTATTGTCTCTTGTAAAAACATTCATATAAGGATCAATGGCCACATCATAAATGTTCCGGGTTCCGTGTGTGTAAATCTCCATCTCGGTTCCGTCAGGCCTTACCCTAACGATACCGCCACCCAGCATGGTTAGTTTTTTGCCGCTTCGGTCTGTAGCGTCATGAAAACCAAAATCGCCAACAGCAATGTATATCCAGCCGTCAATGCCCATACGTATCCCGTTGGTAGCATGATCTGTGCCTCTTTCGGCCAGCATGTGCGCATTGCTTATATGTTCAATAAGCAATTTGGCGGGACCGTCGGCAATACCATTCTGGTCCTTATCTTCAAAAACTTCCAGGTTCATCCCGGCAGCTTTACCTGTTTCTTTTGAAAAAACGGTATGCATCACAAAAACCTGGTCGCCTGAAACGAGGATACCCCGGGGATCATCAACTTCGGCAAATTCTGTATGCTTATCTATCTTTCCGTCATTGTCGCTGTCTACAAGTTTGAGTATTTTTCCTTTTCCAGGAGTTTTGCCCAATGAGCCTATCATATCTACACCAACAAATACCTCACCTGTAGGTGCTACCGCAAGGCAGGCAGGACTTGGTGTAAGATCGGGGCCTGCAAATGTAGTAACCGTTAAACCAGCGGGCCATCGCGATGAATCTGGTAGCCGGTTACTTAAAGCGGTTTTTTGATTTAGCGAAGAATGAGTAGTTTGAGGTTGACTTTTTTGAAAATCGGTGCCTGTAAAGTATTTGAACATACCTAAAAAGGCGACAACAAAAAGAAAGGTAAAGGAAACTTTTAACATAGGTGTTTTAAATGGTTATGAATAATTATGGCGTTCAAAAAGATAAATCTATGTGTTTCGTTTAATGATAGTTGCATTTATTTTAATTTAGTTAATTATTTTCCGTCAATAAGTAACGCCGCCGCGCCTCTCTATCTTAAATAATGCTAAATCGATCCCCTGAAAACGGTTAATGGTGCCTCTGTGCCAAACGCATAACGTTATTAATGTTTGCAGGAATGGAGCGTGCAGGAACTGAGTGGCCTGGATCGTAAACAGGCAGCAGCCTATTGTACAAGAGGTAGGGAAATATACGCCGGCGGCGGAATGGTGGGGGAGGTGATGAAACTGGTGAAGTTTGCCTGTGTGCAACGCTTAAAGCAGCAGGCATTTTTACATGCACTGCTGCCAAAATTTAATGAAGGTATATTTTTTGATTACATCGCCTTTTAATTGGCTTCGTCAACTTTTAAAGAAACCGTTACGCTTTCACCAAAAGCAGGCTTTTGAGATTTAATATTTGGTTTAGTGTTCCATAAACATTCACGTACGGTGAGTAACTGTTTTTCAGTATCCATGCTGATGAGCTGAAATGAAAGCCTTTTTTCGTCTTTGGATGATAAATCTCCTTTCATAGGCGAATCCACCCTGAATGTATTCAACTTAACATCCTTATCAGGTCCCTGGTAAACATAAAATTCGTTCCAGTTGCTGTTGCCATGAAAATAGGCTTTGATGTTTGGATGTGCTTTTAAAAAACGCACAAACCCCCGCTGTTCTATATCGGTAGCCCCGCTTCCCTTTTCCGCAACTGGGCCTTCTTTATAATGTTCAGCAACAAGATTTTGAAACTCATTAAGTGCCGTCATATTATAAGGCGGCAATGGATTGGTAAAATGCTTTGACTCGGAGGTTGGCTGATCATGAGTAAAAATAATTACAGGAGTTTTTGAATTAACTGTATCCAGATCTTTCTGCATCCATATCCGCTCGGCAGAATCTGGCCATAGGGTGATAAACATGATGTGTATCCCTTTCAAATTAAAGGCATAGTTAATTTTATCTGCAGCGTAATTATAAGTAGCATTGGTCAAAGGTATTTTAGGCTTCAGCATCAGGTTATAAATTTCAACCATGGATGTAGGATCTGTTAACGGCTTCATGGGCTTAGCAAACCCAATGGCGTTTGAGATATCATGGTTACCAGGCGCAAGGAGCAGTTTAGCGGGTTGCCCATTATGCCCGGTTAACTTTACGCTCTGCATATAATCAGTTTCAAATTGAGCCCATGATATGGCAGCACTTTGAATGGGAATTTCCATCCGGTTAGCAATGTCCCCGGTTTGGATAAGATAATCAACGGCGGTCACTTTGTTTCCGCCTCCAACGCCACCGTCTGCAGGCAGCATCAAATTGGGCACACTATTTATCTCGCGGATCATTGCTGCATTAACCTGGTGACCGGTCACATTGGTATCACCTCTGAAATTTTTTCGGGTGATGCCATAATGCGCATCTGAAGTAAAAACCATGTTGATAACAGCAGGTGATTTGCCCTGGCAGTAACCTTTTTGTATATAAAATGTACCAATGAGAACCGTCAGCAAAAAATTGATGATAATGACTGATATTTTAGGCTGGCGTATAAAAAGTGCAAGACGCATATTCAAATCAAATTATTTTCTTTTATAAAAGGAAATTGTTGCTAAATGACCGGGGTGGTCTTTAATTTCAGTATCAGTATAATACCCCGTACCATCAGCCGCAAACCCTACACCTTCGCCTTGGGGTTCATTATTGGCATAGGGTGCTATCTGTGGCTGAGTTTTTAAACCTGCCGCTATGCTGGTTCCGGCAGGTAATTTCCAATACCAGATTAACTCATTACTCCTGAGTAAAATCTCCGACCCATCGGGCGATATATCACCACTGGTGGCTTTGTTAAAATACAGTTGAACTACCGGGCTCATTATGGTAGCTGATGTTGTACTTTGCGGATAAGCAGCGGTATATACAAAAGATATATTGCTCTGCTTGCTGGCAATAAAAATATCCCTGGTTAAGGGATCAATCATCAATGTTTCCGCATTGTGAGGGCCATCGGGATATTTTAGTTCGATGATATCCACTGAAGTAATGTCTGCAACAAAAGGCGTAGTCTTCCCTGTCAGATCAGGTTCCGGGAAACGATAGATAAAGACCGAGCTGTATTTAGCATCGTTGTCGCCTATATTGGCTACATAAACATAGCTTTTACCTGCAATGGGGCCTGGCCCAACAGCAATATCTTCCCAGTCGCGGTTATTAACTGGTGTTAATGTAAGTGTTCCCTTATCTGCCCCGCTGGCATCAGTGAGATAAACCTGGTTGGAGTTACCGCTATCATTATGAATATATAATATCCCCGGATTGACCTTGCTCGCAGCTATGCCTGAAATTTCAAACAGATCTTTGCGGGCAAGATTATTTGTAACCGGTATTCGATTAAACAATTTAGTAGTATCCAGCGCAGCCGGATCGTACGTTGTTTTCGGGAAAACAACAGGTTTAGTGACTATGGCAACGGTTGTATCTTTAGCAGGTAAAACCTTATTGCCAGATTTATTGCAGGAAAGTATAGCAAATGCTAAAAAGCAAAACAAGCTACCTTTAACAGAAGCATCAGTGCTTCTGTTAAAGGTAGCTGTTAAATTAAAAATCATATGGTGACTATAATTATTAAAAATTAGTGGTGATTACCCGTTCCGTCAACCTGGTAGCAACCCATATCTTTACCCGGAAGTGTAATGCCGCTTGAACCAAACGTTGGATCAATAGGGATACCTGCTGTGATAGGCACAAAAGCCGTAGTTGTTCCTTTGCCAATTGCTGGAGAACCACCCTGTAAATGGAAGTTATAGCTATCAACAGATGCTTGGGTGATCCAGAAATTGGTAGCTGCAGGCAATGGATAGTTCACAAACATTGGATTGTTTTTACCTACCAGTGAACTGCCATTATAAACAAACCCGAAAGTATATGATGCGCCTAAGAATGCGGCCATATTAGGAATGTCAGTAGCCTGAGGACGAGTAACTACTGGCTGTGCAACACTGGTTGGTACAAATTGGCCAGCCATAGCAGCGTTGTCGGCATAATAAAAATTGTAACCATAAGCTGTTTTAGGGATTACGCTTGATGGGTTAGATGTTGTATCAGCCAGGTAAACTTTAGCACCACCCGGACCGCCTGCAATACGTACGCCGAAATTACAGTCTACAATCAGGTTATTGTATACCAACGCTCTTGAGTTGTTTTCAATTTCAACAGAGCCACTTCGTGCGCCATAAACTCCACTGTTTCTAAAACCATCATTCACATAGGTATTATTGTACATGGTAAACTGGCACTCACCAGCTGTTGTACCGTCGCTTGCAGTTTTTGTACCGTTGGTTGCACCACCTATAATAAGGTTATAAGCCATGTTGCCCATCGAGCTGCCTTTAGCATTAAAACCATCACCACCTGTGCTGCCGCATTTTTCCATCGTATTTCTCATGATGTTATAATAACCACCATAAAAACGGGTAGCATCATCAGGTGAGCCATACATCCATGAATCCTCCATAATAAATACGCCGGTAGGGTTCTGGAAATATAAAATATACTGAGCGCCGGCTTTTAATGAGTTACCATTAGGAAAAGGAAGCGCTTTTAAAGCTGCGCCGCCAAAGTCAAGGTGTGTCCATTTCAAAACAACCAGCTTGGCAGTGCTGCTGCTGTAAATACCACCCCAACCACCTACATAAGCAGAATCGGTAGCTACTGTTGATGCTCCTGTTAATTTGGAACGACGAGGGTCTGTGATGGTTATAGGCGCATCACTTGTTCCCAGGCTTATGAAAGTACCATTATTAATAATGTTGGCACCATTTGTCATATTTAGTTTTACACCTTTTTGAATCAATAGTGTATCTCCGGCGTTAATGGTAATATCTCCGCCTATGGTATAAGTTTGGTTTGTAAGCATGGTACCTTTATAAGTACCTGCGGGTAGGGTACCAGTATTTGGGATGGGTTTCCCAATTTGTACCAGGGGTATTGAGATAACTGCCTTGTCGCCTTTTTTGCTGCAAGCTGCAAGCGCAAAAAGGGATAAGCCTAAAGAAATTAGTTTTAGCTTTTTCATGATTAATTAATTGTTATTTTATTTGATTTTGTTTTTGGGTTTTAAAATTTAAACCTGCAGCCCAGGTTATACCGTGAATAGTATCGGTCATACTCTACAGTGGTATGATTAGCGCTTTCCTGGTGAGGGTATTTAAGTATGCCTGTATAGTTGTTGGTATTATTTTGTTTGATGTATAGCTCGTAAGGGGTGTTTAAGATGTTATTAACCTTTACAAAAACTATAAAATGGTTTCCGATAGTTTTCTGAGCGGAGAAATCAAGCGAAGTCGAGGCTTTCTCCCATGTATCCAAATTGTAGTATCCCGATACATAAGCAATTCTTTCGCCGGTATATGCCAGGGCTAACTGGGCGTCGATACCATTCCTGGAGTTTTTATATAATAAGGAAACATTGCCAATGTGCGCGGCCTGGTCCTGTAAAGGCCTGGTTTGATCGCGGTGGGTTATACCAACGTTTTGAACATCAATAATTTTAGAGGTGGTAATTTTAGATTGGGTGTAAGTGTAATTGGCTGATAATCCTACATCTCCAAAAAACTTTTTCACTAAAAACTCAGCTCCGAAATTACTGGCATTGCCCAGGTTTTGCGGCTCCAGGTATAAACTGGCTCCTGATGGGCCTGGCCCCAGCACTGTTTCGATCGGGTTCATTAGGTTTTTATAGAATCCGCCAACCATAAACTCGTCAAAAGCGGCCGGGAAAAACTCATATCGTAAATCATAGTTATCAATGGTAGTATGCTGTAAATATGGGTTCCCTAACGTTGCGTAAGGTTGATCGGGAGTTTGATCTGGATAAGGGATCAAGTCTGCAAATGCAGGGCGCAGAACCGACCTGAAATAAGAAGCTCTTACTGCCTGGTTATCGGTCAATGCGTATTTAGCATTGATGCTGGGCAGGAAATCATCATATGTAATGCTTCCCGATTTTCCCGGGAAGGTTGCAGGCAGGCTTGATAAATAACTTTGATCTGTATGTTCGGCCCTTAAACCAAATGTTACGTCGAATTTGTTGTTAATAAAGTATTTAACCATGCCATATTCCGCATGAATATTTTCTGTGAAACTATATACACCCGCTGAACTAAAGGAACTGCCACGGGCATACTCAGGAGAGTTGAACTGAAAGGTTGACGCGGGAATAGAAACGAATACCTCATCTGAGGTGGGTGATCCCGGGTCAGAACCGTGGTTTAAATTGTAACTGTCTTCAAAATTATCCCTGGTTTTATGCCTTAACATTCCGCCGGCAGACAAGGTAGCTTTGTGCCCGAAAATGCTGGCGTCATAATTCAGGTTTAAATACCCGGAAATATCTTTATCAGTATTATGTGTCCATACTCTTGATTCATCGCCTAACAGTGTTGGGCCGTTAACAATAGTCGGTGCCACATAGGTAGAGCTTCCTGGATTACCCGGTGTAGGTGCATTAGTACCACCCGGGCCCGGGCTGGTGTTATATGAAGTTTTAAATTCTGCAATATCAGGTACCTGGTGTGATGCCTTTGAATCGGCAAGTATCCAATCCAGGTTAAATGACTTACTGATGTTGTGTTTGCCTTTTAAAGTAAAATTATATATCCGCTGCAGATCGGTGCGTGTTTCTATTAAATTATCAATACCATTGGTATAATGATACCCCTGGTAAGAGTAACCGCCATAAACAAAGTTCTGCGTATTACGTACCCGATGATCGTCTAACTGTAAATAGGTGCCAAATAAACTGATCGTATTATTAGCGTCAAACTTATAATCAATTGAAGCTACGGTTCCCAACCTGTCAATATGTGCAGAATACTGGCGGTTGTATGAGCTTTGAAAATTAGTTTCCTGGTTTTGCGAATTGATATCCGGAGCTGGTCCTACAGTACTTTCCTGTACTACTACAAAAGTGTTATTACCTTCATACCTGTTTTGAAAAGTACCCGATAGCAAAAGGCCTAACTTGTTGTTTAAAAAGCGGTTGCCTATTGTTAAGCTCACGTCAGTGTTTGGAGGCGGATTCTGTGTTTTGGTTATGAGATTCTGGTATGGGAAATCACTTATCGAAGCCAGTCCCAAAGGAGGTAATTTTTCGCCGGGGGCCTTGCTGCTAACAGTGCTTGAGTTAAAGCTGCTGAAGCCCCTGTCAAAAAATAATTGGCTGTAACCCGTTCCTACATAACCATCAATCCTCAGTTTGTCGGGTGCACTTTTCATGATGAGGTTTACAACCCCACCGGATGCATCACCCTCCATGTTTGGTGTAAGTGTTTTAGAAACTTCAATTTTCTCAATCAGATCGGCTGGGAAAATATCCAGTGGCACATACCTGTTCTTGTTATCAGGGCTGGGTATTTTTATTCCATTTATTAATACGGTATTATATTGTTTATCCATACCGCGGATGATCACGTGCTGTGCGTCGCCGCTATTGCCTCTGTCTACAGAAACACCCGATACCCGGCTAAGTACATTTGCAACCAACACATCGGGCGAAATGGCAATTGAATGGGCAGAAACCACATTCATGGTGGTAACGGCGTTCTTTTCATCGCTTCTTGCAGATCTATCTGTTTCCCTGCTGGCGTGCTCTCTGATTGTCACCTCGTTAATTCCGTTGGCATTATCAACCATTGCTATGTTCAACACGGCAGGGCGTGTTTCCGAAGCTTCTATTGTATATTCCTTAGTTGTTTTGTATCCCACATAACTTACATGTAGCTTATAGGTACCGGCGGTTACATTTTTAAACAGGTAGGCACCATCGAGCTTTACTGTTGAGTTGAGTTTAAAATTATCCTTTTCAATATGGACGGTAGCCCCAATAAGCGCCTCACCGGTTTTGGCATCAGTAACGCTGCCTTTGATAGTTTGTGCTTTTACAGTGCTAAAGCCAATAAGTAATGTGATACCGAGAAATAGCTTTTTGGCCGCTGATGAAGATGATAAAAGGGAAGAAAGAAGAGGTAAAAAAGTAAGGACTTGTTCCATTCAAATATTCAGTTTTGCGCAAATAAGCCACCTCAAATCTGTTTAAATCCTGAATTTTTATGTCCAATACAATTTCTTAATACAATGTTATCCTGCGGGTAACAAAGCCACTTTAAAATAACATTTATATGCTTTTATTTTTATGATTACTTAACCTTTATTTAATGAAGCTCAACTATAATATGGCAGGAGGCAGAACTATTTTATTCCCAAAACAACGCGGTCGATGTTGAATCGGATTTTTAAAAAAAAGTAAAGATCTGACGGCTATTAATAGCAAGGGAAATTGTGAAAACCACGGGAACGGGTTAGGCCTGGTAATCATCAGCGCCATGCCAGGGATCTCGGGGATAATTACATTGAAAACAGCAATGATATTATTGAGATCCGCATATTCTTGGCCCTTTCGCAATTAGGAAAGAACGTCGATAAGACGGTCAATATCACTCATTGTATTGTAAACCGATGGCGATATGCGGAACCTGTTTTCATAAAGTTGTATGTTAATCCCGGCAGTTGCCAGTTTTTGATGAAGCTTTTTTTCAGCGCCTTCCAGGGCGAAACTCACAATTGGCGAAGTAGACTCGCGGGGCGTCATGGGTTGATAGCCCAGCCTGGCTAACTCCTGCTGAAGTTTATCAATCATGGGCTGGCGGTAGTTTTGTATCTTGTCCACACCTGTATGGAGCAGGTAATTTAAAGAAAAAATTAGCGCGGGCACGGCGGCGTTGCCCAGTGTTCCAACTTCAAAATAGTTTCGGGTCTTTTCGCCCTGGATAAATTCAAAGGGGCTGTTTCCGGCAATATCATAAGGAAAAATGTGTGACTTCATGTCTTTTAACTGGCGGTAACCAAATTGGCTGCGTTTTATTAACGGAAGCCTGTCTTTTCGTACATATAAAAAACCGGCACCAAAATCGCCCATCAGCCATTTATAGGTAGCGCAGGCACAAAAATCAACACCACAGTCATGCACATCTATAGGCACCGCACCTGCGGCTTGTATAATATCGGCGTACACCAACGCTCCCCTGGCATGGGCTATGTTGCAAAGGGCCTTTAAATCGTGCTGAAAACCATTGATCATTGATACCAGTGAAATGGCTACCAGTTTTGTGCCTGGTTTTATGGCCGCGTCCATATCGGCCAAATCTATTTTGTTGTTTTTAGGAATAACGATCTTAACATCGGCACCCTGTTTTGCCAGTTCGTTGTACATGTATAAGGAGCCATCGAAATGATAGGCATCAGTAACAATCCGGGCATCTGTTCCCGGTAAGCCCAGGCCATTTACAATTAGGTTTTCGCCGGCCATGGTGCTGGAAACCCATGAAATTTCATCGGCATCGGCATTAATCAGGCGGGCAAACAAAGTGCGCGCCGTATTTCGATCTTCATCAATGGTATCTGCTGCCTTTCCATTAGCCAGCCTGAAATTCAGATAGCTTTTTATACTTTCGGCACTGCCGATGCTCATGGGATGCGTGTAGGCCGCGTTTAAAAATGTTCCTTTAATGGCAAATAGCTTTTTGGAGGGAGGCGTATTCTCATTTAATAAGACTTTCCGCGTGCTATACTGGCTTTCACTCATGTGGGTTAACATGCGGGGCGCAAACGGGAGCACGCCCAAAAAAGAAAGCAGGTTTCGGCGCGATAGGCTATACGCTGGTTTATCAGAAATGTCTTTATTCTTCATCATGTTTATCAAGTAAAGTCCGGTCGTTTTTATTGGCCCTGAAAAACTACCTTGTATAAATCTCTTTTAAATTGGTCGTTTCGCTAATTTCTAATACAGGTATACTATCCCGGTAATCAATTTTAAAGCCATCAATCAGTTTAATGGTTTTAAAATCCAGCGTTTTTCCTTGTATCATATTCGTTTCTATTTCGTCCCTCACCTGTTTTTCGGGGATGAACTTTGCTGCTGCTGCAATATAATCATCCAGCGTTAAATTAGCAGTGGGGTTTGCCGCGTGTATTTGCTGGTTTCTTTGATACAAGGTGAGGAGGAAATCCCTGATCGATAGCTTTCCGCCAGAAGCAAGGCGAATCTGGTTGTCAAAGTAAAAGGCATAAATGAATCCTCTTTTATAAGGCAGGGTTTGATAGTTTTTATCCACCCAAAACTTAGCGGCGATGGAATCGTTTGGCGCGTTTTTAACACTGCTGCTATAATGAGCCAGTAAGTTATCTTTATTTACGTAGTCAAGGAAGGCAGCTTTATCCTGTATGCCCGATTTTACCAGGTTAATCAGCATAACATAATCATTAAACCCTTCGCCGAACCACTGGTTATCAAACTCATCATTCCCAATCTGCATATTATTTCCAATCCACGAATGTGAAGTTTCATGTGCCAGTACCCGTTTTTTGTTGTCGTCAAATTTTCCGGAGTATCTCATTACAAATCCATGTTTCTGGCTATATCCGGTAGCCCAGGGTTTGTCAATTGATAGTAAGGGTAATATACTGATGTAATAATAAGGCGCCTGATCATCCTTCCAGAAATCCCGCAGACCGGGGAAATAATGCGCAAAAAAAGGCTCAAGCTCGGCCTTTATGTTATTGATGGTATCCTTTTTTGAGGTAATGGAATAATAGGGGATACCATGTACTTTATAAGTATTAATTACCAACCCGGCACCCATTAGGATCAGCACATCCTGTTCTTTATTTACAGGGATGCTTTGTTTTAAGGAGGGGGCGGTCCCGGCTGCGGTTGAGATAAAGTAGGGTAAACCGGCCGGAAATGAATCCCATTGAACACTTGCGGTAACAGCGGAATGCCCCACCGGGTTAATCATGAAAAATTGAGGAACCAGGTACAATATGTCGGGGGTAATCAGCGGCCTAAACAGTTCATCAACCGTTGCCCGTTTAGGGTTGCCAACCAGTTGCCCGTTAATGGTATAGCTTATCTTCTTTAGTCCGGCCCCGGTGTGGTATACAGTTATTTTTCTTTCGAGGGGGGTAAGCTTTATTCTGTCTTTAGTATCGATATTTTGCAGTATCTTAAAAATCTCCTTTTGTCCGCCAAAATTAAGGTCGCCATAAATAAATACGGTACTGTCTTTAGTTGCGGGGCTATATTCAAGGCTTACTTTCAGGATTGGTGATTTACCGTCCCAGCTGAGATGATAATCAAGTTGAGCAGGTAATGTGGTGCTTTTATTTTGTGCTTTCAGAAAAAAAGGGATACTGAAAAGGATACCCGCCGTCAACATAAATCTGATCATGAGCTATTTTAATATAGAGCGACAAGATAGAAAAATTGTATCAACTTTGAGGCTAAAGGCCGCGGGAGACTGTGTATAAGCCCATCGCGGGATTAATCATTGTTATATATCCGTTTAATATCCGGTACTGAGTGGATAAGTTTACTGGTTTAACAAGTGATAAACTTCCCGCAGGTAAACCGCTTCTTCCATGGCTTCGGATAACTCCCTGTATTCCTGTAAGGTAAAAACGAAGTTAATGTCCCGGTTGGGGGTGCAAAGTATCACCCTTTCTTCTCCATCGGGAAAGGGGAAAGAGCGGTCGCTGAAAATTAGGTTAGTAATAAAGTCACTAAAACTGTTAAACTGCTGAGGGGTAAAATACAACATCAGGTTGTTGTTCCAAATATTGATCATTTGACAATCAGGGCAGTGACTGATCACAGACGCCCCTTTATGACTTAGAATTTGAGTTTGGCACATAGTACAATCTTTTTTGTGCCTGTCTTACCCACGATAACCACTAGATAGCTATCGCGGGTAAACAGGGCTTGCTTTTTTTAAATTGCGTTCGCTAATTCATTTAAAACAGTTCTCCACCCTTCACTTTCGGGTATTCCGGGTTTGCGTTTTCCAAAAAACTGCACAATGGTATTGCCGTCACGATCATAAACTTCCAGGCTATGTACAAGCCCGTCAACAGTTGGCTTTTTAACCAGCCATATGGCCTCTATGCCGTCCTCGCGCAAGTGCATATTAAATTCAGGATCAAGCACATTAAACCATGGTCCGGTTTGCGCCAGTTTTGTTATTGGGCCGGTATGGATCTGTATGCAACCGGCACTCCCGGTAAAAACCATGATCTGTAATGCTGTTTCAGCAGCTTTGGTTAAAATTTGTTTCAGGGAATTTAAACTGATCTGCTGCGCATAACCGTCTGGTGCCAGCCTTAAAGCCTGGGTGCGGGTTAGGCCATGATTTTTTAATAAACCATGAAAATCATGCGTATCCTGTAATGCTATCCAGGCATCTTTAAAAGTTTTGATATCTACCTCGTTGTCGGGTTTTTCAGCGGGAGCTTCCAAGCTGGGTTGAATAGCCAACTGCTGATGCTGTTCTTCAGCCGCATATTTTGCAACCAATTGGTGATAAGCTTCAACGTCACTTTGATCTGTTAAATAAATTTTATGTACGGCGCTGCCATCGGCGTCAAAAAACTGCAGGCTCAGCCTGTCGTTTTCATTCACCGCGAAACCGAAATGCCAGTGCGTCATAAACAGGCGCAGGTCGATATCGGGCGTAACCACTAAACCCACATGACCATTAAAACCTACTTTTTTGTAAACGCCTTTACGCTCGTGTACGCAGTAATCATTACGGGTAAGTGCCATTACATACCCTAGTGACGCGGTTTCCTTCAGTAATTCTTTAAAGTCGGTATTGAGCAGTGTATTGTGCTCTCCTACGCCGGTATTCACCAGCTCAGCTTCGGTTACGGCTAATTGTTTGGCGGCATCGCGGATGCGCAATTTGGGATCTTGTAATTTCAAGGCTGCCCATTGTTCTTTTATTGATGCTGTTATATTTTCCATTTTTATCTGTTTATTAAATTAAATCAATATGCCGCTGAGGATAACCAGCGGACATTTAAAGTCTTCGCAATCCATTAGCTTTACTTTAATGTTGAACGCCTGGTGAATGTTGTCGCAATTGATCACCTCCAGGGGTGGCCCGAAAGCTACTGTTTCTCCGTTTTTAAGGATCAGGATCTGATCGGCATAGCGTGATGCAAAGTTGATATCATGCAAAATGCTGATCACCGTATATCCCCTGTCGGCCATATTGCGTGCCAGTTGCAGTATCTGTTGCTGGTATAACAAATCGAGCCCGTTGGTAGGCTCATCCAAAAAGAGGAACGCGTTTGGACGGTCGTAGATCTGGGCGATAACCCTGGCCAGGTGTACCCGCTGCTGCTCTCCGCCTGATAAGGTATTATAATCTCGCCCGGCTAAATGTGTTATACCGGTTTCATTCATCACTTTGTTCACCACTTCGATATCATTTGTTGATGGATGATTTTCAAAGTGGGGGTAACGCCCCATCAGCACCAATTCCTTAACCGTAAACATTACGCTTACTGTATTATGCTGGGTTAGTACCGACCGGAGTTGCGCCATTTCTTTGATGGAATACAAAACAAGATCCCTATTATTTAAGCTGATGTTACCAGAAGCCGCGTGAATTTCCCTGCAAAGCAGTTTTAGTAATGTGCTTTTTCCTGCGCCGTTGGCACCGATCACGGCCAGCATTTCTCCGGATGTTACCTCAAAACTAACGTTATTGAGTATCTGCTTTTTCCCCGCCGAATACGAAATATTTTGTACGCTTATCATAATTGCTGTTTTTTAAGCTGTGAAAAGATCATATAAATAAATACAGGAGAGCCGCCAAGAGCGGTGACAATTCCTATGGGTAGTTCGGCCGGCGCTACAATGGTACGGGATATTAAATCGGCCAGTGTTAAGGCTGCTGCTCCTAACAGCGCCGATCCGGGCAATACCAAACGATTATCAGACCCAAAAGCCATCCGCAGGATATGAGGAATTACCAAACCAATAAAGCTGATAATACCCGCCACGGCCACCGAAGCACCGACAGCCATTGTAGCCAGGATGATTACTGTTCTTTTTGTACGGTTAACACGGATACCCATATGCCCGGCCTGTACCTCACCTAAAGCAATAGCATTCAACGATTTGGCCATAAAAGGCAAACCAACAAGCGGGAGAGCGATAAATGGCAACACACTGCTGAATGATACCCAACTGGCGCCGCCTAAACTGCCCAGGCTCCAGAAGGTAATGTTACGCAACTGTTCATCTGTTGAAAGGTAGGTGAGGAGCCCTGTAAAAGCGAAAGCGAGTGCATTGATAGCTATCCCTGTTAAAAGTAAAGCGGTTATCACCGTTTTTCCCTGGTGCATGGCCATGCGGTAAACCGTAAGGGTGGTAACAAAAGCCCCTATAAATGCGGCAACGGCCAATGCATAATAACCGTAAATACTGCCAATGGTACTGAGCAGGTGACCGCCAAAAATAATCATCAATGCGGCAAACAAAGTAGCGCCGGATGATATGCCAATCAACCCCGGCTCGGCCAGCGGGTTACGAAACAAACCCTGTAAGGACGCGCCTGAAATGGCCAGGGCGGCGCCAATGATTACGCCCAGCAATACCCTTGGTAACCGCAGGCTGAACAATACTGCTGTTTGCTGCGAGCTGAACAAAACCTCCTTACTCAGGCCGGAATGATAAGTAAGGATAGACCAGAATTGTGGCAGACTGATGTGTACCGCACCTATACAAACCGAAGCAATGATCACGGCTATCAAAAACAAGGTTAACCCGGTTAGGATCAGTTGATGGTTTTTAAACACTTTTATTTTAGTTTTTGTGATAATTGTGCCACAGCCTGCCCCAATCGCGGACCAAAACCGGTCAGCAGTTCACCATCCATGGTGATGAATTTTTTGTTTTTGCCTGCATTGGTTTGGCTTACGCCTTGTACATTGAGTAAACCAGCTGCGCCACCTAAACTTTCCATACCGCTGCTAAATAATAATATCACATCCGGGTTGGCGGCTACAAGGGCTTCGGATGTTAATGGTTTATAATCATTGAACCCCATTACAGCGTTTTGTCCGCCTGCTAATTGGATGATCTTAGTCAAAGGTGTATTATCCCCGGCAACCATCATGGTACCGGTTCCCCGGGCGTAGATGAACAATATTTTGGGTTTAGTAGTTGTTTTATTCACCTTGTTTGCTGCGGCCAGATCGGTATCGAGTTTTTTGATCATGCCCGCGGCTTGCTGCTGTCCTCCAAATGAAGCGGCAACATCTTTAATTAGTTTACGGGTGCCATCTGCCGAAAACTCCTGGGTAAATAAAACCAGTTTGATACCCGCGGTTTTTAACTGAGCGGCCAATTCTGGTTTTATTTCGGTAGTTAGACCGGTTACCACATCGGGCTGTAAGGCAATAATGCCTTCGGCAGAGATATTGCGGTTGTGGCCTACCTTGGGTTTGCTTTTTAAGCTTTCGGGGAAGTTACTTGTTACATCGGTGCCAATAATATTGTGCTCTAAACCTAAACCCGCTAAAATTTCACTAACCGTACCATTAAGAGATATGATCTTTTGATTATCAGGTACTTGTTCACTGGCTTTTGTGCCGGTGACAAACACGGCCAGCATCATTACTATGATTATTTTTTTCATCTTCAAAAATTTAAAAACAGTCCCCCTTTCGGGGGAGCATTCATTAACCAACTAAAAAAACCTATTTAAAACTTGTAGTGCCATCGCCTTGATACGCAAAACGGAAAGTATAAAAGCGTGATGCTGGTCTTGTAGCCAGGTCAGCAAACGTGGCTGTTGTTGTGTTAGGGTTACCCTTATAGTAACTTATTATTTCAACCTTAGCATAGTTACCCGCTGATGTTTTTAGCACTATTATTTTACCCGGAACGGTAAGTATAGCATGCTGTGGCTCGGTGGTAGCTGTGTAAGTATACCATCCTGATATGGCAGGCGTACCTGCAGCATCCGATTTATAATTGGCTGTTGGCGCTGTAGTTAAGGTTTCAAAAGTGCTGCTCACTATTTGGGCTTGTGTGGTTCCGGTACCGGATGTGCCGCCGTTTATAAATATGCTCGTTCCTTTAAATTTAATATCCCATTTGGTTGACGCTGTATCGGCGCCGGTAATTTGCGCGCCGGTTGAAAGGCTGTAATAAGCAGCGGCTGTTGAGCCGTCAAGATCGGCAACGGTTTTTGTGGTAAGCTTACTTACTGCAGGAGTGGGGTCATCGCTGTTTTTACTGCATGATGATGCCAGTAAAATGATAGCGCTGCTTAATGCCAATGATAAAGTTGTGAATTTGTTCATGTGTTCTATTGTTTGAATTATTATTTAATTTGTGTGTTATTTTTTATTGAAATTATAGGTTATCCCGGCGTAGATAAGCCTGCCCGGCAGGTTAAGGATAACCTGGGCATCTTTATAGTTCAGCAGGTTTTGCGCCGTAATCTGCACCCTGAAGGCATCTTTGAGGAAGGGTTTGGATAGTGATGCGTTAACCAATACGTAT
This sequence comes from Mucilaginibacter sp. P2_A4, assembly GCF_056405015.1. Classification (NCBI taxonomy): domain Bacteria; kingdom Pseudomonadati; phylum Bacteroidota; class Sphingobacteriia; order Sphingobacteriales; family Sphingobacteriaceae; genus Mucilaginibacter; species Mucilaginibacter sp. P2_A4. The sequence continues at coordinate 273,480 of NZ_JBFUCX010000009.1, read as the reverse complement.
CCTTTGGTATATTCATTATTGCGGTTTACAATGCCGTTTCCGTCGGTATCCTTATAACCATACCGGCCGCGATAGATCGCCCTTATGGAAGCGTTGATGCCGGTTTTATCTTCCTGGTAGTTTACCCGAACATTATAGGTGTATTTGGACCGGCCAAGCAGGCCGCCGTAATCGCTTCTTTTAATAACCTTAGTGAGGTTGGTTTCCGGATCTTTTGTAAAGACCTTGCCGGCGGCAATCTGGTCCAATACATCCTGATCGTAAGCTTCCAGGTATTGAAAGCCAGCTGCTACCTGCAAGGATTTAAATAACTGGTAACTCAGGTCGGTTTCTATGCCTTGCGTGTAAACCTTATTCAGGTTGAAGTAGGAAAATACGGATTGCCCGTTAGTTTTGATAGCGATGGCCGCTGTTTCAATCAGATTTGTAATGTTGTTGCGGAAAAGATTGGCTGTCCAATAGAGTTTATTTGTAGGTTTGTAGCGGTAACCTAAATTAAAAGCGGTAGAACTTTCGGCATTTAAACTTTTCAGCGTAGCAGGATCTATCAATATGGTTTCAATTTGCCCCGCCTGCTGTAAGCGCTGTATACCCGCGCTTGCTTCTTCATAACCAAAAACACTGTAACCAACTTCGGCATTGGTGAAGTTTAAATAAAGCTGGCGGAAGTCGGGCGCCTTATAGCCTTTGCCTGCCGACCCCAATACAGTGAATTTTGAACTAAGCGCATAGCTTGCTGCCAACTTGGGGCTAAACTGCGATTTGTAAACGCTATGCACATCATACCTGCCACCGGCAATAACATCCAGCTTTTTTACCGGCAGCCAGTCGGCCTGGAAATAGCCATAGCCAGAAGTGAATGATTGTAATTTGGTGTAGCGTGTTGCTTCAACTGTTTCATACTGGCCGCCAGCTCCGGCGGTTAGTTTCAGGTTATCCTTTATCGCATAATCGTTCTGCAGTTCGGCACGGTTAAAGGTCTGGTTAAAATAGGTTTGATCATATACCGATTTATCATCCTCGTACCTTACATCCGAATTGGTTTTATAAGTTGACCGATAGAGCTGCAAGGTAGAAAGCAACTTATCCGTAAAGCGATGGGTAATAACCGGTGCTATGTTAAAGTCTTTTTCGGTACCCGTACCCCCGGCATAACGGTTGTCTACCAGGTACCTGCTATCCTGATCATTGGTATAATATCTTACAGAAAGTTTGATCGTTGTTCTATCGTCTATTTTATAAGATGATTTACCATTCAGCGTATAACCAGCAAACGGGAAAACCGTAGGCAGGCCAGACGAAGATTGTAACGTATAGCCACCACTGCTATATCGGTTAGCAAAACCCGAAATGTAAAATCGATCATTCTTATAGGCCGAATTTAACGTGAGGTCTGCCGTGTTGTTGGTGCCATACCGCGTGGCTAATCCTCCCGAAATCCCTTTTGCCGGATCGGCAGTTATAATATTCACAACACCAGCCATCGCTTCGCTGCCATACAGGGAAGATGTGGGGCCTTTTACAATTTCTATCCGGTCAATATTATTAGTGGTGATTCTGGAAAGCTCCAGGATACCTGTATTGCGGCCAATTAACGGTAGTCCGTCTATTAGGATCATTGTGTAGGCCGGATCAAAACCCTGTATTTGTATACCTTGCCCATGCGGGTCATCTAAAATGGTCATGCCGGTTTGTTCTGCCAAAACTTCATTTAATCGTACCAAACCTTTTTTCTTTATTTCATCCGCCGTAATCCGTGTTATAGGTATAGGCACCTGTTGCAGGCTTTTGGGCGTGCGTGTGCCGGTAACTACCACTTCTTTCAACTGCTTAATATTTACAGTGTCCTTTTTTAATGTATCCCGCCTTTGCGCATAGGCTATATTGAATGTGTATGGTATAGCTAAAACGTAAAGGATATATTTTATTTGCATTTATTTAGACTAATTAAAAATAATGATGCAAATTTGGACGATTTATAAATAGCATGATAACGCCAACGGGATTATAATAAACGCGATACGGATTAATGATGATCAGGATTACTTCGCCCTTAGCAGGCACATATGATTATACCCTAAGCGATCTTTGGGATTTAGGTACACATGAGGAATCGATATTTAATTATTCAGCCAATTGGGGCGATTTGAAGGTACAATCCGTAGTATTAAAGGATATCATGATTTTTGATATTGATATCAGCTGTAAAGAAGATCTTGTAGTTACAGTAGAGATCAATTCGTTATGCCTGATGATGAACTTTACTTTATCCGGTAGGTCGCTGCCTGTAGCAGATGACCGTTTTATCTTTGAAGAGGGGCAACACCACAGCATTTTTTCTTCGGGTTATTCAAAATTCACTGTAGGTGTTCAGGATAATTTTAGGTTTGTTTGTATTTGTTTTTTGGAGGGCAGTTTAAAACGAATCGTGTCCGATGTAATTGCGCAACTCTCTGAAGTCTCGGAAATTGCCAGCCAACGACTTATCCTACTTCAGTCAAGCAGGCCAACAACCCCTCAAATGAGCGATATCATTCAGAGTATGATGTATTGTATCCATAAAAAAGGAAATCATCATATTTATTTTGAAGCAAAAGCGTTGGAGCTGCTTTTCCTGGAGCTGGATCAGCTTGAAACCATCTCTATGCAATCATCGAATTTGTTTTTAAAGGAACATGACCTTGAGCGGATCCACCAGGCAAAAATGATAGTAGAGAAAAACTTACTAAATCCATGCTCATTGATAGAACTGGCGCATAAAGTTGGCTTGAATGATTTTAAATTGAAAAAAGGCTTCAGGGAAGTTTTAGGAACAACTGTTTTTGGTTATTTATATGATTTGCGGATGGAAAAAGCTAAAATACTTTTAACCGGTGGAAGATCTGTACGTGAGGTTGCTTATGAAGTGGGATATAAAAATGCGCATCATTTTACAAAGGCATTCAAGAAAAAGTTTGGTTATCTGCCCAGTGGAATTAAAAAACTAACGGTGATTATGTTTTTTTCGGTCGGGATATTTTGAATAGCGATGATTATTGTAACCTCCCAATCGATTGTGATTTTTTGCAAAATAGACTCAATCAACTTAAATCTTCCTGGTGATACGTTTTTACAATAAAAATAAATTGCATATTTGCGTGCTTATTATTTAAGTTGAAAGCGTCCTGCCGCGTTTCAGTCAATAACCAATTAAAAAATGAAAGAAGATTTACTTAGGGGCAAATTCAAAATTTTTAAGCAATTATTTTTATGCCATTCTAAAGTCTCGTCTTTTTCAGGTGATCTCAGGCACCTGAGGTTTATGCTTTGCAACTGATTTTAAGGCGGGATAAAATAGATGTTGAACTTAAGTAGCTATACCGATCCGGAATTAGTCGATCTACTCAAAAAAGATAACCATACAGCTGTTAATGAAATTTATAACAGGTATTGGAAGAAAATGCTCTTAATAGCCTGGAACCATAGTAACGATAAAACAGTAGCCAAAGATATTGTTCATGAAGTTTTTATTTCGCTTTGGGAGCGGCGTCATTTGGTTGATGTTTTAAACCTGCCGGCTTTTTTGGCCACTGCTGTTAAATTTAGTGTATATAAATATCAGCAAAGGGAAAGTAGGCGTTTAGAGCTGGCAAAACAAAACTATCAATTTAATGAGTTAATTGATGATGAAGAAAAGTTAGATGCCCGTTTTCTTCAGGAATATATTGACGGAATTGTAGAAGAAATGCCAGAAAAATGCCGCCTGGTATTTCGTTATAGCCGGGAAATGGGTTTGAAAAATAACGAAATAGCCGATAAAATAAATATTACCGAAAAAGGAGTTGAAGCAACTCTAACCCGTGCATTAAAGATCATCAGAGGCGAACTTAAAAATTACGGCCTCAGCATTTTAATCGCACTCCATACCATTTACATGCTGTTCAGGTAAATTATTCAGCCTCATAATTTTTTTTATTTTTTTTTTATTGAACCATATAGGGTAACCCCATGCCTTATGGTACATGTATATACTAACACAATAACCAATTGGACCAGGAACATATTTACAGCTTAATCAAGAAATTCAGGGATAATACTGTCTCAGAAGCTGAGAAAGAAGAATTGTTAAATTGGTATCGCCAAAAGGCATATCAGGATGCGGAATTCCCCGAAAGCGAAGATAGTGTGGGCGATTTTATGCGCGCACGTCTTAATAGTCAAATTAAGCCGGCCGGCAGAAATAAAAGAAACAGAACCTGGCTGGCAGCAGCGGCTATTTTGATATTGCTCGGCGCGACGGGAGTTTTAATCTCACGGTTTTCTGGAAAAGGAAGAAGTGACAATTACGCTTTATCGAAAGTAAATGATGTTTCTCCCGGCGGCAATAAAGCGATATTAACCTTAGCCGATGGTTCAAAAATATCGTTAAACGATGCCGGTAATGGAAAAATTGCCAGTCAAAGCGGTATCAGGGTAACACAGGCGGCAAATGGCCAGCTTATTTATACGATTAAAGAGCCCGTAAAATCTAAGGTAGATTCTGATCAGACAAATACTGCCCCGATAGCCTATAACACCATTGAAACTCCGAAAGGTGGACAATACCAGGTGATTTTGCCCGATGGATCAAAAGTATGGCTCAACGCATTTTCCTCAATTAAATTTCCGTTAAGCTTTGCTGCGGCAAAGGAGCGCCGGGTTGAATTAAAAGGGGAGGCGTATTTTGAAGTTGTTCATGATCAAAAATCTCCTTTTAAAGTACAAACTGAAATGCAGGAAGTAGAGGATTTGGGCACACATTTTAATATCAACGCCTATGCCGATGAGGCAAGCACCAAAACCAGCCTATTACAGGGTAAGGTTCGTGTAACTGCTGGCAGTAAAAGCACCCTGCTTGTTCCCGGTCAGCAGGCTACACTGACCAACGACTTCAAAATCTCTAAAGTAAATACAGAAGAAGTTATCGCCTGGAAGAATGGCTATTTCAACTTTGACGACGAACGACTGGAAAATGTGATGAAAAGTATTGCCAGATGGTATGATGTAACAGTTGTTTACCAGGACGAAAGTTTGAAGAACGAAACCTTTGGCGCGGTAACCACCCGTTTTGCCAATATTTCAACGCTTCTTAAAATAATGGAACAAACAGGTGATGCTCATTTTACCATTGAAGGCTCAACTATTAAGATAAGCAAGTCAAGACCGTCCCCCTCAATTAAGAATAATAAACCAACCAATTAAACCCAATTTAAATATGAGAAATACAAATATTCCCCCTTAATCTAAGATCAAAAAAAGGTTTATAAAGCAGAACAGGAGCACTCGCGATGCCCCTGCTCAATGGCTTTGTTTAAACCGGAATGCAATTGTCATAACATTTCTTACTTAAAACAGCCTTAACAAATGTATAAAAATTTTACTACAAACATTTGTATGCCTTCGGGCTACGCCAAGAAATTTCTGTTCATCATGAAGATTACCACATTTATCCTCTTTCTTGCCTTTATGCAAGCAAGCGCGGCGGTTTTTTCTCAAAAAATCACTTATAAGGAAAATGATGTCTCTTTAAAAAAGGTGTTCACAGAAATTAACAAACAAACAGGATACAATATTTTCTGGTCGCCAAAAAGCATTAAAAATGCACATAAGTTAGATGTGGATTTTCAAAACACATCACTTGAAGATGCACTTAAAATTTGCTTAACCAACCAACAACTTACCTATACCATTGAAGGTAAATCGGTAATTATTAAAAATGCATCGGTAAATAACACCAATGACCCTATAACTTCCATAATGGCAGATATTACCATTACCGGAACAGTAAGGGATAATAAAGGGGCAACCTTGCCCGGGGTGAGTATTTCCGTGGTAGACAATCTTAAAGTTGGTACGGTTACTGATAATAATGGTAAGTTCATTTTAGATGTAAAGAATGGTGCCACTATCAGGGTATCATTTGTAGGCTTTGTTTCACAAACTTTCACTATCAGTCCCGATAATAAGCTGTTTAATATTGTTTTAGTTGAAGATGTAAAACAAGCCGAGGAAGTAGTGATTACCGCTTACGGTAAAAAAGAGAGAAAAGAAGCCATAGTAGGCTCTGTTACATCTGTAAAGCCGGGCGAACTAAAGATACCGGCGAGCAATTTAACTAATGCGTTGGCCGGGCAGGCCGCAGGTATTATCGCATTCCAGGGGAATGGCCAGCCGGGGCAGGATAATTCTACCTTCTTTATCCGAGGTGTTACTACTTTCGGCTACAAGGTTGATCCGCTTATCCTGATCGATAATATCGAGCTTACTACCAATGACCTTGCACGTTTGCAGGTTGATGATATAGCAAGCTTCTCTATATTGAAAGATGCAAGTGCTACAGCATTATATGGTGCCAGGGGAGCGAATGGTGTTATATTGGTTAGTACTAAGCAAGGTAAAATAGGGGCGCCGCTCATTAGCTTCCGTGTAGAAAATTCCATATCTCAAAATACCCAATCACTGCAGATTGCTGACCCGATTACTTACATGAATTTGTATAATGAGGCCACGCTATCCAGAGATCCTTTATTGCCTGTACGTTTTAACCAGGATAAGATCATCAATACGCAAAATACCATCAACAAAACCCCTGGTTATAACCAATACGTTTATCCTGCGGTTGATTGGTTAGACTTATTAGTAAAACCCCGCACATCAACGCAAAGAGGAAATTTGAGTGTAAGCGGAGGCACCCCGTTTGCCCGCTATTATGTTGGAGGATCATACAATCTTGATCATGGGAATTTAAAGCAGGATTTGGCAAATAATAATGATAACAATGTTAAGTTTCAAAATTACCAGCTACGTTCAAATGTAAACCTCAATCTTACTAAAACAACGGAAGCCATTCTTCGCTTTTCCGGAACTTTCAGTGAATACTCAGGTCCTCAAACTACCAGTGGTTCATTCAGTTCGGATGTTTACAAGCTGGCGTTGCATGTAAGCCCGGTTGATTTTGCCGCTTACTATCCCGCGGATTCGGCTAACAGGGGAACTCAGCACATTTTATTTGGTAAACCAACTGACATTGGCGTACCGGCTACCAACCCCTATGCCGAACTGCTGAGGGGACATAAAACATCCTCGGAATCAAGGGTATTGGCGCAAATAGAATTAAACCAAAATCTGAACTTTATTACCAGTGGGTTAAACTTTCATGGTATATTCAGTACCAACCGGTATTCATACTTTGATGCCAGTTATCTGTACAAGCCATTTTACTATAACATAGCCAGTTACGATAAAAGCCATGATACCTATACTTTAAATTGGCTTAACCCCAAACCCGGTGATGCTCTTGAATACCTCCAATATTATGGCGGAACGCCGGTAATAAGCAACCAGGTGTATTTGCAGGGAAATTTGGATTATAGCAAGCAACTGGATAGCCACAATATTTCGGCAACCTTGGTTTGGACACGACAACAAACCGTATACTCCAATGCGGGCAGTCTTATTAATGCGCTCCCTCATCGTAATCTTGGGCTTGCAGGTAGGGCGGGTTATAATTACCTGAGCAAATATTTTCTTGAGTTTAACTTTGGTTACAACGGTTCGGAGCGGTTTTCTGCCGAACACAGGTATGGTTTTTTCCCAACCATTGGAGCGGGCTGGCTGGTATCCGAAGAAAAATTCTTTGAGCCATTCAGGAACTTTTTTGACAGGATGAAAATACGGGCAAGCTATGGCCTGGTAGGTAATGATGCCATTAGTGATCGTCGTTTCTTCTATGCTTCGGACGTAAACCTTGATGCCGGCGGGTATGCGGTTTTTGGAACAAACGCGGCCTATGCTCACGGCGGCGTAAGTATCAACAACTACCCCGATCCTAATGTAACATGGGAAACATCCAAACAGGCCAACATTGCCCTAGAGTTAACCATGTTTAAAAATTTAAATATTACGGCCGAGTTTTATAACTACAACAGGTATAACATACTGCAGCAGCGATCTTATATCCCTACAACTTCTGGTTTGGAAGCGCCTATATATGCCAATTTAGGTAAAGCCAATTCAAAAGGTATTGACCTTTCCATGGATTATAAGCAAAATATCAATAAATCATGGACGATATCCGGTCGGGGCAATTTAACGCTTGCGACAGACAAGTATACTTATTACGAAGAGCCAAACTATCCTGAAGCATACAGGCATTTTGTAGGGCAACCTATCCGAGAAGGGTACGGGCTTATTGCCGATAGATTGTTTGTGGATGATGCTGAAGCGCAAAGTTCGCCTACGCAAATATTTTCAGCCGGCGGCAAAGCGCCAAGAGGCGGTGATATTAAGTATCATGATCTTAACGGCGATGGTATTATTGACAACCGCGATCAAACCTTCCTTGGTTATCCGCAGGTTCCAGAAATTGTATATGGTTACGGACTATCTGTACAATATAAAAACTTTGACCTATCCGCTTTTTTCCAGGGACAGGCAAGGGTATCATTTTTTATAGACCCCAACCAGGTTAGCCCGTTTGTACCAAGCCAGGAACCCTATGTGTATGGTAATACGCAATTGGTAAAACAATTTGCGGATGATCATTGGTCCGAAGGTAACCAGAACCTGTATGCAACATACCCAAGGTTAGGAACAACCAGGAGCGATATTGAAAATAACCTGCAGGCCAGTACGTGGTGGCTGCGTGATGGGTCTTTTATGCGGCTTAAATCGGCAGAAGTGGGCTTCTCTTTACCTGCATCAGTATCAAAAGCATTGGGTATAAAAAGTTTAAGAGTTTACTTCAACGGTTTAAACCTCATTACATGGAGCTCATTTAAACTATGGGACCCCGAACTTGGTGGTAACGGTTTTAACTATCCGATACAAAAAGTATACAATATTGGTGTAAATGTTAATTTATAAAATGAACATGATTATGAAATTTAATTATAAATATTTCTGCCTTTTAGTATTGATGTTATCAGGCACTTCCTGTAAAAAATACCTTGATGTGGTGCCGCCGAATGTGGGTACAATTGATTACGCTTTCAGAAGCAGAAATGAGGCCGAAAATTATCTTTTTACCTGTTATTCGGCATTGCAACAGCAATTGAATGATTTGAATAGAAGCCCTGGTAATACCACATCTTCCGAAATTATTTTTCCGCTCAACCTGCCAAGCAACCCAATTGATATCACTGGTTATACCTTAATAACCGGTACCCAAAACGTTGGTAATCCCGGGTTGAATTTCTGGGATGGCTCTGGCAATGGTACGGCACTGTTCCAGGCTATCAGGAAATGTAACACCATGCTGGAGAACATTGATAAACCTTTGGACCTTACTGCGGCAGAAAAGAAAAGGTGGATTGCGGAAACAAAATTCCTCAAAGCTTATTACAATTATAGCCTTTTCAGGTTGTATGGCCCCATCCCGCTTATTGATGTGAATTTACCTGTTGAAGCGTCAACTGCCCAGGTTAAGTACAAGCGTCAATCTGTTGATGAGGTAGTGAATTATATAATTGCACTATTTGACCAGGCCATTCCCGATCTCCCTTTGACGATTGAAAACCCGGCGAAAGAACTTGGAAGGATAACCAAACCGGCGGCTGAAGCTATTAAAGCCGAAGTATTGATGACTGCTGCCAGTCCACTTTTTAATGGCAATCCCGACTATGCTAACTTTAAGGATAAAAGCGGCAAAGCATTGTTCCCGGCTGCTTATGATGCCACCAAATGGCAAAAGGCACTTGATGCCTGTAAAACAGCTATAGCCGATTGCCAGGCAGCCGGCCTGCATTTGAATACCAATTTTATACCTGCTGGTGGAGTTACCAATCTCCCGGATTCTTTAAAGAGGGTATTGACTTTCCAGAATGCTCTGACAGAAAAATGGGATACCAACCCCGAACTAATTTATGCCCTAAGTAACGACTGGCATGGACAGGAATATTGTATCCCGAGGTTAACGCAAAAGGCTAATCAAAACGAAGGGCAAAATCCGGCTTATTTTGCTGTGCCAATTTCTACAACCGAACTCTTTTACACCAATAAGGGAGTACCCATTGATGAAGATAAAACATGGGATTATGCCAACCGTAACCAGTTAAGAACAGGCGATGCGGCCAATTTCTTTTATATAAAACAGGGATATCAAACTATAAAGGCCCATTTTGATCGAGAGCCAAGATTTTATGGCAGTATTGGCTTTGATGGCGGTATTTGGTTTGGCGATGGTGTTTTAGATGCTAAACAAGCTCGTTTTGTACCAGCAAGGGGGATAACCGCTGTTGCAGGGCCGAAGAATCCGCAAAAAACCAATATTACAGGCTATTGGCCCAAAAAACTCGCCAATTATCTTACGGTGTATGATGATGGTTTTAACTGGGTAACCTATTCAATGCCGGTAATGCGTATGGGAGGCTTGTACCTGTTATATGCAGAAGCATTGAATGAAGTAAACGGACCTACATCAGAAGCCATATCATATGTTGATCAGGTACGTGCACGGGCGGGCTTAGATGGCGTAGTTAGCTCATGGGCAAATTATTCTAAAACTCCCTCAAAACCTGCATCTAAAGAAGGCTTAAGGGCAATTATTCACCAGGAAAGGAGAATAGAGCTTTGTTTTGAAGGACAGAGCGGCTGGGACTTACGCCGGTGGAAAGAGCTTCAATCTGTTTTGAGCGCACCATTAAGAGGCTGGAGCATACAGGAAGACCAGGCGATCAATTATTATCGTGCCCGCAATGTGGAAATACCTGTTTTTAATACCAGGGATTACCTGTGGCCAATTTCAAGTACTGCTCTTGTGGTAAATGATAACCTGGTGCAAAATCCTTTCTGGTAGAGCCGGGTGTATGTTTTCAAATAGTATAAATCATTAAAAAGAAAATCATGAGCGATATTAATATAAAGCATATATACATTTTTTGTTGTGTGCTTATGCTTTCGGCAACATGTTTGGTTTCGTGTAAAAAGAGCGATAACTATAAAGTTCCCGGAACAACAGATAAGACAAAGCCCGGCATTGTTACCAATGTTAAGGTGAAGAATTTTAAAGGCGGAGCGGTTTTAACTTATGCTTTGCCGGCTAATGATAACCTGTTATATGTAGTTGCCGATTATAAGATTAACGGTAAGGTGTCCAGGCAAACCAAATCAAGTTTTTTCCTGGATACGATCAGGGTTGACGGTTTTCAATTCAGTAAGGAATATACGGTTACATTGCATGCGGTAACCCGGGCCAATATACAATCAGATCCTGTTACTGTCACCGTTCATCCAGATACGCCATATTATCAGTCTATCCGTAAATCATTGAAGCTTGCAGCAGATTTTGGAGGTATCAATATTCAGGCCTTTAATCGCGACAAAAGATCAGTAGGGATTAACCTGGTGACTATAGATCCGGTGGATAACAAATTTGTGATCAGCGATCAGCACTTTACATTTTCGGATACTATTAACTATGCGGTAAGGGGATATTCTACAAATCCAACAAAATTTGGCGTGTACGTAACAGATCAGTTCGGCAATGTTTCTGATACTTCAATAGTTACCCTTACGCCATTATATGAAGAGTTGCTTGATAAAAAGAAGTTTTTTACCTACCCCATGTTTAGTGATGGTTACATTGGCTACGGCGGTATACTTCCATATTTATGGGATGGCTTAATAAAAGAAGGTCCGGGTTCTTCACCGTGGCAAACTACCGTAGGCGCCACTTACAAAAGGTCGCAAGGCACTTTTGGGGTAGGGCGAACCTATAAACTGAGCCACTTTGTAATGTGGACAAGAGGTTACGGTTACGCAAACGCTAAAGTTTTCACCATTTGGGGCTCAAATAAGGATAATCCCCAGGATGCAGAAACAGTTAAAGGCAATAAACCCGGCGCGGTAATAGGCGATTGGACTGTTTTAGGCACTTATCGCTTCCCGGATCCGCCATCAGGTCTTCCACAGGGCCAAACTAACGATGCAGACCAGGCATTTATTGACAAGGGTGTAAGTTTTGATGTGCCTTTCAGCGCCCCAAGTGTGAAATACATCCGGGTGGTTGTAGACGAAACCTGGTTTGGCCTTGAATATACCTATATGCAGGAATTATCTTTTTATGGAATTCCACAGTAATTTTTAAACCAGAATAGACATGAAGATCAGTTTTAAAAATATAATATGGTTGCTTTTACCGGTGATCATATCGGGGTGCTCAAAAAAGAATGAGAATTATAAAGCCCTTATAAAAGATGGTGAAATCCATTATCCCGGGGTAATTGCCAATACAAATTACCGGGCCGGAAATTTACGCACCATGCTGTTATGGAATCCAAGTCCCGATCCTAAAATTGCCAAATATGTAGTTTATTGGAACAATAAGCAGGATTCACTTACAGTTTCGGCAACAAGCCATGATCCTTTAGATACCGTTAAAACACTGGTTTCTAATTTAAAGGAGGGTACTTATAATTTCAACGTGTATTCTATAGATAGCGAAGGCCATGTTTCCATATCTACCAGTATAAACGGTGTAAGGGTTTATGGGCCAATTTATCTCAGCGGGATTTTTAACAGGGGATATAATGCTGATACCCCTTTTCTTGTAAATCCTTTAGCTGGCTCTGTTAAGCTAAAATTCAATGCACCGGATTCTATCAATTTGAAAACAGTTATCAAATATATTAGCAATGCCGGGAAGACTAACACGGTGATATTAAAGCCGGATAGCAATACCATAACACTGAACGATTTTAAGTTTGGAACCGATATTACGTACCAGTCAAGTTACTTTCCGCTTAAAGGCGCAATAGATACATTTACGGTAGCCAATGCCGGTACTTATCCATTTGTAAGACTTTACGGGGATGTATCAAGCGCTTACATTAAAAATCCGGGTTATCCTTTTATTAGGGGCGATAACGGTCGTAACAAATGGGGAACACCCAAAGACTGGCAGTGGACGCCTAACGTTGTAAATCAAACCAACAACGGTAACGGTGGTGGATGGTCCAGCGACTATGGCGGCGTTGTACACGTTGAAGCTAAAGATTATAGTGGCGATCCTGTTGTTAACGGCAAAGTTTATCAAAGTTTCACCATACTGCCGGGAAGTTATGAACTTGATTTTTCAACTGCGGGCTATGGCGGTACTATAGACGCGAACGAAATGGTTGCTTTGGGATCAACATTGCCTGATATTGATAAATTAAAAGGTAACGCCAACGTGCTTGCCATATTTAACGGAAATCAAAACAACTTAGGCGGCAAACACACGCTTTCATTTACAATTACGCAAAAAACTACCATTTGCATAGGCTGGGTTATAACAACCGGCTCATATACTTATATGCAGTTTACCGGAGTAGCCTTGCGCATTTTATAATATATCAGCTTAATATCTATTTGTATTCATAATCCTTCAGTATGTAACAGTATTGAAGGGTTATATAATGAATATCAGTTTCAAGTTTCTTATGAAACAAACCCTAACTATGATTAAATCTTACCAGTATTATTCAAAACTCGTAGCCATCATATTGATGGTTATAGGGAGTTGCCAAAAACTAATTGCCCAATCCAATATTGTTTATCTTAATAGTTCAAAAGACCGGTTATGGAAAGTAAAACCCCAGGCCGATGCTGCGGGTGATGAAGACAAAATAAAATCAGTTGGTTATACTACCGATAACTGGGTTCCGGCCATAGTGCCGGGGACAACTTTTGCTTCATATGTTGCTGCCGGGTTAGAGAAAGACCCCAATTTTGGCGATAATATTTACAAAGTTGATAAAGCTAAATACGACCGCAACTTTTGGTATCGTACCGAATTTAAAATACCAGTCACTTATTCTAAAAAAAATATCTGGCTAAATTTTAAAGGCGTAAACCGCAAGGCGGATATCTACCTGAACGGAACACTGCTTGGCAGCCTTGACGGTTTTATGCAACGCGGACAATATAACATCAGTAGGTTGGTAAAAGGCAATGAAAAAAATGTGCTGGCTGTATTGGTATATCTGCCAAAACAACCATTGGCAAACGTGGGTAGTCCCAACTATGTTTCAAGCGCGGGCTGGGATTGGATGCCTTACGTCCCTGGACTAAATTCGGGGATCACTGACAATGTTTACCTGAGCAATACAGGTGACATAACAATCAAAGACCCATGGATCCAGGCCAAACTACCAACCAATGCCCGGGCCGACTTGTCAATCGCTTTAGAGGTTAACAACAATGCGGCTACCTCACAGGCTGCAATCATCAAAGGTGTGATTACGCCCGGCAATATTGAATTTTCAAAAAAAGTATATATTGATGCCCACGGAACCACAGATGTTAAGTTGAACAAACGCGATTTTGAGCAACTGATGATCAACAGTCCTAAACTGTGGTGGCCAAACGGCTATGGTGAGCCCAATCTATACAATTGCAAACTGAGCGTATCAGTCGGCGATGAGGTTTCTGATCTGCAGAACATCAAATTCGGGATAAAAAGATATAGTTATGATACACTGGGTCACGTGTTGCACCTGGCCATTAATGGTGTTAAAGTATTTATTAAAGGCGGCGACTGGGGCATGTCAGAATATATGCTGCGCTGCCGTGGCGCGGCGTATGATACCCGTGTGAGGTTGCACAAAGAAATGAATTTTAACATGATCCGTAACTGGATAGGTTCTGTTACAGACGAAGAGTTTTACGATGCCTGCGATAAATACGGCATCATGGTATGGGATGATTTTTGGCTGAACGCCAATCCAAACCTGCCGGCCGACATCAATGTGTTTAATGCCAATGCCATTGAGAAAATAAAACGTTTCCGCAATCATCCGGCCATTGCGGTATGGTGTGCAGAAAATGAAGGCTGGCCCGAAGCTCCGCTAAGTAACTGGCTCAAGGAAGATCTGGCCACTTTTGATGGCGGCGACCGCTACTACCAGCCCAACTCGCACGCCGAAAACCTGACAGGCAGCGGTCCCTGGGCAAGTAAAGATCCACGGTATTATTTCACCGCTTCCCCAACGGGCCTCGGTGGCAATAAAGGCTGGGGCTTACGTACCGAACTGGGCACTGCCGTTTTTACCAACTTTGACAGCTTTAAAAAATTTATGCCTAAGGATAAATGGTGGCCACGTAATGAAATGTGGAACCAGCACTTTTTTGGCCCACTTGCTTTTAATGCCGGTCCGGATCAGTATGATGAAAGCGTAAACAGCTATGGTGCGCCAAAGGGTATTGAAGATTATTGCCGCAAGGCTCAGTTTGTAAACATCGAAACCAATAAAGCCATGTTTGAGGGCTGGCAGGATGCTATGGGCGAGGATGCTTCGGGGTTGATGACCTGGATGAGTCAATCGGCATATCCATCAATGGTATGGCAAACTTATGATTATTACTATGACCTTACCGGTGCTTTCTGGGGAGCCAAAAAGGCCTGTGAGCCATTGCACATCCAGTGGAACCCGGTAACCAACGCCATCAAGATCATCAATACTACCCGTGTCGATGTGGAAGGTTTAACCGCCACAGCCGATGTATACAACCTGGATGGACAAGTGGTTAAACAATATAGCATTTCAAAAACAGCAGATGCACCCGCTAATAGTGCCGGAGAAGTTTTTGATATCAAATTTAATCCCTATAAAGCCGATCTGGCTAAAGGCAAAAAAGTGTATGCTTCATCATCAACCAATGGTGATGCCGGAGCGGTTAATGATGGCAACATCAGCACCCGCTGGGCCAGCGAATACAGGGATGGCGAGTGGATTACTATCGATTTGGGTAAAGATGAAGTAGTTAACGGTGTTGGTCTTACCTGGGAAGATGCTTATGCCAAAGCATTCAAAATCCAGGTATCTACTGATGGTAACCACTGGCATGATGTATACAGCACGGATGATGGACGCCAGGGGGAGCAAAAGATCATGTTCCCGGAGGTAACCGCGAGGTATGTAAGAATGCAGGGGGTAGAAAGGGCTACTTACTGGGGGTATTCGCTTTACAATTTTGAAGTTTACCAGGGCGATGTAGCCAGCGATGGGTTATCGGGTGTACATTTTATCAAGCTAAAATTAACGGACAAAGCAGGCAAACTGGTATCAGATAACTTTTACTGGAGAGGGAACAAGCGCAAGGATTATACCGCTTTAAACACGCTACCTAAAGTGGATTTAAAGGTTACCTATAAAACGGTTAAGGCCGATGGCAAATACTTCATCACGGGCCAGGTTACCAATCCGGCAACATCAAAGGCAGTAGCATTTGGAATTAGGGTGCAAGCCCTAAGGGCGTCAAACGGGGAGCAGATATTACCGGCTATTGCGAACGATAACTATTTCAGCCTGATGCCGGGCGAAACCAAAACTGTGAAAATTGAATTTGATGCCGATGTTTTGGGCGATGATAGTATTAAGCTTACCGCCGATCCTTATAATAACAATATAAACCGCTAAGCATTTTAACTAATTGATATACGGTGGGGCAATTAACCTTATCGTATATCTTTTTAAATGTTGATTTATAATATAGATACTATGAAGAAGTTTTTTTTGGGTTTTACATCCATTGTTTTGATAACAACAGCATCTTTTGGTGCTGTGAACAAAGATCCCGACAAGCCCTTATACAAGGAAAAAAAAGCGGCCATTAAAGATCGTGTTGAAGATTTGTTCAAAAGGATGACCTTAAAGGAGAAGATAGCGCAGTTGCAAAACAGGGCTTCGGGTAAATCTGATGAGATTGACAATATTTTTAAAGGTGAAAGTTATGGGTGTACTCATGAAATGAGCATGAACGCCACGGATTGTGCAGAGATGTATCAGAAACTGCAAGCTTATATGCTTACAAAAACACGGTTGGGTATCCCTATCCTCACTGCTGCAGAGGGCATTGAAGGGATATTGCAAAACAATTGCACTTTGTTTCCGCAGGCTTTGGCACAGGGCAGCACGTTTAATCCAGCGTTGATTGGCAGGATGACAGCTGCCGCGGGCGAGGAAGCAAAAGTGATAGGTATACATCAAATTCTATCTCCTGTACTTGATATTGCCCGTGAGCTCCGCTGGGGCAGGGTAGAGGAGACTTTTGGAGAGGATCCTTACCTGATAGCCCAAATGGGTGTGGCTTTTGTAAATGGTTATCAAAAGTATAATATCACTTGTACCCCCAAACACTTTATGGCTCATGGCTCTCCCTCGGGCGGACTGAACTGCGCCAATGTGAGCGGCGGCGAACGCGAATTGAGGAGCTTGTATATGTACCCTTTTAAAAGGGTAATTGCCGAAACCAATCCCTGGTCCATAATGTCGTGCTACAGTTCATATGATGGAGTCGCGCTATCCGGTTCACATTACTACATGACTGATATTTTACGCGGCGAACTGGGCTTTAAAGGCTATGTATATTCAGACTGGGGTTCAGTTGACCGCTTGCAAACCTTTCACCATGCGGTAGATACACAGGAAGACGCCGCCAGGATGTCTTTAATAGCCGGGGTTGACCTCGATGTTGACGGTGCCTACGGAACACTGGAAAAAATGGTTGGGAACGGTAAGCTTGATCTGAAATTTATTGACCAGGCCGTACGCCGGGTGTTAACCGCGAAATTTACACTTGGCCTGTTTGATAACCCATATGGCGATCCGGCTAAAGTGGCTAAAGTAGTTCGCAATGCAGATCATATAGCGCTAAGTAAAGAAGTGGCCGACGAAAGCGCCGTTTTACTTAAAAATAACAACAATATTCTTCCTTTAAATTTATCAAAAATACAATCGATTGCAGTTATTGGTCCCAATAGTGATCAAACTGTATTTGGAGATTACGCATGGACAAACCGGGACACTAAAGAAGGGGTTAGCTTATTGCAGGGCCTTAAAGAGGTTGTAGGTGATAAAATTATATTACGCCATGCGGAAGGCTGTGATTGGTGGAGCCAAAACAAGGCAGGTATTCCTGAGGCTGTTAAAGCAGCCGAGGCAAGTGACCTGGTTATTGTTGCCATTGGTACACGCAGTACATTTCTGGGGCGCAGCCCCCAAAATTCCACAGCAGGGGAAGGGTTCGATCTTTCCTCTCTTGAACTACCGGGTGCCCAGGAAGACTTGTTAAAAGCAATTAAGGCCACTGGTAAACCTATGGTTGTGGTATTTATTGCGGGCAAGCCACTGGCCATGCCCTGGGTAAAAGATAATGCCGATGCGGTGCTTGTTCAATGGTATGGTGGCGAAAAACAAGGCAGAACACTGGCAGATATTCTGACAGGTTCAATAAATCCTTCGGGCCGGTTAAATGTTTCGTTTCCCCGTAGTACAGGCAACAGCCCCAGTTATTATAATCACTTCATAACAGACCGGAATGAACCTTTTGATCGTCCCGGTAGCCCTGAAGAGCCGAAAGGGCATTATATTTTTGATAAACCTGATCCGCTTTGGGATTTCGGCTATGGTTTAAGCTATACTACATTCAAATACCAGAGTTGTACCTTAAAAGACTCTGTTTTTAGCTCGACAGGTACAATTAAAGTTGATGTGGAAGTTGAAAATACGGGGATTCGGGATGGTAAAGAAGTTGTGCAGCTTTATGTAAGGGATAAGGTGAGTTCTGTTGCTACGCCAGTGCAACAACTTAAGGCATTCAAAAAAGAGCTCATCAAAGCCGGCAAGCGGACAAAAATAACGCTTGAAGTTCCTGTTTCAGAATTAGGCTTATATAACGATAAAATGCAGTACGTGGTTGAGCCTGGCGAATTTGATATCCAGGTGGGTAGTGCGGCAGATAATATATACTTTCATAAAACCATTACTGTAAAATAATCAAAAGTAGCCTGATGTTGATTTCCTTAAAACTATATTTAATTACGGTCTTAACTTTTTTAATCCTGCTATTTAACGGGATAACCACCTACGCTCAAGAAAAATCGGCAAAGGCTGGCGCCTGGGGCGATCAGTTAAACGGCACTTTTAAAAACCCGATACTTAATGCCGACTACTCCGACCCCGATGTGATCAGGGTTGGCGATAGCTTTTACATGGTTTGTTCAGATTTTCATTTTATGGGGATGCCAGTTTTAATGTCAAAAGACCTGGTTAACTGGAGTATTGTAGGCCGGGTTTACGATAGGCTGGATATTGATGATAAGTATAACACGATGGATAAATACGGCAGCGGCAGCTGGGCGCCATCAATCCGTTACCACAAGGGTAAGTTTTATGTTTATTTCTGTACGCCGGATGAAGGCTTGTACATGAGTACCGCTACAGATCCAGCGGGTAAATGGGCTCCTTTGCATGAAGTTAAAAGAACAGGTGGATGGGAAGACCCCTGCCCGTTTTGGGATAGCGACGGGCAGGCTTACCTTGGGCATAGCAAGCTGGGCGCCGGCCCTATTATTATACATAAAATGACCGCCGATGGCAAACAGTTGCTTGATGAGGGTAAAACTGTTTATGAAGGCCCAACATCAGAAGGTACCAAGATTTACAAGCGAAACGGTTATTATTATATTATTATTCCTGAGGGAGGTGTGGGCACCGGGTACGAAACCGCTTTGCGATCAAAAAACATCTACGGTCCATATGAAAGAAAGATTGTATTAGAGCAGGGCAAAACCGGGATAAATGGTCCCCATCAGGGAGGCCTGATAGAATTAAGATCGGGCGAGTCATGGTTTATACACTTCCAGGGTGTGGGTGCATTAGGCAGGGTTTGCCACCTTGAACCGGTTAAATGGGTGGACGATTGGCCTTTAATGGGTATAGACAATGACAAAAACGGTGTAGGTGAACCGGTAAGCATATATCCCAAACCCAATACTGGTAAGCAAGCAATAATAAGTACCCCGCAAACCTCCGATGAATTCAATAGCAATAAACTGGGGCTGCAATGGCAATGGAATCATAATCCGGTTAACAACAAATGGTCGGTTAATCACCCTAAAGGGTTTTTATCGCTTTCGGCAATGAAAGCGGCTGATAACAAGCATGCTAAAAATACGCTTACCCAAAAGCTAATGGGTAAATCAGGCAAAATAACTACGCTGCTTAATTCGCAGGAAATGGCTGTTGGTCAAAAGGCTGGGCTATGTTTATTAGGAGGAAATATACAGGAGATAGGTTTGATGAAAACAGATAGTACTGTGAATATTTACGCAGATAATAATGGGAAAATAACCATGGGCGCAATTATTAAACAAAACCATGTTTATTTACGGGTGATTATTGATTTATATACAAAGCACACATTTTTGCAATATAGTACAGATGGTAAAGTGTTTACCCGGTTGGGTGATGAGTGTAGTTTGTCTGATTACAATTATTGGAAAGCGGTAAGGCCTGGATTGTTTTCTTACAACACGGTTCAGGATTTAGGCGACGGGAAGTTTGATTGGTTTCATTATGAATACGATGGCCCCAATGGAGGGCTGTAATGAACAGCTTTGCACTTCAATAGGCTACTGAACAAAATAGTCATGTTTAGTTCAATAAATTGAATTGTTTCCAGGTCTCTAACTTTTAAGGAAAGTTAGGGATCTGGAAACTTCTGTAATAAGGTTGTATCAGTTCAAATACTCGCGCTGATATTTATTTCTGTAATCAATAGGTGAGAGGCCCGTTATTCGTTTAAATGTAGTACGAAAAGCTTTATTATCAGTATAACCCACATTATACATCACTTCGTTCACATTATCGCGGGAAGTTTCCAGGCTTACTTTTGCTGCTTCGATCTTTACCCGCTGAATATATTCAGCAACAGTATTGGCTGTGGCTTTTTTAAAGCGGCGTTCCAGGTTTCTTCTCCCTAAAGCAAACATGGATGCCAGTTGTTCTACACTTATTTTTTCCTGGTAATTCTTTTCAATAAATTCCTGCGCCTTTTTTATGGGATCATCCGCATGATCTTTTTGTCCCTGGAAAATTATAAATGATGACTGGCTGGTACGTTCCATTTCAATGGCGAAAACTTTGGAGCTCAAAATAGCCATGTCTCTACCGGCAAATTTCTCTATCAGGTATAAAATAAGATTGAGATAGGAGAAGGCCCCACCACTGGAATAAATACCTTGT
The DNA here is from genome assembly GCF_056405015.1 of Mucilaginibacter sp. P2_A4. Classification (NCBI taxonomy): domain Bacteria; kingdom Pseudomonadati; phylum Bacteroidota; class Sphingobacteriia; order Sphingobacteriales; family Sphingobacteriaceae; genus Mucilaginibacter; species Mucilaginibacter sp. P2_A4. Next base: position 252,457 of record NZ_JBFUCX010000009.1, on the reverse strand, counting down.
TCGTCGGTAATTATTTTTTCAGTAACCAGGTTAACATCCGGGAACATTGCTCTGAATTGATTAGCGGCCATCCAATGAGTAGCACACCTTTTGCCCTTCAATAAGCCGGTTGAAGCCAATAGAAATGCCCCCATGCACAAGCTGGCCACCTCGGCGCCATTGTTATATTGCTCAATTATCCATGGAATAAAGGCCTTGTTATTTTCAATTGCAGTAGTTATTTCTCCATCAAGAGCAGGGATGATGATGAGGTTGGTTTCCTTTACATCTCCAAATAAAACATCGGCATTGGCTGTAAAGCAGCCGCCGCTAACAGGTGTTTCTTTTTCCAGGCCAACCAATTCAACCTTAAAAACAGGATCTTTGCCCATTGCCAGAAAAAATTGGTTTACTTGTGTAAATAACTGTCGCGAACCTTCAAGGCTTCCTAAAATGGCACCTTTGGGTACTAAGATGGATATATGCTTCATATATCAAAAATAAAATAAAGAGCTATTGTAAACAAGATTTATTATTAACTCCAATCTTATTTATAATTAACATCTTTCCTCGTTTTTATAAAAAATTAATTTGCAATTATTTCAATATCAGTGCTATTAATGTCCGTTCCATGATGTCATACCCTTGATTTGTTTTATTGCTCGTGATATTATTCATAACGACAATTGTGTCATCATAAGTAAACGTATTAACAACAAGTCAATTCACAATTTTCGAGGTATTTACATAGTGGGTGCCTGTTCGTAGATGTACCATGTCTGTTCGGGTGTGGGCCTTTTAGCGGCCAATATAATGGCTGAGTTTGCCTTCCCTTTAATATCGGCAGGAGTAACGTAAAGTTCGGTGCCTTTTAATTTAATAAGATAGGTGTCTTTTTTTACCCCGATAAATTCATATTGCTGATTGGGCGATCCCTTTACAAATGGCTGCTCTTCGAACGGAATATCAGCATTAATTTGCTGGCTCGCGGGTTGAAAGGTTTTATTGGTTAGCAGGTTTTGCAATTGGTAAGTATTTGCCCCTATATTTTTAAAACTCCAGGTCATGCACTTCCAGTTTTCGGGATAATACATGACCAATGGCGTGCCGTTGGCTGATGCTGCATCTTTTACACGTAAAAGCATCCCTGTTTGTACATTTTTAATAGCATAGTTTCCTTTAATATCCTGCGAAAACGCAAGGAGCGAAGGAAACATAAACACAATTAATAACTGAAGTGATTTTTTCATAGGTAGTTAAATGAGGTTAGTTTTTATTCAAACGGTTAGTTTATTTTAATTGTTTCGTAATTGAACGCAATATAGTTTTTGGCATGCTCACTATTAACTGTTTAAGGAGATTTTATTGAGTAAAGCAAGGGGTGTCATGTGTTTTGTCATGTTTTATGGTGATTTTTTGTCAGTTTATTTGCTGCGTGTCATGTGTGGTGACAAATTGACAAAAAAAATTGCAAAAGGCTAAGGGTATTAAAGTTGCTTAATTCAAGGCTTGTTTTTCTGTTACAATTCGTATTTCAGCTTTATTTTTATCTAAAAAGAGCTTTCAAGCCGCTATTTTTTTATTTTCTGGGTATTAAAGCCTTGATTTTTCAATATGTCAGGTTTTTGTATCATTAATTTGTAAGTTTTTTAGGATCTGAATTTTTACCTCATAAAAATGGACTTTATTTTTTTTTATAAAAAAAAAGCACCGCTAATTTTTTCAAAACCTACAACAATTTTTGTGAAACATTTTTTTTGACGAATTTAATTTTTAGCCTTTTGAGAGGTAATATCTCCGCATTTTTTGTGGCATGTTTTTAGTCGAATTACGTTCAGGAAACCGAAAATGTTTATCACATAAACCCATTAAAATAAGGGAATTATAGGGTAAATAATAGTGCTTCCGCAAGCTATTAAAAATATAAAATCACTTAAAAAATTAAAACTATGTTAATCGTATTAGAAGTTGCAGCATTTTTAGCAGTTATCATTTTACCTTTAATTCCAGCTAAAAAAGTTGCGAAATAAATAAGGTATCAGGTAACCATCAATAATTCAACAATCACTTAAAAAATTAAAACTATGTTAATCGTATTAGAAGTTGCGGCATTTTTGGCAATTATCATTTTGCCTTTAATTCCAGCTAAAAAAGTTGCAAAATAATTAGGGTATTACATTCAGTTGTAAACAAAAGATGGATAGCACTTGGGCTACCCGTCTTTTTTTGTTTATAGGTTTAGGTAAATTTTTAATGCAGCTGTTTTTGTAAATAGCTTGCTTTATCGGTTATCTCCATTGTAGCTGTGCCGTCAACTTTGCCGGCATAAAATTGCTGCACCGGGTGCTCCTCCAGGTTGAGGCGGCTTTTGTCAAGTAGCGAATAGTTGAGGCTCTTAATTTTATTATTTTTGTAAATGGCAAAATAGGAACTGTCTTTCGCCGCCAGGCTTAGTTTGTTAACATCTAAATTATTGATATCATAGTGGCCTCCTCCTGTAACTATAAAATTCAGGGAATCAATGTTTGATGGCTTATCCCTAATCATTACATCTGCAGAATTTGCGTTTACAGATAGGACATGATCGCCTTCTATCTCTACCAAATTGCCACTTGGTGCATAATCGTTAAAATCGCCAAGATTACTGTGTTTAGTCATTATTTCAAAGGAAATAAAAAGCGTATCGTTTTTCACCGTCGCCTTCACATTCTCCTTGTACTGTTTGATAACGTTTACATAGTTACCAGGCTGATGATCTGCACTCCCGATATTAATAAAATTGCCAATTGATATTCTTGGCCTCCAATAGGTAATGCTTCTGCGTTGTATCGTACCCCCGAAGCCAATAATCACAATGTGTTTAAACGGCGCTATTTTTTGTCTTGCCAGCGTGTTGGATTCGTCAAGGTAATAGTCGCGGGTAAAATCGCCTCTTTTAAATTCGTTTCTTAGCAAAACATTGTAAGCCACTAATGATATTGGGATACAAGAAAAAAATATGATGAGTAATTTGGTGCTTGTTTTCATATGTAAAAAAGGTTTAGTTGTTTTTCTGATTTATAAATTGTTCATACCTATTCTGCAAATCGGTAACCGGAATGCTGAGTAATTGCATTTTTTTGAATAGCAAGGGCAGCTCCTCGTTTATAAATTGTTGCTGCCGTGTTTTTAAAATGCTTTTTGCAGCATTACCTTGCGCAAAATAACCCATACCACGTTTGGTATAAATTATTTCCTGGTGCTGCAAATATTCGTATGAACGCATTACAGTATTGGGGTTTACCTCCAACATAACTGCAAGCTCACGTACAGAGGGGATCTTTTCATCCTCCTTCCATACTTTTAATTGTATTTTGTCGCACACATAATCTGCTATTTGCAGGTATATGGCTTGTGTGTTATTGAAATCCATGAGTTTATTTAACCGTTATAGGTTTACAATTCTTTTTCTTTGAGCTTAAACCAAGTAATTATCCATAAAAAGGGCATTCCCAGGTAAAGCAATATCAAAAACAAGGTATTATATTGATGATGCAACTTTGTTTGAGAAGTTGAATAGCTAGCCCCCTTTACATATTTGTTGTAACCGCCATAATGTACTACCATATCTGCGTAGGGATAAGCATCAACGTTGGGCTGAATGTAATGTGCCTTTACTGTTTCCTTATATATAGGTTTATTAGCCTCATCGTAAACGGTTTCACGCACCTTGACATCAAATCCTGTCTTAACATCAGTATCTATTATATACTTTGCTGCTATTGGGTTTATAATGCGTAATCCAAAAAATACCACTATCACCATAATCAGCGATTTTATAAACACATAGCGCTTAAACAATACCGAGCCTAAAAGCGCCACAGTTTGCAGCATAAAATAAGTGACAAAAAGATCATCAGCGTTATCATCCCATTCCAGATTATACAATGCATTAGTGTGATGGGCAATGCTATTATCAATGTAATGCCCAATCATTATCAATGGATAAACCGTCACAAAGTAAACAATGGGAAATACTACCATACAATAAACTACAGCAACAGTGAGTTTTTCCAGGGCCGATGCCGGTAGCGTTAACGCCTGGATGCCTTTTACTTTTTCGTTAAACTGGCTTAAGATGGTAGATGTAAATACACCGCCTGCGGCTATTGAACCTACAAATAAAATAAATTGCTGTGTATGTTTTTCTAAGCCCTGGGGCGAAGACAAATCAAATACAATGATGCCTCCCATAATGCCTGCTGTAGCCAGTGTACCTAAAATATATAATTGTTGGTTCTCCGCCCATTGTTTACGGATCAGTAACCATATCCTGTGTGTTGAAAATTGCATGTTTATATTAATTAAATTGTGAAAGCACCAGTTGTTTCTCGCTAAGCACGGCATTGAAAAACATTTCCATATCCAGCCTTGAGTTCTCCTTTTTATGATTGATAGCTACAACCGCATAGCCTTTTAAAGCGCCTTCATTGTAAATAGGAGAGGCAACCTCATCAAGGTTGATCACTTGTTTAAAGGCCAGCTTTTCGGTGATGTTTTCGACAGGTTGATTAAGGATGATCTGTTTATCTTCCAGTATCAATACATAATCAATTAAGCTATCCAGATCTTTTACCTGGTGTGTGCTGATGATGATCAGCTGGTCATCTTTAATAACGCCGGCGATGATCTTTCTAAATTGCTTTTTTGAGGGGATATCCAGTCCGTTTGTTGGCTCATCCATCAGTAGTACTTTTGCCTGTGTTGCCAATGCAAAACTTATCATCACCTTCTTTTTTTGACCATAGCTCATATCCTGAAGTTTGTGTTCCATCGGGATATCAAACTCTGATAAAAAGCGGTAAAACATATCCCGGTCAAATGCAGGATAAAATGGCGCGTAAATATCGAGGTAGCTTTTTATGGATACGTTTGGGAGGTAAATTTCCTCGGGCAGTAAGTAAACCTGTTGCAAAAATTTAGGATCTCTGCCTGCAGGTATTTCGCCGGATACCTGGCATGTACCGCTAACAGGGAAAAGTAATCCGCATATATTATGCAATAAGCTTGATTTGCCTGCTCCGTTGCGACCAAGCAAACCATAAATGTGGCCCGGCTTAATCTGCAGGTTTAAATTTTCTAGTACCATCTGTTTTGGACGGTACCCAAAGGTTAGGTTTTTAATATTAATCATGATGGTTTGTGTTTTAGTGTACTACTATATTAGTACACTGCAATAATAGATTCTATTTTTTATAATTCCAAATATTTACTGGAATTATTATTAGGTTAAAATAGGTGGACAGGGGCGGGGATGGCCGGGAGAGTAAAGAATGAAAGCAGCTATAATAGAAAAGGGTTAGTGAAGATATTTTCACTAACCCTTTTTACTACTGAGTTATAATCAATTACTCAAGCACTGTAATTTTTACTGATGATTTATTCTGAGCATCATGGTAAATACGGTTGGTTGCTTTTTGAAAATCAGCATCTGTGGCCTGGTATATATCAACAAACTTTTGGGGGTTACGGTCAACCAACGGGAACCATGAGTTTTGTACCTGGATCATGATCCTGTGGCCTTTCCTGAAAGTGTGGCCAACATCAGGCAATGCGTATTTCACTTCGGTTACCTTACCGGGTACAAAAGCTTCTGGTTTCTCAAATGAGTTGCGGAAACGGCCTCTGAAAACTTCACCCCGGATTAGCATTTGATAGCCTGCAAGGGTTACATTTTTAGGGTTGGGAATAGGGTTAGGGTAAGTATCCGGAAAAACGTCAATTAGTTTTACCACATAATCGGCATCGGTTCCTGTGGTTGATGCAAACAGATCGGCCATTACCGGGCCGGTAAGGGTCATATCTTCGGTAAGTGTATCTGTTTGGTAAACCTTAACATCAGGACGACGGCCGGCAAAGCGTTGATCATCCAGCATGTACTCTCTTGTACGGCCTTTTTGAATACCATCCTGGTAAGGAACCGGTGCATTCGGATCGCTCACATATTCATCAAAGCTATCGGTTGTAGCCGGGGCGCTGAACGATAGTTTGCCATCGGCCTGAAAGTATAGCGTTTTTTCTGTTGTGTTTTTTGGTGGCCAGGTGTCAAATTTTTTCCATTGATTGCTACCTGTAATAAATATAGTGGCTTCGGGTAGATCCATAGTACCTTCATCCTTTAGGTAGTAATTAAAGAAAGGTAATTCTACATTTTCTCTAAACCACTGGCTGGTGTTTGATCCAAAGTTTTGGTCGGCAAAAAGAGTCCCGTCTTTACTTTCCCAACCGCCATGAAACCATGGTCCCATAACCAGCATGTTTTTGTGGTTTTGTGGGTTTTGTTTTTCTAAAGCATCGTAAACATGTAAAGCACCAAAACAATCTTCGGCATCAAAAAAACCGCCAACAGTCATGGTAGCTGGGGTAATGTTCTTTAAATGTGGACGGATGTTCATGGCCTTCCAAAACTCATCATAATTTGGATGCGCCATTAGGTCGTTCCAGAATTTGATAGAGTCGCCCATGTAATGTTTTTTGAAGTTTGGCAAAGCGCCCATCTCCAGGTAAAACTTGTAATTGTCTTTAAATACGGGTTTAATATTGCTTTTAAACTGTTTTGGGGTAATTGGTTTTGGGCGTGGTACGCCAAAGCCAGTGTAAAAGTTAAATGCATCCATCATCATGAACGCGCCATTATGGTGAAAATCATCGCCAAGAAACCAATCTGTTACCGGCGCCTGGGGCGATACAGCCTTTAATGCCGGGTGCGCATTGGGCAATGAGGCGGTTGAATAAAATCCGGGATAAGAAATACCTTCAATACCAACCTTGCCATTGTTGTTAGGCACATTTTTTACCAGCCAGTCTATCGTATCATAAGTATCGCTGCTTTCGTCGATATCAGTTTTCTTTTTCTTTTTATCGTTAATGGGGCGCACATCTACGTAATCGCCTTCGCTCATCCACTTTCCGCGAACATCCTGGTAAACAAAAATAAAGCCTGATCGGGCAAACAGCATGTTTTGACCTAAAGTGCGCCTGTACTCGTTTTCGCCATATGGCGCAACGGTGTAAGGCGTACGCGTCATCATGATAGGATATTTTTTAGATTGATCTTTTGGAGTGTAAATGGAAGTGAAAAGTTTTTTACCGTCGCGCATGGTAATGTACTTTTCCACTTTGGTATAGTTTTGCCTGATGTAGGTTGAATCTTCAGATGATGATTGTGCCCGGGCGAAGGAAAAACACATAGAAAGCCCTAAAAGAAGTAGCATTTGTTTCATAAGTCAGTCAGTTAATTTACCCGCAATTTAACAAATTGACAGAATTTTGGCTAAATGTTACCTTATTGTTACAAGAACACGATAAAATTGTAAAAAAGCCACCCGCATATGTTTCGGGTGGCTTGATTTCATGAGGAGATTATTACCAAAACTATTTGCCCTCTGCGGCATCCCTTAAATCCTGAATAATGATCTTATCCATTTTCATCATGGCTTGCATCACTCTTCCCGATGTTTGAGCATCGGTATTATATAATAGTTCACCTAACGCGCTGGGCACTACCTGCCATGACAGGCCAAATTTATCTTTCAGCCAGCCGCACCTTGATTTTTCGCCGCCGTCTGATAATTTATCCCAAAAATAATCTACTTCATCCTGGTCTTTGCAATCAACAAACAGCGATATGGCTTCGTTGAATTTAAACATTGGGCCGCCGTTTAGGGCCATGAATTGTTGGCCTGCCAATGTGAATGTACCTGTCAGTACTTTTCCTTTTTCACCGGGGCCGGTATTACCATAACGGGCAATGTTTCCTACTTCCGAATCTTTAAATATGGAGGTGTAAAAATTTATGGCTTCTTCTGCCTGGTAGTCGAACCATAAAAACGGGGTGATCTTCTGTTTAATTTCCATAATAGCTGTTGTTTATCATTGATTTATACAAATATACCTGTATCAACATCAAACTGATACGGTGCGTATGAGACAATTTGAGGGGCGATATGCGGCATTCACGTAAACAAGTTTTTAAGTCGAAATTTAATTATTAGCTTTATTTCCTAATCAAACCAAGTATGATGAGCAGCTATTTTAAAGCCTTTATGCTAATCGCTTTTACCTGCCTGTGTGCCTGCAAAGGACCGGGAAGTGCCTCAAAAAACGATAACAGCTTAAGTAATTATTTTCAAGACACTACAGTTGGTGTAAAAACAGGTGGAGTGCAGGTTGTAACTATCAATACCCCCAAAGGTAAATTTCATGTATGGACAAAAAAAATAGGTAATAATCCTAAAATTAAACTGCTGTTGTTAAACGGCGGCCCCGGCGCTACACATGAGTATTTTGAATGTATGGAAAGCTTTTTGCCAGCCGAAGGTATTGAATTGGTCTATTATGATCAGTTGGGTTGCGGTAACTCTGATAACCCTAAGGATGCATCCATGTGGAGTCTGCCCCGTTATGTGGAAGAGGTAGAACAGGTACGCCAGGCTTTAAAGCTGGATAGTAATAACTTTTATCTGCTGGGCCATTCATGGGGTGGCATCCTGGCTATGGAATATGCCCAAAAGTACCAGCAGCATTTAAAGGGCCTCATTATATCAAATATGATGATGAGCATCCCCGATTATGGTAAATATGCCAATGATGTACTGGCTAAACAGTTCGATCCAAAAGTTTTAGCACGTATAAGAGCAATTGAAGCCAAGGGTGATTTTAAAAATCCTGAATATATGCAATTGCTGATGCCAAACTTTTATGCCAAACACATTTGCCGTATCCCCCTTGATCAATGGCCCGAGCCGGTGAATCGCTCTTTAGGTAAAATGAACGAATCGTTATATGTAACCATGCAGGGGCCAAGTGAATTTGGTGTTGCCGGTAAATTGGTAAACTGGGATCGTGTGGCCGATTTGCCAAAGATTGCTGTTCCGATGCTGAGCATTGGAGGGCAGTATGATACCATGGATCCTAAACACATGGAAATGATAGCTAATAAAGTTCAAAATGGGAGTTACTTATACTGCGTAAATGGCAGCCACATGAGTTTGTATGACGATCAGCAAACTTATATGAAAGGACTAATTAAGTTTATAAAAGGAGTAGACGCCGGTGAAAAGAAAGTTAAAATATAGGGTTGAATAATAACCTACACAACCAAAAGCTTAATGTTAACTAACATAGATTATTGAACCGGACTGGTGCGCAATTATGCACCAGTCCGGTTTAATATTTTATATACAGTTCATGATAAAGTCAATCTCTTCCAAACTTTATTTGAAAATAGGGTGTTTATGGAAATAAAAATTAGAGATTTGTCTTGAAACCTAAATAGGTGTAAACCACATTCTATTGATATGATATCTACATTCTACATGAAATTAAAACGAAGTACGCTCCTGTTAATGCTCTTTACAATGCTTTTTGAAGCGGCTAATGCACAGCAAGTAGCCTCAAAAATACATAAGGACGAGGTGGATTTTGTTAATCCATTAATTGGCACAGCTATTACCGGCTTTGCAAAGGGTTTGGATGGCGGGGGCACCATGCCATGCGTAAATGTACCTTTTGCAATGACTAATTTTGTAGCACAAACCGGTGAAAGTAAAATGGGCCGCATGTGCTATCAATATGAAGATAAATCGGTAATTGGTTTATTGGCAACGCATCAGCCCACCGTTTGGATGGGCGATTATGGCTATGTATCCATTATGCCACAAATAGGCAACTTGCGTGTTTTGCCTAAAGAGCGCAAATTATCATATGATCATAAAGATGAGGTAACCAAACCGTATTACTATTCGGTAAAGTTAAAAGCAGATGGCAACACCAGGATCAAAGCCGAAATTGCGGGTGCCAATACCTGTGGTATGTTCCGTTTTACATTTCCTGCTGCCGAAAAGGCTCACCTCATAATTCAGGGCATTAACCTTAATCCCGAACTTAAAGATTGGGCAAATGATTATGCGCCAAGGCTCAAAAAATTGAAAGGATATGTGCACGTAGATACCGTTAATAACGAAATAACCGGCTATAACCCCGATAGGCAATCTTCACAAATTGGGCCCGAGCTAAAAAACTTTAAAGGCTACTTTATTATTAAATTTGATAAACAGATCCGAAAATATGGTACCTGGGATAAAAGCACCATAAAAAAAGGCAGTAAAGAGCAATTTGGAACCCGGATGGGTGCTTTTATTTCCTTTAAAACTATTACCAATACCGTAATAAAAGCTGTTGTGGCTACTTCTTTTATCAGTATTGATCAGGCACGCGCTAATCTTAAAAAGGAAATTCCCAATTGGGATTTTGATAAAGTAGTTAAGGATACCCGCGATAACTGGCAACAGCAGCTTAAAGTATTACAGGTTAACGGGATCACAAACGAGCAAAAGACTATTTTTTACACTGCGCTTTATCATACACTTTTATTTCCAAGGCAATTTTCTGAGTATGGCAGGTATTATAGTGCTTTTGATGACAAGGTACATAACGGCGTTTCTTATAACGATTATTCCCTTTGGGATACTTTCCGGGCTTTGCACCCATTGTTGATATTAACTCAGCCTGAGCGTATCAATGGCATGGTTAAATCACTATTGCAGATGTACCAGGAAGGCGGCTGGATGCCCATGTGGCCAAACCCAACTTATACTAATATCATGATTGGCACACATGCCGATGCGGTAGTGGCAGATGCCTATGTAAAAGGTTTCCGTGGTTATAGTACCAAATTAGCTTATGAAGCTTTGCATAAAGATGCTTTTGAAGCCCCTGATGGCGATACTCAAAAGAAATGGGGCGACCGCGACCTGTGGACAAGCTTTGAAGCGAGGGGAGGGCTTACTTATTATCATAAATTAGGTTTCATTCCGGTGGATAAGGTTAGGGAATCAGTTTCGCGCACTATTGAATACGGTATCGATGATTATTGTGTGGCTCAATTGGCCAAAGCTTTAGGGAAAACAGAAGATTATAATCAATTGATAACCTGGAGCGGGAATTATAAAAATGTATATAACAATTCCACCGGTTTTATGGCTCCACGTAACTCAAACGGACAATGGTCGGCCAAGCCGGATAGTGGCTTTACCGAAGGCACCAAATGGACTTATACTTTTGGAGCCATGCACGATGTACCGGGCATGATTGCCTTGATGGGCGGCGAAAAACCGTTTGCCGATAAATTAACACATAACTTTAACGATGGCCATTACCGTGCTGATAACGAACCAGGTCATCATTATATATACCTGTTTAACTACTGTGGGATGCCATGGAAAACACAGGAGTTGGTAAGGCAGAATACTTCATGGCAAAATTACAGGAATGCCCCGGTAGGCATCAACGGAAACGACGATTGCGGCCAAACCTCGGCCTGGTATATCTTTAGCACTATGGGTTTTTACCCTGTTACACCCGCATCAGGATATTATAGTATTGGTGCGCCGCAATTCCCTTACATTGCTTTAACGCTGCAAAATGGTAATAAATTGATTATCAAAGCCACAGATCTGTCAATACAAAATAAATATGTAAAGGAAGTTACGTTTGATGGTCAGCCCATTAAAAATCATATGATATCTCATGAGCAGATCAGTCATGGAGGTACCTTGGCCTTTAAAATGACAAGTGTGCCGCAGAAGGATTAAATAATTAGTGATTTAGTGAATTGGCGGATTAGTGAATTAAAATTGATGTTTAAAGTTCTCAATCGCTAATTCACTAACTCGCCAATTCACTAATTAAACGCGGTTGATGCCCTTACTACCAATTTTGAGGGTAAAACTATTTCTTTATTTGTCTCTACATACCTGCCAGATAGGTGATCAAATAACAGTTGGGCAGCTTGTTTACCCATATCATAGGCTGGTTGCAAAATAGTAGTAAGCGGTGGGTTCAAAATAGGAGCGGTGATCTGGTTGGTAAAGCAAGCTACTTTTACATCTTTTGGAATGTTTAGCTTCATTTCATCACATGCCAGGTAGGTTGAGGTAGCCAAATGCTCAACGGTGGCTATTATGCCATCGGGTTTCACCTGGGCAAGATGCTCTTTAATTACCTCAACATTTTCGTTGTTATATTTATTGGAGCAGGTAACCACACTCGATTCCCTGGGGTGAATTCCCTTTTCTGCCAATGCCTGTTGGTATCCTTCTTCCCTGGCTGATAGGATGGATGGATATCCTTTTATGGTGATCAGCGATATGTTTTTACAACCGGCATCTAACAAGTGGTTTGTGGCTATATAGGCGCTGTTAAAATCGTCGGTGGTGATTTTAACGGATTTAATATCGTCAAAAACTCTGTCGAAAAATACAATCGGAATACCGCTGTCCTGTAATGTTTTAATATGTTTAGTATCCTCTGTATTGCTGGCAACAGACATAATTACACCATCAACCCGCCCGCTGGCAAGCTCACCAAACATATAAGCTTCGCGCTCATAGCTATCATGGGTAAGATAAATTAAGGTGTGGTATTTTTTTATGGCTACAACACTTTCAATGCCGTTAATTGCCTGGCTAAAAAAACTATCGGCAATTTCGGGGATAATGATGGCGATGGTATTGCTGGCCTTTTTACGCAGACTGCTGGCATAAGGATTAGGCACGTAGTTTAATTTACGGGCTTCCTCTATTACCCTCAATTTGGTTTCGGGGCCAATGTCATGGCTATCCCTCAAGGCTTTGGATACCGTAGCGATAGATACGTTTAACACTTTGGCGAGTGCCTTCATATTTACTTTATCGCTTTTGATTTCGCTGGCCATAGATGTTAAAGGTATATTAAATTAAAAAAGAAAACACTGCTAATTTAGTTAAACGTTTAAGCAAATAAATTAACCGTTTTTAATAAATGTAATGTTTAAAATAAAGAAATTTGGATAACACAGCCGCAAAGGATTGTTTACCAATTGCATTTCCTTTTAAATTATAACATTATGAGCAAGCTAAATGAAACCCCCAACCAAGGCCCTTTAAGTTCAATAGATGAATGGGAAGATGATATTTTAGATCGCTACCCTGATGCGGAAGCCATTGCCGCAGGGCGGGATACCGAAGCCTATCGTAATTACGAAGCCAATTTAAAGGATACCGTAAGAGAGTTTTACCGCCTTCAGCATATCAATCAAACTTATGATTTTGTATTGCAAAAAAAGGAGCAGTATTTAAAATTCGATAAAAAAGAAATGTCGGTTTGGGATGCCTTTGATTTCCTGAATCAACTGGTTGATGACTCAGATCCGGATACCGATCTTGACCAGTTACAGCACCTGCTTCAAACTTCAGAAGCTATCCGTGCCGATGGCCGGCCAGACTGGATGGTGTTAACCGGTTTGTTTCATGATTTGGGTAAAGTGCTGTGCCTGTTTGGGGAGCCCCAATGGGCTGTTGTAGGCGATAGTTACCCGGTAGGTTGCGCCTTCTCTGATAAGATTGTATTTTCTGAATACTTTAAAGATAATAAAGACCATCACGATCCCCGGTATAATACCAAATATGGAATTTACGAACCAAATTGCGGTTTAGATAACGTACACATGACCTGGGGACACGATGAATATATTTACCACATGATGAAGCCTTACCTGCCAGAGCAGGCTTTGTACATGTTGCGTTATCATTCCTTTTACCCGCAACACCGGGAAAATGCCTATAGTCACCTGATGACTGCTCATGATCATCAATTGTTTAAGGCAGTAGCTCAGTTTAACCCTTATGATCTATATTCTAAAAGCCCGGTGCCACCAAATTGGTCAGAACTGCGCCCTTATTATGAAGATCTGGTGGCTAAATATCTACCTTCAACCCTCAAATTTTAACAGAAGCATTAGTTTTTACCAGATACTCCTGTTTATATAATCTGCATTATTATAGCAATAAACAAAGTGCATAAAGTATTTGTAAATAATACTTTATGCGCCTTGTATGGATTATTTATTTAGATAATCCGGTGGCGTTAAATGTTTCAATTTACGAAATGCTTAAAGCTGTGTTGTTGACATTTAATGTGATGTAAAACCTTGCCAATCCGTTTTATTTTATAGATTTGAAAAATGAACCGGGCATAACCTAATCCCTGTTACAAAAACAAACATGCTGAATCATATTTCTATAGGCGATCTTATCGTCTTTTTTGTGTATTTTTTATTGGTATCAGTTTACGGATACATGGTTTATCGTCGTAAACAAACGGAAACCAACTCCAGTTCACACAGTTTTTTCCTGGCCGAAGGCACACTAACCTGGTGGGCAATTGGGGCATCCATCATTGCATCCAATATCTCTGCCGAGCAATTTATCGGAATGAGTGGCGACGGCTTTTTCGCCGGGATAGCAGTAGCGGTTTACGAATGGGTAGGGGCAGCCGCGCTGATCATCGTAGCGGTATTTTTTATGCCCGTGTATATAAAAAATAAAATATACACCATGCCGCAATTCCTAAAAACAAGGTATAATAGTGGCGTGGCATTGGTAATGTCGATATTTTGGTTGTTCCTATATGTTTTCGTTAACCTTACCGCTATTTTGTACCTCGGCGCATTAGCAATCAACAGTTTATTGGGCGGGGAATATCTTCATCAAATCATGATTGGCCTGGCAATATTCGGTGTTATTATCGCTTTGGGTGGGATGCAGGTGGTTGGTTATACAGATGTAGTACAGGTTGCTGTGCTCATCATCGGTGGGCTTGCTATTACCTACCTGTCGCTAACCATAGTAAGCGATAAGTTCGGGTTTGGTCAGAATGCGTTAACTGGTTTAAAGTTAATTTTAAAAGATTCTCCCGACCACTTCCACCTCATATTTAAGAAACCTGCTCACGGCTCATCTGTAGAAACCATAAGTAAATATTTGATTTTACCTGGTTTTGCCATGTACGCCGGCGGACAATGGATCAGTAATCTTAATTACTGGGGATGTAATCAATACATCACACAACGTGCATTGGGCGCAAATTTACACACGGCCCGTACCGGTATTCTGTTTGCAAGTTTATTGAAGATACTGATGCCCGTTATCGTAATGTTACCAGGTATAGTAGCTTTTGTTTTGTACAAACATGGCCATTTACCTATGCTGATCAACGGTAGCAAGGATGGCGCTTATTCGGCCATACTATCCTTCTTACCTTCGGGATTAAAGGGCTTGTCATTAGCAGTATTAACAGCTGCCATTGTAGCATCTATTGCCGGTAAGGTGAATAGTATTGCCACCATTTTTACGCTGGATGTTTATAAAAACTATATGAGCACAAAAGCCACCGAGCGTAATATGGTGTGGGTTGGCCGGATTGCTATAGTTTGCAGTTTAGTTATAGCTGTAGCCTTTACCTGGAACGATATGCTGGGTATCAGTGGTGAAGGAGGATATACATTTGTCCAAAAATATTCAAGCTTTGTTAGTCCGGGTGTTTTAGCCACTTTTCTTTTAGGGATGTTCTGGAAACGTACCACGGGTGAAGCCGCTATCGTTGGTATATTAACCGGCTTTGCAGCGTCTGTGTTTTTTAACCAGTTTGCGGTTAAAGTTTTTGGACCGGAGACCTGGCTTTACTCAGCATTTCCAAATGCTTCCGGCCAATTTGAAATACCGTTTTTCATATCACTCAGCTGGTCGTTTCTGATCACGTTCATCGTAATGGTTACAATGAGCTTAGCCGGGCCACTAATCAATGCCAAAGCAATATACGTAGATAAGGGAATGTTTAAGTTAAAGGCCTCATCAATAGTTCTTATTGCTGTTATACTCCTTTTTCTATCAGCTATTTATGTGAGATTTTGGTAATAGTTCTTTACACAACAAAGCCCGGTTCTTCAGTAAAGACCGGGCTTTGTTGTGTAAAATGGAATGCTTATTTAAACCGCATCCGAAAGTGAGGTAAAAGTAAAATCACGGATTCTCATTGGCGGTATCAACGCATTTTGTGAGGATTCTCCGCTCACCGTACGCTCTGGTTTGCCTAAAGCATCCAGGTTATTTAGCATGATAACCGGGCTTTCATTAAAACGGAGGTTTTTGATCGGGAATTTGATCTGCCCGTTCTCGATATAAAAAGTACCATCGCGGGTAAGCCCGGTAAATAATAGTGTTTGCGGATCAACCGGACGGATGTACCATAACCGGGTAACCAGGATCCCTTTTTCAGTTCCTTTTATCAATTCCTCTAAGGTGGCATTACCTCCATCCATAATAATACTATCGGGATAGGGCGTTGCTTTTACGCCTTGTTTTTGAGCCCAGTAGCGGGAATAATTTAGATTTTTAACTACGCCTTTCTCTATCCACGTGATCTTCTCCTGCGGTCTGCCATCGCCTGTCCAACTGCTTGTTGGTAGGTCAGGGTGAGAAGGATCTGAATAGATATTCACCCTTTCATCAACCATTTTTTCGCCAAGTTTGGTTTTGCCTCCTGGCTTGCTTAAAAAGCTACGGCCTTCATCGGCGCTACGGGCATCCAGGCCTCCATACAACTGTTCAAGCAATACTATACCTGCGGCAGGTTCCAGTATCACTGTATATTTACCGGGTTCAATTGCCTTTGCGCCTTTTGAGCCAGCTGCTTTTTGAGCTGCTATCTTGGTGAAAGCCAACGTATCCAGTTTACTTACATCATTATATCCTTTAGTTGAATAGCCAGACCCTGTACCATCCTCAGAACGCAACGTTACCGAGAAATTGATATCAGTAGATGTATTGTATGCAAATAGCCCATGTGAATTCATCATCGAACTAAAACCCGCGCTATTCTGTAAGAAACCGGCAGCTATCAGTTTATTGTCTTTTGCTATTTTAAGACTCTGATCAACCATATCTGTACGTTGAGTAGGGGTAACCGCGGCAGTTTCGGGCACAAATGTTTTTGAACGTGGCGCATAAGTTTGCGGACCTAAAAAGGAAACAAACTCGGGGTTTTCCGGCGCCAGCTGTGCCAGCTCCTCTGATAGGCGTACAGCTTTTTCAACAGAAGCATCATCATATTCATTGGTGGTAACTACACCCAGTTTTTTACCAAATGCCGAAGAAATAACCATATTGGTTTGACTAAGGGCACCGCTGGTTGAAACGGTATTACGGGCATATCTTATATTGCCGGAGTCTGATCCGCCAAAATTAATTTCACATTCATTGGCTTTAGAGTAGCTAAGCGCTTTTTTTAATATTGCGCGGCATTCATCTTCACTTAATATGGCCATAGTATTTAAATTTTTCTTGCTGTATTAATAACGTTAACTCCTTTAAACAGGGCTGTTGATGAGCCATGAGATACGGCGCTGGCCTGCATAGGCTGCCCTTTTCCATCAAAGAATGAGCCGCCTAAACGGTAATCATGCTGATCGCAAACTGCCGCGCATGAATTCCAAAACTCCTGTGTGTTTGATTGGTAGGCCACATCATTCAGCATACCTACAATTTTACCATTCTTGATCTCATAATAAAGCTGACCGCTGAACTGGAAGTTGTAACGCTGCTGATCGATAGAGAATGAACTATCACCGATGATATAAATGCCTTTCTCTACATTTTTGATCATGTCATTTAAACCCATTGGAGTTTTGCCCGGCTGTAAGGAGATGTTTGCCATACGCTGGAACTGTACATCCTGCCAGCTTTGTGAGTAGCAGCATCCCTGTGATTCTTTAAGCCCAATGATATGCGCCTGATCGCGAATGGCCTGGTAATTAACCAGCACACCATCTTTGATCACATCCCATTTTTTGGCCTCAACACCTTCATCATCATAACCAACCGCACCCAATGAACCGGGCTGGGTTTTATCGGCAACGATGTTTACATTTTTGCTGCCAAAATTAAACTTACCAGATTGCCATTTATCCAGGGTAAGGAAGCTTGTACCGGCAAAGTTGGCTTCATAGCCCAAAACGCGGTCAAGCTCGGTAGGGTGACCAACTGATTCGTGGATAGTTAACCATAGGTGACTGGGATCAAGTACAAGATCATACTTACCGGCTTCAACAGATTTTGCTTTTAATTTTTGTTCGGCCTGTGTAGCTGCAGCCCGTGCATCCTCAATCATATCATAACGATCACGGTAAAGGGTAGTTACACCTTTTATCTTGTCGCTTTCGCGGGGGATCATGTATTCATAACCCATACCACGCGGCGCACTTAATGATTGGCGGGTTTCAAACTTACCGGATTTAGAATCTATTTTGGTGACCGCGAATGTTGGCCAGATCCTGTGGATATCCTGATCGATGTATGAACCATCTGTAGAAGCGAAGTATTTTTGTTCGTTTACCAAAAACAGTATGGAATTTACATAATTGGCTCCACCTTTCATAGCAGCGTCATTAACAGAAAGCAAAAGATCTGTTTTTTCTTTCATCGGTACCTCAAAGGCGTTTTTTTCAATCGGCGTTTTCCAGGTTACTTCACCATGGCCTTTTTGCGCCACTAATTGTACAGGGTCGGTTTGGATGCGGGCATTTTCTTTGGCTATAGATACGGCCAGTTCGGTAGCTTTGGCTATGCTATCGTTATCCAGCTTGTCTGTAGCGGCAAATCCCCAGCAACCGTTTGCAATAACGCGGATCCCCATACCGTATGATTGGGTATCAACAATATTTTCCACTTTGTTTTCGCGGGTAACCACAAACTGGTTAAGGTAACGACCTATACGCACATCGGTATAAGTTGCGCCTTTAGACCGGGCTGCATTTAAAGCCACATCGGCCATTCGTTTTTTTAAGGCCACATCTACCGGGCTCATATCGTGGCCGGGTAACACGGGCGAACCGAAAACGGGGATCCTGCTAAGCATGGATGCGCTAATGCCCATTCCGGTGAGGTAAAGGAAATCTTTTCTTTTCAATGTCAGTCAGTATTAGTTCCTAAATATAAAGAGTGAAGTTTGGATATTAAGTGTTAGTTAAGATTAATTGATTTTTTTGTACGAAAGCCATTGAAAAACTGCCTGGCAAATTAATAATTGATCTTCCTTACAATATAAGTCTTTGCCAATTCATCATGCCAGCCTTGTTTTAGCGTACTCCATAAAATATTGAAAAATCCAAAACCAAAAAATAAACCGGATAAAATTTTACTAAGGTTACGAACCAAAGCCCTGCCAAATTTAATGCGCCGGCCATTTATATCAACCACTATTAATTTACATAGTGCTTTGCCAATGCTTCCCTGAATTTTTGTTGATTCAAACGCACTATGGTATAGCATAAACATTATTACACCTATCAACCTGGTTATCCAAATCTCGTTTTCATTATCTGAATTGATGTATATGGATGTAAGGCTTTCTAATACGCCAACTAAACCGCCTATTATGGCAGCCAGTAAAATCAATATCACGTAATCAATGATGTATGCGAGTAAACGCCAGCCAAAATTAGCTACGTTGCGTTTATCAGGTAAAAATATCCCTAATGATTTAAAATATTCTTCAAATTCAGGCATATCAATTGCGCTCTGCCAATCATCTGCCAAAGGCGAAAGTATAAGTTGATAGGCCTCAATTTCCATATCCATTATTTCGATATGGGTATACGGACCTTCTTTTTCACCCTGCTTTAATAAATAGTATTCATTGATCATTAATCTGCCTGGTTAGGTTTTGGGAAATTAATGAAAATACAAATTAAAGGCAAGCTATAGGTGTTAATAATTTAAGGCGTACATAATAATATTTACACCAAACTTGGTATTATCTTCGGCCAGGAAACGTTTATTCCTGAAATCGTAATCCCATTCACAACCATAATCTTTACTGCTGTACAACACTGCAATACGACCATTAATTTCTATTGCTTTCAGGTAATCATGCACAAGGTCGTCGCCCCAGCCATTTAATTCAAAACTGGTGGTTGGCGGTCCTTTATCAAAAGAGAAAAAGGAGTGATATATTTTATGGTTATTGGGAATCTTTTTAAGTGCCGTCGGTCCAAACAATGATCCCATTTGCGCTTCGAATGATTTAGCAAACAGTCCATCTATATCATGGTTGCAATCATCTACAAAAATAAAACCACCGTTCTCGGCATATTTTTTAAAATTGGCCCGTTCCCGGGTGTCAAATTGTACCAGTTTATGCCCGCTCAAATAGCAAAATGGATACTGAAATATGTCATCGCTGCTTAAAGGGATTACCTTTTCCTGCTGTTCGATGGGAACGGTAGTATATTCCAGCAAAGAGTTAAGCAGGTTTGATGGCATGCGCTGATCGGTATCCCAATCGCCGGAATGGTAACTTAACCTGGTAAACGTAAATTTTCCGCTGAATGCCATCTTGTTTAAAAAGCTTAAAAGTAGTACAATATTTTATGCTGAAATCACTTTTGTTTGCTTAGCTTGTAAAGTTTTAGATACTTTATTTGATTTTTAATAAAAAATAATGGTAATTACTTAAAAGGGTAATATATTGTGACGGTACTTTAAATACGTATTGAATTTGGAACTGACCGAAATTAAGATAAAAGCTCTGCTTGCCAAGTTACCGCAGTTAAAAAGCGAAATACAAAAGGTAATTGTAGGGCAGGATGCCATATTGGATGAACTGCTCGTAGCATTTTTAGCCGGAGGGCATTGTTTATTAGAAGGTGTACCTGGCCTGGCCAAAACACTCATTGTAAAAACTATGTCGCAGGCGCTGCATTTAGCGTTTAGGCGCATTCAGTTTACGCCCGATCTGATGCCAACCGATATCATCGGTACAGAAATATTGGAAGAAGATCACGCTACCGGCAAACGTTTCTTTAAATTTAACAAAGGACCCTTATTTGCCAATATTATATTAGCTGATGAGATAAACCGAACTCCACCAAAAACACAGGCGGCTTTGCTGGAAGCAATGCAGGAGTTTGAAGTAACGTATGGCGGGCAAACTTATCCGCTGGATAAACCCTTTTTTATTCTTGCAACCCAAAACCCTATTGAACAGGCCGGTACTTATCCCTTACCAGAAGCCCAGTTAGATCGTTTTTTATTGCTGATAAAAATTGGATACCCAACCGAGCAGGAGGAATTTGAAGTATTGAACAGAACAACGGGCACAAAAAAAGCGGATGTTAAAGCAGTTATTACCGCCGAAGAAATTATACAGGCACAGGCCCTGGTTAGGCAGGTAACGATAAGCGAAGATCTTGTAAAATATGTAAGCCAGATGATCCGTGCCACACGCCCCGATACTACCAGCGTGAACTATATAAAAGAATGGGTTCGCTGGGGAGCAGGCCCACGGGCAGGGCAGGCGCTGATATTAACCGCAAAGGCACGTGCATTATTAAAAGGAAGATACGCGGTTTTAATGGAAGATATTCATGCTATGGCACCGGCTGTTTTAAGGCACCGGATATTGATGAACTTTAAGGCCGAAGCAGAGGATATAACATCAGATAAAGTAACTGCGGAGTTGATAAGGGCGATAGTCAGGCCGAAGGCACTTTAAGACACGTTGTTGTGAATTTTAAAGGTTTGTCATCCTGAGGAACGAAGGATCTATTCGCAGACTGTGCAGGGCGAAAAAGCATGGCGAATAATAGATCCTTCACTGCGTTCAGGATGACAAAAGTTTTTTTTAACACGTCAGAGGTAAGGGCGACGCAACGACCTAAGCTTGATAATAATTATTCAGATTATTCAGACAAATAAATCCAAAATCGAACATCCCAAATCCAAAATCAAAATGCTTGATCCGAAAGTATTAATGACCATTAAGGATTTGCCATTACTGGCGAAAACGGTTATTGATGGCTTTATGAATGGGTTTAATAAAAGTAAAGTTAAAGGCCCCGGTCTGGAATTTAGCCAGTATCGCAGTTACCAGCCTGGCGATGACCTGCGCTGGCTTGACTGGCGGATGTTTGCCCGGAGTGACAGGTATTACATCCGGGAATCAGAAATAGAAACCAGTATTTCTGTAAGATTCCTGGTAGATGCAAGTGCGTCCATGAACCATGATGACAACGGGATTAAGAAGATAGATTATGCGCGTTTCCTTGTTGCATCATTAGCATGGTTATCAAATTTGCAGGGGGATTCTGTTGGGTTATACGTTTTTCGGGATGGCAGTTTATTTTCTTTGGCTTCCAAACCCGATCCGCAACACTTGCAACGCCTGTTATATCACTTGCAGGAGGTGAAGCCGGCAGGTACCTTTACGCAACCTGTACATTATAAAGAATTGTTCGCGGGCGATGGCCGCAAAGAGTTACTGGTTTTTGTTACCGATATGTACCAGGCAGGGGATGAGATCAGTAGATTATTGGATTCATTATCGGCGCTGAAACACGAAGTTGTTGTTTTTCACCTGATGGGGAAAAATGAGCTCGACTTTGATTTTAAAAACTATTCAACACTGGAAGACCTGGAGACCGGGCAAACCGTAGAAGTAAACGCAGATCAAGCTGCCCAATACAAAGAGAAGTTAAATACCCATTTAGAAAATATCAGGATGCAATTGTTAGGAAAGCATATTTATTACCGGATGATAAGCACGACGCAACCCTTAGATGAAGCCCTGCGTGATTTTTTGGTTCAAAGGAATAAAAGTAAATTTTAAACCGTAAAACGGCTTTCAAACCCATCGCTATAAAATATTATACAAATGCAGTTTTTAAATCCCCTATGGTTGTTTGGTATTGCCGCGATAAGCATCCCGGTAATTATTCACCTGTGGAATATAAAACCCGGTAAAACTTTAAAAGTTGGAAGCATAGCACTTATAACCGCTGCTGCCCAAAAAAGCAGCCGCAGTTTTAAGCTGAATGATATTCCTCTGTTCCTGGTGCGATGCCTCTTATTATCTATACTTTCTCTTCTGTTAGCGGCACCCGTTTGGCGGCAATATCTTTCATCAGGCAAAACAAAAGGCTGGATACTTATTCCCAAAGAGAACGTAAATGAAAGTTATGGTAAGTATAAAATATCTATTGATTCGTTAATCAAAGCTGGCTATGAGTTTCATTATTTGAATAAAGGTTTTGAAAAGATTAATTTAAATAAGATTCTCATTGATAAAGTTTTAAGAGATACATTTAAAGTAACAAACTACTGGAATTTAGTAGCTCATTTAAATAATCAACTACCTGCTACTGTTCCTGTATACTTGTTTACGCCAAATCAGGTAAGATATTTTAATGGTAATAAACCATCTGTATCGCTCAACCTGCATTGGCAAACCTACACCCCGGTAGATTCAACAAGCACCTGGATTGAAAGCGCGTGGTTTACCAATGATAATGCAATTAAAGTTGTTAAAGGTAGCAGTAAGCCTTCGGGAACTTATTTTACAAATTACGTTATTAAATCAGCCGGGGATCCCAATTCACCTTTTATGGTCAATGTAAAAAAAGGGAATCCATTTATAAGTTTGAAAAGCAGCACGCAGCTTCCTGTTGCTATTGATACCTCCGTTTTAAGGATAGCTATTTATAGCGATAAGTATGATGCTGATGTTGCTTACTTAAAATCGGCCCTGTTGGCAATAAGCAGTTTCACGCAGCGTAAAATTGTTATTAAACAATTTAATGACTCGGGAAAATTACCAATGGGGAATGACTGGCTTTTTTGGTTGTCAGAAAGGGCCATTGATAAGAACAGTCTTCAGAAAACTGCCCGCATATTAAGTTATGAGCCGGGCAAAGTAAGCAATACTGCATCCTGGATAAAAACAAATGATCCTATTGCATTGGCCGGCCAAAACGGAAAGCCTGCATTATATAAGCTGATAAAAAACGATGCTTTAAACAGGCAACCCATTTGGGTTGACGGATATGGCAACCCGGTTTTAAATATGAATAAAAATGGGAGTGTAATGGCGTATCATTTTTATTCCCGCTTTAATCCTGCATGGAATGACATGGTTTGGGATGGTGACTTTGTAAAGTTATTGATGAGGTTAGTTGTATATGACTCTGATTATAAAATAATTATTGTAAGTGATCGTAGGGTTTTAGATCGTCGGCAATTACTGCCAAATATTATTTGGTCTGCCCAAAATTCCAATTCAGAGAAGAAAAACGTACAAACAGATCTATCGCATTATTTCTGGCTAACATTAATCTTGCTATTTTTAATTGAAAGATGGCTGGCCCACAAAAACAAACTACTACCAGTAAATGGATAAGCGCACAGGCAGATATAAAATTGGTGCAATTCGCAAATGGTACATCGGCAGTCAGTTAATTGCCGATGTGCTTTTTACTGTTGCTTTTTCTGTCATCGCAAGCGCTCTGGTAACTGATGTATTTCAAGCTTCCGAGCTTTGGGTATTGCTTTTATTTGTTTTAAGCCTGTTAATTCTATCATTCGTGCGGAAACCGTGGATGGTAAGAGATGTGGTTATTTCTAACTTTCTTGATCAGCATTACCCGGAACTGGAAGAAAGCAGTAGCCTGGTCTTAAAATCGGGCGATGAGCTGAACCTGCTCGAAACGTTACAACTGGCAAAAGTGGAAGGTTATTTGCAGCAAATACCGCAATCACATCCTTCGTTTTTAAAGCGAATTAAACTGGCGTTACTCTTACTAATCGTCGCTTTAGGTATAAATTGGCTGGCAGGAAAACACCATTCATTGATTTCTATTGCCAATCATCTTGCCATATCTTCAGAAAAGTCCAAAGTTCCTGAAATTATATTGCCCGAAATCTCGGCCGTGAATGTAACTGTCAACCCACCGGTTTATACAGGTAAAACCAAACGTGAGCAAGATAAATTCACCTTAAATGTAGAAGACGGTGCAACTGTAACCTGGAAAATAACTACCAATGTTGCTGTAAAGCAGGTTTTGCTACTATTCAATGATAAGGAAATAATTACTTTAAAAAGCTTAAGCACGGGAAAAATCCAATGGCAAGCCCAAAAGCAAATCACCAACCCAGGGTTTTACCAGCTAAATGTGGATGGTAAACTTTCTGATCTGTACCAGGTACAGGTTATAACAGATCAGCCGCCGGTAATTCATATTAAATCGCCAAAACAATACACCTACATAGATGCCGGAGAAGCCAGGAAGATAAGTATAGATGTCGCCATAAACGATGATTATGGTGTAGGCAATGCCCTTATTTTTGCCACTGTAGCTAAAGGTAGCGGTGAAGCGGTTAAGTTTAAAGAATATAAGCTTGATTTTTCTGCGTCGTTCAGTGGTCATCAATCGCTGTATAATCTGCAAAAATTGGTCAATCTTCAAGCGCTGGATATGGAACCAGGCGACGAGCTTTATTTCTATATTCAGGCAACCGATACCCATCAGCAGCAAAGCAGAACGGATGTTTATACGGTATCTATACAGGATACAGCGCAACTATTAAGTATGGATGGCATGCTGAGTGGGGTAAATCAAAAGCCTGAGTTTTTCAGGAGTGAGCGGCAGATCATCCTCGATACAGAAAAGCTATTAAAAGACAAGGACAGTGTTAGCACAGAGAAATTCAATAACAGGAGCAATGATCTTGGGGTTGACCAAAAATTACTCCGCCTGCGTTATGGTAAGTTTTTGGGAGAGGAATCTGAATCAGATATCAATCCGGCTGATGAAAAGAACGATCCTGTTGGAGATATCAATAACTACGGAAACGCGGCTGTGATATTGGATAAATACACCGATAAGCACGATAATGCAGAGGACGCTCAGTTTTTTGATCCTGAATTGAAAAAACAGTTGAAAGCAACCCTAACTGAAATGTGGAAGGCAGAGCTGCAATTGAGGCTGTACAAACCACAGGATGCTTTGCCATTTGAATACAAAGCATTGCGCCTGCTAAAAGACCTTCAGCAAAAATCAAGAATGTATGTGGCTAAAACTTCCTATAATCCCCCGCCATTGAAACTGGAGAAACGCTTGAGCGGCGATTTGTCGAAAATTACTGAACCAGCATATAAACAGGATATTAAACAAGAAACAGATCAATTTGAAAACCTGAAAAAAGCAGTGGCAGTATTGGAGCAGCTAAAAGTTAAACCACAATTAAATGAATTAGATGAACACGTGTTGGCGCTTGCAAATCAACAAATTAGCTTAAAGGCGTCGACTCAACCGGGCATTTATTTATCGGCATTAAGTGCCATGCGCAGGATATTATCAAAGCCGGCGAATGTTAAATTGTATGATATAGCATTGGTTGAAAGGGCAATTCAAAAAAACTTGTCGCCACCTCAAAAAACGCCTGCATCAACTCAAAGTTCAATAGATATGGGTTTATCGCAGGAGTATTATAAAAACCTTAACCGTTTAAACCGATAGCTGCAAATGAACTGGAACACTGGCGTTATCATTATTTGCATTTTACTGGCGTTTTTTGTGGTATGGAAAGAATATGCACGCGGTAATAAAGCGCGTTTATTGCAGCGAATTACCGCGGTTATTGTAGTGGTTGCTGCAATGGCCTGTATTGCATTGCCATTAACTTATCAAGCTGATATTACCAAACAGGATAATAACGAAGCTGTGTTGTTAACAGAGGGATTGAACACAGATAGCTTGAACCGATATAGTGCAGAAAAGCTGTTTACCCTAAACAAGGATATAAAAAAGACTATCCATAAAGCAGTATTGATAAATAATGTAGATGATTTGGTAAATGATTTTAAAATAAGTCGGTTACGGATTTTAGGCGATGGTTTAAACGCGGAAGATCTGCAGCAATTGAACCATTTACCTGTTATATTCAATTTCAATCAAATGCCGGTTTATGATGGAATTACCACCATTAGCTGGAATGAAAAACTAAAGATTGGTGAAGAATTAAACATCCAGGGGAGTTTTAAAAATTCATCTGCAAAAAAAATAAAACTTATACTGAAGGGATTAAGTACTGGTTTGGACTCAATTAGCATAGGAACAGATACGTTGAGCTCATTTAACCTGAGTACTATAC
This sequence comes from Mucilaginibacter sp. P2_A4, assembly GCF_056405015.1. Lineage (NCBI taxonomy): Bacteria > Pseudomonadati > Bacteroidota > Sphingobacteriia > Sphingobacteriales > Sphingobacteriaceae > Mucilaginibacter > Mucilaginibacter sp. P2_A4. The sequence continues at coordinate 225,638 of NZ_JBFUCX010000009.1, read as the reverse complement.
CTAAAAGCGTAGGAAATAACATATATAGCTTACTGGCTATTGCAGGAATGGATACTATTGAAACGGAAACTATTCCCGTACAAATAGAGCCGGTAAAACCTTTAAAAGTATTGATATTAACCGCATCGCCCGATTTTGAAATCAGGTTTTTAAAGAACTGGTTAGCTGAAAAAGGCTATTCCATTGCTGTTCGCTCCGCCATTAGCAAAGATAAATTCAACAGAGAGTTTATTAACATGCAGCAGTTTTCACTTGATCATCTTTCTGCTTCGTTGCTTGGCCAGTTTGATGTTTTAATTGGAGATTTAGCTGTGCTAAAAACGCTTAATGGGGCAGATGCCGCTGTATTACAGCAGGCGGTAACCCAAAAAGGTTTAGGTGTAGTTATTAGGGCCGATAGTACTCAACGTTCAAACTCATGGCTGCAACGCGATTTTCCTTCTGATAGATTGGCGGGAAAAGATCCCTTACCGGTGTCACTTCTATTGCAAGGTAAAATGGTAAAGTCTGCCAAATTAAATGTGGGCCTGGTGTACATTGACAATCAAAATAATACACAATCATTGGTAAGTGATGAGCATGGGCGTATTTTAGCTGGCAGCACATTAGCTGGTGCCGGAAAGTTAGTATTTACGCCTTTAAATAATACCTTTAGCTGGGTGCTGAGTGGCAATAAAAATGACTATGCCAACTTATGGTCGTTATTGATCACTAAGGCTGCACGGGCTACACCGGTGGCCGAACATTGGAGTATATTATCGGCCATACCATCGTTATCAAATCCGGTTCAGCTACAATTGGAAACCGCTACAAGTCCTTCATTAATAAAAATTGGCGAGGCTGATATAGCACCGCTGCAAAATAGCCTGGTGCCTTTTGAATGGCGTGTTAGTTATAGGCCGCAGGCGCCTGGATGGCAGTCAGTAAAACAAGCAAACGGACTTTTAAACTGGTTTTATATATACAAAGATAATGACTGGAAAAATATCCGCATATTGAAGAAGCTGGCGGATACGAAAGCCTATATTGCTAAAAATGCAATTAGTGTAAATGTAACGAAACAGATACACGAAAAAATCACGATTGCTGTAAGTAAAATATATTTTTATGTTTTGCTTTTGATAGCCTTTGTGTATTTGTGGGTCGAGGCTAAATTTTTATAGCTATTAAATACTAAAAGGAGGAATATACTTTGAGAAGACGTGACTTTATTTATTTAACAGGCATGGGGGCGGGAGCAATGATGTTGCCCGGCATGAACGCGCTTGGTAAAACGATTGATCCTTTGCAGGCGCTGGAAGGCGTTGATGTAAAAATCAAAAAAGAACTTGCCGATGTGGCTTTAAACACAGCTAAATCAAACGGTGCATCATATGCCGATGTGCGCATTGGTCGCTATCTTAACCAGTTTGTGGTTACCCGCGAAAATAAGGTGCTTAATGTAGCCAATACCGAATCATACGGCATAGGCATCCGGGTTATTGCAAATGGTTGCTGGGGTTTTGCGGCAACCAATGATGTAACCAAAGAGGGTATGGCCAAAACCGCTTTAAAAGCTGTGGCGGTAGCTAAGGCTAACGCTAAAATTGGCGGCGCACCAGTACAGCTTGCCCCTCAAAAAGGTTATGGCGAGGTTAACTGGAAAACACCTTTAACAAAAAACGCGTTTGAAGTACCTATTAAAGAAAAGGTAGATTTATTGTTAAACGCAAATGGAGTAGCTATGGCAGGTGGAGCCAATTTTGTAAATTCCATCATGTTTGCGGTTAACGAGCAAAAGTATTTTGCTTCAACAGATGGTTCATATATCGATCAGGATGTTCACCGGCTTTATCCAAGTTTTACGGTAACTAAAATAGATCCCACAGCGGGATCATTTGAAACCCGCCGATCATTAAGCTCGCCTGTTGGAATGGGCTATGAGTATCTTGATCCTTTGGAAAGCGAAAAAGTTTTGGGTGTAACTACCCGTTACAAAAAGCGCTATGATATGATTGAGGATATGAAGTTTGCGACCAAACAGGCCGGCGAAAAGTTAAAAGCAAAGTCTGTTGAGCCCGGTAAATACGACCTGGTTCTTGATCCATCACATTTGTGGTTAACTATTCACGAATCCGTTGGTCACCCAACCGAACTTGACCGCGTTTTAGGCTATGAGGCTAATTTTGCCGGTACCAGTTTCCTTACGTTGGATAAATGGAAATCGGGCAAGTTTAACTTTGGCAGTAAGGCAGTAAATATTGTGGGCGATAAAACCCAGGTAGGTTCATTAGGTGCGGTAGGTTATGATGATGAAGGAGTAAAATGTAAAAAATGGGATATCATTAAAGATGGTGTTTTGGTTAATTACCAGGCTATCCGTGACCAGGCGCATATCATTGGTTTAAACGAATCGCAAGGATGTTGCTACTCGCAAAGCTGGCAGGACGTACAATTTCAGCGTATGCCAAATGTTTCCCTGCAGCCGGGAAAAACGCCTTTAAGTGTTGATGAGATGATCAAAAATGTAGAAAAAGGTGTTTACATTATTGGCGATGGTTCTTTCTCGATAGATCAGCAGCGCTATAATTTCCAGTTTGGCGGTCAGCTTTTTTATGAGATCAAAGAGGGGAAAATAGCAGGCATGCTGAATGATGTAGCTTACCAGGCCAATACACAGGAGTTTTGGAATTCATGTGCACAGGTTTGCGATGAACGCGATTACCGTTTAGGAGGTGCTTTTAATGATGGTAAAGGCCAGCCTGCACAATCAAGCGCGGTATCACATGGCGCATCAACAGCGCTGTTTAAGGGAGTTAATGTAATTAATACTAAAAGAAAGATCGGATAATTGAATTATGCCAATATTAAATAAAGAAGAAGCACAGGCTTTATTAAAGAAAGTGCTTGCCTATTCAAAAGCCGAAGAATGCGAAGTAACTCTTAACGGAAGCGAAGGCGGCAACATCCGGTATGCATTAAACGCTGTATCTACAGCTGGTGATATTAGTACTATCGGGCTCGCAGTAACCTCTGTTTTTGGAAAGAAAGCAGGCACAACCACCATTGATGAGTTTGATGATGCCGCCCTGGAAAGGGTAGTGCGCCGCTCAGAAGAACTTGCGCAGTTAGCCCCGGCCAACCCGGAATATATGCCGATGTTGGGTCCTCATGATTTCCCCGATTCTATTACATACAATGCAAATACCGCAGGCATGACACCTGATAGCCGCGCTGAATTGGTGGCCAAAAGCTTATCAGTTACCAAAGAAGCCAAGCTAACTGCCGCTGGTTTCCTTGAAAATTCAACAAGCTTTAATGCGATGATGAATTCAAAAGGATTATTTGCCTACAATAAAGGTAACGATGTTACTTTTTCTGTAACCACACGTAATGAGGCTGGTACAGCTTCGGGCTATGCTGCAAAGGGCTTCACTGATGTAAATAAGCTGGATACTTTTACCGCTACAAAGGTAGCTGCCGGCAAATGCCTGAGCTCATCAGGTGCAAAAGCTATTGAACCCGGAAAATATACGGTAATACTGGAACCTGTTGCGGCTACTTACATGCTGGAGAACATGTTCCGTTTTGACGCACGTAGCGCGGAAGAAGGGCGCAGTTTTTTAAGTAAGAAGGGTGGAGGTACCCGTTTAGGTGAGCAACTGGTAGACTCCAAAGTGAACATTTATTCGGATCCATTTAATCCCGAACTGCCGTCATCAACATGGAGCGGTGACGGACTGCCACGTGAAAAGACAATGTGGATAGACAAAGGCGCGGTGAAAAATTTGAGTTATTCGCGCTATTGGGCTGATAAAAAAGGTGTAAAACCAATGCCCGGACCTGGTAATATCATTATGGATGGCGGCGATGCCAGTATTGAGGATCTGATTAAAAGCACCGAAAGAGGGATATTGGTTTCCCGCCTTTGGTACATCCGTATGGTTGATCCGCAATCATTGCTGTTAACAGGGCTTACGCGTGATGGTACATTCTATATTGAGAATGGCAAGATCAAGTTCCCGGTAAAAAACTTTCGCTTCAATGAAAGCCCGGTTATTATGCTTAATAACCTCGAAGCTTTGGGTAAACAAGAACGCAGCATCAGTGTGGAAAGTTACAGGAGCTACCTGATACCACCTATGAAAATCAGAGACTTTACATTTAGCTCGCTATCTGACGCGGTTTAATTGGTGACATAAAAAAGGGGGGATGTATCATTAGATGACATCCCCTCTTTTATTTATACCCTCGTTAGTTAGTTTACTTTGGCAGCTCCGCTAAGAAGTTTAAAATATCATTGCCAATTTCGGCGACATTGGTTTCAAGGGCGAAGTGACCGGTATTATAAAACTTAACCGTAGCATTTGGATCATCGCGCTTATAAGCTTCTGCACCCGCTGGCAGGAAAAAGGGATCCTTGTTTCCCCAGACAGCCAGCAACTTTGGTTTATATTCCCTGAAATATGATTGGAATTTTGGATACAAAGCCACGTTAGTGCGATAGTTCAGTAACAAGTCTAATTGAATATCGATATTTCCAGGCCGATCTAAAAAATGCTGATCTAAGGTATAAGATTCGGGAGCTATCAATGATGGGTCAGCTACTCCTTCATGATATTGATACCAGGTTGCTTCTTTTGATACAAATTCTTTAAGTGCATCCCTGTTTTCCTGTGTTGGGTTTTGCCAATACTTTTGTATCGGGTTCCATCCGGTGCTTAAACCCTCTTCATATGCATTACCGTTTTGAGATATAATGCCAGTAATTTTTTCAGGATTTGCCAATGCCAGCCTATAACCGGTTGGGGCACCGTAATCAAATACATAAATAGCAAAGCGCTTAAGTCCTAATTCATCAATAAATGATTGCATGGTGTTAGCCAGGTTATCAAAAGTGTATTCAAACTGATCGTGAGCTGGTGCATCAGAATAACCAAAGCCCGGCAAATCCGGAGCTATAACATGGTATTGCTTGCTTAAAATGGGAATCAGGTTCCTGAACATGTGCGATGATGTAGGATACCCGTGTAGTAAAAGTATGGTGGGGGCTTCTTTGGGTCCGGCTTCTCTATAAAAAATGTTCAAGCCTTTCACTTTAATGTTGCGGTAATAAACTGAATTGGTTTCCATGGTTTGTTTTTTTGAGTTTTTAGTTTGGGCCGAGAGCTGGCTGTTAAGTGAACTTATACTTAAAGTCAACATTATTAACGACATGTGGATTGTTTTCATGTATTTTATTTGCTTCATCAAAACTAATACTGATATTTGATTATTGAAAACGATTAATAAAGATGTTATTGATCATAATTAGTGATTTATGAATACACACGACCTGAAAATATTTGAGGCTGTTGCTTTTAATGGGAGCTTTACAAAAGCTGCGGAAGCCATGTTTACCGTTCAATCAAATGTTACTGCCCGTATTAAAAATCTTGAAGAAGAATTTGGAGCAGATCTTTTCACACGTTCTTCTCGTAAGGTTACACTCACAAGCGCCGGTGAAACCTTAATGCATTACTGCAAGCAGATCGGCCACCTGGTTGATGAAGCCAAAAAGGATATCATGAAAGCCAACCAAATTACCGGGCAGCTTAAAATTGGTTGCATTGAAACTACCATGGCCCTTAAGGTGCCCGATATTTTAAACAAGTTTTCAAATGCTTATCCCGATGTGGAAATGGAGTTTAAATCAGAAATGCGCCATGGCCTCATCAACGATGTGATTAATTATAAGCTTGATGCAGCCTTTGTATCAGGCCCTATCAACTCGCCGGAACTGGAGCAGATCCACATTAAGGAAGAACAACTGGTTATCCTTGCATCCGCCCGGCGATTTAAACTTGAAGATATTCTCGCAAATCATCCGCTTAAAATAATTGTGTTTGATCAGGGCTGCATTTTTAGAGCCCGGCTCGAATCATGGCTTAGCGCAAAAGGGATTATTAATTATAAAAGTATCGTGGTAAACTCACTTGAAGGTATCATCAACTTTGTTGAAGCGGATCTCGGCATCAGCATTTTACCAGCCGAGCTTATTGACCAATATTACGCGGGCAGAAAATTAACTACGTTTGCCATAAATAAGGAACTTGGAACCATGACAACTGTATTGGCGTTCAGGAAAAATATACCTCAATCAAGGGCGTTAAAAGCGTTCATTGAAATGTATTGTACCAACTAATTAAGACTTATTATTTTATGAGTTGGATGAAATTTGTGATATATTGATCTCATTAAAAAAACAAATAAAAACAACTGAATACCAACTGTTATCTTTAATCACGATTATATATGAATTATCAAAAATGCAAGTATTGTTTCATACTTTTCCTTTGTCTCACTTTTGCACTATCGCAGGTGTGTTTGGCTCAAAAAAAATCGAAAACTATAAAAACAGGGAATGGAGTTATCTTTTTTGACGATTTCACTGGCAATAAACTTGATCGTAACAAATGGAATGTTGAGGTAACCGGGATGCATGTTAACAATGAGTTACAGGCATACGTAGATACTACTTCTACCATATTTATAGTGAGCGGAGCTGCAGCGGAAGGTGCTAAAAACGGAGCTTTAGTGCTGCGTCCGCAATCGGTGCCTGGTTTTAAAACTAAGGATGGACAGAATTTCGATTTTATATCGGGCAGGATAAATACGCGCAATAAATTCGATTTTATGTACGGCACGGCTGAAGCAAGAATTAAGTTGACAGAGGGTTCGGGACTTTGGCCTGCGTGGTGGATACTGGGCAATGGTATGTGGCCCCAAACCGGCGAAATAGATATTATGGAATATGTAGGTGAGAAGGATTGGGTTAGCGCGGCCGTACACGGGCCGGGATATAGTGGTGAAACACCTTTTGTAAACAGGCAATATTTTGATGTTAAAAATGATGTTACGCATTGGCATGTTTATGCTGTTGATTGGACACCCGATAACCTTGATTTTAAATATGATGGAAAGCTGATGTTCAGAGTAAACCGGCATATGGCTGAACATTATGGTAAATGGGCCTTTGACAATAAAAAATATCTTATCTTAAATTACGCCTTAGGTGGTGCTTACCCGGCAAAAATAAACGGTGTAACTGAACCTTATAACGGAATGCCCGCTTATACAGTCAACCTTATTAAAGCAAATAAGGCAAAAATGTTAGTTGATTGGATTAAGGTCACTAAAAACCATTAATAAGCTTTGCTTAATAAGTAATTGATTAAAAAACCGGTTAAAAATAGCCGGTTTTTTTTTTATCAATTAATTATTGAAATAATATGGCTGAATGTCAATTAATTAAAGCAAAATTAATGAATATCAACAAACCAAAATCGTATTTTTACGTAGAAGGGGTACCTGATTATTTTACAACGATGTTTAAGACAACGTGTCAATGGTTGTAAAATTATATACTCTTTTTTTTGAGTAAAGTACACCTTGACCTGATATCAAAAAAGCTAAAAACTAAAAAGATACTAAGGTTAATGAAGAGCCGCTTACTTATATTTATTTTTTATTTGTTATCAATTCCGCTGCGAGGTTATAGTCAGTCATGTACGTTAAATGTAAGTATATCATCTTCTGAGCCGGCAATTTGTGCTGGCAATACCCTTGCATTAACTGCTGTACCTACAGGAGGATCTGGTTCGTATAATTATGCCTGGAGCACAGGTGAAACGATTAACCCTATACATGTTAATAAAGCAGGTAAGTATACAGTAACGATTACTGATAAAGTTTCGGGATGTGTTGCTCAAAACGATATCACCATTAATGTAACATCAACGCCAAGCGCGCCAGGTGTTAAAGGCGGGGGTATCGTTTGCCAGGGAAATAGTGCGCATCTTGAAGTAACAACGCCTGCAAATTCCTATCAATGGTATACCCAGCCTACAGGGGGCAACTCATTTCATAGCGGCCCAACTTATGATACGGATCCTATTAAGGGGTTTACAGTGTTTTACGTGGAAGCAACAGTTGGAGGGTGTACAAGTTTAAGAACTACAGTTATCATCAGTGTTGCAAGTAGACCTGTAGCTCAGAATGCTCAGGCATGTTATGGAAGCCCGGTTACATTATCTGTAAGCGGAGGTGATAATTTTAGGTGGTACACTTCAAATAGTTCAACAAATGCAATAAATACAGGACCAACGTTATCAATTGCCGCATTAACAAATACGGTGACTTATTATGTGGAGGCGGAAGTAAACGGCTGTGTTAGTCAGCGTACGGCAGTAACCGCTACAGTAACTGCCGCACCAACGGTACCGGTGATTACAGGTAATAACCTTGCAATATGTGCCGGATCTGTAATTACTTTACATGCTAATACGCCTGCGGGTGTTATTGAGTGGTATAATAGTCCATCGGGTGGAACACCATTGATATCAAGCCCGGATTATACAACACAGCCGCTTACCGCTAACACAATTTTTTATGTACAAACTTCTTTAAATAACTGTCAAAGTTCCCGGGTTCCTGTTACGGTAACTGTAAACCCCATACCCGCAGTGCCGGCACTGCAAACAGTGAATGGATGTTATAATAGCAGTGTGCATCTCAGTGCAGGTGCAACAACCGGTATCTATCAATGGTATGCTGATGCAGATGGGAAGCATTTTTTGAAACAGGGAAACACTTATGATACACCCGTATTAACTCATGATGTTACTTATTATATAACGACAGCTAATGCTGGATGCACTAGTGCTTTAAGTCCCGTAAATGTTATTGTATCCCCTCCGGTTTTGGCTCCATCTGTATTGACCCCACCAATTACCTGTTACGGATCATCTGCGGAACTAACCGCTACGTCTCCCGGTGGTATTTACCAATGGTTTAAAACTGCTACAGATAATAATGCATTGCCAACTACCGAAAATGGCAAGTTTACTACACCGCCATTAACTAATACAACTACTTATTACGTGCAAACAACGATTGGAGGATGTACAAGTCCCAGAACGGCTGTTGAAATTCCTGTTTTTGCACAAATACCTACACCGTTAACGCATGATGCAACTACTTGCGCCGGTAGTTCAACAACACTAACAGCAACAGGCGCTAATGGAGACTACACGTGGTATGATGCTGGTGGAAATCTGGTGAATGCAGGTAGCACATTTATTACACCGGCGCTAACAACGAACACCAGTTATTATGTACAAATTACTGTAAATGGTTGCACAAGCCAACGGGCTATTGCTAATGTAATTGTTAGTCCTTTGCCAAACGAGCCAATTGTGGGTTCCGACGTCACAATTTGTCCGGGTAATAAAGCAAATCTTTCGGCGAGTGTTCCTGCAGGGCAAACCATTAAATGGTATGATGTACCTACAGGCGGCTCTTCAATTCACACAGGAAACACATATACAACATCTTTCTTATATAATAATGCAACATATTATGTTGAAAATGTATCTGGTACATGCAGCAGCACTCGTAAAGCTATAAATGTAATTATTAACAATACAGGCACAAAGTTTCAATATCCCTCAGGCACCGTAGCAACCACAGCTGCGAATCCTACACCTTCCATTTTTAATCCTGCAGGGGATGAAATTTTTAGTGCCGCACCTGCAGGTATAGTTTTTATAAATAATCGTACCGGTCAAATTGATGTTGGCGCAAGTACGCCAGGTACCTATAGTGTTACGCTTACCAGTAGTGGTGCCTGCTCAGGTACTTACAGTAGTAATATTACAATTACTGATGCACCCAAGACAGATTTTACATATAATACGCCAATTTGCAGGGATGGAGTAAATCCTTTGCCAAACTTTCTGCCGGGCGCAAGTGCAGGTGTTTTTACTGCTACTCCGGTCGGCCTGGTTTTTATAAATAAAAACACAGGGGAAATAGATCTTGCCAATAGTAAATCCGGAACTTATTCAGTGACAAACACTATACCACCAAGTGGTAGTTTCGCCGGTGTATTTTCAACATCACCTATAACTATTAATGAACAAGTTAAAATAACGGCAGGTACCAATAAAAATGCTCCAATAAATACCCCGGTTACATTAGAGGGAATTATAAGCGGGGCTACTGGAACATGGTCAGGTGGCTCAGATAGTTTCTCCAACAGGAATGATCCGCATGCCGTATATACTCCGGCACCAGGAGAGAGCAGTGCGCAGTTAACCTTTTTATCAAATGACCCGCCAGGTCCCTGCCAGCCCAAATCTGCTTCAGTAACTATTGTATTCAATACTACGCCGACGGCGCCAACCGTGAAACCAGCCGGGATTTGTGCAGGAAGCAGCACCATTTTAAAAGCAACTGCCCCTGGTGGTGCATATAACTGGTATAAGGATGCTACAGGTGGGAGTAGTCTTAGTTCAGGCCCTAATTTCCAAACGCCGGTGCTCACAACTACCACAACTTACTATGTAGAAACAACATTGAATGGATTAACCAGCTCACGAACTCCTGTAACCGTAACAGTTTATAATGTACCACCAACGCCTGTTTTAACATCAGATATTGTTACTATCTGCAGCGGCGGTACAGCGCAAATTATTGCCAGTGGTTCGCCCGGTACATACCAGTGGTTTAATGAAACCGGACAGCCGGTAGCTGTTGGTAACACTTTACAAACCACACCACTAACCACTACTACGTTTTACACAGTACAAAGTATGATTGGGCAGTGTGTAAGTGCTATGAAAAAGGTGGTTGTACAGGTTAATCAGGTACCCAATATTACCAGTTCATTATTTGATTTTGTTTGCAGCGGCAATCCATTAAATTATAATATCGCCGCCGATGTTCCATCAGCCACGTTCCAATGGGAGCGCGCAGCGGTAGTGGGTATTAGTAATCCTGCGCTATCTGCCCAAACATCCAATGCTATTACGGAAACATTAATTAATACAACACCTAATTTAATAAATGTAACCTATGCAATAACCCCAATTAATGGCGATTGTGTAGGAACTCCTGTTAAATATGTAGTAACTGTTTACCCAACACCAATTGTTACCAGTTCGGCACAAGATGCCGTTTGTTATGGTACTACTGCTAATTATGTTATAAAATTCAATACTCCTGCAACAACATTTAGCTGGAGCAGGGCTGCAATATCTGGTTTAAGTAATGCTGCGGTATCTGGCCAGGCAGCAGAAACCATACGGGAGGTTTTATTTAATACAACTGACGCCCCACTGGATGTTACTTATATTATTAATTATAAAACAAATGATTGTGACGGAATACCATTTAACCGGGTGGTAACTGTTTACCCGCAGATTAATATAACAAGTGATGCGTTATCATCAAGCTGTAGTAATACTCCTCAGGGATATACTATAACATCAAATGTGCCCACGGCAACATTTGAATGGCAGCGAAAGGCTGTACCGGGCATAAGCAACCCGGCGGTTAACAATACAGGGCCTTTGATAGATGAAGCTTTAACTAACACAACTAAAGCAGCTATTAAGGTTACTTATATTATAACACCCACGGCCTATGATTGCACAGGGTTGCCTTTTACGCACACTGTAATGATAAACCCAAAGCCGGATGTTCCGATTGCCAATAGCAATTCCCCTGTTTGTGTGGGAAGTACAATACAATTAAATACTCCTCCAATAGCCGGGGCTACATTTATGTGGACAGGGCCGGACGGATTTTCATCAACATCTCAAAATCCCAATATTCCCGCGTCAGAGGCAACTGCAGGAACGTATAATTTATTTGTTACGGTAGGGGGTTGTACAAGCGATGCCAGCCCTGTTACTGTACAGGTAAACCAGCCACCGGTAGCAAAGGCTGATGGGCCTCGTCTTGTTTGTACTGCAGTAACATCCATTGCACTTACCGGCTCGGTAACAGGCGGTACAACAACTGGTGTATGGACATCCAGCAATCCTAAGGGCAAGTTTTTGCCATTCGCTACCCAGGTTGATAATGTGCAATATATACCAACACAAGAAGAAAAAGCAGCAGGTTCAGTTATTATAACCTTATCATCAACAAGTAAAGATGATTGTACAATAAGCTCCTCAAGCCTGGTTATTACATATGGACAGGAACCTGGTGCCGATGCAGGCCCTCCTAATATAGATGTTTGTTCGCAGGATACCCGTATACCTTTGGCTGGTAAAATACTTGTACCTGGCGCAAGCGGCTTCTGGACAACATCCTCAGGCGATGGTAAATTTGAATCGGGAAATCAACCTAACGCTGTTTATTTACCAGGTGACAATGATAAAAAAAATGGATCTGTTGTATTAACATTCAACGTTAATAATTCTGGTCAATGTTTTACACCATCTGATTTTGTAAAAATAACGTTTTTTGGTCCGCCGGCATTAACTACAGAACATGTACGTTATGTTTTAAAGGATAAAACTATTACACTGCATCCAAATGTAAATGTAAGTGATGAAACAGTTACCTATTTATGGAGTCCTAATATTAATATCAGTGATGTTAATGTTAAAAATCCGGTTATAACGGGGGATATTGATCGCACCTATACACTTGTGGTAACAGATGCTTTGGGATGTACAACCGCTGATACTACACATATCATAGTATCACCACAATTATTTGTGAACAATGCTTTTTCTCCTAACGGAGATGGGAAAAACGATACCTGGGAGATAGCTGGCCTGATAGCTTTTGAAAATTCAACTGTTGATGTATATAACCGATACGGCACTCAACTGTTTCATTCAAAGGGCTATGGCGTCCCGTGGGATGGAAAATCTAATGGGCAACCTGTACCGGTCGGTGTATATTACTTTATTGTAGATACCAAAGTAAACGGCGGCCAAAAATTTACAGGGTATGTAACTATTTTGAGGTAAGCCAGAAAGAAAGCGGAGTTTCGATTTAACCTAATATTTTCAACAGATCTGTTTTTGAAAGTGATTGAAGGAAAGAGGAATCGGTATTTACCAGGTTATCTGCCAAATTCTTTTTAAATTCCTGCATCTGCATAATCTTTTCCTCAACAGTGTCCGGACAAATCATCCTTATTGCAACCACATGTTTGTTTTGCCCTATACGGTGCGAACGATCAATGGCCTGGTTTTCAACTGCTGGATTCCACCATGGGTCAACAATGTAAACATAATCGGCTTCGGTTAAATTTAAACCGGTTCCGCCAGCCTTCATGCTGATAAGAAATACGCCTACTGCCGGATTATTTTGAAATTCGGTTACTGCGGCTTCGCGGTTGCGGGTGCTGCCGGTAAGCCAGCTAAAGCCAATTTGCCGGGTTATTAATTCTTTTTTGATTAATTCAAGCATCGAAACAAATTGCGAGAATACCAGTATTTTATGCTGTGGCAATTTGCTTTCTATCTGCTCCATCAGCATATCAATTTTCGCAGATTCATTACCTGGCGGCTTTTCACCGGTGATTAACAACGGCGAATCACAAAGCTGCCGTAATTTTGTTAATCCCTTGAGCACGTTCATTGGCGTTTTCCTTAATTCATCACTGGTTGTTGCCGATATAAATTCACGGAATTCCTTTTCGTAGGCGTCGTAAATTTTGCGTTGTTGTTCCCGCATTTCGCAATACAATACCATTTCGGTTTTTTCGGGCAATTCGGCAGCTACTTGTTGCTTTGTTCGTCTTAAAACAAAAGGTTTTATTTTGTTTTGAAGTTCTGTCGCCCGTTTGTGGCTTTTAAATTTATCAATGGGTACAGCATAAATATCTTTAAAGTATTGCTTGGTTCCCAAAAGGCCGGGGCAGGCAAAAGAAAGCTGCCCGTAAATATCAAAGGTGTTGTTTTCTATAGGGGTGCCGGTGATGGTAATCCTGTTTCGCGATTTTAATAAGCGGGCAGCTTTATAACGTTGCGAATCGGGATTTTTGATCTGTTGCGATTCATCAAGGAATACATAATTAAACTGATAATTTTTCAAAAAGCCAATGTCAGCAAGCAATGTTCCGTATGAAGTTAATATGATTTCATATCGGGAAAAATCATCTATGCTTTTGATCCTGTCTGCTCCATAAATGGTATGAACTCTTATAGACGGTGCAAATTTCTGTACTTCGGCCTGCCAGTTAAAAATAAGCGAAGTAGGTACTACCAGCAGGTTAGTATTATGATTTGCCTTTTTACGCTGCAAAAGTATAAAAGCGATGATCTGCATGGTTTTGCCCAGCCCCATATCGTCAGCCAGGCATCCGCCAAAATTAAAATCATCTAAAAAATTAAGCCAGTTTAATCCTTGTTTTTGATAGGGGCGAAGGGTAGCGTGCAAGTCCGGCGGAACTTCAGTATCGGCTATCGTTTCAAAATTTAATAGTTTTTCGCGGTATGTTCTCAGTTCTGCCTTAACTTCCTCATCCATAACCTGCTGATCAAATAATTCGGCAATGGCTGTATAATTTATTTTATGGATGCTTAATATATTTTCGTCCGTTATCTCGCCTGCATTAAAATATTGAGCGAACTTTTCCATCCATTCTAAAGGTAAAATGCCTAATGTTCCATCATTCAGTTGCACATACTTGCTTTTATTACGCACCGCTTTCTGTACACGCTTTAAAGTAGTTTTCTTATTGCCAAACCTAACACCTATTTCGGTATTGAACCAATTGATGCCACTTAGCACCCTTATGATGATATTTACTTTATTAGGGTTTAGTTTATTCCCTTCCAGTTCATTAAACCCTAAAACGGTAATATGATGCTTTTTCCAATCTTCAAATACATTTAAAAACCATTCTTCCTGTAAAAAATGCCTTTTATGCAGATAAAAATAATGCAGGTCATTATCCAGCTGCTCGGCAAAGTAGGGGTGTTGTTTGATAAGCAGGGCGGTCAACTCAATTTCTGCTTCGTTATCCCGCTCAACAATAAACTCATTGCCTTTATGATCAACCCCATGGATTGTACGCTTTGTCCGCACAGGTATTTCGGCCTCACCATAGCGCATTACCGGAATAATCATTACATGGCTTCCAAAATCAGAGAGGTAAATGATCTGCTCAATTTCATTGGTAAATCCTTGTTGTTTTAACTGAACGGCAGTAGCCGGTTTAACATGCTGGTAGGCAATACTTATCCTATCCTCAAGTTTGGTTAGCAAATGAGTTTTAAACTCTTTGTATTTAGAGTGATGGATAAGCAGGTTTTCCGGACGTTTCCGCATCAGGTCAATGATACCCAATAACTGCACATTATCGGCAAGGTAAAGAGCATCATCAACTAAAATGAAATAATTGAATTTAATGCTTAGGTCTTTTAATTGATGTGAAATTCCATTGATTTTAAGCTGACCAGAAAATTCATAAAAAGGTCCTTGAGGTTTAATATTAAGATTAATATCATGAGGAAGCAAAGCCACCTTTACCGGGATTACCGAAGTAGCGGTAATGTTATCAGATGCCTCGCTGTTGTGACAGTAAAAATTATACTTGAGCGGATTTTTGACAATGGCCCGCAAAGCCTGTATATCAGCCACCGACCTTTTGCTGTTGATGTGGTTTTGGAATTTATTAACCCCGGTAAAAAACTTTAGCTGTTCATGATCCTCCGTTTCCCAAATATGATCTAAAGGATTTATGAGCGTTAAAGGATTTTTTATTTTACCGTCTTTAGTTGTTTGTGCTTTATAAAGCTCAATAAAAAGGTACTTATAATATTTATGCTGTTTTAAAACAACACAAATGGTTCGGTCGGTATCATCTGCGAATTGCTCAAGAGGAGAAATGGCAGGCGCCAGTACCATTTGACTATATGCGTCTAAACTTTCTTTGGTGACAGGAATAAGTGAAGGTAATTTGGGGCGGATCTCTGTTTTTTTATCCTCGTAGGTCAGCTGGAAAAAAGCATCAAGATCAGCTTCGTTTTCCAGGCCGTAATCATGGGCTACCTTTCTTAGTTTATCGTATCTTAAATGCTCATCATAAAAGATGCGGAAATCATTTTTTTTGATGATTGCTGTGAGTGCCATGGCTTGGTATTCACACAATTTATGATGATTTGCATGGCAACCGCAGGTAAGTAATAATTGATTGTTTTGCTGAATTACGGTTATTGTGGGGAAATTTGCGGCATCATATTCATGGCCAAATGTGCCCTGGTTTACTTCTATTAAGTGAGGGATGACGTGTTTATAGGAGGAAGGATGATTGTCAATCCCCATGCCCGATCTTTGGAGTATTGCGGTTTCGGTAATAGCTGCAAAAGATATATCATCTATAATATAGGTGTGTCCCTCAAAATCGTCTTCCTCGTAAGCAGTTTCTGTATTCACTAATTTTCCTGGTGCTATAGCGGGTAAATATCTTAAGAAATGAGGAGACTTGCGAAGCAGAAAAAGATTTATTGACAATTTAATGCAGATGCGATATTATGCAATAGCTAAAGGTATCACCGTTAATTAATCCTCCGGTATTAAAGACCAAAAATGGGCAGAAATCACACGCCGTTTCTTCATTTAAAGACGCTTGATATCTCAGAAAAAAAAGGCTTTTGAGTAATATACTATACAAAATATGTAAATGGAGATTGAACTATTTTACATGTTTTTGTGTAAAAAAACGATGCCATTTACAATTTGGGCTTCAATCGAAATATCGCCTAGTGTATTGGTAGTCAATTAAATAAATTTGTTTAGTAAATAAATGTTTATTGATTATCTATCATTAAAATACAAAATTATGTGTGGAATTGTAGGTTATATCGGATTTAGAGACGCATGGCCAATTGTAATAAAAGGCCTTAAACGATTAGAGTACCGTGGGTATGATAGCGCAGGGATTGCGATTATCAACCATGAGGGTTTTAACGTTTATAAAAAAGTAGGTAAAGTATCCTATCTTGAAGACCATGCTGAAAACCAGGATACAAGCGGGTATATCGCCATCGGCCATACCCGATGGGCAACACATGGTATACCATCTGACCTTAATTCGCATCCACACGCTTCAAATGATAATCGCCTGCACATTATTCACAATGGCATTATTGAAAATTACTCAACATTGAAAGAAGAATTAATAAACCGCGGGCATAAGTTCAAAAGCGAAACAGATACCGAGGTTTTAATACATTTGGTAGAAGAAATACAAAATATTGAGCAAACAGATTTGTTGGAGGCAGTGCGTTTGGCCTTAAATACGGTGATTGGCGCATATGCAATAGTTATATTAGATAGGGAAAATCCGGGTCAATTAATTGCTGCCCGAAAAGGAAGTCCCCTGGTTATCGGGGTTGGTGAGGGTGAATATTTTATTGCCTCAGATGCAACACCTATAATTGAATACACCAAGAATGTTATCTATTTAAAAGACAATGAAATAGCATTGGTGAAGCGCGATGGCCTTTTAGTTAAACGATTGGATAATGTAATTCAAACCCCGCTTATACAAGAACTGGAAATGAAACTTGAATCACTTGAAAAAGGTGGTTTTGAGCATTTTATGTTAAAAGAGATATTTGAACAGCCACGTTCAATAAAAGATTGTATGCGCGGACGTATCATTCCTGAAATTGGAAAGGTTGAGTTAGGCGGCGTAAAAGAATATGCTGATAAACTTAAAAATGTTGAACGGATAATAATAATAGCCTGCGGTACATCCTGGCATGCCGGTTTAGCAGGCGAATATTTAATTGAAGAGTATGGGCGGGTTTCTGTAGAAGTTGAATACGCGTCAGAGTTCAGGTATCGAAATCCAATTATTAGTGAGAATGATATAGTAATTGCCATTTCGCAATCTGGCGAAACGGCGGATACAATGGCTGCGATAGAAATTGCCAAAGAAAGGGGAGCAACAATTTTGGGTATCTGCAATGTTGTCGGGGCTTCAATTCCAAGAATTACACATGCGGGCGTTTACACCCATGCTGGTCCGGAAATTGGCGTGGCCTCAACAAAAGCCTTTACTGCACAGGTTACCGTTTTAACATTGTTAGCCTTATATATCGCGCAGCAAAAAGGGACTATTACGTCATCTAAATTAACGCGGTTGTTAACTGAGCTTGAAACCATCCCAGAAAAGGTTCAAACCCTTTTAGCTGATAATGATTTGATAAAAAGCATTGCATCTAAAATTAAAAATGCCAGTAACTGCCTGTTTTTGGGCCGTGGGAGCGGGTTTCCTGTAGCTTTGGAAGGCGCATTGAAATTGAAGGAGATTTCATATATTCATGCTGAGGGGTATCCGGCGGCAGAAATGAAGCATGGTCCAATTGCTTTAATTGATGAAGCGATGCCGGTTGTATTTATAGCCACTAAAAATTCTTCTTATGATAAGGTTATAAGTAATATACAGGAGGTGAAAGCCAGGAAGGGAATAGTGATAGCTATAGTGACGCAGGGTGATACCAAAGTAAGGGAAATGGCAGATTATTGCATAGAAATACCAGATGCTGACGAAGCCTTTTTGCCGCTTTTAGCTACAATACCTTTGCAATTACTGGCGTATCACATAGCTGTGATGCGGGGTTGTAATGTTGATCAGCCACGTAATCTTGCAAAATCAGTAACTGTTGAGTAAAATGAAATTATAACCCATTTTACGGCAATTACAGCTTATAATAAATTACTGTAGCAAACCAATAGTTCATATATAATAAATAAGATTAGCAGGCGTAAGCCTGCTTTTTTTGTGAATTACATTATGGTATTTCATTTTTCCTAATTCATCTACATATTCTGCTGCTAAAAATATCTTCTATCTGAATCAGTCATTCAGCATCTGTGTTTATTTAAAAACTTAATAAGATTCAAGTTTACTAACCTGTGGCGTGTATTTTACGTTTTTTCGGTATTTGATATATCAAAATCGTAGCGCAATTTTTCTTGAAAAAAAGATAACGCAAATCACAATTTTGCCTAAAAAAAAGATAATACAAATCACAATTTCGCCTAAAAAAAAAGTTACCGAGATCACAATTTCTGAACTTTTATCAAAGCTTTTTGAACTTTATTACCACTTTTCACACCCTGTTTTACAGGGTTTGTAAATCATGTTATAGGCAACTTTACACTTTATGTGAAGTGAATACAACCATTTTACAATTTAATTTCAATCGGAAAAAACGGTATTCAATTGGAGTTCAAATAGATAAATTTGATTCATAAAACAGGTCGAAAATATAATCTGTTTCCTTTAAACCGATAATCATGAAAGTAATTTTAGCTATTTGTGTAATACCGTTAATGTTAATTACAAGCTGCGCAGCAAGACGCGATCTCGTATATTTTAGTAACATGGCAAACGCAACAGTTGTTAATAATTCACAAGCACAACAAGAAGTTCGGATACATAAAAATGATATTGTAAGTGTATCAGTAAACAGCCTAAGCGAAGAATCTAATAAGCTTTTCTCAATGCCTAATGCTCAACTGGGCAAAGAGGTAGGATATAAAGTAAATACAGACGGCGCTATTCAATTACCACTTATAGGGGAGTTTAAAATTGAAGGGATGAACGTTGAAGAAGCACAAACTGCAATAGCCCTGGAATTGAAAAAACACGTTAAAAGTCCGGTTGTAGATGTAAGGCTTATCAATTTTAAAGTAACTGTGATTGGGGAAGTTAATAAACCATCAACCTTTATTATAAGCGATGAAAAGGTAAACTTATTAGAGGCCCTGGGGCTTGCCGGCGACATGACCGTGTACGGTAAAAGAGAAAATGTTTTGATTATACGTAATGAGGGGGGCAATAAATCAATGACAAGGCTAAATCTTAATAAGCTGGAGTCAATGAATTCACCCTATTTCAACCTAAAGCAAAATGATATAGTTTATGTAGAGCCAGATAGATCAAAAGCCGTAGAATATAGTCAAAATACGCGGTTATTGCCTGTTGTTATAGCCTCTATTTCTGCACTTGCGGTTTTGGCTGCAGTACTTTTAAAAAGATAAATATATAACTGTTTCATAATGTTAAAGATCGTTAACATGGACGCGAATTTTACTTTAAAACAATCCTTACCTGGTAATAGCTTTATGGATAATGCCATGCCTTATATAAAACGCTGGTATTGGCTTGTTGCAGGTTTGTTGATCAGTTTATTAGCCGTGTGGTTGTATTTAAATTATGTTACACCTTTGTACAAGATCACCAGCACCCTTCAAATTCCAGATGATAAGAAAGGCGACGGGAGCCTGCTTAAGGCTACTGCTTTTAGCGACCTTAATATGTTCCAGGAAACTAAAACCGTGGATAATGAAATGGAGGTTTTGCGCTCAAAGGATTTAATATATAGCGTATTTAAAAAGCTAAACCTGGAAGTTGCTTATTTTGATGAGAGTGGGTATAAAACGGATGAATTGTATGGAGATGAACTGCCATTTATTGTGACGGTAAATAAAATAAGTAAAAATGCATATCTGAAAAAGCTTCAGCTTCAAACATATTCACATACAACATTTTTACTTACAGAAGGTAAAATGAGCTGGATATACAGATATGGCCAGATGATTCAACATGCTGATTATGTATTTAAAGTAGATAAAGGGCCGGCTAATTTTACAGGCGAGCCGATTGTATCTATCAAGTTTAAAAATATAAGAAAATTGGCAGCTGCCTACAGTGCAGGTTTATTGCAGGTGAACCCTGTTATCAAAGAGTCAAATACAGTGATATTAAGTATTGTTGATGCGGTGCCACAAAGAGGCATTGATATTTTAACTAATATGATTAACACGTACAATGCCGAAAACGTACAGAAAAAAAATATTATAGCTGTTAATACCATCGTGTTCATTGATAAAAGGCTTAAGACAATGGAACAAGATTTGTCTTCTACGGAAGGAGATATAGAAGCATATAAACAACAAAATGGCGCTTCTGAGATAGGCGCAGGCACACAAGTTAATTTAACAAAGTCTGCGGAGTATACTCAATTGCTTGAAGAGTCAAGCACGGAATTAGGTATTGTAAAATCTATAGAATCCTATTTAAACCAACCTGGTAACCAATACAACGCTATACCAAGTACAATGGGGCTCAAGGATCCGGTTTTGAACACATTGGTAAGCCGTTTTAACGATCTTCAGATTGAAAGAAACAGGATGTTGAACAGTGCAAACCTCAGCAACCCTTTAATTCAAAATTTAAGCAGTCAGATAGCAAGCCTGCGTGAAAATATAAAGGAGAACTTAAGTAACATTAAAAAAGGCTTTGTAATTGGGCATAAACTCCTTAAACAAAACTCGGCGGAGTATGACTCTAAGATACGTTCAGTGCCAACACTTGAAAGAGGTCTTTTGCAACGGGGCAGAGAACAAAGCGTGAAAACTAACCTATACCAATACTTATTACAGAAAAGAGAAGAGACAGCCTTATCTCTGTCTGCAACAATTCCATCAGCGCAGATAATTGATAAGCCGGCATATGACCCAATTCCAGAATTTCCCAAGCAACAACTGATGTATTTGATTGGTAGCATTGTTGGGCTGTTGGTTCCGGGTTTCTCAATTTTCATGTCGCAAAAACTAAACTCAAAAGTCAGAAATACATCCAATTTATTAAACATAAAAGGGGTAAGAGTATTAGGGGAACTGTGTCATAACGATCAACTTCAAAGCCCGGTGGCTATACATAAAGGGAGCACAACAGTTATTTCAGAATTGTTTAGATATATCCGTAGCAACTTAGGGATATTGAACCAGGGACTACCACAAAAAAACATCCTGGTTACCTCATGTATGAAAGGAGAGGGTAAAACTTTCTTTAGTATCAACTTAGCACTGACCCTTTCGCTAATGAATAAAAAAGTGTTAATCATGGAGTTTGATTTGCGCAAACCAGATTTGCTTAAATCAGTTGGAATTGAACAAAAAATGGGTATCACAGATTTTCTTGAAGGAGATACCGATTCATTATTGGATTGTATACAGCCGTATGGCGAGTCAGGAAATTTGTTTGTCTTAGGATGCGGAAGAATGCCAAAAAATCCGGCTGAGCTACTATTGGATCATCGCATTGATTTACTTTTTAACTGGTGTAATACTCAATTTGATTATATCATCATTGATACATCACCCGTAGGCGCGGTTTCTGATGCCTTCGGCCTGGCTAAATATGCAGATCTCAGCATTTTCATTGTACGTTACAATTATACAAGTACAGAGCAATTAGATATCCTAAGGGATATTTATGATAACGAGAAATTAAAAAACCTAATGGTTGTATTTAACGATGCAAAAAGAGAGAACCGCGCAGCATATACTTATGGCGGTTATGGATATGCACCTGTGTATGGTTCTTAGGTATATAATAATTTTTAATTGTGCAAGCTTAATAGCACAGGAGTGAATGTGTTATTCGGTGTGATACTATTTGATGGTTTGTACTTCAATAAAGCGCTATGTAAGTGAGATGGCGAAGCCATAAACTGTCAAGAGAATACCTTCTGTTACAAAATAAAATAAGTTTTTTTAAGAATAAAAGCCATGTAAGTGGAGTGGCGAAGCCATATATGCTTATATAGGCACCAGATTACCAGTGTTGTTGTGTTATAAAGTACTGTTTGTAAATACATTTTCATTCATTACCTCCTTTTTAAGCTTCTTTTAAAAGAAGTAAGTAAATACTCCCCAATTACATTATGTAAGTGAGATGGCGAAGCCATAAAATGATCATATAAAATAGTCAGCTAAAACACTTTTTATGGAACCTCAATTAAATTTAATCAAAAATCCCATGTTAAACTTGCATGAAAAGAAATGGCTTGTTATATATACAAGACCCAGATGGGAAAAAAAGGTTGACAAACTTTTAAAGCAACGGGGTATTGAATCTTATTGCCCGCTAAGGGAGGTGGTAAATCAATGGGCCGATCGAAAAAAGGAGGTAAGCCTTCCTCTATTTAACTCTTACATATTTGTTAATGTTGATTTATATGACCAAGCCAATGTTCTTTACACATTGGGTGTTATGGGTTATGTTTATTACATGGGCAAACCTGCTGTTGTTAGGAACAGCATTATTGAAGAAATAAAAATTAACCTGGCCAATTATAAAGATTTAGAAATTGTGAATCTGCAGGGTGTAGCAGTAGGCGATACCGTGAAAATAAAAAATGGGGCACTTACAAATCAGCTGGGTAAGGTAATTCAAATACAAGGCAAAAATGTGCTAATGGTATTTGACACTATCAATTGTGCATTGGTAACGCGTGTGGCCCTTCAAAATTTAACAATTCAAGACTTAAACAATAATCATGAAAATTGAACATTCTAAACCTAAAATCGGAATTATAGGCCTTGGCTATGTGGGCTTGCCATTGGCTGTTGAATTTGCAAAGAAATACAAAGTATTTGGGTTCGATATTAATATAAACCGGATCAATCAACTTCGGCAAGGCGTTGATCACACCCTTGAAATTAGTGAAGAGCAATTGCAGGCAGTAACTACGCCGGTTTGTACAACTCCGGTGGGTTTATATTTTACCGATGAGATTGAAAAGTTAAGAGCCTGCTCTGTGTATATCGTAACAGTTCCTACCCCAGTTGATAAAAATAATCGACCGGATTTAAGCCCCTTAATAAATGCCAGCCTGTTAATTGGTAAAGTATTAAAAAAAGGAGATATAGTTGTTTATGAATCAACTGTTTATCCTGGAGTTACGGAGGATGAATGCATGCCTGTATTGGAAAAAACCTCTAACCTCCGGTTTAATGTTGACTTTTTTGCCGGTTATTCGCCTGAAAGGATCAACCCTGGAGATAAATACCACACTGTTGCCAATATTCGTAAAATAACCTCGGGATCAACACCTGAGACTGCAGATATTGTAGATGCGCTTTATAAATCTGTAATAACAGCCGGTACATTTAAAGCAGATTCAATAAAAGTTGCTGAGGCGGCAAAAGTTATAGAAAATGCACAGCGGGATATCAATATTGCATTCGTAAATGAGCTTGCGATGATATTTAATAGGCTCGGAATTGATACGCATAAGGTATTGGAGGCCGCTGGTACAAAATGGAACTTTTTAAATTTTAGGCCAGGACTTGTTGGGGGGCATTGCATCGGTGTTGACCCTTATTACCTGGCACAAAAGGCACAGGAGGCAGGCTATCACCCGGAAATTATTTTGGCAGGTCGTCGTATAAATGATTCCATGGGGGCATATGTTGCAGATCAGTTTATAAAGCAAATAACCTGCAGGGGTACATCTTTGATCAATGCTGAAGTATTGGTGCTTGGTTTTACCTTCAAGGAAAATTGCCCGGATGTTAGGAATACACGTGTAATAGACATTGTTCGGCGCCTGGAAGAGTATAAAGTGAAGGTGCACATCCATGACCCCTGGGCTAATGCCGAACAAGCGAAACGTGCATATGGCGTAATATGTGAAAACGGAGAATCCAAAGAAAGGACCTATGACGGAATTTTACTTGCCGTTGCCCATGATGAATTTAAAGAGATGAACCTTAAAGATCTTTGTAAACCACATACGGTGCTTTATGATTTGAAAGCATTTTTACCTGATAACATTGTAAACGCCCGCTTGTAAAAACCATATGAATTATAAAGAAAGAGCTGTTTCGGGCATATTGTGGTCTTTGTCGCAACAAATTAGCTCAAAGGTAGTGGGGTTTGGTATATCTATCTTCCTTGCGCGTATCCTGGAGCCATCACAATTTGGTTTAATTGCTATGCTGTCTATTTTTATAGCAATTGGAAACTCCTTGCTGGATAGTGGCTTAACGGCTTCGTTAATCCGCACGCCAAACGCAGATCATAGGGATTTCTCAACGGTATTTTATTTTAACCTGGCTGGTAGTACCCTGTTATATGCGTTACTTTTTTTGTTTGCTCCGTTGATCTCAGATTTTTATAATCAACCAATATTAAAGGCAGTTGTGCGCGTTTATGGTCTTATTTTAATTATAAACGCATTTTTTGGAGTACAAAGCACTTTACTAATAAAGGATATGAAGTTTAAACTTCAAACTAATATCCAGGTACCTGCAGCTATTGGAGGTGGGATTTTGGGTATTGTGCTTGCAAAACTAGGATATGGTGTATGGGCCCTGGTATGGATGGGATTATGTAACTCATTTTTATCAACGGCTTTTCACTGGGTTTATTCATCCTGGCGACCTGGGTTGATATTTGATAAAGAGATTTTTAAAAAGCATATTAATTTTGGTTACAAAATGACGGTGTCTGGGCTTATAGATACCATATATCAAAACCTTTATTTAATTATCATCGGAAAATATTTCTCAGCAGCACAGCTTGGTTTTTATTCCCGCGCTGATTCCATTAGTCAATTGCCTATAAGCAATATATCGGCAGCCATTAATAAGGTTACGTATCCAATGTTTGCCGAGATAGCACATGATGCGGTGCAGTTAAAAAATGTTTATAAGAAGTTAATGCAACAAGTTATTTTCTGGAATGCTCCGGCTTTAACTTTTCTTTGTGTAATAGCTCAACCGTTGTTTCATATTTTACTTACTGATAAGTGGTTACCTGCGGTTCCCTATTTTCAAATCTTATGTATTTGTGGAATAATGTATCCGCTGCATTCATACAACTTAAATATTTTAAAAGTAATGGGTAAAGCCTCATTGTTTTTAAAATTAGAAGTTATAAAAAAGGCGATAAGTGTAATAGGTATTCTAATATTTATTCCATTTGGGATATATGGTTTGTTATATTTTCAGTTGTTCTTCAATTTCGTAGCGTACTATATCAACTCAATGTACAGTGGCCGGTTAATTTCATATCCAGTAAAGGAGCAAATTGAAGATATATTTCCTATCCTGGCAATATCAAGCACCATAGGTGTTAGTTGTTACCTGCTTAATATCCTATTAATTAATCTTTATACCCCTGCGTTTATGCAAATTGGCATAATAAGCATATTTTATTTTGGAGTTTATTATGGCGCTGGCCTTTTAGTAAAGCTGTCTGCAATTAAAGATTTTAACCAATTAATCCTAAAAAAATGATACCTGTAACCAAACCTTTTCTGCCTGCAGAAACTGAATTCGATAATTATGTTAAGAGTATTTGGGAAAGACAATGGCTTACAAATAATGGCCCTTTGGTAAATACGCTTGAACTAAAATTAAAAGAATACTTAGGAGTTAATCATTTATTATTTGTTTCAAACGGAACGGTAGCCTTACAATTGGCTATTAGGGCGCTTAATTTAAGCGGTGAAATTATCACCACACCCTTTTCATTTGTGGCAACAACAAGTAGTATAGTATGGCAAGGGTGTACACCTGTATTTACAGATATAGATCCTGAAACGTTTAATATTGATCCGGCTAAAATAGAAGCAGCTATTACGCCAAAAACCTCGGCTATACTGGCAACACATGTTTTTGGAAACCCCTGCGATATTACGGCCATACAAAAAATTGCCGATAAGTATGGATTAAAGGTTATCTACGATGCTGCTCATTGTTTTGGTACTTTTTACAACAATAGGTCGGTGTTTGAATACGGAGACATTAGTACTACCAGCTTTCATTCAACCAAATTATTTCACACGATAGAAGGGGGAGCTGTATTTACACAGGATCCGGAGCTTCTAAGGAAAATGGCGTTGATGCGCAATTTTGGCTATTCTGGGGTAGATAGTTTTTCTGAAGCAGGCATAAATGCTAAAAATTGCGAATTTCATGCTGCTATGGGGCTGTGTAACCTGCGCCATGCTGATGAAATACTAAAAAAGAGGAAGTATTTATCAGAACAATATATGCTGCGTTTGAGTAACCTCGACGTGAAATTTCAGAAGCTGGAAAATAAACAAGATTACAACTATGCATATTTTCCTGTGCTTTTTAACACCGAGGATTTGATGAATGAAAGTAAAGCCAAGCTGGAGTTGGCACAAATATATTGCCGCCGGTATTTTTATCCATCACTATCAAGCTTACCATATGTAAACAAGGTGGAAATGCCTGTTTGTGACTCTATTGCTTCCAGGATAGTATGCCTTCCTTTATATCATACATTAACATTGCCAGATCTTGATCTTATTTGCCGGTTACTGCTTAGGGTTCAGAATTTTGACGATAAAGGTCAGCACAAAAAAAATCATTTTGGGAATGCAATAGCCGGTAAAATTGAATTGGAGATCAACGAAAAAAATGGCACTATATGAATGATGCTGAAATAATGGTCAGCATTTGCTGCATCACTTATAACCATGAAAAGTTTATTTCCCAGGCCCTAAACAGTTTCATGCTACAACAAACAAACTTTAAGTTTGAAATTATAGTAGGTAATGACTGTTCTACCGATAACACACTTGAAATTGTTAAGCTGTTTTCCGCTAAATACCCTGATAAAATAAAAATTGTTTCGTCTCCCCAAAATTTGGGTATTCATTATAATTTAATTAATTGTACTAAATTATGTAAAGGAAAATATATAGCGCTTTGTGAGGGTGATGATTATTGGACTGATAACTATAAATTACAAAAACAAGTTTCTTTTTTAGAAAGCAACCTCGATTATATAATATGCTGCCATTATACGCGGGTTGTAAATGCCCTCAATAAAACGCTTTATGAAAATCCTAAACCAATACCTTTAATACATACTTACTATGATCTACTGGCCGGTAAGCAGGAGGAAACAAAAACTGCTACCGTTTTATATCGAAACTTACCTGATCTATATAAATTATTTTTAAACCCGTGGTTTTTTAATTGTTATGCCGGGGATAAAATTTTTAAACTCTATGCCACCCATCTTACAGGCCAAAAAATTTATGTTATGCCTGAGATAATGAGCTGTTACCGGAATCATGAAGGTGGAATATGGAGTATGATCAATACAAAGGTAAGAACGGAAAGGATGATAAGTGATTTTAACCTGATTATTAAATATTTTACATACCCTGCATTTCAAAGAAAAAAATTGTTGCTGCTTTATATAAGAAGATATTTATTATTTGAGTTGCGTAATATGCAAGTACGCAAAGCATATCAAACTGTTAAATATTTGCTTTAAGCCTATAATTAAAAGCTACAAAACAGTTATGAAAAAAAACTCAGCTTTGCACGAAAAGCCCCGGCTATTCTTTGTAATACCCTCATTAATGGGCGGGGGAGCCGAAAGGGTATTAATATCCCTGGCTAACCATTTTAATCAATTAAATTTTCAATCTGTAATTATTTCTTTAAATGACGATATACCGGCTTATGCAATTGATCCTGGCGTAAAAGTGGTGTTTATATTAAAACGCCATAAAAATTTGTTGGGGTACAGGGTTTTATACATAGGAAAAACTTTTTATAGATTGGTAACATTGCTTCGGAAAGAGAAACCCGTTTGCGTTATATCATTTATTACTTCGGCAAATATCTGGACTGGCATTGCATGTAACTTTACACGTACACCCTATATCGTTTCTGAGAGAACGTCGCCAAGCCGCAGTG
This sequence comes from Mucilaginibacter sp. P2_A4, assembly GCF_056405015.1. Taxonomy (NCBI): domain Bacteria; kingdom Pseudomonadati; phylum Bacteroidota; class Sphingobacteriia; order Sphingobacteriales; family Sphingobacteriaceae; genus Mucilaginibacter; species Mucilaginibacter sp. P2_A4. Next base: position 197,309 of record NZ_JBFUCX010000009.1, on the reverse strand, counting down.
TAAACCAATTCAGTTATTTTCATAAGCACTTGGCAGCAAGTATTTATAAAAAGGCTGCAGCTGTTGTAGTTAGCGCCAAAGGAGTTGAAGATTGTTTACTTGAAAATAAATCATTTAAAAAACTTACCAATATACACAGAATTACAAATGCTGTTACCGCATTTAAGTCGGGTTCAACCAACAGTGTACATAATAGAAGATTTATTTTAGCAGTGGGCCGGTTAACACGTGTTAAAGGCTTTGATATGCTGATTACAGCTTATAGTAATGCAAATTTAGATGATGTAGACTTACTTATAATTGGAGAAGGAGAGGAAAGGGTTAACCTTGTTTGCCAGATTCATAATATGGAGTTGACTGAAAAAGTTATACTGCCAGGTTCAAAAACCAACCTGCAGGATTATTACAGCCAGGCAGAAATATTTGTTTTACCATCAAGAAACGAGGGGTACCCCAATGCATTGGTGGAGGCAATGAGTTTTGGATGCCCATGTATTGCTTTTGATTGTGATTTTGGGCCTTCAGAAATTATTACAAATGATGTAAACGGTATTTTAGTACAAAAGGAATCAATTTTCGGCTTAACAGCAGCTATCAAGGATTTAGTTAACAATTCAGTATTAAAAAACAGCCTTGGTATGGAGGCAAGAAATATTATCAACACCAATAATCCTGAAAAAATATTTAAAGATTGGGAGAATTTGGTTATGAGTAATATAGATGATCCGCCTGTGTACATACCTAAAGTTCTGATCGACATTAACTTACATTAATTTTATTAATATGCTACAGTATTTAATTCGTTTAGATGATTTGTGTCCAACAAATGATTTAGCAAAATGGGAGCGTTTCTTTAACTTGTTCGACAAGTATAATATAAAACCCATAATCGCTGTGATCCCGGATAATCAGGATCCTAAATTAAAAATCTGTGGTGATTTAAACCCTAATTACTGGCAACTGGTTCGTGATCTTCAAAAGAAAGGCTATATAATAGGTATGCACGGATTTGACCACTGTTATGTAAACCATAATTCGGGATTACTTAAGATCAACAAAAGATCAGAATTTGCCGGGTTGCCATTTCATATCCAGGAAGAAAAAATAAAAGCCGCTGCCGCCATTTTTAAAAGAGAAGGTATTCACTCATCATTGTTTATTGCTCCTGCGCATACATTTGATCGTAATACACTTTTGGCCCTAAATAAATATACCGATATAAAAATCATAAGCGATGGTTTGTTAAAATCTCCTTATATAAGATTTGGTTTCAACTGGATCCCGGTACAGTTGTCGGAGGTTGAACCTAAAACTAAAAACACATGGACTTTTAATTATCATCCGGAAACCTGTAGTAATAAAACTTTTCATGAGCTCGAAATTTTTTTAGCTATTTATCATGAAAATTTTGTCTCTCTCGATGATTTATCATTTGGCAATTTCACATGGAAAGACAACCTCATGGAAAAATATTGCATTTACAAACGCCTCGGGCGCGATTTTATTAATGATATCATATCCTTCTTTGAAAAAATACCGGCCTAACCATTTTTGAATCTTTAGCTGCCCCGTTTACATTCATTTAAATAATCCAATTCAATTTTTTATTTATTTAACATAACACAATGAAAATTCCATTTTCTCCACCTTATATTGATCAATCTGTAATTAATGAAGTTGTTGATACGCTTAATTCAAAATGGCTTACTACCGGGCCAAAGGTTGTAGCGCTTGAAAATGAAATGGTACAATTTACATCATCAGATGCAGCCATATGTGTTAATTCGTGGACATCTGGAGCTATACTGATGCTAAAATGGTTTGGGATAAAGGAAGGGGATGAGGTAATAATACCAGCTTATACTTATTGCGCTACCGCCATGTGTGTATTGCATTGCGGTGCTGTGCCGGTTATTGTTGATGTTGATGACGATTTTTGCATATCGCCCCAGGCAGTGCTCAATGCTATTACTTCCAAAACAAAAGCAATTATTGCTGTTGATTTTGCCGGATGGCCTTGTGATTATGAACAACTGAATGAGGTTATCTGCAGGCCCGAAATTAACGATCTGTTTATAGCCAACTCTGAGAAACAAAGAGACTTGGGCAGGATACTTTTAATTGCAGATGCAGCTCACTCGCTGGGCGCAACAATAAATGGTGTTGCGGCTGCAAAAAAAAGCGACATAGCCATATTTTCTTTCCATGCGGTTAAAAATATAACAACAGCAGAAGGCGGGTGTATATGTTTAAACCTGCCTCCAAATTTTGATGTAGCTGCAGAGTATCGCTATTTAAAAATGTACACTTTAAACGGACAAACAAAAGATGCTTTTGCAAAATCAATTGGTGGCGGATGGAAATACGATATTCTTTTCCAGGGATTAAAAATTAACATGCCAGATATCTGCGCCGCAATTGGATTAGCACAAATCAGGAAGTATTTACCTGAACTTCTTCCGCTTCGAAAACTTATTGCGTTAAAGTATTGTAAAGGCTTTAAAAAAATGAGTTGGTTTATAGCTCCCCCGCTAATAGATGAGGCTCGCGAATCATCATACCATGTGTTTGCATTAAGAATTAGGGGTATATCAGAGGTTCAACGAGACAAGATCATTGATGATATTACAAGTAAAGGTGTGGCAGTTAATGTTCATTTTATACCCTTACCAATGCTAACACTATTTAAAAGTTTAGGCTACCAGATTAACGATTACCCCTCTGCTTATTTGCAATATGCCCACGAAATTTCACTGCCCATCTATCCGCAATTGAATAATAGTGAGGTAGATTTTATTATAGAAACAGTAGTAGGCGCTGTTAATAAGCAATTGGCATATTCAAAGGAGTCGATAACTATTGAAATGTAACGTTGGATTTTAAAAGTTTCACAAAAATAAAATGATCTTAAAAAGATTTTTTGATGTGGTTTTTGCAATTGTAATAATATTGCTGCTAACGCCTTTGTTTTTGGTAATAGCAATTATTGTTTCGCTTAACTCAAAAGGAGGCGTTATCTATTTGCAAAACAGGGTGGGGAAAAATGGAACTGAATTTAAACTTTATAAATTCAGAACCATGTACCTCAATTCCGATAGGATGGGGCTATTAACAATTGGCTACAATGATTACAGAATTACCCCGGTTGGATATTGGCTCAGGAAATACAAACTTGATGAATTGCCTCAATTGTTTAATGTGCTTATTGGCGATATGAGTTTTGTGGGGCCACGGCCTGAAGTGCAAAAGTATGTACAATTATATACAGAAAATCAGCTTAGGGTATTGAGCATTAAACCTGGAATAACTGACTGGGCTTCTATTAAGTACTTCAATGAAAATGAATTACTTGCAAATTCTATCAACCCGGAAGAACTCTATATTAATAAAATAATACCTTCTAAAATCAGTCAAAACCTGGAATATATAGATAATCGTAATTTTTGGATGGACGCAAAAATAATTTTCTACACATTCAAGAAACTGTTTAAATAAAGCTATAACTGTTTATGCTACTTAAAAAGTTTTTTGTTACTGGTGTTATTGTATTCTATCTGTATACGCTTGCCTTTGGCATTTTTATGACAGATTTATTAAGGATACCTGCACCCCTTATATTTTGTTTGTTATTGATTTTTTTTCTGCAAAAACCAGTACAAAAATTCAGTTACTACTATGAAATGGTGGTATTCGCAATATCTCTATTCTTATATTTTATAGTTGGAATGGGAGATTACAAAGCTTTTTTTGCGGTTTTCGTTACCATAGGAACATGCGCTATATATTTTAATTATTTCATTGGCTTAAGTAAACAGCGTTTTAATGTATCAGTGTATATTTTTTTTGCCCTGTTGATGCTCTCCATGGTAATTATGGTTTTAGATCATAGCTATTCGTCCATAATTGACCCTTTAAGAAGTAGAATGCTCGATGAACAAGTTAAGCAAGCACCATCGGGGTTGTCAATAACCCAGTTTACTTTTGGATACCAGGTTGCTGCTTTTACTGTTTTTGTTTTTGTTGCGGCATGCACATTCAAACAAAATATAATACTAAAAGCACTTGTGCTTGGTGCTTGCCTTATTTGCATATACCTGGGCATGAATCGGTCTGCATTTGTAAGTTTTGGTGGAGCTGTCGTAATATTTCTATTTATTTATTACCGTTATAAAGCAGTGCTTCTTGTTGTATTCACTATAGCCATCGGTTTTGCGGTTTACACTTATGTGTTAAAAGGAAATATGGATGAGAAGAACAATATCCTATCCAAAAATCAGGCTAAAGAAGCTAACGAATATAACCGGGCAAATCTTGCTGCCGAAAATCTTAAAATCTTTGCTGATTATCCCTTTGGCCTTATATTTTACGGAAAAACTTGGGATGATGTAACTTATAGAAACCCATTATTCACTTTCGGGTTGTCTTCACATAATGCATATTTAATGTTTATAACATACCTGGGGCCGTTTTTAGGACTTGGATTATTAGGCGCTATCTATTACAGGATAGCCCGGCTGTTTTTTCAAACAATAAAAAATATCCGTTATAAAAACAATGCTTTGTATTTGGCCCTGTTTTTCGCCTTTATCGCGGTTTCGCTTAATGCGCTATCACATAATGGATGGCTGATGAGTGTTGATGGGCCTACAATATTTCTGTATTTCGCTATACTTCAATATAATAATATCTACCAGCCTCAAAAAGATACCATAGATATTATAGAATCAAGACCTTAAGAATACTTTAACCTTATCATTTTGTTATTATGAAAAAGAAGTTATTTCTGATTGTTGGCTCCCTTGGAGCTGGTGGATCCGAGCGCGTTTATTGGCTGCTTTCACAATATTTTAACAAAGAAGAGTATGACGTATCTGTCGTTTTTTTAAATGGTAGTAATCGTTGTTATTCAACTGATATAGATGGTGTTAGGTTTATTGATCTTAAAACAATAAGAGCCTCCAGGTCATTTTTTAAGCTATATAACCTTTTTAAAGTTGAAAAACCCTATGCTGTTTTTTCAACAACAGATCATATTAATATATTAATAGCAATGATAGCTTGTTTTATAAAGCTACCCCATTTAATAGCAAGGGCATCTAATAACCCTAAGCAAATGAGAGAGTTTTATGGTTTTAAGGCTCGGTTCTTTAATTTTTTTAGCAAATTCTTATTTTTCAAGTTTGATTTTATTGTCTGCCAGTCAGAAGAAATGCGCCAGTCAATTGCCAAACTGTATTCCATTAGCCTGGGTAAGTTAATAGTTATTCATAACCCGGTTAATCAATCCTGTATTTTAAAAGATCATCGAAGTATATCTGGTTTAAAACGATTAGTTGTTGTTAGTCGTCTTTCAAGGGAAAAAGGGTTGTTTAGATTGTTGGACGTTATAAAATCATTACCTCAAAATTATGTGTTAACAATTATCGGTGATGGCCCGCTGATGAATGTTCTGAAGGCTCAAGTAAGCACCAATGATTTGGAAAGCAGAGTGTTTTTTACCGGCAATATAAATAATGTTGCTTTAAAAATATCTCAACATGATTTATTGGTTTTGAGTTCGTTTACCGAAGGATTTCCAAATGTTGTACTTGAATCACTATCTGTAGGAGTACCGGTAGTAACCTTTAGAGTTGGCGGTGTTGATGAATTAATTAAGGAAGGTTTTAATGGTTTTGTTGCCGAACAAAATGATGTAGTTAAGTTAAAAAGACAAATTATCCGTGCATGCAATCAAACATGGGAGCATGATAAAATTAAAGCCGATATAATAAACCGGTTCGCATTGGATAAAATAGGGCAGGCGTATGAAACGCTTCTATTAAGATAATATAAATATTAACTTCTATAAAACTTTCATTTTATGTGCGGAATATATGGATCAACAGTTAATTATCCCGACGAAGCAATACGGGCAAAATTAACAAGAGTACAGTTTCGCGGTCCTGATTATTCAGGTTTTGAACGCGTCGGATCTGTCATCTTAGGCCATAATCGCCTTGCGATTGTTGATTTGGATCATCGCTCAGATCAGCCATTCGCCTATAAACACCTGGTGGTTGTATTTAACGGAGAAATATATAATTACAAAGAAATAAAAGCGAAGCTGATCACCTTAGGTTATTCGTTTAATACAGATTCAGATACAGAGGTACTTGCAGCAGCATATCTTGAATACGGCGAACGTTGTGTTTATCACTTTAATGGCATGTTTGCCTTTGCAATTTATAATACCAAAAACCGGCAATTTTTTGGAGCAAGAGACAGGCTTGGAAAAAAACCTTTTTATTATATCCATAACGGGCTCGATTTTGAATTTGCCAGTCAGCCAGCACAAATAAATATCGGCAGAAATGTAAACCTTGATGAAGGGGCAATAAATGAATATTTTATCTGGGGATATGTACCAGAACCCAAATCGGCCTGGAAAGAGATCAAAAAACTTGAGGCCGGTTATACATTCACTTTCAATAGTGATACTGGGAAATTTCAAACAACAAAATACTGGGATCTTGATCTTGCCTATACAAACAAATATGAGGGAACATATTCTGAAGCTAAAACAGAACTCGAATTATTGTTAACAAATGCGGTAGATATCAGGATGCATGCAGATGTGAATTTGGGGGTCTTTCTTTCAGGGGGCGTTGATTCTTCACTTGTTACAGCCCTTGCAGCTCAAAATAACGAAAACGTAAAAACCTTTTGCATAAAATTTAACCAGAAAGGTTTTGATGAAAGCGTATTTTCAGCCAATATAGCTAAACACCTTAAAACAGATCACCACATAATAGAATGTAACGCAAAAGAGGGGATGGGTTTGATTGAAGATTTTGGAACATATTACGATGAACCATTTGCCGACTCAAGCGCTATACCAACTTTGTTGTTGAGTAAATACACAAAAAAATATGTTACTGTAGCTTTAAGTGGTGATGGCGGGGATGAAAGCTTTATGGGTTACGGCAGATATAAGTGGTTAAACCTTGTAAATTACTTGTTTAATTATCCATTGCCACTAAGAAAGGCAATAGCGACAATTTTAAGAGTTTCACCTAATTATCGACACCAACTTATCGCGTTAGGGCTCTGTAATTCCCAAATAAGCACACTGTATGGATTAATGCTTGGTGGCCTTGAGTATTCATGGCTTAAACAACCAAACGCGGGCTTAGATGTACCTTTTATGGATATCTGGTCATCAAAATCAACGAGTATATTACAAAAAATGTCAACTTTTGATATTAAAACATACCTAAATGGCGATATTAACACCAAAGTAGATCGTGCCTCTATGGCATTTGCAGTAGAGGCCAGGGCGCCACTTATGGATCACCGGGTGGTTACTTTTGCTCAGAATCTGCCAGATAGCTATAAGTTTCAATATAAATCACAAAAAAGGATTTTAAAGGATATACTATACCAGTATGTTCCAGCTAAATTTTTCGCCAGGCCAAAATCCGGCTTTACAATACCGCTGCAGTTTTGGTTTAGAAATGAATTAAAAGATTATGTTCTTGATCAATTATCATTAAGCGAATTAAAAAACATTCCCGGAGTTGATGCAACAAAGGCATTAATGATGATAAATGAACATATGGATGGTAAGTGGAACCGCTTCCCTCAAATATGGAAATTATTAGTGTTTACGCAATGGTTAAAGAATCAAAAAAATAACCCGGTCCTTACATATCAAACTGTTTAATACTTTATGATTCAAATTAAAAGTAGGGCTATGCGTTTAGTACCTTACAATGTTGTATGGTTTGCCGACAAGCCCTCCAAATGGAAATGCCTTTTTAGCTATTATAAACAAAGTGCTTGCCACAACAATGTTCCAGGGTATCGTAGGGAACCCTTTTTTACAAAAACAATTGACATTGGAGCTCCTCAGGCTATTTTTGAGGCCGGTTTTGACCAAAACACCAACTACGAAATACGCAGAGCAATAAAAGATGGAGTTACAACGGCCCCCGAAACTGAAATAAAACGTTTCATTGATTTCTACAATTTATTTGCAGTAACCAAAAATCTACCAACGCTCACCCGTGAATTCTATAAGTTTCAATCGTGTCTTGTTATAACAAAGGCTATCTACCAGGATCAGGATATTGTTATGCATGCTTACTTACGCGATGATTCCTTAAAAAGGGTAAGATTATTGCACTCGGCGTCGCTTTTCAGAACCGAAAAAGACAACCAGCTGAAAGCGGTAATCGGCAGAGCAAATCGGTTATTACATTTTAAGGATATGTGTTTTTTTAAACAGCATGGTTTTGAAGTTTATGATATGGGGGGATACGCCCATGGTACCGCAGACGAGGCTTTGAAGAGAATAAATCAATTCAAAGATAGTTTTGGTGGCAATCTGGTACAGGAAAGTGATTATTTACCAGTTTTGGGGCTTGTTCTGATGTTTTTCACAAGATTATTAAAAGCATGAAATTATTAGGGATATTAGATTCAATTAGAAATAAACTGTTTTCTTACGATAAATGGAATATTGGCTACATTTCACAAACCCCCGAAAATCTTATACTCACACAAAGGCTAAACGGGAAGATTAACTGGTTAAGAGAAGGTGCTGCTGATTATGCAGCTGATCCTTTTGCGGTAAATATAAATGGCCATATGCATTTATATTATGAAGAACTTAATTTTTGGAAAGGCAAAGGAGTAATCATGATGATGGATACTTTGCATTTTAGGAATAAAAAGAAGGTTAAAGGCATCATGAAAGATTCAATACACCTATCGTACCCATACTTGTTTACCGCCGATGACAGTTTGTATTGCATTCCTGAAACAGGGTCGGCTAAACAGGTAGCCCTATATCAAATTGATGTAGAGAACCCGTCAAAATTTAAGAAGATAAAAGTTATACTGGAAGGCCAGGCCTTTGTAGATAGCTCAATCATCTACTTTCAAAATAAATATTGGTTATTTACCAGCGTATCTGGCAAGCAAGGAGAACTGTATGTGTTTTATTCAGATACTTTGGAAGATTCATTTAAGGCACATGCCTTAAATCCTATTAATGTTGCTTCAAATGTGAGCAGATCTGCGGGGCGCTTATTCATTGTTGGCAAAAAATTGTACATGCCAAGTCAAAATCCCGAAATACGTTACGGCGGATCGGTTATGATCAACGAAATCACAACTATTACCGAAACTGATTTTAAATATAATACCGCTTTTGAGCTATTGCCCCAGTTACCATATGATCAGGGCTTACACACCATAAATTTTGCAGGCGACCTACTTATTGTTGATGGTAAACGTAAGGTGTTTAGTGTTTTAGGACCTGTAAAAAAGGTAATTAGAAAATTTAGAAACCTTAATAAGCATAATTAAATGCCCGATCTAAAAACCAGGTTAGTTTTTGTTTCCATGTCTGACAAAGCTAATGGTGCAGAAAGCATATTGCTGATGGGGGCACATGCAAGTAATTCACCTTTGATTTTTCTAAAAAAATCAATTCAAGGGGGATTGAAAATCCCTGACGGAGTTGATTCTAAATATGTGACTGATAAAAGCATGCTAATTGGTTTTATCGGGCTTTTAAAATTATTAAAACCGTATAAATCCGGATATATTATTATCAGTTCTCATCCATATTTAAATGCTTACCTCGGGTTTTTAAAGCGGATGGGTTTCATAAAATCAAGACTAATAGTCAGAGAGTGTACTTCTGTTTTTATAAGATACAAAGGTTTCAAAAAATGGAGTTATCAAGTGGCATATCGCCTGGGCTATCCTGCAGCAAATTTAGTTGTTTGCCAAACAAACATGATGCGTGATATTTTTTTGAAAAACGCGCCTTTTGTTGATGGTCAAAAAGTGATTGTTCAGAAAAATCCGGTTGATGTGGATCAAAACATCCGGAAAGCTGATTTACCATTGGATGATGCAGATGCCGGTACTAATTATATTTGCGCCGCTGGTCGTTTAATTCCCGAGAAAGGATTTTATAATTTGATAAGTGCTTTTAAGGAAATTGAATCGCATTTTCCGGATTTGAAATTATTGATTTTTGGCGAAGGACCAGAGAAGAACTCTTTGGAAAAGCTTATTAAAACTTGTGGGTTACAGCATAGAGTAATTTTAAAAGGTTGGACTGACAATCCAATGCCGTATTTTAAACATGCAAAAGTATGTGTCGTATCCTCTTTAAAAGAGGGCTTCCCCAATGTCTTATTGCAAATGATGAGCCTTAATCCTGTTGTTGTTTGTACAAAATGTGCCGGGGGGATAGAAGATATTCCGGGCATTTTTAAAGCCGATGTAAATAATGTAGATGCATTATTACTTGCTATCAGTAAAGCACTAAAATCAAATACTGATAACAAAAAGTTAATCGGGCATTATATTGAGAATCGAACTCCGGAGATTTTTGTAAATTCTATATTAAAAGCTTTAGTCTAATAAACCTCAAACATCACTTATTCTTTAAGTGATCATTATTCACTATTTAAATTAAATGTCATGAACCTGAAAATTAAATTACTCGCAAAAGTAGTATTATTCGGCACGTTAATATTTGCCATTACCCTGCTAAATAATTGTAAAAAAAATATACAAAATCCGCAAGTGGTGCGCGATACCGTAAAAATTACGCATGACTCGTTAATCACGGTTCATGATACAACAACAACTCATGATACTACCGGACATGATCGATCATTAATAGCTATAAGTTTAATTGGATTGAGGTCTGATAGTGGCTTTGCCTATAAAGTAGGATATGATCTTCCTGTAATTGGAGATTCGAACGGAAGTCCCACTGCTTCAACCCTCAGGCTTTTTGAAAACGGTGTTGAACTGGGGCCAGCCCATTCGGTTCATCATGACATTCGGGCATTTGGCCTGGGCCAATTTAGCCATTGGGGTAACACGTTATTGTTCTCAAGCTCTGATAATACAAATCCACTTTCAAATGGCCGAAAGTATGCTTACAAATTAAAATAACACGTTAATAGTTAGTATTTTATCCTTATAGATTCCTGAATAATAAGTATTGATTATTATAATTTTCAGGATTCTCAACAACTGCCCGCCAGAAAGTGAATAACTGATTTTTGCTTTCTGGCACAGATTCCCGGCATAATTCTTTTGCCCGCGAATAGCTTTCAAATTTAAGCCAGACTAAAGCCTCAATTTCTGTAAAGCCTTCTTTAAATTTAAAACCCATATTTATGAAAATCTTAATCACCGGCACCGCTGGTTTTATTGGCTATCATTTGGCCAAACAATTGCTTGAAAGAGGAGATACCGTTGTTGGTATTGACAATTTAAATGATTATTATGATGTAAGGTTAAAATACGCCCGCTTAGCCAATACAGGCATCCAGGTAAATACTTTAGAGTATGGAAAACCGGTTGAAAGCAAAAAGTATCCCAATTATACCTTTATAAAATTGGATTTGTTAGATAAAGACCAGTTGGAAGATACATTTGAAAAAAACAAATTCGATGCAGTATGTAACCTGGCTGCACAGGCGGGTGTACGATATAGTTTAACTAATCCTGATGTTTACATTGATTCAAATATAAAGGGGTTCCTTAATATTTTAGAATGCTGCAGGCACTTCAAAATTAACCATTTGGCTTATGCAAGCTCTTCAAGCGTTTATGGATTAAACAAAAAAATGCCTTTCAATGAACACGATATTGCTGATCATCCCGTTTCATTATATGCAGCATCAAAAAAAGCAAATGAAATGATGGCGCATACCTATAGCCACTTATTTAACTTGCGCACTACTGGCTTACGCTTTTTTACCGTTTATGGTCCATGGGGCAGGCCAGATATGGCGTTATTTATTTTTACCAAAGCAATATTGGAAGGCAATCCTATTGAGGTTTTTAACAATGGGAATATGAAACGCGATTTCACCTATATAGATGACATTGTTGATGGTATTGTTCACGTAATAGATCAGCCTGCAGAAAACAATCCTGAATGGGATGCTACCAACCCCGACCCAGCCACCTCAAATGCACCATTTAGGATATTTAACATAGGCAGGGGAGCGCCGGTAAACTTACTTGATTTTGTGAGTGAAATTGAGAAACGTGTTCATAAGAAAGCCATAAAAATTTTCAGACCAATGCAGGAGGGTGATGTAGCAGAAACTTGCGCAGATGTTTCCAATCTTGATACAGTGTTGAATTATAAACCCAAAGTTTCTGTACCGACAGGGGTTGCACGTTTTATTGCCTGGTATAAGTCTTTTTACAAGGTGAAAAGCACCTCGAACGAAGCCATATTGTTGGAGTGAAGAAAAAGTTTTGTCATTTTAATGTCATGAAGTGTGCAAGTTTTACACTTTCTTTACACCTTAATTTCACACTGTTTTACCCCTTTAAGTTGTATTAGACCCGGTTTTTAGTCCTTTTATCCATTAAGTCCACACCTTTCAGCAAAATTTTTAATTGTAATTTTTCAAATACACTACCGTTTGAAAAGCCAAAATTAAAAATTGAATGAAAAGAACAACAAAAATCTTCGGAAAAGTGGCTGTAATCAGCATGTTTTTAACGGCAATTATCTTTTTAGGTAGTTGTAAAAAAAGTAATGATGGCTCTGGAAATATTCAGGACAGTACCCTTTCATCAACCTCGGGTGCGTCTTCAATTTCTGCAGCAGCAACCGCAACTAATTTCGCAGTTGACTTAACTGGATTAAGATCGGATGGTGGATATGCCTATAAGATCAGTTATCCGCTTACCCAGTCGGGTGATTCAAACACAGCACCTTCTGCATCTACAATGCGGTTATTTGAGAACGGTGTTGAATTGAAACCTCCGCATTCAGTACACCAGGATATTCGTGATTCTGGAAAAGGACGTTTTAGTCATTGGGGTACTACTTTGATATTTTCGGCATCGGACAATACCAATCCGGCAACTAACGGCAGAAAGTACACATTTACAATGGATGGCTCTGCTGCGGGTTCAACAGCGCCTACAGCTCCAACAACTCCAACAGCTCCAACAACTCCAACAACTCCAAGTGCACCTACAGCAGGCTCACCAACTAAAACAGGTATAACTACAGCTTTAATGGGTTATGCAATGGTTAGTGGAACAACAACAGGGGGTACAGGAGGTACAGTTGTTACTGTAACAAATTTATCTGAGTTAAAATCGGCAGTTGCTGGTGACAGTCCAAAAATTATTTATGTTAGCGGAACTATCTCTGGCTCTGGTGATGATCCGGTTTATGTTTCATCTAATAAATCACTTATTGGTAAACCGGGTGCAACAATTACTGGTATATCGCTTTACATGTTCACTGTAAACAACATCATTGTTCAAAACATAACTTTCAAAAATTATGTTACTGATGCTGCGCTTATGATAAAGTTTTCAACCACACACGTTTGGGTTGACCACTGTGATTTCTCAACTGATCGTAACCATGGCTGGGCTTATTGGGGTAAAGATATCGCTATTACAAGGGCATCAGATTATGTAACAGTATCATGGAGCAAGTTTCACGATACTAACTTATCGTTCTTAATAAGTGGTGGTATTGCAGGTCATGAATCAGATATCGGCCATTTGCATGTTACATTACACCATAATTTTTGGTATAACGTAGGTGAAAGAGAGCCTGATATGAACTATGGAAGTGTTCACGTATTCAACAACTATCACTTAAATAATGCAGGTTACAGTTTAGGTGCAAGAGCAAACGGAACTGTACGTACAGATAACGAGTATTTCCAAGGCTGTGCTAAACCAATCAGCACCAATCTGGCAGGTGACCCTCCAGGATTCTTCAGTGGTGTTAGTACTAACATTTATTCAGGTTGTGGTTCTAATGATATAACTACTTCATTATCTTCATGGGTACCGGCTTATTCATATTCATCAGTACTTGATGCAGCTGCTAACGTTCCTACCGTAGTTCAAAAAGGTTCAGGAGCAATACTAAGTAACTAATTAATAATTAAACATTTTATAATAAAGATTAAAACCCAGACCACCTTTCGGTGGTTTGGGTTTATTATCCGATTACTTTTTTATCTATAATAGTCCAGATACTATTATAGCTGCCCCCAAAAATGGCTTTACCTAAAGCCTTTCCAATTTAATATCCAATTGTCCGGCCAATCAGTCCTTGATCGGTCCGCCTATAAATATTGCCAACAGTTACTATTAACAGCCCTTATACGGCTTTCTATACCTAAACATTATTATTGTTTTTATATGCTTAAAACAGGGCAAATAATATTAATCGCCTGCGATTCTGCTAAATCATTAATTGATTTCAGGGGCAAGTTGATTGAAGAAATGGTTAAACAACATACAGTACATGTTTTTACACCTGTTTTACCTAAAGCTATACGTGAAAAGCTTACGCTACTTAAAGTAACTATTCACGAAAATCAATTATCAGGGAGCAACGTTTCAATTCTTGCTGACATAAAGTATTTAATAATGCTTTATAAATTGATGAAAAAGATAAAACCAGATGTTTTTTTTCCGTACACATTTAAGCCTGTTATATATGGAACCGTGCTTGCAAAAATTCATCGCATTAAATGTATAGCTCCTATGCTATCCGGTTTGGGTTATAACTTTTCGCCGGAAAATAAAAAATCATTTGTAAGCCGTATTACACGTTTAATGCTCAGGTTTAGCCTCATTAAAAACAAGCGTTTATACATCATATTTCAAAACAAAGACGATTATCAAACACTGCTTTCATATAAAATATTAAGTGATCAACACCAGGCTTTTGTAGTTAATGGTTCTGGCGTAGATCTTGAGCATTACCAATATACTCCGCCAGATACCAAGAATATTAGCTTTATAATGATATCACGGTTAATAAACGCCAAAGGTATTCATGAATATTTTGAAGCCGCACGGTTGATCCGCCTAAAGTATCCCGATATACAATTTAAACTGATTGGATCTTATGCTGATAATATCGATGCAATTAGTCCTGATTTATACCTTAAGATCAAAAATGGCGACAACTTGCAATATCTGGGAGAAGTTGACGATGTAAGGCCCCATATAAAAGATGCCTCTGTTGTAGTATTGCCATCATATTATGGCGAGGGCGTACCCCGGTGTTTACTTGAAAGCATGGCAATGGGCAGGGCTATTATTACCAGTGATTCTGTAGGATGCAGGGAAACTGTTAATCCTGAATCACCCCAAAACGGTTTTTTGATCCCTATAAAAAACATACCGGAGCTTATGTCAAAAATGGAGTTTTATATAAAGGATAGCGATGCTATTTATAACTACGGTTTAAATGGGTTGGCATTTGCAAAAAAGAAATTCGATGTAACCTTGATTAATGATCACATGCTAAGCATAATGAAACTGAAGTAACTAAAAATGAATAAATAATATAATCAAAAGTTATGGAAAATAGATTTAATTATGGTTCAAGAAACATCAATGATTTTATTAATGCTATTCGAGAATATGGGTGGGTTGTGTATGAAAATGCAATAAATCTTGATTTTGTAAACACAATAAATCTCGATTTAACTGATGCATATATAAAAAGAAGAGCTATCCAGGAAAGAAATGGCATAAGTGCCAATATGGATGGTACACTTCATCATTTACTGGAAAGAAATAATTTTAGCCTTCCATTTCTTCAAAGCATGTATTGTAATGAAGAGATTTCTCAATTTTTAGGTGGGAATTATATATTAAATGGGTTAAATGCGGTTATACACGCTAAGCATGAACATCCGTACCTAAGCAACATGCATCGCGATATGCGGACATTTATGAATGACACAAAGTTGCTGTTGCAGATGATTGTAACGCTTGATGATTTTAATTTATTAAATGGCGCAACTTATTTTCTGTCTGGTTCGCATAAATCTGCAATACGGCCCAATGCGACATACTTTTTTAACAGTGCCGATAGAGCTATTGTACCTAAGGGGAGTATCATTTTGTTTGATTCAAATATTTGGCATGCGGCGGGCGAAAATACTACCCTTGAACCGCGCCGGGGATTAACGATAGGATTTACCCGTCCATTTTTAAAACAGCAGATGGATTATCCAAGATTTTTAGGTTATGATTTTGTATCTCACCTCAACTCGCAGTTGCGGCAGGTTATAGGATACAACTCGCGCACACCCGAAAATTTGAATGAATTTTATCAGCCACCAAACTTAAGAATGTACCAATGCGATCAGGGTTAACCTAAGTCTTAATTAATCCGCCAAGTAATTTACAGTTATGCAAAAAAATAAAGCTGCTTTAAAATCCATTGGTGGATATTTAGAGCTTGAACTCCCCCATGGAAATGAGTATTATCCAAATCTTATTCACCTTAATACCGGGCGTAACGCTTTGGAGTACATCCTGAGACAAAAAGGATACACCCAAATATATATACCCTATTTTACCTGTGAATCTTTACTTGAGCCTATCACAAAACTGGGCATTAAACATCAGTTTTATTCAATTGATAAGCATCTTGATCCGGAAATAAATTTTGAGATTGAACCAGACGCCTGTTTTTTGTACACTAATTATTTTGGACTTAAACAAGAAAAAATAATAGAACTCAGTTACAAGGTTACCAATCTGATAGTAGATAATTCTCAGGCTTTTTTTTCTGAGCCGATACCAGGGGTGGATACTTTTTATTCTTGCCGAAAATTTTTCGGTGTTTCTGACGGAGCCTACCTTCAAATAAAAAGAAAACTCCCTAAAAAATTACCAGTGGATAGTTCAAGCCATCGTTTTTCGCACCTTATTAAAAGTATAGATTTTGGCATAGAGGCAGCTTATACGGATTATAAAGAAAATAATATAGATCTGGAAAATAATGAGATTAGAGCAATGTCAATGTTAACACAAAAAATTCTTTCAAGTATTGATTATGATGAATGCGCCAAAATCAGGGAGCGAAATTTTCACTTTTTACATAAACATCTCCAGGAGTATAACCTGTTAAAATTTGATGTCCCAGAGAATTGTGCCCCAATGGTTTACCCTTTTTTAAATGATGACAGCCATTTAAAAGTTCACTTAATTCAAAAGAAAATATTTGTTGCCACATATTGGCCAAACGTTTTTAAGTGGACGAAAAAAGGAATGTTTGAAAATCACCTTGCCCGCTGTTTAGTCCCTTTACCAATAGATCAACGATATAATCTTCAGGATATGTTTTATATGTTAAATATTTTACGCCTTTTTTTATGACGATTTCAGTATACATACGCCCCCTCGTTATAGAAGATGCACAGGTATCACATGTATGGCGAAACGACCCTTTAATATGGGTATATACAGGCTACAAGCCTGTAAATTACATAAGTGCCGAGGTAGAAACCGAATGGC
The DNA here is from genome assembly GCF_056405015.1 of Mucilaginibacter sp. P2_A4. Classification (NCBI taxonomy): domain Bacteria; kingdom Pseudomonadati; phylum Bacteroidota; class Sphingobacteriia; order Sphingobacteriales; family Sphingobacteriaceae; genus Mucilaginibacter; species Mucilaginibacter sp. P2_A4. The sequence continues at coordinate 179,972 of NZ_JBFUCX010000009.1, read as the reverse complement.
TTAGAACCCAGTTAAACAAAACAAACCAGGCAAGATTTGCAATTTGTGTTAAGGAGCTTAATACATACATAGGTAATGTTCAATTATTGGATATTACTGAACATGATGCAGAGCTACACCTTTTTATTGGTAATAAGCTTTACTGGGGTAAAGGCATAGGCTACCAGGCAACTGTTCAAATGCTACGCTATGGCTTTTTAGTTAAGGAGTTGGATATTATTTATTTAAAGGTTCATCCGGCAAACATTTCAGCATTGTCAGTTTATGAAAAAGCTGGTTTTGATATTACTGGTAAACAAAATGATCTTATTTGTATGAGCATTACAAAAAGTAAATTCGTAACCCTTGAAAATTTGAAATTATAATTCATAAGTAACCTTAATACAGAATTATGACAAGAATATTTTCTATCCACGATAAGAGGGAGTGGACATTCTACGTCCGTAATGCGGCAGAATATGATTTTTATCACACGTGGCATTATCATTCGCTGGAAACAGATGGCAGTCCTATTTTATTTGTTTACCAGGAATTTGCTAATTATATCGCTTTCCCGTTAATTAAGCGAGCCATACCTGGATCTGAATATTTTGACCTGAGTTGTGTTTACGGCTTTTCGGGACCTCTTTCTAACCATAAAATAGATCAGCTTGACGATTTTTTTATGGAGAATTTTAAAAAAGCATTTCTTTCTTTCCTATCCGAGGAAAACTATGTATCTGTATTTACACGAATGCACCCTTTCTACAATCAGCAACCCCTGCTTAATAAGTTTGGGGGTGTGCATGAAAATGGCAAAACGGTGATTATTGATCTCTCTGAAAGTATTGAAGATCAACGTAACAGATATAAACAAAGCGCAATGGATGCCATAAAGCACGCCTGGAAAAAAGGGTTTAGGGTTGAGGAAGAAAAGGGGCCGGCAGCATTAGCAACCTTTGTTGAAATTTATACAGAAAGCATGAAGCGGGTAGGGGCGAACGACAAATATTTGTTTAATGACAGATACTTTTCAAACCTATGTAACACCAGCGAATACGATGCCCGTATCCTTATGGTTTATGATGGCGAAACAGTTATGTCAAGTACAATTATAACCTTCACCAACGGTATTATCCAGGCTCATTTAGTTGGCACACGTGCAGAATATTTGAACCAAAGTCCAACAAAATTCTTAGTTGATGAAATTACCAAAATTGGCAGGATAGAAGGAATGAGGTATTATAACCTGGGAGGTGGCCTTGGTTATAAACATGATAAACTCTTTGAGTGGAAATCTGCCTTTTCAAATCAGCATATTGATTTTAAAAGCTGGCGTTTTGTAGCTAACCCTACAATTTATCAAATTTTACTGGATGAAAAAGGTATTCAGGAAAACGTTGAGATAGATTTTTTTCCACTATACAGGTATGCATAATTTTAATGTTCTTAAATAAGTATTGGATATGATTTACATTAGAAATTTATTATTTCAGGACAAATTCCATTCAAGATGGTTAATTCTGTTAACCGACCTTTTGATCGTTTTGTCGTCTCTGTGCTTATCTTTTTACCTGAAAGATAAACTTGATTTTAAGCAAGGCAATATTTACTATATCGTATTTTATTGTAGCAATGCTATATTGATATTTCTGTTCATGCGGATACATACGCATATTATCAGGCATTCAAATACCCGGGATATGTTACGTATACTCCTCGCTGTTTTAGTTAGTAATGCGGCGTTCCTGGTTCTTTATCATATTTTATTTGCTTCCTATCTTAAAATTAGCCTTAAAGGCCTTGGGGATATTTTACTAATTAATTTTTTTATATCCTCATCAATATTGATGGGTATGCGTATAATAATTAAGGATGTTTTTAAATATTTTGATGAGCCTGGGTACAAAATCACCAAAGAGAATGTTTTAATCTATGGTTCAGGAACGCCATCTATCTTAATAAAAAATGCGCTTGAAGCCCAAAAAGGTTTTATGATAAATGTACAGGGTTTTATAGATACCGGGTCTGATAAGGTTTACAAATGCATTGAACAAAAACGCGTGTATCCAATAAAGGCAATAGAGAAATTAAAAAATAAATTTTCTATAAAAACGATGCTCATAACATCCGAAGACATAAAAATTGATGGCAAAAGAATGGCCGTTGAAAAATGTGTTGAGCTTGGTATAAAAGTGATAACTGTTCCGCCTTCTGATCAATGGATAAATGGCGAGCCAAATTTAAGGCAGTTTAAAGATTTAAAAATCGAAGATCTTCTTGAGCGCAAACCCATCAACCTTTGCAATAAACATGTGTTGGCTGATATTCAAAATAAAAGGGTTTTGATAACAGGTGCCGCGGGCTCAATTGGTTCAGAGCTTGTACGTCAAATATTAAGTTACAATCCGGAATATGTGGTGCTGTGCGACCAGGCAGAGACCCCTTTACATGACATTCAGTTAGAAATAGAGGATGGTAATTATGCCGATAAAATAAGAATATTTATTGCTGATATACAAAATGCAAGCAGAATAAAAACTTTATTTGATTTATATAAACCTCAAATTGTTTTTCATGCCGCTGCATATAAACATGTGCCTATGATGGAAAATAACCCCACAGAGGCGGTTTTAACCAATATTTGGGGCACAAAAAATCTGGCAGATATTTCGGTTGAGTTCGGTGTCGAAAAATTTGTGATGATTTCCACAGATAAAGCAGTTAGGCCCACTAATATTATGGGTGCTTCCAAACGCATTGCTGAAATGTATATTCAATCTTTAAATAATGTGCTGTTTGAAAACCATTTCTTTTGTACCGATCCAATAAGTGAATCTGCTAATCAAACTAAATTTATTACAACACGTTTTGGCAATGTGTTAGGGTCAAACGGGTCTGTAATACCCCGGTTTAAGGCGCAAATTGAAAAAGGGGGGCCAATTACGGTTACGCATCCCGATATTACAAGATATTTTATGACAATACCCGAAGCTGTACAACTCGTGCTTGAAGCGGCAGTTATGGGTAGCGGAGGAGAAATATTTTTATTTGATATGGGAGATCCAGTTAAAATAGCAGATTTGGCCGCCAATATGATTAAATTGGTAGGCTTGGTACCCGGTAAAGACATTGAAATTATTTATACAGGTTTAAGGCCAGGTGAAAAACTATATGAAGAGTTACTTAATGTGGAGGAAGAAGTAATACCTACCTATAATAAGGATATAAAAATTTCAAAAACGATACCCAATAATTATGCAGATACTAACAGGGTAATTAAGGAACTGATGGAGCTTAACCTTCAAAATAATATTGATGTAATGGTAACTAAAATGAAAACGATTTTACCCGATTTCATTAGTAATAACTCCCAATATGAAAAACTTGATGTTAAGCTGATTAATGATTATCACATTTAGTTAACATTTCAAATATGATTCAAATCATATTTTTAATAGTCAGTTTCGTTCGAGGATAATTAATTATTTATTTGCACTTTTAAGGAATTGTGATCCATGAAATTAAATTCTTTTTATTGAGGATTTTTTTATGATTTGTTAAAAAGTTACGCTTAACAAGGGGATTAAATGGCTTTTAATACCAATTCAAACTTTATAAATATAGTTTTTAATGTTATTGACCATACCAATGCCATGCTGGCTTATTGGGATAAGAATCTAATTTGCCGGTTTGCAAATAATGCCTATTCAAAGTGGTTTGAAAAAACTCCCGATGAAATGATCGATAAGATGTATTTATGGGAGTTAGGAGCGTTGTTGTATCAAAGGAATCTTAAACAAACAAATGCAGTTTTAAGAGGGGAATTACAGGTTTTTGATAGGCTTTTAACTACTCCATCGGGAGAAATTAAAAACACAAGGGCAACTTATACCCCCAATTTTATAGATGGTGAGGTAGATGGTTTTTTTGTGCATGTTGCCGATATAAGCCCTATTGATATGAAAACTTTAATGAATGATCAGGATGATTTAAAAACCGAGAAGGTTTTTTTGTTCTCCAATGATCAAATTTTAGAGCAAGTAGTACAAACCTTAAAGTCATGTATTTTTACTGAGTTCCCAAGTATAGCAACGCTATCAAAAAAGCACTTTATTTCGGAATCAAAGCTTAAAAGAGACTTTAAGGAAAAATATAATAGCACTATTTTTTCTTATTACCGGAATCTTCAGATGGAATTTGCTGAAAAGTGCCTTAATGAAAAGCGTTGCAATAAAAGTCAGATGGCTTTAATGCTAAATTTCTCAAATCCGTCTAATTTTTCTTCATGTTATCAAAAATATTTAAATGAAAAATTAGCGAAAGAGCTCATTAGTAAAATACACTCAGAAAACCAGGAAAATCATATAACTTTTGTAGAGCAAGCTCCGGTTGCCATTGCCATGTTTGATAAGAATATGGCATTTATCGCGGCATCGTTAAAATGGGTAGAAGATTATGATTTGCAAGGTAAAGAAATCATAGGGGTAAACCTTTACCGGGTTCTTCCTCAAATTAAATCTCAATTTCATGATTTATTGCTCACATGCTTGAAAGGAGAAAGTCATTTTGATGATGCTATAATAGAAAACCAGGATGGATCATTAGCCTGGATGCATTGGGATCTGAGACCTTGGTATAAGAACAGATTAGAAATTGGTGGTTTTTTAATATTGACTGAAAATATTACTCCTTTTAAGCTTAAGGAAGCAGACAGCAGTCAAATTTTAGAAATACTTAATAAAACGCAAAAAATTGCCCGTATTGGGGCTTGGAGCAGGAATTTTGTTAAAAATACCACTATTTGGAGCAAGGTATTGAAAGAAATGCTTGAAGTACCTGAAGATTTTAGCCCAGACCTGAAAACAGCTATGGGATTTTATAAAGAAGGTGCCGACCGGGAATTGGCCGGATTGGGATTGAAAGATGCACTTGAGAATGGAAAATCATTTGATGGTGAATTTGAAATGATTACAGCCAAAAAAAATTCAATAAGGGTTAGAGCTGTTTGCTATCCGGAATTTAATAATGGGATATGTGAAAAGCTGTCAGGTATCTTTATTGATATCACTCACCAAACAAAACACGCTGCAACATAACGTTTGCTTAACATTTGCAAGAGCGCCCCAATTAAGCGAGTTAAAATTAATTTTATTATGAATAATATACTCCTAATTGAAGATAATCATAAAATTAGAGAGAACATTGCCAGGCTTTTAATTGCCGAAGGTTATCATGTTTCAATAACAGATAATGGTATGAGCGCACTAAAGCATTTAAAGGCACAATTACCTGATCTTGTGATTTGTGAAATTATAATGTCGGGTATGAATGGCTATGATATTTATAAAACCATGTTCAGCTGGTTATACATAAATAAAATCCCTTTTATTCAATTTACCGCCAAGTCCGGAGTGGCCGAAAAGCAGGGAGCGACGGTAATAAATGTTAAAAACTTTAAAAGTTCGGGCTATAAAGATCGCTGCCTTTTAAACTTTGTGGCAAATTATTTCCACACAACCACTGCTATAGGTAAATAATTATAGTATCGATGATGATTTTGGTAAACTTATAGTTAAAATAACGATGGGGAGCTTCTGCTTTTATACGTTAAATACTTATTGATCAATGTCTTCTACAGGCAAAAAATGACCGCCAATAGGTTGATTAGTGCTTCTACTATCTCTAAATTTATACTAATCACAAGCGACAATAATGTTATAAGCTTTAACAGGTAAAAGACCAGGCATTTAACACATTTTTAATTGAGATAACCTAAATTGAAATTTTTTGAATAACTATCCCCCTAACGTTATTCGTAGTAAAGAAATATAGCACCATCCTAATTTTAGAATAAAAACAACAAATGTAAATCGTCCTTTAAAAATTATTTTTTCAACCTAAATCAGTGAATGTATGTACAGCAAAATGGATTACCCGATTAATAGTTATTTAGATAATGACAGTTGTACTGTTGGAACATCTGAATGCATTGACTTACATTACGGCCAAATTGTGGAACGCATTGTGCGACGAGATCATATGGGTATAAGCGAAATTGCGAGAAAGCTGAATGTAAGTCGTAGAACCTTGTATAATTGGTTTGAAACAAAAAAATTGAACCTGGATATAATTTGCCAAATCGGCTTTGTGATTGGGCATGATTTTTCCAAAGAGTTTCCCGAAGCTTTCGCCAAAAGAATTAATTCTGTCAACGCTGATCGTTCGTTTGATGCATTAAACATAAAAGATCAGCCCCGTGATGCAACTTACTATTGGATGGACAAGTACATAAAGCTGCTTGAAAAATTCAATGAAGTTCTAAGTCACGAGGGGAAAAATATAATTGTATAGATTTAAGTAAACTGATAGCAATTGATTAATTAATACAAATTCCATTTTTAAAGTCATTTGATCTTGCCAATTTATTGGCAGGTTAAGTTTCTGTACCGGTCAACTATATTTTTGGTAAATACCACTTCCGTTTTTAATGCTACAAACTTTTGGTGCCCAGTCATCTATTTGAAATTTGCAGCAAAAATACTTCCTGTTAATGTTGATATTGACAGGAAGCCATAAACAATGACCTGAACTAAGGTTGAAAATATAAATTAACTCTTTCTTAATAAAGTGGCATTGTTCTGATGTCTCAATCACATTAAAAATAACTCCAAGATGCTTTTTAATTCGGTTAGTTTTGCAATTTTTTTGCCGGTTGTGTTTATTTTATATTGGTTGATATTTAACAGGAACCTACAGCTTCAAAATTTTTTATTGCTTTGTGCAAGTTATTTCTTTTATGCATGCTGGGACTGGCGTTTTCTTTTCCTTCTGGTTTTCTCAACGCTATTAGATTATTTTACAGGATTAAAGATGACGGAGTCGGAAAACCAGAAATCAAGAAGTTTTTGGTTGTGGCTTAGTATTTTGATCAACCTGGGCTTCCTTGGAGTGTTTAAATACTATAATTTTTTTGCCGGGTCATTTACGCAAATGTTTTCAAACTTTGGGCTAAACGTTAATCCCTGGACATTGAAGGTTATCCTGCCGGTTGGAATATCTTTTTATACTTTTCATGGACTATCATATGTTATTGATATCTATAAAAGAAGGATCAAAGCCGAAAGAAACTTTATTGATTATTCTTTATTCGTAAGCTTTTTTCCCTTATTAGTTGCCGGGCCTATTGAAAGAGCAACCCATCTTTTGCCCCAGATAAAAAAGGCAAGAGTGTTTAATTATCATAATGCTGCTAATGGGTTAAGGCAGATATTATGGGGCTTATTCAAAAAAATTGTAATTGCAGATCAATGCGCCGAATTTGCAAATACAATATTCGCTAATTCAGCTTCATATTCCGGAAGCACATTAGTTTTGGGAGCAATATTTTTTACCTTTCAAATTTATTGTGATTTTTCGGGCTACTCAGATATTGCATTAGGGGTTGCAAGGTTATTTGGGATAGAATTATTAAGAAATTTCGCATTTCCATATTTTTCAAGGGATGTTGCTGAATTTTGGAGAAGATGGCATATATCACTATCAACCTGGTTTAGGGATTACTTATACGTTCCTCTCGGTGGCAGTAAAGGCGGAACCTGGCTTAAAGTAAGAAATACCTTTATAATTTTTCTGGTAAGCGGTTTTTGGCATGGTGCAAACTGGACCTTTATAATCTGGGGATTTTTAAATGCATTATTCATTATGCCATCAATTATCTTTAAAACCAACAGAAATAATCTTGAAATAGTTGCTAAAGGAAAAAGCCTGCCAACGCTCAGCGAATTTCTGCATATACTATTAACTTTTTGTATGGTTGTTTTTGCCTGGATCTTTTTCAGAGCTAACAACGTTACCCACGCATTTAACTATTTAGGCAGAATATTCTCCAGATCACTTTTTTCTATACCAAGTTTTGATGTTAACCGGCCGCAGTTATTAGAGACCATTGCCTTAATTGTGTTTTTCATTGTGATTGAATGGAACGGGAGAGAAAACCAGTATGCAATTGAAACTTTAACCAAGCTTAAAAGTAGAAATTACCGGCTTGCATTTTATTATGCGCTGGTTTTAATTGCATTCTTGTTTGCAGGTAAGGAACAACAATTTATTTACTTTCAATTTTAAAAAATGGGAAGCTTTTTAAATAAAACAATGGTGTTTATATTAACAAGTATGTTACTATTAGCCTGTATAATATTGATACCGGATTTTTTGGTTAAGAAATTTTCGAAATTTAATATTGATAAGGGTTATAAAATTGTATTGTTTGGACATTCACACTCTGAGTGTGCTTTTAACGATTCATTAATATCAGGATTTAAAAATCTTTCACACTCTGCAGAGCCTTACTTCTATACGTATCAAAAAGTAAAAAAAGTAATTTCTCAAAACAACCAGGTTGAAACTATTTTGATTGAATTTTCCAATAATCAAATTGATGAGAAAATGGATGAGTGGACCTGGGGATATAAATATATGTCGAACATGTTTCCGCAGTATGCGTCTTTTATGGATCCTGCAGATTTAGAACTGCTATTTAATAAAAATCCAAAGGATTTTATTAATTGTGTTTCCATTTTAGCAAGGCAGAATATATTTAGAGTGGTTACTTTAAATTATAGTTTCAGTGGCAGTATCGGTGGTTACTTAAAAATTAATAATCCTAAGCCACTGGAATTAAACAATAAAAGATTACCTATCGTCAGAGATACCGCATCAGGGCGCACTGTTTTGTCAATGACCAATCTCAACTATCTTAGAAAGATAGTTGATTATTGCCGTCAAAAAAACAAAAAAGTCTTCCTGGTCAGAAGTCCTCAACATATTGGCTACGAGTACATGAAAAATGAAAAAGTTTTCATGGCTATTAAGAAAAACTATTTTCAGGATGTTGATTTTTTAGATTTTAATAACTTTCCTTTAAAGGATGATGAATTTGCTGATCTTGGACATTTGAATTTTAAAGGAGCTTCAAAATTTTCCGACTATGTGAATAGGATGATCAGTTCAGGGATTTTAGAACCCGGCAAAAAGCAGGTATTGATAAATATGACGCTGCCGAAGAAAATGTATTTTAAACCCGTTGTAAACAATAGTAATTAGCGTAAAAACTAAGGATAAACCTTTTAACTACGAAGTCACAATCACACAAGAAGCGCCATCCAAAAAAAGCTGTTACTTAATTAACGTAAATGACGGCCATAAATATGTGCCACTTTAAATTGAGTGTACTATTTCTGCCAACTTTTTATAGTTCGGTATTGAATTAAACTATTTGATTCATGGTCATTTACAATTGGTGATTAGTAGCCCCACTTGAAGAAATTACATCTACGCTTACATACAATAGAACATGAAAACAATTCTCGTTATTGATGACAGTAATGATATCCGTGAGGATACAGCCGAAATACTGGAGCTTAATGGTTATATTGTATTACAGGCTGCAAATGGCAGCAAAGGTGTAGATATTGCCCAGGTCAGAAAGCCAGATCTGATTCTTTGCGATACAGTGATGCCCGAAATGGATGGCTATGGAGTATTAAGCCAGCTGCGTAAGCAACCCGAAACGGCCCGTATTCCCTTTATATTCCTTACAGCCAAAACTGAACGAACAGATTTTAGAAAAGGTATGGAAATGGGTACCGATGATTTCCTGATTAAGCCGTTTGGCGAAATGGAATTACTCCATGCTTTGGAAAGTCGGTTTTATAAAAAGGAAGTACTTGAACAATATTATATAAAATCCTTAATTAGCCTGGAAAAACTAACTGCTGGAAATAGAAACGAAAAAGTGGATTTGAAAACCGTAATCGCCGGCTGGAAAGTTAAGCAGATTAAAAGGAAGCAGATACTTTATTATGAGGGTGATGAGTCTTCTGGTTTATATCTTTTGCTTGAAGGATGTATTAAAACTTTTAAAATAGCCGATAACGGGCGGGAACTGTTGCTGGGTTTGTTTAAACCAGAGGATTACATTGGTTTATATTCCCTACTATCGGCAGAAAATTATTCAGAAACAGCTGAGGCCGTTAGTGATTCTACAGTATGTGTGTTACCCCGGGAAATGGTGATTGATATGATCAATCGCTATCAGAATATTAATCAGCAATTTATTCGGATGATGGCCAGTAATATTCGGGAGAAGGATAATCAGTTATTATTGATGGCCTACAATTCGGTTCGCAAACGTTTATCACAGGTACTTTTAAGGTTAAATACACCATTGTCAAACCCACTTCTGTTTAAAATATCACGTGAAGAACTGGCCGGCATGGCTGGTATGGCTGCAGAAACAGTGAGCAGAATACTTACAGACTTTAAATCTGAGGGCTTGATAGAACGTATTGGTACCCACATCCGGATAATAGATCATGCCCGGCTGGAGAAAATGAAAGATTGAGTTTTTGCGGATGTTTAGTTCATACTAACTCTAAAAAAAAGGCAAACCAGCCTTTATAGCTCATTTGCCTTCATGTATTATTGATTGATGCCTTAAAATGGCTATTCAACATCGTTTGTATTTGTCATAATCACTTTGAGTGCCTTCTCTTTAGCTGCATGCTCAAAAGTGTCATAAGCCTCTATAACCTGGTCCAGTCTAAAATGATGGGTTATTAATTTACTGGGTTGCAATTTGTTGGCATTAACAGTTTTTAATAACATGGGCGTTGAAGTTGTATCTACAAGCCGGGTTGTAATTGTTATGTTTTTTGACCAAAGTGTTTCAAGATGAAGATTTACGCTTTTGCCATGAACACCTACGTTGGCGATATGTCCGCCCGGTCCAATGATGGCCTCACATAATTCAAAAGTTGCAGGAATGCCAACAGCCTCAATTGCTGTATCAACTCCTCTGCCCGAAGTAAGGTCCATTATTTTTTTGACAACATCTTCTGTACTGTTATTCATAAGATGTGTTGCTCCAAAGCCCTTGGCAACATTCAGCCTGTTGTCGTCAGGGTCGATCATAATAATTTCTGCAGGTGAAAAAAACTGAGCAGTTAAAAGAGCAGCTAAACCGATAGGCCCAGAACCAACAATAGCAATGGTATCACCTGGTTTAACTTGTCCGTTCAATACTCCGCATTCAAAACCGGTGGGTAAAATGTCGCTCAGCATTACCAGTGCTTCCTCATCTGCCCCTGCAGGAATGGGATATAAGCTATTGTCGGCATGAGGTATCCTTACATATTCTGCCTGGGTACCGTCAATAAGGTGGCCAAGAATCCATCCGCCGTCTTCACAGTGAGAATACATACCTTTTTTACAATAACTGCATTTACCACATGATGTAATACAGGAAATAAGTACATGGTCACCAGGTTTAAAATTACTTACGGCACTCCCGGTTTCTTCTACAATACCTACACCTTCGTGCCCTATTATTCTGCCATCTTCAACCTCGGGAACATCACCTTTCATGATATGGAGGTCGGTACCGCAAATGGTGGTTTTAAGAATTTTTACAATTACATCTGTGGCTACTTTTATCTGTGGTTTAGGTTTTTCTTCCCAGGCCTTTTTTCCTGGCCCATGATAAACCAAAGCCTTCATTGTTTTTATATTAAGATTGGCTGATTCATCTAAAGTCTCTTTTTCAGTTTTTTGTTGCATTAAAGTTTCCATGATAGTGATTTAATAGTTTTATTGATCATTAATACAAAGATGGATTGATAATGCCAGGCAGGAAATGACGGAAATCATTATAATACATGATATACATTTTAATGAAAAAACACAAACTTAGAACTGTATAAGGCGGATAATGTTTGGAATCAATAATTTACTTTACACTAAATGTGAAAATATCTACACTTATTGTAAACGTATCTAAAGGCAACTTACAATTTTATGACAATTGTTCAAGTCGCTTTTCTATCGTACACCAATTAGATAAATTTGAATTATTGGCTTGCTAAATGTGACTAATTGGTGGGCTTTAGTTTTAAAATATGTTGATGAAAATGAATGTTGAAACTGTTAAAACAAGTGAAAAATTATGGTAAAGCAGGATTTGATGGTCAGTATCTGCTGTACAACTTACAACCAGGAACAATTTATTGCTCAAACCATGGAGAGTTTTTTAATGCAGATAACAAATTTCAAATTTGAAATTGTTATCGGCAATGATTGCTCTACCGACGGTACATTGGAGGTACTGAAAAAATATATTGAAAAATACCCGTCTATAGTAAAGGTAATTACTCCGGAAAAAAACATAGGCCCTCACTATAACATGATCGAAACGGTTGCCATGTGCAAAGGAAAATATATTGCACTTTGCGATGGCGACGATTATTGGACAAATCCTCACAAATTGCAAAAACAAGTTGATTTTTTAGAGCAAAACCCCGATTATGTTATGTGTTGTCATTATACGCGGGTAATTGACAATGACGATAACACCTTGTATGTTGATCCCAATCCACTGCCATTAGTGCATACATATTCCGACTTGCTGGCCGGTAGGCAGGAAGAAACCAAGACAGCTACAGTTGTATACCATAATAGCATGGCCGTACACCAATTGTTTCAAAAGCCCTGGTATTTAAAATGTTATGCGGCAGATAAATTTTTAAAAATTTTTGCCACGTTTAATACTGGTGGTAAAATTTATGTAATGCCCGAGGTGATGAGCTGTTATCGAAACCATTCCGGAGGCATCTGGAGTATGATTAAAGTTGAGGCACGTATGGAAATGGTGATAAGCGATTTTAACCTTATCATTAAGCATTTTAAATACCGCCGAATTCAGAGGCTAACGCTTTTGTTACTTTATGTAAAAAGATACATATTATTTGAATTGAAGCGACATAGGATTCGCAAAGCTTTTGATACTGTAAAGTACCTGCTTTAAACTCCCTTTGTAAATTTGATTTCAACAATAAATGACAATCGGGGCGTAGGCAGTTGCTTTTATCTCCATTGTTTTTTTTATATTTTAATGGGAATTACCTTTTTTATCGCAAATGCCTATAAGGTTTTCAATGAATCTTGTTGGGTATCCATCGCCTGTCCAAGCTGTCTTATAAACAATCTAGCCGTTCTATATCATCATTAATAACCCTAATTAAAATAACTTATGTCTTACAAATATTTTTCGATTCGAAATAACGAAGAATGGAATACTTATATCGATAGATCATTAATACATGAGGTTTTTCATACCTGGTACTATCATTCTTTAAATAAAGAAGGAGAACCAGTACTATTTGTGTACGAAGAAAATGATTTGTTCATTGCATTGCCGGTGATCAAACGAAAAATAGAAAATTCTGCATTTTTTGATATGACCTCCGTTTATGGTTATTGCGGGCCCATATCCAATATAAACCTATTGGATATACCGGCGTTAGCGACTACGCGCTTTAAAAAAGCTTTTGTAAGCTTCATGAAAGAGGAAAATTCAGTTTGTATATTTTCCCGATTGCATCCTTTTCTTAATCAGCATAATATATTGGGAAGTATTGGCGGATTGAAAGAAAATGGAACAACACTATATATGGATCTTTCTATGGCTGTAGAGGATCAAAGAAGCAGATATGATAAACGACTTTCGCGCCAAATAAGAAAAATGCGTGAAAAAGGTTATCTGATCAAGGAGCTAAACACCCTCGAAGGTATAAAAAGCTTCATTGACATGTACTACAAAAACATGGATAGGGTAAATGCCTCACCCAATTACTATTTTGATGAACAATATTTCGCCAATCTTCTTAGTATGGAGGGGTTTGATAACAAACTTATTCTTATTTACGACGGACCGGTACTTATCTGCGGTGCATTGATTTTACTATCAGGCAGTATTATTAGAAACCACCTGTCAGCAACATCTCCAGATTACCTGAAAGAATCGCCCAGCAAACTTTTAACCGATGAGATAAGTATGATTGGGAGAAGGCTTGGCAAAAAAATCTTTCATCTTGGAGGTGGGGTAGGTGGCAAGGAAGACTCTCTTTTTATGTTTAAAAGATATTTCACAGATTTACAAGTAAAGGATCAAATTTGGTGCTACATCAATGATCATGTTGCTTATAATGAACTTGTTTTAAAGGCAGATGTGGATGCAAATGTGGAACCCAATTATTTCCCCTCATATCGTCAGCCTAAAAGAAAAACACAAGCACAAATTTCAAATATAGTAACCACCAATGTTTAAATTCACCTTAATAAATTTAAAATTATGAAAAATAAATTCACTTATTCGGAAGCTAATGACCCTGCCATCTTTGATCAGGTAATGACTGATTACGGCTGGATTGTTTATGAGGATGCACTGAAAACTGATTTTATTGATGAAATTACCACTTCGTTAGTGAAGGCATACGATGTAAGACGCGAAATTCAAATTGCCAATGGCATAGGTGCAAATATGAACGGTACACTTCACCACCTTGTAGAAAAAGATATTTTTACACTGAAGTTTCTTGAACAAAGGTACTGCGAAAATGAAATAAAGCACTTTTTAAAGGGAAACTATATCTTAAACTCATTAGGCGCGGTTATTAATTTGAGAGATGACAAGCCTTACGTTCAAAATATCCACAGAGATATCCGAAGTTTTACCGGAGATTTTAAAATAATGATCCAAATGATGATTATTTTGGATGATTTTACTATAGAAAACGGAGCGACCTATTTTCTCTCAGGCTCACATAAACACGAAGAAAAACCAGATAGCGATTATTTTTACAATAATGCAGACCGGGCGGTAGCAAAAAAAGGCAGTATTATTTTGTTTGACTCTAATCTGTGGCACGCAGCTGGAAAAAACAATACCGATGAAAAAAGACGAACTCTGACCATGGCCTTTACCCGCCCATTCTTTAAACAACAACTTGATTACCCGAGAGCCTTGGGTTATAGCTTCGGCGAGGGATTGAATGAACATTTAAGGCAAGTTTTGGGTTATAATTCCAGGATACCAGAGAACCTGAATGAATATTATCAACCAGTTGAAAAAAGAATGTACCAGCCCAACCAGGGTTAATTCAATTAAAAATAATTGAAACAGATATTGGATTAAGGTTTCCTAAACATTGTTGCTATACTAACCAATGAGGCTGTATCATAGATTATGAGCAGCCTTTTTTTGTTTTATTTTTTTTGAGGGGTGACTGTGAATTGTAAAAAAAAGCAATTCACAGTCACCCTTTTTTATTTATAAAAAATGAACTGCAACTTTAAAATAGTGAATATGGGTTAATTGAAAATACAAATGGAATGATTTCATCTGTACTTCAGGGCCTATTGGCCCGCGTTTCTGGATTTAGTGTGGTAATTAATGGTAAAATATTATTAGTTTTATTAATTCTAAATTGTCAGTTTTTCTTGAAAACATCTTACCTCACTATTGATGACTCACCGTCATCTAAGTTTTTGGAGCATTGTGATTATTTAAATGCGCTGCAGATTCCGGCAGTGTTTTTTTGTATAGGAAAAAATTTGGAGGTGGAAGCAGATGCGGTAATTAAAGCAATAAAGATGGGCTTTAAAATTCAAAATCATTCCTATAGTCACCCTCATTTTTCTTCAATTTCATTAAAAGAAGCCTGTGATCAAATTGCTAAAACAGATGAAATTATAACAGCACTTTATCTAAATGCGGGATACACTTATCATGAAAAATGGTTCAGATTTCCCTATGGTGACAAGGGAGACGGAAAATTTGGGCAAAATTTTAAAATGTTCCCTCTGCCTGATTTGAAAAGGGCAAACTATATACAAGACTTTTTAAAAGAGATGGGGTATACTAAACCCAAATTTAAAAATGTTAATTATTCTTATTTAAACAGTAAAAGATTCAATAACGATATTGACCTTCTTTGGACATTCGACATCATGGAATGGGCAATAATTAAGCAAAATATTAAGGGACTTGAAACTATGGAAGATGTTTTGGAAAGAGTAGAAAGTAGAAAGCCCAAAGACTATTTAAAGGCGTACGGCAACAGAAAAAGGTGGCTTGGAAATCATGATTCAGATGAAATTATATTACTTCATGATCATATTGAAACAAGCGTTGAGTTTAAAAACATAATAAACAAACTCATCAGTTTACAAATTGAATTTAAGGCGTTGTAATTTATTTTTGTTTTGTTAAGATGTTTACTGTTGCTTTAAGTTCCTGCGACCAGGAGGCTATCGGCTGGCAGTATCTCACATAATGTAGATACTCTTTTGATATATTATCGGGATTTATATACCAATCTACGTGTTTCATTGTATATGGCCGCTGTGTTCTTAAGGCGGGGTCCCTCAAACTAAAAACAGAACTGTTACGGTACATTGCAAAAGTGGAGTGAACAGCAGCAACCACCACATCAGCATCTAACGCTTTAGCCATAGGGGGCCAAAATTGCGATTCATGTTTAATTACGTTGGTCTTCAAAGGGTAATAATCAGGAATGTCATTGATCTCCAGCGAAAGTCCTATATGATTATAATCCGGATATTTATCTAATAATGCTGAAAGATGTTTAATTGTATCATTGGGAGTATCCCGGTATGGGATTAGGTCGGCGTCTGTTATGATAAGCTTAGGGAACTCAGTAAGCTGTTTTGCTATATAATTTATTCCTCTGAGCCAGGAGTTATGATTCAGGTAAATTACCTGGCAATTTTTAACCTGTGCTAAAGTCTTATAATATTCTATTAATGGGATATAATTTGATTTATTGTCGACAACAATAATTGACAAATTATTATTTAAAGAGTTAAGCCAGTTAATTTGTGCTTGTAACGAAAACAGGCGGTTATGATTATTAATTAAAACAGGGATTGAGTTTTTAATTAATTTATTATTATCAATAATTATTGGGTTGAAGGCTATGTGGAATTTCCACTTGATCGCTCTTTTTAAAAATTGCAGATTTTTGTACTGTCCTATTAATTTTAGCTTAAACCAACTTGTTTTCTTTTGAGAATAATCTGCAAATATCTCCCTGATCATAAATTCATTAGCTATAAAAGTTATAATGAGCAATGATAACAGTACTAATTTCCATCCCAATTTTTATCACCTGTTGCACTTGGACTAAGGATCTTATCATATTCATAGGTTAGGCTACCTATAATTAGTAAAACAATAACACACAAAATAACAATGATAATAAATACAATTATCTTACGCTTATCCGTATCACTATCTGCCAGCATATTTTTTTAATATATCGCAAATATAATTAGATAAACTCCGCAAAATAAAAAAAAGTTAAACGAGCATTCAGCAAATATGAGCATTTAGAATTCAGGGGGGATGTATTATATTATATTGCCCAAGAGAGTTTGCGGAAAAATTATTAACCCACACATAGCCAATGTACAAAAGGTGTGTGACTTTGCCCGAACAATGAATCAGTTGTTTTAAGAATCGGTATCCTGCTTAATTGTTAAAATTGAGGGCATAAATTATTCAAATAGTCGTGCAAAATGGTTTTCCAAATGGTTACGCATCCCATTCCTAAGCATTTCGGCAGATCCCTTTTCGATCAGGTCTATCAGGCCCGCATGTGAAACAAATTTCCTGGGTTTAACGGGTTTCTTCAACAAGCCGCTTTGGTGTACATAATCAAATACCGGGAGCAGCAGCTTCTGAAATTTGCGCAGGGTTTCATTGCCGGTGATATCGTATAGCTTTCCGTGAAATTTAATTTCCTGCTCCACATCAAATATGGCAGCCTGTGATTGGGCCGGTTCAATTGCAACAATTGAACGTAATTCGGCAATATCCTCTGGTGTTATGCGCTCTATAATAAAATCAGCCATCCCAATCTCCAGGGCCAGGCGCATTTCAAATATCTCTTTGAGGGTAACGGTGTCCAATATTTGTGGATTCATACTCTTTTCCAGTATGGACACCAGGTCGGGGCTGGTAAGCACCGCGCCTCGTTTCTTCCTCGAATCAATCAGTCCCATTAACCTCAATCGGAGCAGGGCTTCCCTGATCACAGTCCGGCTTACTCCCAGTGCGGCCGACAATTCCAGCTCTTTGGGTATGGCATCGCCCACTTTAAAGTTTTTTTCAATAAAAAGCTCGATCAGGTTTTTTTCAACCCGGTCTACCAGCGAACTGGTATCCACATTTTTAATGTTCTGAATAAGGCCGTTAGTCTTCATATTTCTCCCTCTGCAAACTTACAAATAGCTGTCAATAATTATCAACAATCCTTAAGTGTATTCCTAACACACAGGTAATCAATAAAAAAATATATCCCGAATTATTTTGTGAATCTAAAATAAAAATTTCTATAATTGTATTATGTATGACATAATACAAAACTAACCAAATTCAAATGAACAGAAATTTTACCCTTCACCGGGCTTTGTTTACCGTAATTGGCCTATTGCTTTTTACGTTTGTACAAGCCCAAACCAAGAAGATCAGCGGGCAGGTCATCGCTGACGACGACCATGGCGCTTTGCCTGGCGTAAGTGTTATTATCAAAGGAACAACCAAAGGCGGCCCAACTACGGCTAATGGTTCCTACTCCATTGAGGCATCGGCAAATGATGTATTGGTGTTCAGTTTTTTAGGGTATACCACCCGCGAGATCAAAGTTGGCGAGCAAACGGTTATTAATGTGGTGCTTAAACCAGATAACAAAGCGCTTAACGAAGTTGTTGTAGTGGGGTATGGTACCCAATCGCGTAAAAGTGTTACCAGTGCTATTGCCACTTTAGATAGTAAGGTGCTGGCCACCGCTCCCCGGGCCAATATCGGCAGCGCGTTGCAGGGTACTGTATCTGGCTTACAGGTAGTGAACAGTAGCGGTGCGCCCGGCGCAACTCCCCTGATCGTATTAAGGGGCGGTGCATCTATCAACAGCCCCGGAGCGCCACTGGTAGTGGTTGATGGAATCATCCGGGCCTTTAATGATATCCCGGCTGATGATATTGCTTCTATCGATCTTTTAAAAGACGCGGCCTCCACTGCTATATACGGCGCAAGAGCCAATAATGGTGTAATCCTGATCACTACAAAACAAGGAAAATCGGGTGTAGCGCAGGTAACCTACAAATTTACAGAAGGGTTTAACCGGCAAAGGGAAGGTTATTCTTACATGAATGCCGGCGATTATATTTACTATAACCGCCTTGGCAACGTCAATTCTGGCAGGAACCTTGCGCAAATCAACGCAACCCGTGGATATGGCTTGTTAACCGATGCAGCAAACCTTGCTTCATTTGATATTAAAGCGGAAACACCGGCAAATGTTGGTCTTCTATCGCAGGGATGGCAGGATCTGGATGATCCGGCCAATCCGGGCAGCAAGATCATTTATAAAGATCACAGTAAAGAGGTGCAAAACCTGTTGTTCAGGAATACACGCACCCAAGATCATTACCTGAGCGCTATAGGCGGTAATGACAAGGGCAAGTATTTTGCCAGCCTGGATTACTATAACGAAGATGGGGTGATCGTTGGGTCAAATTACAACCGTTATTCCGGCGATTTTAATGGCTCATACAAAGTGAAACCCAATGTGGAAGTATTTACCGGAGTAACACTTTCCACTTCGTCGCAATTAGGTGCACCTGCCGGCGATGTAAACTCCCTGTACCGGACTTTGGCTTTATGGCCAACTTTCAATCCATGGCTGGATGCCGCCAAAACGCAGCCAAACCCTGGCAATAGTATCAGCGATGGCAATCCACTATACTGGCTGGGTAAATTAAAGCGCAGTAACGAGGTAGACCGGATCACCGCAAACGCGTCCGTAAAATGGGATATCATGTCCGGTTTATTTTTAAAAGTATCGGGCAGCGGTTATTTAAATCAACAGATCAACCAATCTTTCCAGCAGGCTACACAATCGTATGCTACATTGTTTGCCAATCCGCCGGCATATAACAATACCAGTCGGGAATCAATTGCAGGCTATTCACGTACCTTTCAGCAAACCTATAACGCTATCCTTAATTATACCAAATCATTTGGTAAGCATGATCTGAGCGCTATGATTGGTGCCGAGTATTATGATCAAAAAGCTTTAATTATACAGGTAGACGGTACAAACGCGCCAACTGATAATATATCTACGGCCAACGCGTCAACTTTATTCGCTGTGGGTGGCAACACCAGTTCCCAGGCCGAAAATCGCATCATTTCTACATTTACCCGTTTAAATTATGCTTATGACGATAAGTACCTGCTGACCTTTGTATTAAGGGAAGATGGTGTATCGCAACTTGCTTCTAATAAAAGGGTAGGTTATTTTCCCGGCGTATCTGCAGGTTGGAATGTTGCCAAAGAGGGTTTCTTTGAAAAATGGGGATTAAATAAAGTATTCTCTACTTTAAAACCACGTGCCAGTTACGGTTCGAATGGTAATATAGCAGGCTTAGGTAATTATGATGTGCAGGGAATATACGCTGCTCAAACTTTATATAACGGGCAGGGCAGTTTCCTAAATACCGGTTTAACCAACGCTAACTTAAGATGGGAAAAAAGCCGCACAACAGATATTGGCGCCGACCTGGGCTTTTTTAAAGATAGGATAAGCTTTCTGTTTGATTACTACAATCGCATCACCAGCGACCTGTTAACCAGTTTGCCTTTACCAAGTTATACCGGTTTTTCCAGCATTCAAACTAACCTCGGTACATTGCAAAACAAGGGATACGAATTTACAGTAAAGGCCAATGTGCTTAATAATCCAAGTGGATTAAGAATTGATATTGGCGCTACGGCATCCTATGTAAAAAACAAAGTACTTAAATTGCCTTATAACGGCAATGTGAATAACAGACAGGGCGGTTTGCAGGTTTATGATCCAAAATCGGGTAAAGTTATTTGGGTAGGCGGTATCCAGGAAGGGCAGCCCTTAGGGCAGATATATGGATACAAACAGGTTTCTATATTTAAAGATGCCGCAGATGTAGCTGCTACGGCAGGTTCAAGGGTTGATAATGTTGCAGGTATCACCGGGCCAGGCCTGGCAGCCGGAAAGGGCGGCCATATTACCCCTGGTGATGTGAACTGGCAGGATGTAGACAAAAACGACACCATTGATTCGCGCGACCAGGTTTACCTGGGTAATATCTATCCTAAGTGGACCGGCGGGTTCAATGTAAACGTAGCCTACAAAGCATTCTCTTTGTACTCCAGGTTTGAATACACCTTAGGTAATACCATTTATAACGATCTTATGGCCCGTACATTGGGTAACTACCAGGGTACCTTTAACTACATCGATCTGCAAAAGCAGGCATGGTCGCCAACCAATACCAATACCAATACCAGCATACCTAAAGTTTATTATGCCGATCAGGTAGTGGGATCTAAACAAAACTATACAAGAGGCAATAACGCCGGTGCGGTGCTAAATGGCAATAACTCCAATTTGTATGAAAGTGGCAATTATTTGGCCTGCAGAGAAATAACATTATCCTATGATTTCTCTAAATCAGTGCTTGATAAAACACATTTCCTATCTAAAGTGCGGTTATACGCCAGTGCCGGGAATCTGTTCTATATAAAGAAATTCAGCGGCCCTACACCAGAAGCTCCGGTATCCAACGGTTCATTAACCGGTATTTACCAGGGTACTTATCCAACACCCAAATCATTTGTAGTAGGTGTACAAGCCTCATTCTAATTTTTTAAAATATTTGATATGAAAAAATATTCATTCATCATTTTATCGGGATTGTTTATCCTGGTATTAGCAAGCTCATGCCGGAAACAGCTCGACCTTGCTCCGGTAAGTAGTGTAACGGATGGCAACTTCTGGAAAACTGCCGATCAGTTCGATTCCTTTGTGGCTGGTGTGCATACCCAGTTCAGATCAAACAACGCCGCTTTTCAGATCCTGGGCGAAATGCGGGCAGATATCTTTGCAACAGACGCCGGTACAAATGGGGCATTTACGGGTGAGGCCACCCAGGGATTGGAGCGCTTATGGACACAGAACCTAAACCTGGATAACCCCGGCGTAAGTAGTTTTGGCGGTTTTTATAACAATATAAACCAGCTTAACCTGCTGATCAGTAAGTTAAACAGTACGGCTATTGTAACAGCAGCCAACAAAAACTATTACCTCGGTATAGCCTACGGTATGCGCGCATTTTACTACTACCAGTTATACCGTAGCTGGGGCGCGGTAATCATTCAAACCGAACCGACATCTGGCGCTACGCTGGATATATCCAATCTGGCCAAAGCTGCATCACCGGCAGCTGATGTGATGAACCTTATTAAAGCGGATATTGATAAGTCGGTTGCCAGTTTTGGAACAGATTACTCTTTCAAAAATTTAAAATCTTACTGGTCAAAATCAGCTACGTTGATGCTCAAAGCCGATGTTTATTTATGGACAGCAAACCGCGCCGGAGGTTCAGCAGATGCAACTACTGCTAAAGCTGCCTTAAACGACATTCAAACTAATGTGCCGGCGTTACAATTGTTGCCTAAATACAGCGATGTATTTGCTACAACTACCAAAGGCAATAACGAAATGATATTTGTAAGCCATTACCAGTTTAATGAAGCAACCATGGCCTTTGTGCAAAGTAGTTTTGTACCGCAAAGCGGACTGATTGCTAATTTTTATGATTCCCTTGCCAACCGCCAGTTTTCACCAACTACGGATAACTGGGGGGGCTTGCTTAGAGCACCGGTAAGGATAGCTGCATTCAGGTCATTTGACGATAAAGATAGCCGGAAGCTGGCCAGCATACAGCCGGCTTACCAAAAATTAGCCAATGGCACTTTCAAAATTGCCGGTTGTTTTACCGATAAATACCAGGGCGAGCAAAATGCAGGTTCAAGATTGATCACCAACGATTATCCGATCTATCGCTATGCTGATTTACTCCTGATGCTGGCGGAGGCCAAAGCAGTATTAGGCGAATCGCCGGTAACGGAGCTTAACCAGGTAAGGGCCAGGGCATTTGGCGCTAATTACAATGCGGCTGTACATGGGTTTCCTAACCAAACGCTGGATGCCAATCCGAAAGAAGCCATTTTACAGGAACGTTTTTTTGAATTTGTGTTTGAAGGCAAGCGTTGGTATGACCTGCGCCGGGCGGGCGATAGCTACGTGTATGAGCATACTACGCTACTATCATCACAAGCCTACGCGCTGTTATGGCCGGTGGATCGTACTACACTTACCAATAACAGGCTATTGGTGCAAACCCCTGGCTATTCATCTTTTTAACCAATAATTATTCTTTAACCGGGAGCGCAATCTCCCGGTTAATATTCTTTATATAACACAAATATGAAAATTGAACATCTACAAGGGTTGATCAGCGCGCCTTTTTCACCTTTAAATGATAGGGGTGAACTGGACCTGGATATTATACCCGCTTATTACGCATTTTTAAAATACAACGGAGTTACCGGTGCTTTCATCAACGGTTCAACCGGCGAGGGGGTATCACTGACTTTAAACGAAAAAAAACAGGTAGCTGAGGCCTGGGCCAAAGCATCTAATCATGACCCCGATTTTAAGGTAATGGCTTTCTTGGGCGGTACTTGCCTGGCCGATTGTATTGACCTGGCCACGCATGCACAGGCATTGGGTTTGTACGCGGTATCCTTAACCTCTCCGTTTTATTTTAAACCGGCAAATATTCATATGCTGGCAGAAACTTGTATAACGGTTGCATCGGCCGTACCCGGCATGCCATTTTACTATTACCATATACCAGTACTGACTGGCGGCCATTTCTCTATGTTTGAATTGCTGAAGGCTCTGGATGGTAAAATAGATAACCTGGCAGGCGTTAAATATACTCACGAAGATTTTATGGATTTCCAGAGTTGTATCAGCTTTAAAAACGGCAAATATGATATGCTTTGGGGACGCGATGAAAACATGCTTTCGGCACTGGCGCTGGGTACTAAAGGTGCGGTCGGCAGCACATTTAATTACGCGACTCCATTATATCATGAGCTTATTGCTGCTTTTGATAACAATGAATTAAGCAGGGCGCAGCAACTACAGCAAAAATCAATAGATATGATTCGCTTGCTGGGAAAATACGGAGGAATTGCCACTGGAAAAGCTTATATGAAATTAGTTGGGCTTGATTGTGGTGAATTTAGGTTACCTGTTTCCAATATGACTGCAGAACAGTTTGAAAACTTTAAATTAGACGTTTCTGAACTGGGTTTTGATGATTTTAAATCTATCGCACCCGCTGCAAACCTTTAAAGATGAAATTCATACTCTATCTACTTTTAATGACAAGCAGTATTGCGTTAATGCCAGACCATCTCATGGCCCAGGATAAAAGTTCAGAAAAAATAGTGTGGTCCGTACCCACGCAAATACCCGCAGCGCCGGGTATGGATATGCAGCGAGGACTTGCCGGTGTTTTCGCCGGGACAAGCCACGGCGTTTTAATTGTAGCGGGTGGCTCAAACTTTGCTGATGGCGCTATGCCGTGGCAAGGTGGCAAGAAGCTTCACTATGATGATGTTTATGTATTACAAAAAGCTAAAGGTGATTCTTTTACCTGGCTTAAGCCCAAAACAAACCACCTGTTGCAAAAAACAGCATATGGCGCAAGTACAACAATTGCCGATGGTGTAGTATGCGCGGGCGGCGAAACGGAAGAAGCACGGGAAAGCTCAAAGGTTTTTATGATGACATGGGATCTCAAAAAACAGGACATCGTTTTTACGGATCTTCCATCGTTGCCTGTACCCGTAGCTAATGCATGTATGAGCAGCATTGGTCGGGTGATTTATTTAATTGGTGGCGAGAGTGGGGGCAAGCCGTCGGCGAAATGCTTTACCCTTAATCTGGCTGATAGAAATCCAAAATGGAAGGTTTTGGCTGCTTTACCTGTAGCTATGTCACATTCGGTAGCGGTTACTCAATCCAACGGGAAATACCCTTGTGTTTACGTTATCGGCGGCCGAAGCAGTACAGCATCTGGCATAAGTGCTTTACATGGCTATACTTTTTGCTACGATCCATTGTATAACAAATGGATCAGGCTGGGCAATGTAAGTGATGGCAAACACCTGACTAATATCTCGGCTGCAACCGCTGTGGCCTGCGGTGCAAATAATATATTGTTGATAGGCGGAGATAAAGGAACAATTTTTCACCAGATAGAAACGTACAACTCGCTTATCGCGAAAGCTGCAACCGACGAAGAAAAACAACAATTGCAGGATCAGAAATTAGTGCTGTTGAATAATCATCCGGGTTTTAGTAAGGATGTTTACCAGTTTAATACAGTTAATTACTCCTGGGAAAAAGTTGGCGATTTGCCTTTTTACGGGCAGGTAACAACTACCGCTGTAAAGTGGAATAATGAGATATTTATCCCGGGAGGCGAGATCAAACCGGGCATCCGTACAGCGGCAATCAGCATGGGGAAATTTAATAGCAAATGAAAAAAGGAAAAAATTATCCCTGGATCCTAGTCGGCCTGTTATGGGTAGTGGCCTTGCTTAACTACATGGACAGGCAAATGTTATCGGTTATGAAACCGGCCATGGAAATAGATATAGCCGAATTAAGGTCTGCCACCAACTTTGGATACCTGATGGCGGTATTCTTGTGGATCTATGGGTTGATGAGCCCGGTTTCGGGGATCATTGCTGATAGGTTAAACCGTAAATGGCTCATCGTTTTTAGTTTATTTGTCTGGTCGGGAGTTACATTTGCCATGGGGTATGCCACCACATTTAACCAGCTTTATATCCTGAGGGCTGTCATGGGTATCAGCGAAGCCTTATATATTCCGGCAGGGTTATCGCTTATTGCTGATTTTCATTCCGCCAGATCAAGGTCCCTTGCCATAGGTGTACATATGACTGGTTTGTATGTTGGGCAGGCATTGGGCGGCTTTGGCGCAACGGCTGCCGCGGTTTTTTCATGGCAGGCAACCTTTCAATCATTTGGTGTTGTGGGGATGGTGTATTCATTAATTCTCATCCTCTTTTTGAAAGAGAAAGATAAAACGGCGGATGTAGCACTAACGGTAGTTCGGCCAGGCAAACCAGGCGTCAACCTCTTTAAAGGGTTGGCCGGCTTGTTGAGTAACAGGGCATTTTGGGTAATCCTATTTTATTTTGCGGTTTCAAGTTTGCCGGGCTGGGCCACAAAAAACTGGCTGCCCACGCTCTTTGCCCAAAATTTGCATATCCCCATGTCAACCGCAGGGCCATTATCTACTATAACCATTGCTGCTTCCTCTTTTATCGGGGTGATTACGGGCGGGCTATTATCTGATAGATGGGCGCGGGTTAACAAAAAGGGGAGGGTGTTTATAAGTGCCATTGGCCTGGCGCTCACGATTCCTGCATTGTTACTAATGGGTTTCGGCCACTCGCTCATATATGTTTTGGGAGCTGGTATCTGTTTCGGACTGGGATTTGGCATGTTTGATGCCAATAATATGCCTATCCTGTGCCAGTTTGTTTCGGCAAAATACCGGGCTACCGCCTACGGCATCATGAATATGACCGGCGTTTTTTTTGGCGCATTTATAACGGATAGCTTAGGCAAATCATCAGATGCCGGAAACCTGGGAAACGATTTTGCCATGCTGGCGGCCGTTGTACTGGTTGCGCTCGCGGTGCAATTGTATTTTCTTCGACCGGTACATGATGAATACGCAGATGCCTGATTTCATTCCACCCATAAAAATTAGCAAATGAAATTTAAGAACAAGTATTTGATATTACTACTGCTTAGTTTATTGAGTACTATAAAAAAACTGTATGGCCAAAATGGGGCTATTAAAATAGCTTGTATTGGCAATTCGGTTACGTATGGTTATGGCCTGGCTAAGCCCGCACAGGAGAGTTACCCTGCTCAATTACAAAAATTATTGGGTGCTCATTATAGTGTTTTAAACTTTGGGCACAGCGGGAGTACTTTATTAAAAAACGGGCATAATCCTTATTTTAAAACACCCGAGTTTGCAAATTTAATAGCTTCAAAACCAGATATAGCTATTATTCACCTTGGTCTTAACGATACCGACCCACGAGACTGGCCCGATTTTAAACAAAACTTTGAAGCTGATTATGCATGGTTCATTGACACCATCAGAAAGGCAAACCCGCGGGTAAAAGTATTTATATGCAAGCTAACGCCCATCTTCAGCGGGCATCCCCGGTTTAAATCTGGCACAAGGGATTGGTACGGGCAAATTCAAAACCTGATCCCGCTTATTGCTGCGGCAAACAACACCGGGCTCATTGATTTTCATGAGCCACTTTATAACCGGCCCAACCTTTTTGCAGATAATCTGCACCCGGATAAAGAAGGGGCATCGATATTGGCCCAAACAGTTTATGGCCGGCTTTCCGGGAATTATGGAGGCTTAAAATTACCTGCGGTGTTTACTAATCAAATGGTATTACAGCGTGATAGGCCTATCCCGGTTTACGGCAAAGCTAATGCCGGCGATGTGATTGAAGTGCGATTTAAAGGGAAAGATTTGAAGTCGAGGGCTGATGAAAATGGGGATTGGAGAGTGGTGCTCCCGGCGGCAAAGGCTGGTGGCCCTTTTAAAATGAACATATCCGGTAAAGACACCAGCATTAGCATCAGTAATATTTTATTAGGTGATGTATGGCTATGTGCGGGACAATCAAACATGTATTTTCCGTTAAGCAGGTCTGCAGGTGGCGATACAGCTATGAAAAGCGCTGTTGCAAACAGAAAACTACATTTATACAAGCTCAATTTGCAGGCCGAATCTGATCTGGGCGCCTGGGATTCGGTTAGTTTGGCTAAAGCTAATGGACTAACTTTTTTTTCAGGTTCCTGGAAAACTTGTGACAGCAGTTCGGCCGCTGGTTTTTCGGCGGTGGCCTATTATTTCGGTCAAAAAATATCCCGGGACGTAGGTGTACCTATCGGTTTAATTGAAGTGGCCGTTGGCGGTTCTCCAACAGAATCATGGATAGACCGGTATACTATGGAACATGATGATCAACTGGTTGATATGCTGAACAATTGGCGAACTTCAGACTATGAAATGCAGTTTTGCAGGGACAGGGCGGCCATCAATTTAAAAAATTCCACCAATTTAAAGCAGCGCCACACTTATGAGCCTTGCTATATCTATGAAGCCGCTATCGATCCTCTTACTCGTTTCCCGGTAAAAGGTGTTGTTTGGTACCAGGGCGAAAGTAATACACATAACATTGAGCTGTACAGCCATCTCTTTAAAACACTGGTTAGCAGCTGGCGGCAAAAATGGGGATATAATTTACCTTTTTATACAGTACAGTTATCGGGTATTAACCGGCCAGCGTGGCCTGCTTTCAGGGATGCACAGCGTAAACTGCAACAACAAATACCCAACACAGCAATGGCCGTAAGTTTTGATCTAGGCGATTCGTTGAACGTTCATCCAACCCGGAAAAAAGAAATAGGGGAAAGGCTGGCATTATTGGCCGGGCGCTATACTTATCATAAGCAAGTTAAAGCCAACGGGCCGGAGCCAAAAAACGCCCTGTTAAGGGGTAATACAATCGTACTGGCCTTTGCTTTTGCACAGGAATTAAAAAAGGCAGATAACAAATCATTAATTGGTTTCGAACTCATTACTAATAAGGGATGCAGCATTGCCGCACCTGCAATTATTAAAGGTAATAAGGTGTATATAACTGTGCCCGCCGGCGAAAAGATCAAAGCTGTCAATTATGCCCTGCAGCCTTTTACAAGAGCAAACTTAATTAATGAAGCGGGGCTGCCTGCTTCAACCTTTACCATGCATTGGCATGAAAAGGAGAATTTGTTTTATTAAATCTATAAAAATGAGTTATTCCGATATCGAACTAAATAAGTTAAAAATATTTTATGAACAGCAGTTGCTGCAGGATACAGTTCCATTCTGGTTCCCCCGTTCTGTTGATGAACAATGCGGCGGCTACCTGCTTATGCGCGACCAGGATGGTAGCTTAATTGATGATGACAAGGCCGTATGGATACAGGGCCGGGCGGCATGGTTACTGGCAACGCTTTACAATTCTGTAGAGCCGCGGCAGGAATGGCTGGAGGGCGCAAAAAGCGGTATCGATTTTTTAACCGATCATTGCTTTGACACTGATGGGCAGATGTTTTTTCATGTAACCCGCGATGGCAGCCCGATACGCAAAAGGCGGTATTATTTTTCCGAAACATTCGCGGTGATTGCTATGGCTGCCTATGCTAAGGCATCCGGTGATGAAACTATTGCCCAAAAAGCCAGGGATTTGTTTGGTAAATGCATTGAATATGCAACCGTACCAGGGCTGCTTCCCCCTAAATTTACATCAACCCGGCCGGCTAAAGGCATCGGCGTGCCCATGATTATGATGAATACCGCCCAGCAACTGCGGGAAACCATTGGTGATGAGCGTTGCGATGAATATATCACTAAATGGATAAGGGAAATTGAAACCGATTTTGTGAAGCACGATATTAAATGTGTAATGGAACAGGTGGCACCGGATGGAAGCATTATTGACCATATTGATGGGCGTACGCTTAATCCCGGGCATGCTATTGAGGGAGCCTGGTTTATTTTACACGAAGCCAAATACCGTAATAATGATGCTCACTTAATTGAGTTGGGTTGTACCATGCTTGATTATATGTGGGAACGCGGATGGGATAAGGAACATGGTGGTATTTTATATTATCGGGATGTATACGATAAGCCGGTACAGGAGTATTGGCAGGATATGAAATTCTGGTGGCCGCATAATGAAGTAATTATTGCCACCCTGCTGGCTTATACACTTACCGGTAACGAAAAATACGCCCGATGGCATAAACTGGTGCACGATTACGCCTACAGCAAATTTCATGACCCCGTAAACGGCGAATGGTTTGGTTATCTGCACCGCGATGGCACTGTGGCACAAACAGCTAAAGGTAATTTATTTAAAGGGCCATTTCATTTGCCCAGGCAGGAATGGTATTGTATGCAGTTATTAAAACAAATAATATAAATTATGAAAGTATTGACCATTTACATTGTTATAAATCTTTTTTGTGTTTCATTATGGGCACAGCAAAATGAGGTAAACGTTTTTAATTCAGGCTCCGAGGGGTACGGGTCTTTTCGGATTCCGGCTATTACCAAAGCCCCCAACGGTGATTTGCTTGCCTTTGCAGAAGGCAGGGTGAACGGAGACGACGATTTTGGCAACATTCAGATTGTACTGAAACGGAGTAGCGATGGCGGAAAGAATTGGAGTGCTTTGCAGGTTGTGGCATCTAACGATACCCTGCAAACGGGTAATGCAGCACCGGTATGGGACCTTACAGATGCGGCTTATCCCAAAGGGAGGCTGTTTTTATTTTACAATACAGGCAATGCAACCGAAAGTAACGTGCGCAAGGGGATGGGCTTACGGGAGGTATGGTATAAAACCTCAACCGATAATGGTTTAACCTGGTCAGCCCCGGTTAACATTACGTTGCAGGTACACAAGCCTAAACAACCACAGGTAAACAGCGCCTATAACTTTAAAGAGGACTGGCGGAGTTATGCCAATACACCAGGTCACGCCATCCAACTGATGGACGGAAAATACAAAGGACGGATTTACATAGCAGCTAACCACTCGGCAGGTGAACCGCAAAAGCATTATGCTGATGGCCGCGCCTTTGGATATTATACAGATGATCATGGCAAAACCTTTAAGTTAAGCGAAGAGGTAAATATGCCTGGTGCCAATGAAAATATGGCTGTTGAACTGGCTGGTAATAAACTGATGATGAATATTCGTAACCAACTTGGCAATGTAAAGCAGCGCATCATCGCCATAAGTAACAACGGCGGCCAGTCCTGGGATACCACTTATTTTGATGCTCACCTTCCTGACCCCATTTGCCAGGGCAGTATTTTAAATTTAGGTAAAAGAGGTAACAAAGCTATCCTGGCTGTTTGTAATGATGCCGATACTTTGCACCGGGATAACCTTACACTCCGCATCAGCTTTGACGAAGGTAAAACATGGAAGTATAATGTTGTTATCGCAAAATCTCCGATAGGTTATAAAGGAGCTTTTAGCGCTTACTCTGACCTGGTAGCAGTTGATAAAAAGCATATTGGCATATTATACGAAAAGGATGAATATAAACATATCGTTTTCACGACCCATAGCTGGTAGCTCTGACCGATAGATGAGCATAGTGTTTACACACAAATCAAAAGCCTCAAGTCGAAAGATTTGAGGCTTTTGATTTGGCTTCTTAGCCGCAGCAGCACCCGAACGTATTAAAGTTTTGTTTGTATTGGGTTTACATACTTTAATTTTGGTTAAGCCAAAAAAGTTTTCTTAACTTAGTATATACCGTTGATCCTCAATTATTTTACCGCTTATGATCGCATTAAAAGTTAATGATAAATCGTATCAGGTAGACGCCAGTCCCGATATGCCGCTACTGTGGGTACTCAGAGATCTGTTAGGCCTCACAGGCACTAAATTTGGCTGCGGCGTTGCACAATGCGGCGCATGCACGGTTCATTTAAATGGCGAGGCCATACGATCCTGCGTCACGAAAGTTAGCCGGGCCCAAGGTCAAAATATAGTCACGATTGAAGGTTTATCACTCAATAACGATCATCCTTTGCAAAAAGCATGGGTTGAGTTTGATGTGCCACAATGTGGTTATTGCCAATCCGGGCAATTGATGTCAGCTGCGGTGCTACTCCGCGAAAATCCTAATCCTACTGATCAGGATATTGATGATGCCATGTCTGGCAATATTTGTCGCTGCGGTACTTACCCGCGTATCAGGCAGGCTATACATAAAGCTGCAGAAATGCAAAAGGAAGGGGGCAAATCATGAGCGATCAACAAACAGCGATCAGTCGTCGTAATTTCCTGAAAGCGGGCGCATTATTGAGCGGTGGATTATTGATATCCTTTACTATTCCACATGCCAATCGTTTGCTGATACAGGATGCCACAACCGCTTTTGCACCCAACGCCTTTTTACGTATAGGTGCCGACAACAGTATCACGGTGATATTAAGCCACGTTGAAATGGGGCAAGGCATCTGGACCACGCTGCCCATGATCCTTGCAGAAGAATTGGATGCCGACTGGGACAACATTAAAGTGATGCATAGCGGAGTTGATAAAGATTATAACCACACCATATATGGCATCCAGATTACCGGCGGATCCAGCAGCACCTGGTCGGAGTTTGACCGATACCGGAAGGCTGGAGCAACTGCGCGTGTTATGTTAACCCAGGCCGCTGCAAAACGCACCGGGGTGGCAATTGAAAACTGTACTACTAAAAATGGTTATGTAATAGCAGGTGGTAAAAAATTAAGTTATGGTGAACTGGCCACTGAAGCGTCAACATTGCCGGTACCTCAAAATGTTACCCTGAGGCCACCGGCGCAGTGGAAATTGATTGGTAAAGGAGTTAAACGTCTCGATGCTTCGGTTAAAACAAACGGGCAGGCTAAGTTTGGAATGGATATACAGTTTCCTGGCATGCTTACCGCTGTTGTAGCCCATGCGCCTGTATTTGGGGGCAAGGTGAAATCGTTTGATGCCTCGGGGGCAAAAGCCGTTCCTGGTGTTAAAGAGGTGGTAGAAATTCCTACGGGCATTGCAGTGATTGCCGATCATTTTTGGGCCGCTAACCAGGGTCGAAAAGCTTTAAAAATAATATGGGATGATGGAGCCGGTGCCAACTTAAGCACCAAAACACAAGTTGATGCCTATCAGAAACTCGCCCATACCGATGGTTTAAAGGCCGCGCAAAAGGGTAATGTTGATCAAGGTTTGGCTAAAGCGGCTAAATTACTCAAGGCGGAATACGTTTTCCCTTATCTTGCCCATGCGCCTATGGAACCCTTGAATTGCACGGTGAAAATAAGCAATGATAAATGCGAGATATGGACCGGCACACAGCTGCCTGGTATTGATCTGGCGGCCGCGGCCAGGATATTAGGCATGAAGCCCGAGCAAATAACCATGAATGTAGTGTTTCTTGGTGGAGGTTTTGGTCGCCGGGCTACCATTACGTCTGATTTTGTTTCGGAGGCCGTACATATAGCCAAAGCGAGCGGTAAGTTTGTGAAAATGGTTTGGACGCGTGAAGATGACATGAAAGGCGGTTATTACCGCCCAATGTTTGTACACCGCATCAACACAGGCTTAGACGCATCTGGTATGCCCATAGCGTGGCGGCATAATATCGTTGGTCAGTCTATTATGGCTGGTACTCCGTTTGAATCCAAAGATGGGGTCGATTCTACATCGGTAGAGGGGATTGCTGATTCGCCCTATTTTGAAACCGTACCTGATCATTTTGTTGGCTTACACACCGCTAAAGAAGTTGTCCCGGTATTATGGTTCCGCTCGGTTGGCCATACCCATACTGCCTATGTTATGGAAACCATGGTTGATGAACTGGCTCATACAGCAGGGCAGGATCCGGTTACTTACCGGCGCAAGTTGCTGCAAAAGTCACCACGTCATCTGGCGGCCTTAAACCTGGTAGCCGAAAAAGCCGAATGGGATAAGAAATTGCCGGAAGGCCGGTATAAAGGGATTGCTGTACACGAAGCCTTCGGCAGCTATGTGGCGCAGGTGGCAGAAATAAGCATTGATAACGGGAAGCCAAGGGTGCATAAAGTAACCTGCGCAATAGATTGTGGGCTTGCCGTTAATCCCGATGGGGTAAAAGCCCAAATGGAAAGCGGTATTATTTTTGGCCTTACAATGGCGTTGTATGGCGAATTGACCATTGAAAAAGGACAGTTGCAGCAAAGTAATTTCTACGATTACCGTATTGCCCGTATGAATGAGTCGCCTGAAATTGATGTCTACATTGTTGATAGCAATGAGAAAATGGGGGGCGCGGGCGAATGTGCAGTACCGCCAACCGCACCTGCTATTGCCAATGCCATCTTCGCGGCAACCGGCAAGCGCATTTATAATTTACCCATCATGAACACTCCTTTAAAACACATCTCATGAGCAGCAAAAAGCCATTTATTCTCATAGTATTGCTATTGGCAACAATTGGTATTACTGTAATGTCATTTAAGGGAGCACCTGTTGATCATAATACCTTGGCTACTTTACCTAAGGATAGCATAGGGTCTGTTAAGGCCTTTATGTCCGTTTATAAAGTGCTAAAGAGCGCGCGCTGCATGAACTGTCACCCCAACGGTGATGTGCCTTTGCAGGGTGATGACAATCACCTTCATACTATGGGGGTAAAACGCGGTCCGGATGGTAGGGGCTTATATGCGATGAAATGCAGCAACTGTCATCAGGCCGAAAATGCTCCGGGTATACATACACCTCCTGGAAATCCCAAATGGAGTTTACCGCCCGCAAATATGCGGATGGTTTTCCAGGGAAAAACGCCGAGGCAACTGGCCCTGCAACTGCTGGATCCCAAACAAAATGGCGGAAGAAGCAAACAACAGTTAATTGATCATATGGCCTCGGATGATTTAGTATCCTGGGCCTGGAATCCGGGCGCCGGCAGAACTTTACCGCCGTTTAGCCATACAGCTTTTAGCGCGCAGGTGAAATTATGGATAGCTAAAGGAGCATACGCACCTGCCAGGTAATTTGGGCTTTCCCCTGGCTAAGCGTTGCGCTGACCGGTGGAGATGATCAGCTTTAGGTTTGGCAGCGCGGTTAATATTTCGCGGTTTAATGGGCTGCGTTCACGCATGATGCACGGTGTTTCAAAGGGCCGCCGGCGCGGCTGAACCATTGATGTGGTCATTAAAAACGGTCAGCTGCGCGCGTTCTGCGCGGGTTGGCCGGGCACGGTTAAGGCTATATTCTGGTAATCGTCAAGAACGGCTATTTGCATAGTTCCAAATTTCTATAATTTCTTTTTTTGTGTGGCTTAAGAAAAGCTGGAGCAAAGGGAGATGATGAGCTGTGACGGTAAAATACCAGGGAATTTTGGCTGAGCTGGAGCATTGACCTGGCTATACCGTAAAAAACGTGTTGCATTTCAACTTATAGTCCATAACAATGTAACTTGCCTCACACTAACCCAAAATCGATAGGATGTTTTTAAAAGTTAATAAAGTGTTGATCTCAGGTATCGTCTTGTTATCATTCAGTACAGCTGGTATGGCACAGACCGGCGAACCGGTGGAAAAAAATAAGGCCAATAGCCTGTATAAACCAGCCTTTCCCGGGCAAACGCGTATGGGCAGCGTTAAAACTAAAACGCCCTATACGGTTAACGTTATCAGCACCGAGCTGAAAAGCCCCTGGGGTATGCACGTTTTGCCAGACGGTCGTTTACTCATCAGCAGTAAGCCGGGAACTATGCAAATACTAACAACTGACGGAAAAATTGCTAAAACCATCACCGGTTTCCCGGAGGTACAGTATGCCGGCCAGGGTGGATTGCTTGATGTTAATATTGATCCTGATTTTGCCAAAAACCACATGTTGTACTGGACCTACGCTCAACCCGGCAAAGGCTCCACACTGGCAGTGGCCAAGGGCAAACTATCGGCTGATGAAACCAGGCTGGAAAATGTAAAAGTGATCTGGGAAGCTTATCCGCGTTATCAGGGCGCCGGTCAGTTTGGTTCGCGTTTGATTTTTGATCAGCAAGGTAATATTTTCGTCAGCTCAGGCGATCGGCAATCGGACGATATCCGCGTAAAAGCACAAGACCTGGGAGCGAGCACCGGTAAGATCATCCATATCACCAAAGAGGGAAAACCTGTTGCCGATAATCCGTTTGCTGGCAAAGCGGGTGCCAAACCCGAAATATATGCCTATGGCTTCCGTAACCCTGACGGCCTTTCCATTAACCCTGTTACCGGCGGCCTTTGGGAGGCCGAATTTGGCCCACGTGGCGGTGATGAGATCAATCTGATCAAGCCCGGCGGTAACTATGGCTGGCCTTTTGTTACTTATGGTATCGAATACAGTGGAGAAAAGGTTTATGAAGGGATACAACAAAAACCTGGCACGATACAGCCGGTTTACTATTGGGACCCGGTTATTTCCCCTGGCTGCATGATGTTTTATACAGGCAACATTGCCGAATGGAAAAACAACCTTTTCGTAGGCGCTTTGAGCGGACAGCACATCATTCGCTTGGTTATCAAAAATAACAAAGTTGTGGGCGAAGAGCGTTTGCTGGCGGATAAAAACGAACGCTGGCGCTGTATAGCTACCGGTAAAGACGGTGCTATTTACGCCGCCACCGATGGCGGTAAATTATACAAGATAGCTAAGTGATGATATTAAATTTCTGAACCGCATATGGGCCTGCATCTTATGCAGGCCCATATGCATTCTTTTTAATAATATTTAAGCAAAGGATATTCCCCCGGTGGGGAGGCCAAAAATACTGTCTCAGGGTTTCTTACTGAGCCAAATCCTGTTTAATAATAATTTTTCTTGTTCCTTTGGATGCGCCGTTAAGGTGATGTCATAAAAGCCTTCTTTAGGAAAAACGAACTCGCCGATCTGGTTATTTACAAATTCATCGGTATAACTGTCATGCGGCTCAACAACTACTTTTCCGGTTGGGTTCAATGATTGTAAGCGTTGTTGATCGCCTACACTGATTTTTACCTGCATAGCGGTTTTCGAATTATGGTGGTAGGATAGATCTGCGTTATAGGTTCCCGGGCCTGGTATGTATACCCGCCAGGTCAATACGCCGGTTTTATCTAAAACCAGGTGAGAGGGGCGCAAACCGTCAAAAAGCACATTTTTATATGATGACATTTTTTCCGAAGTATTAGATCCGGTTAAAGCCGTCCCGCCGAATGTGGATTCAGCTGCTACCTTTTCATCAAGTTCTACCGGCTGCGGATATGTTAAGGCGATGACGGACACCAGATGGTCCCCTGCAGCGTTCGGCAACTGGATATGGGTGTACGGGCCTGTTTGAACAAAATTTAAGTTCACCTTGCCGGCATCGGTGATCAGTTCGGCTTTTTCAGGCTTGGATAAAATTCCGGTTAAACGTAGTATCCTGTCAAGGGGCCAGTTGTATACTTGAAGATAAACGATCTGTTTATGATCCAGTGTTTTTGTCGTGATCCGTCCCCAGTCGTGCTGATCAGGCCGTAAGCCAAGACCTGTACACCCGTAAACAGATTCTCCGTTTTTGTCAAGCCAGGCACCCATTTCATCCAACCTCGTCTGGTCTTCATAGGGAACCGAGCCATCGGCCCGCGGGCCGATATTTAAAGTGAATCCCCCGTTGAGACTGACATTACCTATAAGCGATTGCAGTAACTGGCTGGTGGATTTGTACTCGTTCTCCAGGGCATTATACCCCCATGAATTGGCGATGGTTCCGGATGTTTCCCAAGGGTGATTGGTGTAAACCGCTCCCAGCTGGTTATCGCCCATCGTTTCGAAATCAATGCCCGGATAATTTGCCGGTAAACCCAGCCTTGAATTGATTAGGCAAGCTGGTTGTAATTCATGGATCAGGTTGATCACCTGGTTCAGCTGCTCTTTTTTTACAATTGTTGATTTATAGTCTACCCACATATCAAACCAAATCATGGCAATGTCCCCATAGTCGGTGAGTAGTTCGCGTAGTTGCGGCAAAACTTTGCCCTGCCAGTATTTATTATATTGCTCATCTGTAATACGTCCGGTTATTTCCTGGTTGTGATCCCAGCCATCCGGATGTTCCCAATCGAGCCAGTGCGAATAATAAAAGCCCAGCTTCATACCATGCTTTTTACAGGCCGCGGCCAGCTCCTTCAGCACATCCCTGTCTGTGCCACTGAGTTTACTCAAGTTGTTAGCGCTTACCTTAGAATTCCAGATAGCGATCCCGTCATGATGTTTCGCGGTAATGAGGATATATTTCATGCCTGCCTTTTTAGCCAGCAGCACCCATTGTTCAGGGTCTATTTTATCCCAATCAAACCGTTTGGCTAACCGGACATATTCTGTTTCGGAGATGCGGTTGCGATAGCGGATCCATTCTGCATAATTATTACCGTTTCTCAAACGTTCACCTTTCCATATGCCTTCAGCCGCGCTGTATAAGCCCCAGTGAATAAACATGCCGAAACGGGCATTGGTAAACCATTTGACCTTGTCCTGTTCATCTGATGTAGATTGAGCCTGAACGGCATATACGGTAAAGCATAGCAATAAAGAAAGCAGCGTACGTTTCATCATTTCTTGATGTATAGGTATTTGACAATTAAGACGTTTTATAATGGTTTATAAAAATACGAATCACTTATAGTTTAAAACTTAGCAAAATTATCATTTAATTCAGCGGGATTGGCACTGCTGGGATCAGCAGGCATATCAAAACGCTCATCGCTGAATAAGCGCGGCGTAGATCTTTGCGCGGTTATAGGCAGATGGGCGCTCGGCCAGTTTGGTGATCTGGTTGTAGCCCAGCGCTGTGAACAAGGTGTTAAGACTTGGGAATGAAAGGGGATAGGGTACCCAGGGATTGGCGCTGTCCGTATCATATTCAACGATCAGAAAAGCCGGAGCTCCTGAAAAATAAGCCTCGAGCTTAGCAATTAGTTTTTTCTTGTCACGTACATAATGGAGCGAATTGGCCATCATTATGCCATCGAGACCGGCTAATTTCAGGTCATCTGTTTCAAAATTGGCCATGGTAAAATTCACCGGAATATCCAGGTGCTGAATTTGCCGGTCAACAGTCCAGATCTCACTTCCCGCCGGCAAAAGGTGAAAAAGCGCCCCGGTAAACGTTCCTCCGCCGCAGCCCAAATCAGCCCAGCGTTGCGCTGAACCGGCCGTAATTCCGTTACTGATCAGCGCTATAGCATCGGTTTGTTTCATGCTTTTAAAATTCTCCTTATCAAAAATAAGCACTTAGCCAGGGATACTATCTTTGCGCTCCATTAATTTTGACGGTTTGCTGTCTTTTCCCACGATCCTGTTCATCGACAAGATCTACATGGGGTGATGTATTGGGAAATGAGTTGGACAAGGGCTGGCATATCGGGTAAAGGGGAAGTGGCGCTTGATGCCAGTTTACACATGGCGGAATAACCGTTAGCTAATTACTGTTACAGGAAATTCCTCAGGCTTATAAAAAATTTATAGATGACGGCTGTCGCATGTTCGGAAAAAGAATAAACGGCGATTTGTGAATAGCAGCATGTTTGTAAAGCACCACCAACGCAAATAAGATGGATTAATTACAGCTGCGCCGGCTTGCGGCACAGCTGTATTTAAGTTTATTACCAGTTAGGGTTTTGCTTCAAGTTTGGATTAAGCAACAGGTCCTGGGTGGGCAGGGGAAATAAATAATCCCTGGCTTCATTAAATTTTTTAGGGGTGCTGGGGTTAATCACGATGTTGCCCCCGGCTGTTCCGTTCTCGAGGGAAACATCAGTTCCAAGTTTTAAGAACTGCGCGTTAGGAATATTGGGCTGATCGCCGGTGTAAATGACCAGATCTGTTTTGCCATCTCTGTCAAGATCATAACTGCCAGCTCCTGGAAAATAGGCGCCCTTAAACTGATCGGTAAGCAGGTGTCCTTCTTTCCATCTCATCAGGTCGTTATACCTAAATCCTTCCATCACCAGTTCAATACGACGTTCACGCCGAATCTCCAGTATCACTCCCTTATTTGAGCCAGTTACATTTTTATATTGTGAAGCTAAATAAGGATCAGGGGAGATGTTTGATGTGGCCATAATCATTCCGGGCATACCCACACGATCCCTTAGTTTCTTAACCGATTTATCCAGATCAGCCTGTGTTAAAGTTCCCAGTTCCGCTTTCGCTTCGGTATAGTTTAACAACACTTCGGCATATCTGAAAATGGGCAGCGGATTTGGCGATTTGCCATTGGCGTCGTTCGCCGCGGCTGTTACAAACTTGGTGAGCTGGTATCCGGTTACTGTACCTGAATAGGAAGGGGCAAGTACATTGGTGCCATCAACACGCTTATATCCGGGTGTGCGTATGGTTTGGGCCAACCGGGGATCCCTGTCTTTGGTTTCTTCAGCAAACTGCATGGTTGCATATCCTGCTTTGTCTGTAAATCGGGACCCATCTTTCATAAGATAGCTATTTACCAGGCGTTTTTCCAGTCCTGGCTTACCAAATGATGGTGAAACCGTGTAATAATTAACGTTGTGCGTTAGCTGCAGGCTGGCGCTGTAAGGCCTTGCCAGGATCACTTCCGTGGTATTTACATTCAAGGCACTGAATAGATCGGTGTAGGCCTTATCGGCTGAACTGCTGTAAACGGTGTGAGGGCCCTGGTCTATAACTTGCGCCGCTGCATCGGCAGAAGCTTTCAGGAATTTTTCGGCGTCGGGAAGTTTAAACTCCGTGTGGTACTTGCGGAATGTGCCTTCAAATAAACCTAACCTTGCTTTAAGGGCCAGTGCTGTCCACTTACTCACCTCAACGGGCGATTGTGTTACCGGTAAATGCGCTATGGCAAAATCTATATCATTCAGTACAGAGTCCATGACCAAAGTACGGGGATCCCGGGCTTTGGTTAGCGCCGTATTGTCTGTAGCATCAATAGGTTTAGAATACCAGGGCACGTCGCCAAAGTGGGATACCATATTGGCATAAAAATATGCCCTGAAAAATTTGGCTACAGCTACATATTTATCAGTAATGGTTGGGCTAAGTCCTCCACGGCTGTAATTCTGGAGGAAATAGTTAACATTACGCATGTTATCCCAGGTCCAACCGCCACCTGAAACGGGTACCAGGCGATTGCCGGTAACTTTCTGGTCAAGCGAGTTTAACACTATGTTGTCGCTGTTTTCTCCGTACAGACTGGTAAAACCGTTATCCTCGTAATCAGAATAAGGCAGCATTTTATCATAAAATGATAGTACGTAAAGCCGAAGCTCATTTTCTGAGTTGAAGCTTTTGTCTGGAGATATCTGGGAAAGCGGTTCCCGGTCAAGTGATTTGGAGCAGGCAGATAGCAGGAGCATGCCCGCGAAAGCCATGTATAAGATCTTTTTCATGTGTGTTTCTTTGTTAAAAGGTGACATCTAATCCCAGGGTGTAGGTCTTCATGAAAGGATACCCCCTGGCGCCAATATCCGAGGCATCAGGTGTGATCGCTTCCGGGTCGATATATTTGGATTTGAGTTTGGTTAGGGTGAACAGGTTTTGGCTGGTAAAGAAAAAACGCATGCGTTCAATTTTCCACTTTTTAATGATGTGGGAAGGCAGGTTATAGCCCAGTGTCGCGTTCTTTAATTTGATATAGGCCAGGTTCTGCAGGTACTTGTCGTTGTTGTAATATAGCTCGCCCCCTGAATATGCCGCATAACCCCTGTTTAAAGGGAAATATGAGTTAGGGTTTTGTGGTGTCCATAATTTGCTCTCGTAATCTTTAGGGATAAAAGACGAATATGGTCTGCCTAAAGTACCCCAGAACATACCTGCCTCGGTATTAGGATACCAGTTTTGTTTGCCTATTCCCTGGAAAAATAGCGAAAGATCGAAATTGCCATAGTTGAACCCGGCATTGATGCCAAAAGAATAGCGGGGCAATGAATTGCCGATCTTTTTCAAGTCGCCATGGTCGGCCACTGTATTCTTGCCATCGTTGATCACGCCGTCGCCATTGGTATCCTTAAATTTCAGATCGCCCGCATGCAATTGCGCCCATTCTCCGGGCGAACCAGTACGCTGGCCGTCAACATAGTCCTGGTTAATTTTCCAGTTTTTAGCTTCCTCGTCTGATTTAAAAAAGCCATCAATACTGTAGCCCCACATTTCGCCGAGCTGTTGCCCTACATAAAAGTTGTTGAGCAAACCGTTGGGGTTGTCAAACCTGGTGATCTTCGCTTTATAATCCGATAATACGATCCCAAAGTTATAACCAAAGGGTTTATTCATGATGGTTCCATTGTCCTTCCAGTTGATGGTGATATCCCAGCCTTTGGTATCCAGGTCGCCGGCGTTTTGCTTTGGAGAATCCGCGCCGAATACCGATGGTAATGTTTTACCATTGATCAGCATATTGGTGGTTTTGCGGTCATACCAGTCAAATGATGTTTGCAGCCGGTTATTGAAGAAAGCCATATCTGTACCCAGGTTAAGGGAAGTTGATTTTTCCCAGGTGAAATCAGGTACAACCGGTTTTGGCGAGCTTAAGGTTTGTTGCTGGGTGCCATTCACAATCCATTTGGAAAGGGCAGAGGTAATAACCGGGATATAAGGGTACAGGTTACTGTTGCCTGTGCCTACATCCTGGTTACCTAATGAACCGTAGGAGGCCCGGAACTTAAACTCGGATACCACGGGTTTAAGCACTTTGAAGAAATCTTCTTCGCTAACGCGCCATCCTGCTGATACCGAAGGAAAGAAACCAAAACGGCTTTTGGTTGGGAAGCGGGAAGTACCATCGTACCTGCCATTAACTTCCAGCAGGTATTTGCTTTTATAGTCATAATTGATTCTGCCGAAATAACCCAGTAAGGCCCATTCGCTGGCATTGCCGCCGGCCTGCTGTGCTCCTGTACCCAGGTCTATCTGGTTCAGGTCTTCTGACAGAAGATTCTGGCGTTGGGTGCTGTTTGATTTGTACTTCTGCAATTCATAATTGTATCCCCCGGTGATCTTAAAGCTATGATCTTTTATTTTTTGCTCGTAGGTTGCGTAAATATTTACGGAATGATGCTGGTTCAGCTGCGTACTTTCTTTTAACTGGTCATAACCTTCATAGTTGATCACTCCGGGGTTAATTGACCATGGGATTAGTGTTTTACGCTGAAAATCGGAGTAGGGGCTCAGCTGGAAAGAGTAAACGCCATTTAATATCAGTCCCTTGGTGATCTGCGCGTTAAAGCCAAGGGCGTTGGTGATGTCGTAACTTTTGGTACCGCCAAGGCTTTTGCCATTCTGTAAGTCGGCATATTCATTTGCACCATAGTTATTCAGGTTTGTGCGGTATGTGAAAGTCCCGTCTGGATTTTGCGGAACATAAGCGGCCATGGCATGATTATATAAACCAGGGTTATTGGAGTTGTAGCCATTGGCAGGCCAAACATAATCGTTGGCGGCAAACTGCGTATTGGAAAAGGCGGTCAGCCATTTAGATAGGTGCGCATTGACCTTGGCCCTGAAATTATAAGCATTATAAACATCTTCCCGCAGGTCCGA
Source organism: Mucilaginibacter sp. P2_A4 (assembly GCF_056405015.1). Lineage (NCBI taxonomy): Bacteria > Pseudomonadati > Bacteroidota > Sphingobacteriia > Sphingobacteriales > Sphingobacteriaceae > Mucilaginibacter > Mucilaginibacter sp. P2_A4. The sequence goes on along the minus strand of NZ_JBFUCX010000009.1, from coordinate 136,930 downwards.
CTGGTAGATGCCTTTTTGCTGGTAATACCTGCCCGATAGTAAAAAATCTACCTTATCATTGCCTCCGGTGATACTTAAATGATGCTCCATAGCTGGTGTGGTGTTCCTGAACAGGAAATGCCACCAGTCTGTATTGCCATAATATACATACTGGTTCTGCCCGTTCCGGTTCTGTATCACAACCGATGGCAGGGATTTGTCGGTTTGTCTTAGTTTAAGCTGGGCATAATCATCGGCTGTATAACCGCTGTAACTGTTACCAACGTTGCGGGAAAATGCTTCGTCAACCAGTTTCATCTGCGTGTAACCATCGGTTATAAAATCGGTTTTGGTAGCCACCTGTTGCAGGCTGAAATTGCTTCCGAAATTGATGGATACTTTTCCGTTTTTTGCTTTTTTGGTGGTGATGAGAATCACCCCGAAAGCTGCCCTTGCGCCATATATGGCAGATGAGGCCGCATCTTTTAAAACTGATACCGTTTCCACATCATGCGGGTTGATCATGTTCACGTCGCCCGGCACGCCATCGATCAATACAAGCGGTGAACCACTCACGTTGGTAATAGAGGCATAACCACGCACGTTGAATTTTCCCTGGCTGCCGGGGTGACCATCGCCAAAAGTGATGTTAAGGTTTGGGATAGCACCCTGTAAAGCCTGTGCGATACCCGCTACTGGCCGGTCGTCAAACACTTTAGAATCTACCTGGCTAACCGCTCCGGTCAGGTTCACCTTTTTTTGCGTGCCGTAACCAACAACTACAACTTCATTTAGTCCGTTTGCAGCCGGTAGCAGTTGGGCGTCCAGGGCGGTTGTTTCGCTGGCTTTGATGATTACATGTTCAAATCGCCTGCTTTGATAGGAGATGTAACTTATTTCCACGGAATAATCACCCGCGGGAGCCTGTAGCAGATAATTTCCGTTGTCGTCACTTTGAATCCCTTTGTTCAGCTCCAAGATCCTGATCGTAGCGCCGGGAAGGTACAGACTTTTTTCGTCGGTGATCCTGCCGCTAAGTTTGCCTGGCTGTTGTTGTTTGATCACTGCGCTGCTGAGCATGTTGATCACCACAATGCCGTTTACCTCTTTAAACCCAAGCGAGCGTGGGGTAAGTAGCTTTTTAAGCACATTTTCCAGGGTTTCGTTCCTGAAATTGAGGCTGACGCCCGTATACCTGCTGATGAGCTGGCGGTCATAGGCGAAGTTGATGCTGCTTTGCTCCTGTAGTTCATGGATGGCAGCTTCCATGGACGCGTTCCTGATATCGACAGAAACCCTTTTTTCGAGGATCTGCCCGCTGCTGGCATGCGCCGGAAGCAGGAGGGAAGCAGTTGTGATTACCGTAAGTAACACAAAAGTAAATCTCATTGCTTTAATGATAACTTGATTAAAATTTAATTTCATACATTGTATGGCTTTTGATTGTGAAAGATTTGAAGCATTGCCGGTGATCCGGCTTTTAAAGGAGATGGTTGTTTGCAGCAACCGTCTCTCTTTGTTTTATCGGAAAATTTCTATGGTGTCCCTCCTTTGTTTAATTTTTAAATGATGTATGGCAGTAATAACTTCCAGGGCTTTGAGCGCCGGCATGGAAGTGCTGAGTGTGGCAGTGAAGTGGTTTAAGAACACGCGTTTTTCATTGGTTGAAATATGCAGCCCGTAATTCTTCTCCATTAAAATGGCCATCTCGGCAAAGCTGGCATCGTTTAATACCATGTTGCCTTGCTGCCATGTTAAAGTTTGTTGATCGAGCGATGACATCGTAAGGCGTGCCTGTTTTTTATCGAACACCAACTGCTGATTATTGACCAGGTATTGTGTTGTTTTATTTTTAAGCATTACACCCACTTTACCATGAGTAACCCCAACTGATAATTTATTAAGCGCGCTATAGGCACGTATATTAAAAGCAGTACCCAATACCTGGGTGGTTAAGGGCCCGCTCTTGATGATAAAGGGGTGATTATTGTCGTGCTTTACATCAAAAAAAGCTTCGCCGTCTTCAATAATTACATTTCTTGCTGATTTAAAGCTATTGGCTATGCGGATAGAGGAACTGCTATTTAAAGTAATAACAGTACCGTCGGGCAAATTAACCCGTTTGCGTTGGCCCGTTTGGGTGCTTATGGTACTATAGCCTGTTATTGCTAAAGTTGATTTTTTTTCGGGTTGACTATGTTTCCAAAAAAGAAACCCTGCGGAACTTATCAGCAGCATGGTAGCCGCGATTTTTAACCAATGGTAGTTTATACTTTTAACAGCAGCACCATTATTGTTAAGTTGAGGCATGATGGATAGCCAGATGTCCTCTTTAATTTGCTGCTCTTTTTCTCTGTCCAGGGCAACCGGTGATTCTTCATCCAGTTTATTGTACCAGGCATCTATCTTATTATTTTCGGCCGGCGAGGTTTTGCTTGCTAAGTAGCGTTTTAATATTTCCCTTATTTTAAGGATGTCCATGAGCAGTGCTTTTGACCTATTATCTAAGCAAACAGCTTTTAGTACTATACGCGGTGTGTTAAGTTTGTATTAAGTTTCTACTTATGGGATGTGTAAAGCAGAAAAACTACGGGAAGTATCCAATCACCTGTCTGGTGATCCAGAACAGCCGACCGAAGCCTTTTGAGTGCCTGGGTGATCTGGTTTTTAACCGTTTGTTCAGACAGGTCGAGTTGTGCAGCAATTGTAGCAATGGGCATATCATCTTCTCTGCTCATCCTGAAGATCAGCTGCATCTTCTCGGGCATATTGTTAATGGCCGTATCCAGGAGTTTGCCTAATTCCTTATTTTCCATCAGTGTATCCGGGGCCGCTTCAAAAGCGATGTCCAGTGATTCTGCTTTTTTTATTTGAGCGGATGCATAGGTGTAAAAACTAATGGTTCTGTATTTTAGCGCGGTAAAAAGATACTTGCTTAAATCCTCTTCCTTTATAACACTGATCCCGTGTCTCCTTTTCCACAGCGATACCATTACTTCCTGCACCAGGTCTTTGGCTTCATCTTCGCCCACATTTTTGGCTGCCCGCAGGTATAATGATTTCCAGTGCCGGTCATAAATCTGTCGGAAAGCATGCTGGTCGTTGGTTTGCATGGCGGCAACCAAATCAATATCATTTGTAATCTCTTCGAAGTTTGCCATGCGGCAGCAAAAATAAATGGCGAATATCGTTTTAGCGACTTCCTTGTGTTATGCTTTTATTAACAATGCAGCTGAATTATTTGCCTATTTTAAAGATAACGGCCAGGATGGATTACACCTAGCCTATAGCGATGATGGATTTAATTAGCCGGCGTTAAAAAATGACAGTTCGTTTTCGCAAAGTTATACCATAAATTACACGCTACAATATCTATAGTTATTATAGATTATTTATCTTTACTGCATATTGATTATTAATTTGCTTAATAATTACCTTGTATCTTAGTTTATATTACCCATTTACTGAACAGTATAGTAGTAATGGGCCGGATAAGATGGCCGCCATAGGAGCGAGGTTCAGGTACGGTGAAACTTTTGAATTGATAATTTAATGAAACACTCCGACTCTCAGGCTATTTTAGTATTTTTTGATACTAAAAAGCCTTATGAAGAAATGGCGGCAAAATTCAAAGGGGAAGGAATTATCAGCGTCTGTTCATTTGCGCCTTACAGCACCTTGATCAGTATAACCAGCGGGCTGCCTGAAGAAAACAGTAAGGCTCATCAAGTGATTAGCCAGCTGGCCAAGTAAAAGCAGTTTGTAATTTAGTTAAATACCTTATTATGAAACATATATTTAAATTTTTTAGTGTTATTTTTTTGTTGGCACTCAGTTGCATAGCTGTGGCACAAAATAAAATCGTTGTTTTTCAATCGGATTTCGGACTTAAGGATGGTGCCGTTTCGGCCATGAAAGGCGTAGCCAACGGCGTATCGCCCGATCTGAAATTGTATGATCTTACCCATGAAATACCCGCCTATAACATTTGGGAGGCATCCTACCGGTTGTTCCAAACAATAAACTACTGGCCGGCGGGTACTGTGTTCGTTTCGGTTGTTGACCCCGGAGTTGGTACAACCCGTAAATCGGTAGTGTTGAAAACCAATACAGGCCAGTTTATAGTTACGCCCGATAACGGCACGCTCACGCTGGTAGCCGAGACTTTTGGAATAGCGGAGATCAGGGAGATAGACGAGGCCGTTAACCGCCGCAAGGATTCTGGTAAATCCTATACTTTTCACGGCCGGGATGTGTACGCTTACACTGCCGCCCGTTTAGCTGCAGGGGTGATCAGCTTTGAGCAAGTTGGATCTGTACTGCCAAAACAGGTAGTCAATATCCCTTATCAAAAGGCTGCGTTTGAGGGAGGAAAGCTGAAAGGCACTATCGCTATTCTTGATATCCAATACGGGAACATCTGGACAAATATTGGCGATGACCTGGTTAAACAGCTTAACCCCGCATACGGCGATGCTTTGCATGTTATTATTTACCACAGCGGCAAAAAAGCCTATGAGGGCGATGCACCATACAGCCAAACCTTTGGCGCCGTTGCACAGGGCAAACCCTTAAGTTACCTGAACAGCTTGCTACAGCTTTCATTTGCGCTTAACCAGGCGAGTTTCGCAGATGTACACAAAATAAGCAGCGGCAACGACTGGAGTGTAGAAGTATCGCTGGCTTCGAAAAAATAAAATGTAAAATAGTTTGTTTACTGCTCCTGATTTTATCATCATGAAAACAAAATTTACTCCTGCTATTTTGTTCTTCCTGTTCATCAATACGGTTGCTAATGCACAGGATAAAGTAATTGCCGGCCACATAGCCGATAATGCCGGTAAACCTGTTCATGGCGCAACTATTATTGCCCAGCCATCAGGCAGGGGTACAGCCAGTAGTTCAGACGGATCCTTCCGCTTTTCAGCTGCCAATACCGATAAAACCATTAAGGTTACCATGTTAGGTTACGAAGCCTATATCCAAACCATAACAGGCTCATCCAAATTTGACATTGCTTTGCAGCCATCATCTGGTAACGTGCTGAACGAGGTTGTGCTGGTGGGCACTCGGAGCGCGGGCCGCACACGCTTAAATACAACCGCACCTGTTGATGTATTTGATATTGTCAAACTTCAGCAGCAAACGCCCCAAAATGATCTGAACCAACTGCTGCAATACGCGTCACCGTCATTTAACTCCAACAGGCAGTCATCATCTGACGGCACCGAACATATTGACCCGGCAAGCATCCGTGGCCTGGGGCCCGACCAATTGCTGGTGCTTATCAACGGTAAACGCCGGCATACCACATCACTTGTAAACAACCAGGGAACTATTGGCAACGGTTCTGTTGGTACTGATCTAAACGCGATCCCGGCTTCAGCAATTGAAAGGATCGAGGTATTGCGCGATGGTGCTTCGGCTCAATATGGTTCTGACGCTATTGCGGGTGTGGTAAACATCGTGCTCAAAAAAAATACCGGTGCCCTGTTTGCGTCAGCCACGGGTGGTGTAAGCTCAAAAAGCGATGGGGGATTGGGGCAGCTTAACCTCAATTACGGCACTGCTTTAGGCAAAAACGGGGGGTACATCAATATTACCGGCGAAGGCTACATTCGCGACCGCACAACCCGCGCGCAGAACAACAACCTTATTATTTTTGATCAGTCGGCGCTTAATAACTTTTTCGCTTACGATTTTACCAATGATCCTGCAGCTTCACGCAAATACGATGATGATATGCTGAAACAAAAAGGATTGAGCCGCGATAAATTTAATTTTCAAATAGGCGATGCAAAGATCAAAAATTTAGGATCGTTCATTAATCTCAGCCTGCCGTTCAGCGATGGGAAAGGTGAGTTTTATGCATTTGGCGGGTATAGCTACCGGCAGGGCGAGGGTTACGGTTTCCGCCGTTTGCCGAGTGATTATACAGTGAATGTATACAGTGTTTTTCCTGATGGTTACCAGCCTAACACTACATCTCACATCAGCGACAGATCAATAGCTTTTGGTTTTAAACATACGCTGGGCAGTTGGAAAGCCGACTTGAGCAATACTCTTGGCGATAACAGGTTTGATTATTTTATAAATAATACCGTAAATGCGTCGCTTGAAGATAAGTCGCCAACCAGCTTTAAAGCTGGCGGCCACGAGTTTTTACAAAATACAACCAACTTTGATATCAGCCGTAAATTTGATGTATTACAGGGGTTAAACCTGGCCTTCGGTGCCGAGTTCAGGGTAGATAAATACCAGATCCGTGCCGGCGAGGAAGCATCATGGAAAAACTACGCATTGGTAACTGCCGCGGATGGTACGGTTTCAAACCCTTCGGGACTGGCCGGCGGCTCACAATCGTTTCCAGGCTTTTCGCCGCAGAACGCCGTTAATAAAGCCCGTAACAACACCGGCGTTTATGCGGATGCAGAGCTGGATGTAACATCCAAATGGCTTATCAGCGGTGCCACACGTTTTGAGCATTACAGTGATTTTGGATCGGCGCTGAGCGGCAAATTTGCAACGCGGTATAAGGTAGCCAGTGGTTTTAATTTACGCGGTGCCATAAGTAACGGTTTCAGGGCACCATCGTTACAGCAGCAATACTTTAGCTACGTAAGCACAGATATACTGCCCGATAATACTTTGGGCGCATCAGGCTTTTTTACCAATAACAGCGCAGTGGCCAAAGCACTGGGTATCCCCAAATTAAAGCAGGAAAAATCAGTTAATTACAGCTTTGGGTTTACAACCCAACCAGTAAAAAACCTGAACATCTCTGCCGATAGTTACCTGATCAACATTAAAGACAGGATAGTGCTTACAGGCAGTTTTGGGTTCGATCCGGATGGAAACGCGGTACAGGCCATACAGGATATTATTAACCCGCTCGGTGCAAGCTCTGCCCGGTTTTTCAGTAACGCGGTGGATACCCGTACCAAAGGCATCGATGTAGTGGCCGATTACACCATTCACAGTGGTAGCAGCAGGTTTAATGCCTCATTAGGCTTTAATATCAACACCAATAAAATAACAGGTATTCATGTACCCAGCCAGTTAAAAGGGCAGGAGCGGATCTTCTTTTCGCCCAATGACAGCACACTAATAGTTAAAGGCACACCACACACCAAAACCAATTTATCGTTAGCTTATAGCTATAAAAAGTTTAGTGTGTTCCTGCGCAATGTATATTTCGGGGCGGTTGACCGTAATGATTTTCCATTTGGGGAAGAGCAGCAGTTTAAAGGTAAGGTAGTTACTGATATTTCCTTTAGCTATGCTATTAACCCTGTTACGCTAACTATCGGCGCAAATAACCTGTTTAATATCTATCCGGATAAACAGGTTTATGATAACAGTTATTTTGGCGTATTTAAATATGCGCCGGTACAAATGGGAACATTAGGAGCATTCTTTTTTGGCCGGTTAACACTTATTATTCCTGCAGGTAAGTAACATGTTTTTTTAAACTGAGCTGTATAGTGCCTGGAATCAAATAATACCAGGTGGATCTCAAATGAAAAAATAAAAATAATAGCTTTAATATTCTTCGCCGCGCCGGCAGGGTTTAATTGCAGCAGATGTTATTGGCTACATCGGCCAATACTTTTACGGATGGGCCGTTAGACAATTGAAAAAATCACTAACTTTTAGTCACGTGCTGCGTTCAATCCGAATATTAAAACAAACGATTAACTATTTTCCATAAAATTTATTGAATAACGGCATATGATTGCAACTGTAAATGGTATTGTCGAGATTTATCCAAATAAAACCGGGTTGTTTTACACTTAAATATGTTTATGCCTGACGGAGCCTTTAAAATCTATTATTTAAGCGAAACAGCCGTTACTGTTGAGTTTGGGCAACAAATTGCCGGGAATTTGTTGAACGCGGTTAATAGTTTAAACAATTTGCTTTACGGGCGGCCATTTCCCGGTTTCCGTACAACGGTGCCCGCGTATGCCACACTCACGGTTTTTTACGATCCTGTTTTAGTGATAAAATCTGATTTACCGGGCGCAGACTGCTTTGAAAAAGTATCGGCTTACCTCACTGATCTGAATCGTCAAAAGAAAACGGCTAAGCCAGTTGAGGGGGATATTGTTACTATCCAGGTGTGTTATGGAGGCGACTTTGGCCCTGATTTAGAAGAGGTAGCCGGTCGGCATCGCTTCAGCATAGCGGAGGTAGTCAGGTTACACAGCGCAGCCACCTACAAAGTTTACATGATAGGTTTTGTACCGGGTTTTGCTTATTTAGGCGGGATGGATGAACGATTGGCCACGCCACGCAAAGCCACGCCACGAAAGTCTGTACCATCCGGAGCAGTCGGTATCGCAGGGCAGCAAACAGGTGTTTATCCATTGGAAACACCAGGCGGCTGGCAGATCATCGGGCGAACGCCGCTTAGATTATTTGATCAGAATCGCAGGCAGCCGTCATTATTAAAGCCCGGCGATACGGTGATCTTTAAGGCTATCGATGCGAAAGAATTTAAGGAATTAACAGCCGGTTAATATGCAGATACGAATATTAAAGGCCGGCTTCATGAGCACCATACAGGATAGGGGGCGTTACCAATACCTATCGCAGGCGGTGCCGGTATCAGGGGTAATGGATACGCTGTCGGCACGTATTGCCAACAAGGTTGTGGGTAACGGAGATGATGCCGCTGTCATCGAATTTACTTATGCCGATGTGGAATTTATTGCTGGAACCGATCTGTTGATTGCTTATGCAGGCGATGGAGCGATATTAATAGCAGGCGAACAAGAATTACTGGCTGGGCGTCCTCTTTTCATTCCATCCGGAACAACCATCAAATTAACAAATAATCCATGCGGCATCCGTACCTATTTGGCAGTCGCCGGCGGCTGGGATGTGCCGGAAATTTTGGGCAGCAAAAGTACTTTCCTGACCGCCGGTTTTGGCGGTTTGGATGGCCGGGTTCTTCAAAAAGGAGATGTCTTGCAAAACGATGAGAAACTATCCATCAGCACACAAAAAATATTAAAAAGCCTTAGAAGCGATCAGGTCAATTATCCCAAATGGAGCATTTCCCCGCAAAGTTTTTTACCAGCAAACCGTAAAACGATCAAGGTGGTACCCGGAAACGAATTTGGCTGGTTTGATGCCCGGAGTATCGCCGGTTTTTTGTCGGCACCATATATTATTGGCCGGCAAAGTAACAGAATGGGGTACCATTTGGAAGGCGCAGCACTACATCGCTTTAAAAATGATGAATTACTAAGTACATCAGTAACGCCGGGCACCATACAAGTTACCGGCAGCGGCAGCATGGTGCTTTTAATGGCAGATTGCCAGACAACCGGGGGATATCCTCGGATAGCACAAGTAGCAGCTGTGGATATGCCTCTATGCGCCCAGCTAAAACCGGGCGACACCATTTATTTTAAAGAAATTAGTCGGCGTGAAGCAGAAGTGCTGTATATTGAACGTGAACAACAATTACATCAGCTAACCACAGCTGTACAAAGCAAATATTTATAAATTGATATCATGCAAAGCATAGACCTGAACTGTGATATGGGGGAGGCCTTTGGCAACTACCCCATGCCAAACGATGATACCCTGATGGATTATATCACATCAGCTAATATAGCCTGCGGTTTCCATGCCGGCGACCCGGAAGTAATGCAGCATACGGTTGGCATGGCGGTGAAAAAGGGGGTGGCCATTGGCGCGCATCCGGGCCTGCCCGATTTGCAGGGCTTCGGCAGGCGGGAAATGAAGATATCAGCAAGTGAAGCCTACCAGATGACCTTGTACCAGATTGGTGCCTTGTCGGGCTTTGTTAAAGCCGCTTACGGGAAACTTCACCACGTAAAAGCACACGGCGCGTTATATAATATGGCTGCTAAGGATATTAATTTAGCTAAAGCTATTGCCGAGGCGGTGCACGATTTTGATTCCTCATTGATATTATACGGACTGGCTAACAGCGAAATGATTACCTGGGCAAAAAAAATAGGTTTGACTACGGCATCGGAAGTGTTTGCAGATCGCACTTACCAGGACGATGGCTCACTCACCCCACGCACCCAAAGCAACGCGCTGATTACCGATGAACAGCAATCTATCAGCCAGGTGCTGATGATGGTGAAACAACAACAGGTTATATCAACCAATAAAAAAAGCATCAGCTTAAGGGCCGAAACGCTATGCCTGCACGGCGATGGTGCGCATGCGGTTGAATTTGCCAAAAAAATCAATGAAAAATTGAAAGCCGAGGGCGTAAGCATTAAAGCCCCGGTGCAATAAATGAAAAAGCAGCACAATTGGAGCGTTTTAATAGGTGCCGCTTTCCTGATGGCATCTTCAGCTATAGGTCCTGGTTTTTTAACACAAACCGCTGTATTTACCGCGCAGTTAGGTGCCAGCTTTGGTTTTGTGATATTGCTTTCGGTGGTGCTGGATGCTATTGCCCAGTTAAATATCTGGCGTATTATTACGGTAGCTGATAAGCCTGCGCAGGATATTGCTAATCAGCTTTTGCCTGGTCTGGGGTATTTTATTTCGTTCCTTGTGTTTTTGGGTGGTATGGCGTTCAATATCGGTAATATTGCCGGGGCCGGGTTGGGCCTTAATGTTTTGTTTGGTGTAAGCGTTGGGCAGGGTGCCGTGATGAGCGCTATTGTGGCCATTGGCATATTTATCTATAAAGAATCAGGCAAGGCCATGGACTTGTTTGCCAAGTGCATGGGCTGCCTGAAAATTGCATTGGCGCTATATGTTGCCTATATCAGTAACCCACCATTGGCTGAAGCAGCAGCCCGAGCGGTAAATCCTTCCCAATTTAGCTTTACTGCGGTGCTCACCATTGTTGGCGGCACTGTGGGCGGCTACATTACTTTTGCCGGGGCACACCGCCTGCTGGATGCAGGGATATCCGGTCAGCAAAACCTGCCTGCAGTTAATCGGGGTGCCTTAAGCGCTATCGGGTTAGCGTCGCTCATGCGGCTGTTGTTGTTTATCGCTGCTTTGGGTGTAATTACTGCCGGAGGCAAGCTTGATCCGGCTAATCCGGCGGCCTCTATATTTCAACTCGCCGCTGGCCAGGTTGGTTATAAACTTTTCGGGGTGATCATCTGGGCTGCGGGGATATCTTCCGTCGTGGGCTCGGCTTATACTTCAGTTTCGTTTATCAGAAGTTTTAGCCCATTGATTTTAAAATGGAACCGCAAAATTATTATTGCCTTCATTATCGTATCCTGCTGTATTTTTCTGGCGATAGGCAAACCTGTGAAAATACTACTCATAGTTGGAGCAATTAATGGCTTTATATTGCCCATTGCTTTGGGCGTGATGCTAATTGCCGCTTACCGGTCAAAGATCATAGCATCATACAAACAACCTTTATGGCTTACTATTTTAGGCGTGCTGGTTGTTGGCACCATGACCTGGATGAGCATAGGTGCCATTACACAAATGTTAGGACATTAATAAATATATGAGATTAACTAAACTGATATTATTCCTGTTGATTATAAATGCCGTTGCAATGGCCCAGCAAAAAGTTAAACCTGTGCCTGTGGAGGCCGGGGTTTCCTACCAATTGGCGCAGTACAGGCATTCGGTAATAAGCGATATCCTTTATCGTATCAGCATAAAAGTACCGGCTGCACGAAATGAGCGGGTTACCGGCGACATCGGGATCCAATTTATACTGAAATCCGTAGATCAACCGCTGCAAATTGACTTTAAGCAGGATGCGGGCAATGTTAAACTGATTCAGTTGATAGATCATACCACCATTCCGATTATCTTGGAAAAGGAGCATATCATTATTGATAAAAAATACCTGCGTATTGGGGAAAACATGATTATGATTACGTTTAGTGCAGGTGATGCCTCGCTGAATCGGAACGACGATTATTTATATAGTCTTTCCGTTCCCGACCGTGCCCGTACCATATTCCCTTGCTTCGATCAGCCCAGCTTAAAGGCTCAGTTCTTACTGACACTTAGTGTGCCTAAAGATTGGCAGGTGCTGGCAAATGGCATAAAGCAAACCGAGCCGGCACCCGAAGAACATGATAACCAGGTAAAGTATTTTTTTAGCACTACGGATAAGTTGCCCACCTATCTGTTCTCGTTCACTGCCGGAAAATACGCTGACGTCAGGCAGATGATAGGAAACCGTGAAGCCGAATTCCTGCATCGTGAAACTGATTCCGCCAAAATTAAATTAAATTCTGATTCCATATTCACAGCTCATCAGGATGCCATTAGCTTTTTGGAAAACTGGACGGGGATACCTTATCCATTTCAAAAGATAGGGTTTGTGGCCATACCCGATTTTCAGTTTGGCGGAATGGAACATCCAGGCGAGGTACAATATAAGGCATCCAGCTTGTTTTTAGATGAAGGCGCTACCAAAGATCAACTCATCGCGCGGTCTAATTTGATCTCGCACGAAACAGCGCATATGTGGTTTGGCGATCTGGTGACCATGGAATGGTTCAACGATGTTTGGATGAAGGAAGTGTTTGCCAACTTTATGGCCGATAAGGTGACCGAAAAACTTATGGGGACCGAAACGTTTAATCTAAAATTTTTGCAGGATCATTATCCGGCAGCCTATGGGGTTGACCGGACCCCGGGGGCTAATCCAATACGGCAGCAACTGGATAATTTACAGGACGCGGGTTCGCTGTACGGCAATATTATCTATCATAAAGCACCCATTATGATGCGCCAGTTGGAAAGCCTGATGGGTAAAGATAATTTCCAGAAAGGTATACGCGAATACCTGAAAAAATACGCCTACGGTAATGCTACCTGGCCTGAACTGATAGCCATCCTGAGCAAATACAGCACTACTAACCTGTATACCTGGAACAACGTTTGGGTAAACCAGCCAGGCCGGCCGGTGTTTGATTTTAAAGTGAATTATGGCGGCAATAAAATCAGGAGTTTAATCATCAGCCAACATCCTGAAGTAGGGGCGCAACGCATATGGCCACAGGTTTTTAATATCACCCTGGTTTATCCTGATCATAGCAAAACCATCCCGGTAAACATGAATGCGCGGCAAATTGTACTGAACGCCGCTGCAGGTTTGGCAAAGCCCTCGTTCATCTTATTTAATTCCGATGGGGTGGGCTATGGTCTGTTCCCAACAGACAGGGCCATGACCAGTAGCTGTTTTAATTTGGAAAGCCCCTTGCAGCGGGCATCGGCTTATATTAACGCGTATGAGAATATGCTGGCCGGTCGTGTTTTTAAACCGGTTGAATTATTAAAACTTTACCTGCACGGCATCGGCATCGAAAAAAATGAGATGAACCTGCGCCTGCTTACCGGCTATGTTACCAGCGTTTACTGGACGTTTACTTTGCCCGAAAAGCGGACTGCTTTAAGCATGGCTGTTGAACAAGCTTTATGGACCTCTATGGAGCAACAGAAAGCGCCAAACAATAAAAAGATACTGTTTGGCGCTTACCAAAACGTTTATTTAAGTTCTGAAGCTAAAAGCCGAATCTACCAGATATGGTTAACCCAAAAGCCTCCGGCCGGCATTAAACTGGCCGAAGATGATTATACCGCTATGGCGCTTTCCATTGCCCTGAAAAGCGATACAGTTACTTCGGTATTGAAACAGCAGCAAGCCAGGGTAAGTAACGCTGAACGCAAAAACAGGCTTACTTTCCTGATGTCCGCCCTGTCCCTGAGTGAGCAGGAGCGCGACGGTTTTTTTAACAGCCTTGCGGATCGTAAAAACAGGGCAAAAGAAGCCTGGGTAACAGCCGCGCTGAGTTATTTAAATCACCCGTTAAGGCAAAAAACATCTATAAAATACCTCCGCAAAAGCCTGGAACTGGTTGAAGAAATTCAGCGAACTGGCGACGTGTTTTTTCCGCAATCGTGGCTGGGCGCGGTCTTTGGTAACTATCAAACTAAGGAGGCTTATCAGATTGTCGGCGATTTTCTGAAACAGCATCCCAATTATAACCCTAAGTTAAAAGATAAAATACTGCAGGCTATTGATAACCTGCAGCGGGCGCAACGAATGCTAAAACGCTGATCGAATTAAAGAAATTGAGCATGGGCGACATCAAACCGCAAATTTCACGAACACCGGGATAGGATAAAAATATTTTATAGCTTAATACCTGCGTACTGTTTTACTACTTATCTTTAATCAAATGGAAGAAACAGGTAAAACTTTAACGGAATTTAAGGCTTCATTAAATTTAGAACAGCCTATTGGTGAGTTGTCTGCGCAGTTGAAAAGTCTCTGGTATGATGGTAAAGGTGATTGGCGTAAAGCGCATGAACTGGTTGATCAGTTGAATGATCCGGCATCGGCGTGGGTTCATGCTTACCTGCACCGTAAAGAAGGTGACATAGGGAACGCCGATTACTGGTATCGCAGAGCAGGGAAAATTCGCCCAGACCTGTCTTTGAAAGCGGAATGGGAGCAATTAGTGTTACAATTTCTTTGACAGGAGGTCGCTATACCTGGTAGATGCTGAAAAAAGCGATGGCGGATGGTACAGCCTGCAAGAAAGCAAACAGGTAGGCCTTTGTGCTGCAAGCCAAAATGATACCCGCTGCTTCAGAAAGGGAAAACGTACAGTGGACAATCAGGAAAACATATATAAAGGTTTTTGTTAACAGGTTTTATCGGGATGCTGTAATTATGGATTTAAATTTGAGACGATGGTACTATTTTTTTAAGCGAACGGTAAACGTTGAGCCTTCGCGGTAAGTAGAACTAACGGTAATTGTACTATTTAAAAGATAAAGCAGGTCTTTAACGGTTGATAATCCAATACCTGAACCAGAATTGTTAAAACGATCCTTAGTTTTTAATGTGAAATTATTGGTAAATATTTTTTCCAAATATTCTTCGGGAATACCCGATCCATTGTCTTCTACTTCCAACTGGTAAAATTCATCAGTTTCAGCGAATCGGACTTTGATCACACATTTATTTTTGTCATTATAGCGAATAGCATTACTTAATAAGTTGATCAGTATTTGCTCAAAGGCAATAATAGAAAAGTATACCTTATGCGTAGCTATAGGCAAATCGATCTGTACATTATCCGGAACAACCAACAGGCTTAACAACCTGTTCACCAAAGCTTTTAACTCAAACTCCCGCTTTTTTTTCAATAGTAAAGCCGGGTTTTTAGAATAGGCCATCATCTCATCAACCAAAGTAAGCAGGTTATCTGTAGCCGAGATATTCATATTCACTAATCGCAGGCAACCATCATTTTGTATTATTTCCTGGCGCCCTCGTAAAGCTTGTGAAGTCAGTTTGATACTGCTCAACGGATTTTTAATGTCGTGGGCAGCCATTGAAGCAAACTTTTGTATCAACACGTTTGCATTCATTAATTCCTGGTTCATTTTTTCAAGCGTCGTAACTTTTCTGCGCAGCTCAATTTTATCTACAACCTGTTTAGCCAGCGCTTTTAACGCATCAATTTGCGCCTCACTGAAATCATGCGTTTCTTGATCCAGCACACAAAGGGTGCCTAACGCAAATCCATCCTCATTTATTAAAGGAACGCCTGCGTAGAAGGTAACTTTGGCTTCAGATACTACAGGATTGGTAGCAAAACGCTCATCAAACGAGGCGTCGGGAACAATCAGTATATCTTCCTGGGAGGCGATGGTGTAGGTACAAAAAGATAAATCTCTGAAATTTTCTGAAAGGTCAGTACCGATATGCGATTTAAACCACTGCCGTTTATCATCAATAAAGGTAATAAGGGAAATAGGTGTGTGGCAAATCGCTGACGCTATGGAAGCAATGGCATCAAAATCTTTTTCTTCACCACTATCCATGATGTGATAGGATTGTAAAGCAATTAACCTTTCAGTTTCATTCTCGGGAAGAGGTAATGTTTTTATAGCCATCGTTGGTGTAAACAAAACAAATATATGCTTTAATAAATCCTTAACAGTCACCATCAGGTAACAAGGCTGCTAATAGCCGGCATCGTATTAGACTATTTATATCTACGGATAAAGAAATACTATTCATAAATAATTTTAAACCTCATCTCATTCTTATGGATGTTAAACTGGTAGATATGTATATATTATTTATTTTCAGGTAGTTAAATAAAAATAATAAAAAGCAATACATCCCGGTGATTATTGTTTCCGGAACACATGATTTAGCGTACAATAGCCCTATTTAAAGTGCAGTTTTAGTTACTCCTCCATTAATCTTGTATAATTTTATATTAATCACAAGTCTGATTTCTAAATAAATTTAATTTTTTGCTATAATTTAACGTCAGTTCCATTTCTGGCCGCTCAAAACAAATTGTTGTTTTTTTCGGTTCTTAAATTTATTTTTCATTTTGAACTAGATTATGCCCGAACCATCAGATAAAAATAAACAAAGAGAACAGGCCGTTGCCGCTAGTGAAGAGCGCCTGCGGGCATTGGTTACCGCAACTTCCGACGTCATTTACACCCTGAGCCCGGATTGGGCCGTGATGCATGAGTTGGATGGTCGAGGCTTTCTAAAAGACGCCCATGAGCCGGTAAGGGATTGGAAATCCCGGAATATCTACCCGGACGATTTGGGCATGGTCAACGCTGCCATTAACGCTTCAATAGCAGGCAAAAAAATATTCGAACTGGAACATCGGGTTATTAGGGCAGACGGCACACCAGGTTGGACTTTTTCGCGTGCCGTACCCATCCTTGACAAAAAAGGCGAGATCATCGAATGGTTTGGTGTGGCCAGCGACATCACGGAGCGCAAAAAGGCGGAAGACGCATTAGCGGTAACACGGGAGCGGTCTGAACAACAAAGAAGGACCTTTGAGACTATTACTTCCAATACACCTGACCTTATGTATGTATTCGGTTTGGATTACCGCTTTACTTATGCGAATAGTGCTTTATTAGATATGTGGGGTAAATCCTGGGAAAACTCAATTGGTAAAAGCCTGCTGGAAAATGGTTATGAGCCCTGGCATGCCCAAATGCACGAACGGGAAATAGACCAGGTCCGTGCTACCAAAAAATCTGTTCGTGGTGAGGTGTCCTTCCCTCACGCGGTACTTGGCCGCCGTGTTTACGATTATATATTAACCCCGGTACTTAATGCGCAGGGCGAGGTAGAAGCCGTAGCCGGGACAACGCGGGATGTTACGGAACGTAAGCGATCAGAAGAAATGCTTGGACAGGCCTCCGAAGAGTTACAAGCCATTAACGAAGAAATAGTAGCGGTTAATGAAGAACAAGCAGCTTCCAACGAAGAGCTAACTGCCACTAACAATGAATTGGCGCTGGTGAACGAGCAGTTACAGGAAGCCAGGCAAAAGTTCGAAGAAAGCCAGGTGGCGCTGCGCTTAGCGCTCGACGCAGCGAATTTCGGCACCTGGTTTATCCATTCCGAAACGCGGCAGTTCGTCACCGATGCCCGGCTTAAAGAACTGTTTGGTTATTATCCGGATGAAAACCTTACTATAGAACAGGCCTTGGCGCAAATCACCGATGAATACCGCAGTGTTGTCGCCTCAAAATTGGAGAATGCAATCTATAATAATGGCGACTATGATGTTACCTACCCCGTGGTAGGTCTACATGACAATCGGCTGCGATGGCTTCGCGCCGTCGGTAACCTTAAAGTTGATCTGTCCGGAACCTTTTCCGCGTTTACGGGAGTGGTCATGGATATTACAGAACAACAGCTGGCGGCGCAAAAGATTGAAGCAAGCGAAAAACATTTTCGTTATCTGGCCGACTTGGTGCCCGCCAAGATCAGCAATGCGCTTCCCAGTGGAGAAGTTACATTTTTTAATAAACAATGGCTTGACTATGCCGGTATGAGTTTCGAGAATCTGCGCGATTTTGGGTATCAAGCAATGATGCACCCCGACGAGATACCAGGTTTTCAGGCACAGCTGGGTGAGGCCGCCGCTAAAGGTGTGGCGTTGGAAAGTGAAATGCGCTTCAAAGATATGAACGGCAATTACCGCTGGCACCTGAATATCGCTTCACCGATATTGAACGAAAATGGCGAGATTACAATGTGGGTTGGCTCAACTATAGATATCCAGCGTATTAAAGAAGAAGATCAGCGCAAAAGTGATTTCATTGGGATGGTTAGCCACGAGTTAAAAACACCGCTTACTTCACTTAACGGTTATCTTCAGATGCTACAGCTCAAGGCCAAGAAGGCAGAAGATAGTCTTGCCAACGGCGCACTGGAACAGTCTTTAAAACAGGTTAAGCGAATGACGACCATGATCAATGGCTTTTTAAATGTATCCAGGCTAGAATCAGGCAAGATCTATATCGAAAAGCAACAGTTTGATATGGCGGATTTAATTAAAGAAATGGCCGAAGAAACGAAGCCTCTTTATATAGGTCATGAATTTATATTTTACCCGGTGGAATCAACGATGGTTAATGCCGACCGTGATAAAATAGGGCAGGTGATCAATAACTTTATCAGTAATGCTGTTAAATATTCCAGGAATGGTACCTCTATTCAGATTGCCGGTGTACAGGTGGATGGTTTTTTCCGGGTAAGCGTAAGTGATGAAGGTATGGGCATTGATAAACTGGACATGCCCCGGCTTTTTGAACGTTATTACAGGGTTAATAACAATAACAATATTTCAGGTTTTGGAATAGGTTTATACTTGAGCGCGGAAATCATCGAACGGCATCAGGGCAAGATCTGGGCGGAAAGCGAGCCCGGCAAAGGTTCCACATTTTATTTTAGCCTGCCTCTGGCACTTCGGTAGCTATCGGCACCAACAACCGGATCGAACAGGTAAAGGAGATTAATTTTCCGCATTCTATAGGCTTGCTATATTCTGCCTTTGCCTACTATCTTGACTTCAAAGTCAATTGTGGTGAATATAAAGTGATGGGCCTGGCGCCATGTGGCGAACCATTGTATACCGATGTAATTTTCAAACACCTCGTGGATTTGAAAGACGACGGCTCCTTTAGCCTCAACATGCGCTATAGCCGGGGTTATATTCTTTTTCTTTTGGCTTCTATAGTCTCGTATAACTACCTCAATTAATGTCAGGTTGCTTTCAGCAACACATCATCAATGGTTGTAATTCCCCCTCTTAACCCTTCTTTCAGGCCCGACGAAATAGGGGTGAAGGGAAGGGCCCCGCTCCGATAAACTGGAACCGGCGGGCGAGTTTTAACCTTGGTTGGTTTACACCATATTTTGATATGTTTATATATCTTTGGAGCTACGTGTCCAATTATTCCCTTAAAATTAAATGAGGCTCAGGTTATATCTTTTATTTTCATGGCTACTGTTGATAAACCTGGATGGGTATGCGCAAACGGCGGCTACCGATTCGTTGTTAAATAAACTCAATACCGTACTGGCTGATAAAGACCGGTATGTAAAGCAAAAAACGGACCGCATTGATGAACTTAAAAAACAGGTAGGTCAGGCCGGCAACATCAATAAAAAGTATAATATTTACCAGCAGTTGTATAACGAGTACAAAAACTTCAGCTACGATTCGGCCTATAACTACGCTAAAAAACTCCAGGCAACCGCCGCTCTGCTTAACGATCCGGGCCGAATGGCCTCTGCTAAAATGGAACTGGGTTTTACGCTCATTTCATCGGGCATGTTTAAAGAAACTCTGGAAACGCTTAACAATATCAACCTGCAATACCTTTCTGCAAATGATAAGGTGGAATACTATTTTCTTATGGCCCGAAGTTATTTCGATCTGTCGGATTTTGACCGGAACGTTGATTACTCTGCAACCTACAATCCAAAAGGAATCGCCTGTATTGATTCGGCGCTTTCATACGCTGTTCCAGACACTTACAATTATTTGGCTTTAAAAGGATTGCAGGCGCTGCGAACATCCAACAATGATGCTGGCGTAAAGTACTACAACGCCTTATTGCAGCTTAAAAATTTAACACCTAACCAATTTGCTGTCAGCGCGTGCTCGCTCAGCTATATCTGCGAGGTGCAGGGCAAGCAGGATCAATCAACCCAATTACTCATCCAGGCAGCTATTGCCGATATTCAATCGGCTACTAAAGAAACCGTAGCCATATATAAACTCGCTGATTTTCTGTACAAAAAAGGCGATCTCAACAATGCTTTCATCTACATTAAGCAGGCCATGGACGATGCAACCTTTTACGGGGCCAGGCACAGGCAGGTAGCCATTAGTAGTATTTTGCCCATTATTGAGGCGCAGCGCATTAGTACGGTAGAGCAGCAAAAACGGTCGTTGTTTATATACTCGTCCATTATTACCGTACTGGTGCTTTTTGTGGTGGTATTTGCGGTGATCATTTTTCGTCAGCTCAAAAAATTACGCATTGCCGATGATCTGATCAAAGAAGCCAATGTATCCTTACAGGAAAGCAATGTAGCGCTGGAGGCTCTAAACCGTAATTTAAGTACCGCCAACAAAATCAAGAACGAATACATAGGCTATTACTTCAACATCAACTCCATTTATATTGATAAACTGGAAAGCTTCCAGAAATCGCTGGATAAAAAGCTAAGCAGCAAACGTTATGAAGACGCGCAGGCTGCCATTAAAAGCCTGAACCTGGAAAACGAGCGACACCAATTGTTCCATACCTTCGATAAAGTTTTCATTTCACTTTTTCCTGATTTTATTAGCCGGTTTGATGTCCTGTTTCATACAGGCGAAAAAATTGCAGTGGCCGAGGGACAGTTGCTCAGTACCGAGCACCGTATTTTTGCCCTCATCAGGATGGGCATCCACGATACCGACAGAATAGCCAAGCTGCTGGGCTACTCGGTGAATACCATATACTCCTACAAAAATCGCATCAAAAACAAATCGTTCATCGCCAATGATGAATTTGAAGATCATATTATGGCGATAGAGGCGGTGTAATTTGGGTAGGAAATAACGCAGACTAACCAAGATAAAGGCTCGCCCGGTCTACGCTTCGCTTATCCACTCTTTAACTTAGTTGAAAAGAGATGTTTCAACTATAGCTAATCAAAACTAAAAACTTTTCAATCCTTCTTTACAGCGAAGCTGGAATGAGATACCCAACCGGCAAAGTGTGGATTGGTTGGTAGGTATTTGCCTGCATACAGAGCCGATTGCTCCGGCGCCTATTTTATATTATACAACATTTTCCATACTTCAGCGCCCAAGGCATATTTACATATGATCACAAAGTTGGTAAAGTGCGCCCGTGACTTGTTTTAGCCCAATATCGGCTCTTTTTAAATCTATATTGGCTCTATATTGGTTTGTAATTAAATGTCTGATAATCAATTATATATAAAGAGTATTTCTTTTGTATTTTCTATATTGAAGTACCAGGCTATTGTTTTGCCAAAATTGCCTCCTTTTATTTGATCCTGATTTGCCAACCAAGGCAAGTGCTAACAAACCAATTTAAAACCAATAATTAAATGAAAAAAGTTTACTTATTTAAGTACGGCCTGACCGTGTTGCTTTTAATTTCTGCAATAGCTGTATTTGCTCAAAAAAGCACTTTCAAAGGCAAGGTGGTTGATGAGCTTAATCAGCCGTTACCAGGCGCTACTGTTCATGTGAAAGGAACAGATCAGGCTACCGTTACCGATATAAACGGTGCCTTTACCATGTCGGGCAGCCAGGTCACAGTAACCGTTCAGATCTCATTTGTGGGATACGACCTGCTGGAACGCGTGATGAAGGCCAATGAAAACCCTGTTATTAAGTTAATTCCTAATTCGAAATCATTAACAGAGGTGGTTGTAGTGGGCTACGGAACGGTCAGGAAATCCGATCTTACAGGTTCTGTATCAAACATCGGCAGTAAAGATCTTAATCCGGGATCTGTAACCAATCCTTTACAGCAACTTACGGGAAAAGCTGCAGGTGTAAGCGTTACGCAGATAGGCAGCGAGCCTGGTGTTGCACCAACCGTGCGTATCCGTGGCATAACGTCATTACAGGGCGGTAACGACCCACTGGTGGTAGTTGATGGTATACAGGGCAATATGGACCTGCTAAACCAGGTGCCGCCAAGTGAAATTGCTGCAGTGGATATATTGAAAGATGCATCGGCAACAGCCATTTACGGGTCACGTGGTGCGCCCGGTGTAATAGTTATTACCACCAAAAAAGGCAGCTCAGGCAAAAGTAGTGTAGAGTACACGGATAACACCTCGCTGGATGTGATCGCCAAAAAACTCTCTGAATTAAATGCCGCCGAGTGGACTGCACAAGCCGAAAAGCAGGGTGTTGACGTATCGGCCAATCATGGCTCAAACACCGATTGGTTTAACTTACTTACCAGGAACGGGGTTACACAAAACCATTCCCTGGCTTTTGGCGGTGGCGCCAATGGTTTTAGTTACCGTGCCTCGGTAAGTGCTATTAACCAAACAGGTATTGTTATCAACTCAAACTATAAAAAATATATAGGCAGGATAACGGCAACCCAAAAGGCTTTGGATGATAAGCTTACCCTTACCATGAATGTAAACAGCGGCATTAATGACGCTGTTTATAGTCCAATAGGTATTGGTCGTGCGGCATTCAATTCAAACCTCATCAGCAATACCTATGTATCAAGGCCAACGGACCCGGTATTTAATACCAATGGATCATACTATGCCGACCCCAACGTATTTCAATACATTAATCCTTATGCCGTTTCACAAACTGTTAAAAACAATGTGAACACTAATAACCTGTTTGGCAGCTTAAGGGCCGACCTGGATATTTACAAAGGTTTATCGGCGGGATGGTTTGGCAGCTGGCGTAAATCTGATACCAACACCGGCTATTACGCGCCGGCGGCATCAACAATTGCAACGGCAATTGATAACAAAGGTATCGGCAATATCAGCAATAGTCACGTTGATGAGAAACTCATGGATATCAGCTTAAGCTACAAACATGAATTTGGTTTAAGTCATTTCGACGCGTTGGCTATTTATGAGTGGCAGGCACAAACCTATAATGGCAGCTTTGCGCAGGGCAGGGGCTTTATCAATGACCTGGCCAGCTACAATGCTTTACAACTGGGTGATATTTCAAAAGTTTTGCAGGGCGATATTTCATCCTATAAAAACGACAGGAGGCTGGTATCCTACATCGGCCAGATCCACTACTCCTACGATAATAAATACCTGTTAACCGCCAGTTTCAGGCGCGATGGTTCAACTGTATTTGGGGCTAACAACAAATGGGCAAATTTCCCATCTGCAGCAATAGCATGGCGAATTGACCAGGAAGGTTTCATGAAGGATCAAAACGTTTTAAGTAGCTTAAAATTACGTGTAGGCTACGGTGTTACCGGTAACCAGCAGGGAATAGGGCCTCAAAACTCTATCGCTTTGGTTGGCCAGGCTGGCTCTGTATTCTTTGGAGGTTCAACCATACCAAATTACGCGGCTACCCAAAATTCAAATCCAAACTTAAGGTGGGAAACACGCAAGCAAACAGATATTGGTTTAGATTTTTCATCACATGACACCCGTTTTAACGGTACTGTTGATGTGTACAACGCCAATACAGAAAACCTGCTGTTTAACTACACCGTTCCACTTGAGGGGCCGTTTTTAACCACCAATATACTGGCCAACGTGGGTACTTTACGCTCGCGCGGTCTGGAGCTTTCTTTAAGCTACATGGTTATTAAAAATCAAAACACCACTTTAACACTTGCAGCTAATGGCTCACTAATGCAAAGCAAGGTTACCAAACTTGGCGGCAAAATTGAAGGCTATGATATACCAACCAATTATGTTGGATGGGGCGGCGGCGGTAACGCGTACCTTGTTGTAGGCAAACCGGTAGGTACCTTCCTTATTTTAAAACACCTGGGCAAAGATGCGAACAGTGCCGAAACCGTTGTTGACCAGGATAAAAACGGCACTATTGACCAGGGATCGCAAAGTAAAGACAGGATTGAAGAAGGCCAGGCATTACCAAAATACACTTATGCCTTTACCCCAAGCTTTACCTACAAAAACTTTGATGCATCGATGGTTTGGCGCGGATCTGGCGGTAATAAAATTTACAATGGCCTGCGCCAGGAGCTAAGTTTATTAGAAAACCTGGGGAAATCAAATGTGCTTTCAAGCGCCGTGCCACTGGGCATCCAATCATCCCAATACGGATCTGACCTTTGGTTGGAGAGCGGATCATACTTAAGATGGGAAAACCTCTCTTTAGGATACAGGTTTAACCTCACCAAAGTTAAATACATCAGCGCGCTGCGTTTATCCTTAACCGGCCAAAATCTGGCCATCATTACCAAATACAAAGGTATTGACCCGGAGTTGGATACAAGCGGCGGAAGCTCATCAGGTGCCGACTACGGAACTTACCCCCGTACCAGGACCTTTTCAATAGGCTTAAACGTTGTTTTAAAATAATCAGATCATGAAAAAAATATTATTCAGTATTTTTATTATTGGCCTTGCTGCTCAAAGCTGCACCAAGGTTAATGAAAACGTATATGACAAATATGCTGCTAACCAATTTTACTCAACACCGGCTGGTGCAGATGTGGCGTTGGCAAGCGTATATGCAAAAGTTACCGGCTCATGGGGTTCTAACTATGCCGGCAGGGATAACTGCTGGTATGATCTTAACTGCTTCTCATCTGATGAGCAGGTAATACCTCACCGTAATACAGGCGACTGGCAGCTTGATTTTGCACAGTTATATACCCGCACCGCATTGCCAAGTCTTGGTATCATTAACAATACCTGGAACTGGGCTTACTCCACCATTTACACCGCCAACTTAGCAATATCCGAGCTTACCGCGGCCAAAGCAGATCCAGCAAAAATAGCTGAGGCTAAAGTTACCCGCGCCTGGCTTTATTATCTGCTGATAGATGATTTTGGTGATGTGCCTTTTTACACAGATAACAACACCGATATCTCCAAGATTCCGCAGGAAAAAAGAGCCACCATTTACAACTTTATAGTAAGTGAGCTTAAAGCCAATGTAGACCTTTTATCTGAAACAAGAGGTGGCGCTTACTACGGCCGGTTTAATAAATGGGCCGGATACATGGTATTGGCCAAAGTTTACTTAAATGCCGAAGTGTATACCGGTACCGCCCATTGGGCAGATGCGCTTGCAGCTTGTAATAAAGTAGCATCCGGCGGTTTTACCTTACACCCGGCAAGCGCAAGTACAGGCAGCGCGCTGGGCAATACTTACTATGACCTTTTTGGCGATGTATGCCCTAACGATGAAACCATTTTCGCTTTGTTTATTACGCAAAATGTGATCAGCGGTAATATCTACGCCATCAGGAGTTTAAATAGTCCGAATGGTACAGCGCTGATTGGTTTTGCCGGCTGGAATGGTACCATCATCCCGTCAGAGTATTACGATAAGTTTGATAATGCCGATATAAGGAAGAAACAATTCCTGGTTGGCGCACAGGCCGGCGGTACTACTTATACCAAAGAGGTATCATCATTAATTGATCCGGGCGCAGGGCCTAATGAAGGTATCAGGGATGTTAAATTCTTCCCGGTAAAACCATCAGACGGTAGCGGCGAATCAAATGATTTTCCAGTGTACAGGTATGCGGATGTATTGCTGATGCAAGCCGAGTGTAACCTTCGGTTAGGAAACGCAGCAGCAGCAGCCCCCTTCCTTAACCAGGTTAGGGAAAGAGCCGGCCTTAGCGATATTGGCTCGCTCACTCTCGATAATATTTACGATGAAAGAGGATTTGAATTGAATATGGAAGGCCACCGCAGGCAGGATATGATCAGGTTTGATAAGTTTTTGCTGGCACATGGTTTTGTACAAACAACACCTGCCTATAGGAAATTATTCCCTATTCCAACCGCCGCGCTTAACGCAAACACCAGTTTGAAACAAAACACAGGTTATTAATTATTGAGTTATGAAAAAAATAATCAATTTAACATTAGTAGCAATGGCCTTTATGGCCGTTGCCTGCCATAAGCAGGCCGAGCTTACCACGCTAAAGCCTGTTGCTTTTACGGGTACTGTAACCGCGTCAACCACAACGGCTACGCTTACACCGGCTACAGATGATCAATCGGTGATCACATTTACCTGGCCGGCGGTGGTGTATCCTTACAAATCGCACGTAACCTATACACTGCAGGCTGATTTGCCAACCGACACCGTGGGTGCTAACGCCTGGCAAAATGCCACATCGGTATTAATTGGTAATGATGTATTAACCAAAACCTATAAAGGCAGCGAGTTAAACACATTGGCGCTTGCCCTGGGTGTTACCCCAAATGAAGTAGGTAAAATGGTTTTCAGGATACAGGCTTACCAGGACCGGAACGCTTACACCAAAGCTATAACGCTTACCGTAAGTCCTTACAAAATAATCCTGCCGCCAAGCAATAATTACCCGGTATTATACCTGCCTGGCGATTATCAGGGCTGGTCGCCGGGTACAGCGGGCACGGTTGCGGCATCGGTAGCCAACATTTATGAAGGTTACATTTATGAACCCGCCGGTGGCAGCTATCACTTTAAGTTTACCAGCGCACCAGACTGGGACCACATTAACTATGGCGATGGCGGTACAGGTTTACTAAGCACCGACGGAACCAAGGGCGATTTGGTATTGCCAGGCCCGGGTGTTTATGAACTGGTTGCCAACCCATCTGCCCTAAAGTGGTCATATACCCTGGTTACCTGGGGCATTATTGGCGATGCTACACCAGGCAGCTGGGATAAGGATACCCAAATGACCTACGATGCCACCAAAAAAGTTTGGACAGTAACAGCAGATATGCTTGCCAGTGGTTCATTCAAATTCAGGGCTAATAACCAGTGGGCAATTGATTTTGGTGTAACCGCAGATGGCAAACTTCAATATGCTGATAATCCTGCGTTACCCTACAATGGATCATTAAATAACTTAACAGTGCCGTCAAATGGTAATTACACCATTACGTTAGATCTGCATGATCCTAACAACTACAATTTTAAGTTAAAGAAAAACTAATTAAATAAGGCGGCACGAAAGCGCCGCCTTATGAATATCTATTTTTAATAATTTGACTATGTTATTGAGAATTACATAGGTGCTTAGTTGATTACAGGGTGCCATACATGGTTGGCACTCCTGTTTTTTACCTGCAATTATTTTACAGCAATAACAAACTCATTACCCAGATTAATTCATGAAATTCATTAAGATCACATTTTTGCTTGCATGTGTTTTAAACTTGCCGCGTGTTAAGGCACAATCGCCTGTGGTAATGCCCGGTAATTTTGAAACTGCTACTATTGGAAAACAGGATGTTACTTTTAAAACTACCAACGCTTATGGTAAAATAACAGTTTACAGCCCATCCATTGTTCGCGTACAATTAGATAAAAGCCCGCTTGGCGGTGATTTTTCTTACGCTGTTGTTGGTAAAATGATGCCCGTAAATGCGCAGATAACCCAAACAGAAGGCGAAATAAATATCACTACCGATTCGCTTAAAACTGTAATTCAAAAAAAGCCTTTCAGCATCGCCTTTTACACAATCGATGGCAAAGTGATCAACCAGGACGAGCAGGGCTTGACCACTTCATGGGTTAATCAATCGGTAACAACCTACAAAAAAATGCAGGATGATGAGCACTTTGTAGGTCTTGGCGAAAAAACCGGTAACCTTGACCGTAAGGGCAATGCCTATACCAACTGGAACTCGGACGTGTATGGTTACAGAACGGATGCCGACCCACTTTACTCCACCATTCCGTTTTACGCGGGTATTCACCACGGTTTAAACTATGGTATTTTCATGGATAACAGTTATCAAAGCGATTTTAACTTTGGTGCCAGCAACAACCGTTTTTCATCATTTGGCGCGCATGGCGGGCAAATGAACTATTATTTTATCTACCATAAAAAAATGGCAGATATCATTGCTTCTTATACCTGGTTAACCGGGCGCATGCCTTTGCCACCAAAATGGTCGTTAGGTTATCAGCAAAACCGCTACAGTTATTACCCCACCGCCGAGGTAATGCGTATAGCGCAAACGCTGCGCGAGAAACGCATCCCTGCCGATGGTATTACCTTAGATATTCATTACATGGATAGGTACCAGCTATTTACCTGGAACAAGAGTCGCTTTCCCGACCCGGTAAAGATGAGCAGCGATTTAAACAAGCTTAATTTTAAGCTAACCGTTATTGTTGACCCAGGCATTAAGGTTGAAAAAGGCGCTCCTGCCTATGAAAGTGGTTTAAAACAGGATGTATACATCAAATATCCCGATGGTACACCTTATACCGGGCAGGTATGGCCGGGCTGGTGTAATTTTACCGATTTTACCAGCGAAAAGGGCCGTGGATGGTGGCGCAACCAGGTCGACTTCTTTGCTAAATCCGGTGTGAGTGGGATATGGAACGACATGAATGAGATATCCACCTGGGGTCAAAAAATGCCCGATAATGTTTTATTTGATTTTGATGGCAGGCAAACCACCCACCTGGAAGCGCATAATGTGTATGGCCTGGAGATGATTCGAGCGAGCTATGAAGGTGCTTTGGAACATTTTAAAGAACGCCCCTTTATCCTGAGTCGCTCCGGTTACGCAGGTTTGCAACGCTACTCGGCCATTTGGACGGGCGATAACCGTGCCGAAGAAGATCACATGCTGTTAGGTATCAGGTTAATGAATAGCTTGGGCTTAAGTGGGGTATCTTTTACGGGGATGGACATTGGTGGCTTTACCGGTAACCCAACCACTTCGCTGTATACCCGTTGGATTGAACTGGGTGCCTTTATCCCTTATTACCGTAATCATACCGCGCTTAATAGCCGTGCTGCCGAACCCTGGGCTTTTGGCGAGGACGTACTGGATATAGCCCGTAATTATATCAGTTTGCGTTACCAACTTATGCCGTATTTATATTCGTCATTTTATGAATCAACCCAAAACGGGATGCCGGTAATGCGTTCATTGGCTATCAACTATACTTTTGATCCTAAAGTATTGGATGCTGCCTACCAGAACCAGTATGAGTTTGGCAACGGATTTATGGTTGCACCGTTTGAAAGTACTGCCTCATTTGGAAAAGTTTATTTCCCCGCAGGTAACTGGTATGATTTATACACCGGGGCAGAGCAAAAGGGCGGGCAGGAAGTAACTGTTCCGTTAACGGTGAGCAAGCTGCCGGTTTATGTTAAGGGTGGCAGCATTATACCCATGCAGTCATTAACCCAGTCAACGGCTGAATTGCCTACAGATACCCTTGCCGTGCATGTTTACAAAGGCAGCAAGGCAAACCATTTTGTTTATTACGAAGATGATGGCAAAAGCTTTAGTTATCAAAAAGGTGACTTTTACAAACGTACCATCAGCTTCGATCCAGATAAAAAAGCCATCACTTTTGACAAGGCCGAAGGTAGTTTTAAAACCAATTTTAAATACATCAGGCTGGTGCTTCATGGCTTTGAGCAGTCAACATCAGTTAAAGTCGGCAACACCGATTTAAAATTACAGGATGGCAATGTAGCCTTTTTGGGTGCAGCCGCCAATACCGACCCGCAAGGAAGCGTTAACGCGCCAGACAATAGCCCGGTTAAAACCATAACCATCAGCAATGCATCAACTAACATTCAAATAAATTATTAATAAAAAGGAAACGTGTGTATGAATTTGTGTAACAAAAAATCCCAAATGAATAGTTTAATACTACTTATGATGCTTGTAGGCTCATTACTGGGCTGCGGCAAAAAAACACCTGCACCATCAGATACAGGCACAACCAACCCTCCACCGGTAAGCGGCGACCCTGCACAATACGGTACCCCGTTTAGCGGCGTTCCTGCCAGCAAGGATATTGTGATGTACGAGGTGAATTTAAAAACCTATTCGCCCATAGGGCTTAACAGCGCGATGGCCCGCCTTGATTCTATCAAAGCGCTTGGCATCAATGTAGTTTGGTTAATGCCAACCTATCCGGTTGGTGTATTAAAGGCTTCGGGATCGCCCTACGCGGTAAAAGATTATATGGCTGTAAATGCCGATTTTGGCACCCTGGATGACCTGCGGGCCTATGTTGCCAAAGCACATACTTTAGGCATGGCGGTGATATTGGATTGGGTGGCCAACCACACTTCGTGGGATAATGCCTGGATTCAAAATAAATCATGGTACCAACAGGATGCCGGAGGGAACATCATTATTCCGCCGGGAACTAATTACAGCGATGTTGCCGCATTAAACTACAACAATGCCAATATGCGCGCGGCCATGATCAAGGCCATGAAATACTGGATCTTTAATGCCAATATTGACGGTTACCGCTGCGATTTTGCCGATAACGTGCCTAACGATTTCTGGGCGCAGGCATTGGATACCTTAAATACTATAAAAACCCATAAGCTGATCTATTTGGCCGAAGGCACAAAAGGACCGGAAATAACAGCCGGTTTCCAGCTTAGCTATGCGTTTAGTTATTATAGTACCCTTAAAAACGTATTTGCCGGAACTCAAACTCCTTCGGCTTTATTTAGTACCAATACGGCAGAAATTGCTTCGCTACCATCACCAGGCATTAAGCTAAGGTATATTACCAACCATGACAATGCATCTTCTGACGGCAGCACCATAACCGAATATAAAGGCAAGCAGGGTGCATTGGCAGCGTTTGTTTTAGCGGCTTATATGGGTGGTGTACCGCTGGTATACAGCAGCCAGGAAGTAGGATATCCAAACGCGATTAATTTTTTTAACAATGTACCAGTTGATTATAGTGCCAACCCTGATATGGTAGCTGAATATAAAAAGATCATCGCCTTTCGCCAGGCTCACGAGGCCGTTAAAACCGGCGCGTTAACTGCTTACAACGACAATGACATTGCCGCCTTTGAGAAAAAAACAGGTGCCGATGATGTGTTGATACTGGTAAATACGAAAAATAGCAGTATCAATTATACCGTTCCGGCCGCGTTGCAAGGCACCACCTGGACTAACGGCTTAACTAAAATTAACACCACCTTCAATACCCGGGTTACCCTGCAACCGTACCAATACATGGTGTTGAAAAGATAAGTTTTTCTTGTTTACTTTTTATATAAAGGCGGCTTGGTCTCCGCTTTTTGGATTTGGTAATCACAGCGCGATGCAGTGATTACCTTTTTTATTATAGGGCGATGGCAACGAACTGAGTAGATCACCCAAGAGATTATCAAATTTGTTTGCACGCTATCATCATAAACTGCCATTACAAATTATTCATGACCGTATAATTGACGAAGCAAAAAGATTTGGTTTTTATATAGGCAAGTCGGCTAAAGAAATTGCCTACGAGCTGGGTTTTGAGGATGCGGCACACTTTAGCCGGTTCTTTAAAATATAACAGGCCAAAATATTTCGGAATACAAAAAAGAAGGATAACTCATTATCCCGGGCCATAATCCAAATCAAGGTATTTTCAGATCTCTCAGTTTATTTATACTACCCCTTGTCTCCAAACCCGATCCATTACGGGAAGTAAAAATCCTGCGATTCCTGTATGATAGCAAGTCCTGTAACTTAACAGGCTGTAGTGATGGAAAGTAAATGAATCAGTAAAATGTACCGCAATCTCACTAATTATCACCGTGTCAATAATCTGACAGTCAGTACTTTTGATTAATAAAAAAATTAGAAGATGGACAAAAAAACAGCAGCTGAATTAATTATTCAAAGCATCAAAAACAAAAAAATAAAATTTCAGGATTTAGCAGACGCTACCGGCAGTAGTTTAATTTTTACGATACACGCCCTGCATGGTCAGGCCACTTTGGATCAGGAAGCCGCCGGAAAAATCGGAGAGATATTATCGCTGACACCAGAACTTGTGGCATCGTTACAGGAAATCCCGCTAAGAAGTGCATTACAAGCTACACCTACTGATCCAACTTTGTACAGATTAGTTGAAATGATGCAGAATTATGGCCCGGATATTAAAGCGGCCATTAATGAGCTATTCGGAGACGGCGCGATGAGCGGTATTGATTTTAAGATAGACATCGAAAAGGTTGAATCACCTAACGGTGCCCGCGTGAAGCTAATTTTAGATGGCAAGTTTTTACCATTTAATAAATTCTAAGCAGGTATCAGGAGCATAAAGAAGAATCAAAGTGCTTTATGCTCCTTAACAAAAGGAAAAACCAATAAAATAAAATTGAGAGATCATGGAATTAAAATTAGCACAAACAGATAGTTACAACGCTTTGCTCAAAGCCAATAGCGATTGGGCAACTAGACGCATACAGGAAGAACCTGACTTTTTCAACAAACTGGCCGCCGGCCAAAGTCCCGAGATATTATGGATTGGGTGTGCAGACAGCCGCGTTCCGGCAAACGAAGTTACAGGTACGCGGGCAGGCGAAGTATTTGTACATCGTAATATTGCAAATGTAATCGTACATTCGGATATGAACATGTTAAGTGTTCTGGATTACGCGGTAAACACTTTAAAAGTTAAGCATGTGATTGTTGCCGGCCACTACGGGTGCGGTGGTGTTACAGCTGCGTTAAGTAAAAAACAGTTTGGCCTGATAGACAATTGGCTAAGGCATATTAAAGATGTTTACCGCATACACAGCCATGAATTGG
This sequence comes from Mucilaginibacter sp. P2_A4, assembly GCF_056405015.1. NCBI lineage: Bacteria > Pseudomonadati > Bacteroidota > Sphingobacteriia > Sphingobacteriales > Sphingobacteriaceae > Mucilaginibacter > Mucilaginibacter sp. P2_A4. The sequence continues at coordinate 104,376 of NZ_JBFUCX010000009.1, read as the reverse complement.
ATGCCATCGAGAACCAGACAGACAAAGTAAACCGACTTGTAGAACTAAACGTTGAAGAACAGGTTTATAATTTATGCAGAACGACAGTTGTACAAAATGCATGGAAAGAGCGAACGGATCTGGAAGTGCATGGATGGGTGATAGATTTGAAAACTGGTCTTGTAAAAGATTTGAACGTATCGCATAACGACGCGCATAGTTTAGGATATGTTTATGAATTGAATGAAGAAACAGTGAGCCACTAACATTATATTTAAGGATGAAAAGTGAGTTTAAAGTATATGATATCTGCGAGTTTTCTTTAGATAGGCAGCAGGACGTTATTGTCAGTCGTTTTGCTGTCTATTTAAAAAACCTCAAATACCTTCATTTTCCGCATCGTCACGATTTTTATCACCTGATATTATTTACGCATGGTGGCGGTAGCTTTTCAATTGACTTTCAAAACTTTAAGATAATACCATACAGGGCCTATTTTATGGCCCCCGGTCAGGTGCACGGCTGGGACTTTGAGGGTAATATGGATGGCTATGTGATTAATTTCTCTGTTCAGTTTTTTCAATCCTTCTTACTAAAATCCGACTACCTGGATCAATTCTATTTCCTTAATGGTATTGCAGGTGATTCAGTGATTGACATTTTGGAAGAACAAAGAACATCAATTACCGAAATCTTAGAAAATGCGGTTATAGAGATGGAAAAACAACACCGTTTTAAAACGGATTCGATCAGGGTTTGGATTCTGCAACTTTTTTTACAGATTGGAAATATGAATGTTAGAAATGAGGTACACCCGGCAGATTCTTATAACATGACGTTGTTGCGGAATTTTGAAAAGTTGATTGAAAAAAATTACCTGAACCTGCGCTTGCCAAAGCAGTATGCCGAGCTTTTATTCATTACTCCTAATCATTTAAATGCGCTTTGTAATGAAGTACTGGGAAAGTCTGCGGGAGATTTAATCCGAAACAGGATTGCCCTCGAAGCTAAACGGATGCTGATTAATTTCAATTTGACGGTTACGGAAATCGCGTACGCGTTAAATTTTGAAGACAACTCCTATTTTTGCAAATTCTTTAAGAAACAAGCTGGGCTGTCGCCTGATGGATTCAGAAAGCACATTCATACGAATACCGAATAAATAGCGAAAAGCGCTGCCTATTCAAATATCCCTGTTAAATGAACAAAAAACAATTCAAAGTTAAAAGTGCATTAACGAACGCATGACCGGCGACTTGATACTGAAAAATTATTGCAACCTTTATGCAATAGCCCGGTCTAATCAGTAAGTGAGCCACCAAAACGAATATCAGCATACAGATCAACAACTGGTTTCCCGCGCTTTGGGCGGCGACAGGTATGCTTTTGGTAATATTATTAAAAACACCGAGGGGCTGGTGGCTCAACTGATATTTAAAATGATACCGGTACCGGCCGATAGAAAAGACCTTGCTCAGGATGTTTACCTGAAAGTTTATAAAAATTTGCCGGGCTTTAAATTCAAATCCAAATTATCAACCTGGATAGGGCAGATCACTTACAATACCTGCCTGCATTACCTGGAGAAAAAGAAGGTAATGCTGATAGATGTGCAGGATAATGAGGATGACGGGCAACAGCAAATGCTTGAGCGGCTGCAGCAAAAAAATGTCGGCCATGATGATAATGAGGTAGAGCGGTTATTTTCAGCAAAGGAATTATCTATTATTTTAAATGCCGAAATGGATAAGCTATCACCGGTATACAAAACGTTGTTATCCCTTTATCACCAGGAAGAGATGAGCTATGCTGAAATTTGCGAAATCAGCAACCTACCCGAAGGCACTGTTAAAAATTACCTTTTCAGGGCCCGTCAGGCTTTAAAACAAAATCTGCTAACCAACTATAAACGCGAAGATTTATGAGTAGTTATCATCCTTCAGACAATGATTTACAGCAATACGCCCTGGAGGGCGCACTCGCAAGCGAAGACATTGCCGCCCATGCACAAGGCTGTGCCGCTTGCAGCGCTAAGCTGGCCAATTACCGCCTGCTTACCCAACAAATGAGCGCCATGCAAAAGCCGGCTTTTGATTTTAACCTTGCCGAACTGGTGCTTGGGCAACTGCCCGCCCCAAAAGCGGAGTTTCCCTGGATCACTGTTTTAGGTGTTGCGTTAACCATGATATTTTTAGCTACAGTATCATTGGTATTCGGCAGCTACCTGGTACTGTTATTTAAAAGCCTGCCAGCGTTGTTTGTTGCCATTTTAACATCAAGCGCAATAGCTGTATTTGGGGGCGTGCTCAATACAATAATTAAAGAACACCACGACCAAATGAAAAAACTGGATTTTAATTGATTAATTAACTGCAACATAAACACAGGCTTCCGGTCTCATCCGGTATTACAACGATAAAAACAGCAACATGAAAAAATTAGCCACCATCATATCCCTAATGTTAGCAGGTATTACTGCCAATGCCCAAACCGTATTTGATCCCTTTACAAACGAGCAGGCTTTTTTTGAGATGATGCACAGCATAGTCATCATTATCCTCGTTTTCCTGGCCTCCTCATTCGTACTCACACTCATCAAACTATTTTTAGACGACAGGTTAAAACGCACCATTGTTGAAAAAGGCGTTGCCGAAGGTGTAATTGCCCAATTACTACCTGTGAACCAAAAAGGCAAAGAGAACTCGCTTAAATGGTTTGCCATATTAACCGCCATCGCTATCGGTCTCACAGTGGTAAGCTTTTATATGCCATCGGGACTGTATGCCGCCACCGTGATGATATTTAGCATCGCGCTGGGTTTTCTGGGATATTACTTCCTGTTAAAAAGGCTGTAAACTGCGAGAGGCAAATAGAGTCAAGAGTTAAGAATCAAGAGTCAAAACAGCTGCAAAATTTAAACGTCTGCACCTTGGGCACAGGGAAAGCTATGCCCTTTAATTAATCAACCCTCAAAAATTATCAACCATGAAATCGTTTTATTTTTTACTTATAGCCGGTATTATATCCCTTACTATATGCCTGGCATTTACTATTGCCGATAACGGCGGCCGTACCGATGTTAAAATAACCGAAACCCCTGAACTATTTAAACTGGAGGCTTCCTACAATCGCGGCCAGGCTAAAAAGGTGGAGGCTTATTTTAATGAGAATTTAAAGCCGGTAATCGTATTCAAAAACTCCGATGATGTGAATACGCAAATCAACCTGGCCGATAGCAGTAACTTTTATATCAAAGCCTCTGCCGGATGGCTGCTGGTTAAAGTTGATAAAAACACCAATTCTGCAGCATCCTTATCGCGCCTCAAAAACCTTTGTCAGCAGTTAAGTAAAACTGTAATTAAGCCGGAGTAGGTTTGAACCCGTAACAACCCCTTTAATCTTATCGAAATGAAAAAACTGATCATGGTTATTTTAACCATATGGATAACTATTGCCCCGATTTTTGTAAATGCCCAAACAGCAACAGGTAAAATAACAGGTAGGGTATTGGATACTGACCAAAAGCCCGCCGGTGGCGCTACTGTAATTTTAAGCGATGCCAGGGATTCGGTCACACTAAAATATGAGCTGATTGATGCCGGTGGACATTTTGTTTTTGACGGCGTTAAGGGCGGAGCTTACCGGGTGGTGGTAACCGCTATGGGATATAATAAATATAAAAGCGACATCATAACCATCAATCAGGAACAACCGCCTGTTGTATTAAAAGATATCGTATTGCAAACCGGCCAGGTGGCGCTGAAAGAAGTAAGCATCACAAGCCAAAAACTATATATTGAGCATAAGATAGACCGCACAGTTTTGAATGTTGATGCGCTTATCAGTAACGCTGGCACAACGGCGCTTGATGTATTGGAAAAATCGCCGGGGGTGCTGGTTGATCAAAACGGGACTATCAGCCTTAAAGGGCAGCAGGGAGTAGTTATCTTTATGGATGATAAGCCCACTTATTTATCGGGCGCCGCTCTCGCCGATTATTTACGTGCCCTGCCATCATCAAGCCTGCAGCAAATAGAAATCATGACCAACCCGCCGGCGAAATATGACGCGGCGGGCAATGCGGGAGTTATCAATATAAAAACAAAAAAAACAGCGCTTAAAGGCTTCAACCTGGGGCTAAGCCTAAGTGTTGGCCAAACCCGCTACACCCGCACCAACAACAGCCTTAACTTCAATTACCGCAAAAATAAACTGAACCTGTTTGGTAACCTGGCTTACACCGTGCGTAACAGCTATGCCGATGTAGCCATCTTTAGGCGATATAAAAATACCAGCGGCGAAACTACAGGTATTTTCAACCAGGATACCTATAACCGCCGGCAGGGGCATGGTGGCAAGCTTACCATTGGCGCCGATTATTACGCAACACCAAATACAACCTATGGCATAGCGATGACCGGCTTGGCCCGTTATCCTTATTTGCCAAGCACAGGCACGGGCAACCTGTTAAATGCAGCTGGTCAGCTTGATTCAAGCGTTGTTTCAAAAAATATCGAAAAAGGAAGCTTTAAAAATACCGCCCTAAACCTGAATTACAGGCATGAGTTTAAAAAAGACGGTCCGGATATTACCGCCAATCTGGATTATCTTAACTATGCCACCACCAACAAACAGGATTTTGATAATGAAACCTTTTTGCCCAGTGGTGCATTGATAAGCCAAAGTAGCTTAAACGGTAGCCTGCCATCAAATATTAAAATTGTATCGGCCAAGGCAGACTACGGCCATCCCCTGGGTAATGGCATGAAAATGGAAGCCGGCTTAAAAGCCAGCTATACCCAAACTGATAACATAGCCAATTATTTTAATACCACAAATGGCAATGCCACGCCCGATTATGATAAAACCAACCATTTTAATTACAAGGAACATATTAACGCCGCTTACCTTAACCTGAACAAGGATTTTAAAAGACTGAGTATCCAGGCTGGTTTAAGGCTGGAAAATACAAGCTCAAACGGGCATCAGCTGGGCAACGTTATGAAGCCCGACTCGTCCTTTAACCGGACCTATACCAATCTGTTCCCCACAATGTTTATACAATACAAGCTGGATAGCCTGGGCGATAACCAGGTACAACTAAATTACGGCCGCCGCATTGACAGGCCGTATTACCAGGACCTGAATCCTTTTGTTACCCCGTTTGATAAGTTTACCTATTACGTGGGTAACCCATATCTACAGCCATCGTTCGCCAATAAAATTGAGTTAGCTTATATTTTTAAAAACCATATTACCGGTACCCTCAGCTATAGTGACACAAAGAATGATGCCGATGAAACTATCCAGATAGTAAATGGCATTTATTACAGCCGCCCCGGTAATATAGGCCACAAAACGGTTAGCAGTTTTTCTGTAGATGGAGACTTTGAGCCGGCAAAATGGTTGAGCGTACAAATAAATGCCGAAGTAACCCGTATCCACTCGCGCAGTAATTTTTACACCGGCGTGCTGGATACCAAAGGCACATTTGTATACTGCCAGGGTATTTTACAGTTTAAACTACAAAATGGCTTTAACCTGCAGCTGGATGGTAATTACCAAAGCAGCATTACCAATGCCCAGTTTGTTACAGGCGGCAAGGGCGCGTTAAATGCAGCGGTATCTAAGAACTTATCGCCTAAGGTAACCCTTAAATTTAGTGTGAATGATATTTTGTATACTAACATAAACCGGGGAGCCATCAACAACCTGTACCTAACAGATGCCACCTACACCAACCACGGCGATACCCGGTCGGCCTTATTAACCCTCAGTTTCCGTTTTGGCAAAGCTGTAGCCGGGCAGCGTAAAAAAGAGCAAACCGGCGCCGATGCCGAGCAGGGGAGGGTGAAGAATTAGTGCAAGCAGTAATGCGAATAAAAAAGCCGAAAAGTGTTGATTTAAAAGGAAAAATAAGAGGCAAGGTAGGGTACTACCCATTGCTTACGGCGGCGGCAGGCAAAATGACACCTTGTTTTTTGGCCAGTTGCAGCAGTTTTTGTTCTGCCTCACTGTGATCTTTAGCCATCACTCCCAAAGGCCCTATGATTGGAATATCCCCGCCAGGTTGAATATATTATTTAGCACTTTTGTGTTAAAGAGTGAATTGATTGCTATGAACCGCAATCAATTCAAAGTTCGGTATTCATTTGGTGTATAGCCCACGCGTTGTTTAAATAAACGACTGAAATGCTGAGGGTATTTAAATCCCAGTTCAAAAGCAATTTCATTGATGGTTTTGTTGGGATCAAAAATCTTATTCTTGGCCAGGTCCATGATCTTTAATTGAATAAATTCCAATGCGGTTTTTCCGGTTTCTTTTTTAATAAGGTCGCCAAAGTAGTTTGCAGATAAACCCAATTTTTCTGCGCAATAGGCTACATTCGGAAGGCCCATGTCTTGTGCCTTGCCCGATTGAAAATACTCGTTCAGTAAGCTTTCAAAACGTTCAATAATTCCTCTGTGCACGATGTCGCGGGTGAGGAACTGGCGGTCATAAAAACGAATACAATAATCAAGAAATAGTTCAATGTTCGATGCAATCAGTTTCTTGGTATGTTTGTCATAGCCATGCTTTAACTCAAATGAAATTTTTGAGAAGCAATCTAAAACAATCTGTCGTTCCTGTTCTGATATATGGAGCGCTTCATGCACATCATATGAGAAAAAGGAATAATCACTCATGTGGCGCCCAAGGGAAGTTCCGAGGATCAGATCAGGATGAAATACCAAGGCAAGCCCCTGCGGCTGATAAAACATCTCGGGGTTGTTTTCTCCTATAGCCTGGCCCGGCGCCAAAAAGATAAGCGTACCTTCCTGGTAGTCATAATTTTTAAGTCCGTATCTTAGATCACCGCACCGGATCTGCTTCAAAAAAACTGTATAAAAACCATAGCACAACCTGCGGGATGCTCTGGGGGCTGCCTTTGAAAGATCGACTACACTAACAAGCGGGTTCAGCGTTTCCTGATTGTTGAAAGCATTATACTCAGCAACAGTATCAAATTTCAGCATATCATCCATATAAAAACTTTAAAACAATGAATCAAATTTACCTGATCATTAGAGTATTACCTATTGTAATCTTATAAATCGGTGAATTTGGTAGTCTTTTCAGTAATCTGTATACCAAATGAGGAAAAAATCATCAGGAACTTTGTATCAGTTAAAAACATAGAAAGGTTAAATTTATTTAAATGAAAAATATAGAAGGAAAAGTAGTTGTTATCACAGGTGCAAGTAGTGGCTTAGGTGAAGCTACTGCCAAAATGTTATCTGCCGAAGGCGCGACCGTAGTACTTGGTGCACGCCGGGCCGACCGCATTGATGCCTTAGCAAATGAAATTAATAATAAGGGCGGCCGGGCTATGGCCTTAGCAACTGATGTTAAAGATGCAGCACAGGTCAAGAAACTCGTTGATACCACAGTGGAAAAATACGGACGCATTGATGTGATCATCAATAATGCTGGCCTGATGCCCCATTCTCCACTGGAACGATTGAAGATTGATGACTGGGATCAGATGATCGATGTGAATTTAAAAGGCGTATTGTATGGTATTGCTGCTGCGTTGCCCTACATGAAAGCGCAAAAATCAGGACAGATCATTAACGTTTCATCTGTAGCGGGGCACAAGGTAAATCCGGGTGGTGCTGTTTATTCGGCAACAAAAACAGCGGTTCGTGTTATTTCCGAAGGCTTGCGTCAGGAAGTTAAACCTTACAATATCCGTACAACAATCATTTCACCAGGTGCTGTTGCAACGGAGTTGTCTGCCAGTGTAACCGAGCCTGATGTAGCAGCAGGCATTAAACAGTTCTATGATGCTTTCGCCATTCCTGCGGATTCATTTGCAAGATGTGTTGTATTTGCTATGAGCCAGCCTGAAGAAGTGGATATCAACGAGATTCTGTTCCGACCAACCAGCCAAGCAGGTTAAGGGGAACGAAACGGATGCCATTTTCACACGAGAGCTTACGCCCCTAAACGATAGCATCAACCTAATCAATAAAACAAATCAGACTTATGAAAAAAAAAATCTTGCTCCTTTTAATATTGATAAGCTTGAATAAGGTGAAAGCACAAACAAATATAATATTGAATAACAAACAGAAAAGTATCGTTGCTATCTCAGCACTTACAGCAAAGGGTAACCTTACTGGCCTGAAGAATGCCATGAATGATGGACTGGATGCCGGGATGACGGTGAATGAGATCAAAGAGATAATGATACACCTGTATGCCTATTGCGGTTTCCCGCGCAGTCTTAACGGCATCAACACATTTATTGCGGTATTGAACGAAAGGAAAGCGAAAGGCGTCAATGACCCTGAAGGAACTGCCCCTCTTATTGCGCCACCCGCTGCCGACAGATATGCATCTGGTAAAAAAATATTAGAACGGCTCACCGGACGTCCCGAAATCGAGCCCAAAAGAGGTTATGCAGGTTTTTTACCGGCTATTGATACTTTACTAAAAGAGCACCTTTTTGCAGATGTTTTTGGACGTGGCGTACTTACCGATCAGGAACGTGAATTAACTACGGTTTCTGCGCTGGTTAGCCTTGGTGGGGTCGATTCCCAGTTATCCGGGCATTTGTCAATCGCCATACACACCGGCTTAACTGAACCGCAGCTTAAAGAAATGCTGGCTATACAGGAAATTAAAATAGGCAAAACGGAAGCAGATGCCGGTAGGGCAGTATTGACAAGTGTGACCACAAGGAGGCAATAAACCTAAATGATAAAACGATGAACGAAATATCAAGACGTCATTTTATAAAGAGCACAAGTACCTTTGGGGTGGCTTTATGGCTTGGCCTTACGGCAAAAGGTGAAACAACTAAGGTTTCGGCAATAGCTGTAGCCAAAAACTTTACGCCTTTTATACTCATCGAACCTAATGGGCAGATTACCCTATTTAACACTAAGCCCGAAATGGGGCAGGGTACTTTTCAATCCATACCCGCGTTGATCGCTGAAGAATTTGAAGTTTCGCTTGATCAGGTCATTATAAAAAATACCGGTGGGGAAAAGGAATTTGGGAATGGCCAGCGCGCCGGGGGCAGCACTTCTGTTCGTGGCAGCTACTACGAAATGAGAAAAGTAGGCGCTGCAGCCAAAGCGGTTTTTATTACTGCAGCGAGTACCAAATGGCAAGTAAATGAAGCTGACTGTTATGCTGAGAATGGCAAGATATTTCACCGGCTTACGCAAAGATCAACGGCCTATGGTGATTTGCTTGAAGAAGCTTCAAAGATAGAACTGCCTAAAGATCCTAAACTTAAAGACCCTAAAGATTTTAAAATTATAGGGAAACAAGCTCATCGCCCGGATGTACCTATGAAAACAAATGGCTCTGCGATATTCGGTATAGATGTTCAGGTACCGGATATGGTTTATGCAACTGTGGAGCGATGCCCCGTTATCGGCGGAACATTAAAGAGCTTCGATGCAAGCGAGGCGCTAAAAATGTCAGGCGTTATCAAAGTAGATAAAGTAGAGCGAATTGTTGGCATCTATAGTTTTATTGGTGTGGCAGTTATCGCTAATTCATACTGGACGGCGATGCAGGCACGTAAAAAACTAAAGATTGAATGGGATACCAAAGGTTTTGAAACTTATAACTCGGCCGACTATGATCAATATTTATGGAAACACGCCGATGAAGAAGGTATGATAGATAAGAATATCGGGGCAATAGACGCCGTTAAAACCTCCGCGCAAAATACGATTGATGCGAATTATGAAACACCTGTAATAGCCCACCATACGCTTGAACCCATGGTTTGCGTGGCACAGGTCACCGGAGATAAAGTAGAGATATGGTCATCCAACCAGGTTCCTAATCTAATAACAGGCTCTGGCGACAATGATGTACCTGCACTTACCGGTTTTAAGCCAGATAATGTAAAGTACCACAATATGTTTATTGGTGGTGGTTACGGTAGGCGCCTGTACTACGATTATATTGTAGAAGCCGTAAACGTAGCCAAATTGATCGATCGGCCCGTTAAAACGTTATGGTCGCGGGAAGATTGTACAAAGCAAGGTGCATGGCGAATGATGACCTTTTCCAAAATGAGTGGAACTCTTGGTGAAGATGGCAAATTGCTGGCTTTCCGGCACAAAGTGATCGGGCCTAATTTTCACGAGTCCCTATTCAAAACTTTTAATAAGACCAGGCTCGATGGGAGCATGGTGGAGGGTATAGGCGCCCAGGACTACGAGATACCTAACCTCAAAACATCTTATGTTAAAACAGACTCCCATATTCCCGGAGCAGCATTTCGGTCAGTGGTCAGTTCAACGATTTGCTTTCCCCATGAGTCCTTTGTAGATGAAATGGCCTATAAGGCCGGAAAAGACCCCATGGAATTTCGTTTAAGTATGGTTGCGCCCTCCTCGGATACTTATAAGCTGTTACAAAAATTAAAGGAACTATCAAACTGGGATAAGCCGTTACCGGTGGATAAAGGCAGGGGAGTAGCCCAGTGGAAATTTTTTGGCTGCCAACTGGGATATGTGGTAGAAGTGACCTACAACGCTGTAAGCAAATCAATTAAAATTGACAGGGTTATCGCCCTAATTGATCTGGGTATTGTGGTAAACCCCGACAACGTAAAAAACCAGGTGGAGGGTGCTGTGATAATGGCACTTTCTGCTGCCACTAAACCCGGCATAACTTTTAAGAATGGCGTTGTAGAGCAAAGTAATTTTTACGATAATCCGGTGCCGCGTATAAATGAAGCTCCACCTGTAGAGGTGCATATACTGGCCGATGGCGGCAGGATAAAGGGTGTTGGAGAACCGGGAATTCCTCCCTTTGCGCCTGCATTAGCTAATGCCATTTTTGCGGCAACGGGTAAGCGTCTGCGAAAAATGCCTTTTGATTTGAAGATTGGCTGATTGATGGAAGAAATTAACGAAGGTAGATTTTGAATTATTTAACGCCCTTTTCTAACTTTGCGTTCTGACCTGCCTGTATTAACCACAATCCATCTTTTTTTGTCAAAACAATCATTCGCCTGAACTCAAAAGTTTCCCCCGGGTAACGCGCATCGTCGGTTAAACCTGTACGTACATGGGCCACTGCGATATCTAGTGAAAGGTATTGTATGTCTTCGATAGCACGGGTAAAGTAGTGGCTGGGTTTGAAGTAAGTGTTATGGGTACTTCGGTAATGATCTTCAATATCCTGCCTGCCCTTGTAGTACGCCCCAAACCAGTTAACCCAAGTGGCGTCATTGCGGTAGTTAGCTGCCAAACCAACCGGATCGTGCCGATTCCACGCTTCTTCGTAGCTCTTTACTAACCGTCGAATAGCACTGTTTTCTTTTAACGTATCAATCTGCTGGGCAAATGTACTTGTTGATATGCCGATAAGAATGATGAAAAATGTAAGACATCTTTTGCTTTTTATGTGATAAGTCGATTTTTATAAGCGCCTTGAGATTGTACAATCATTTCCGTCATACCTCAGTGCGATGTTAGATGTTACAAAACATTGATGCTATCTTAATCTTTTGAGAAACAAGTTAATAACATCATAATAACAAAATTAATAGTTTACGGCTAATAACCAAGTGTTTATGTAAATAGTAATGTTTTTATTGGTAAGAGTCAGGATTACGCAAGGCGCAGGCTCTTTACGGTAATCGTCACTGCTATCCTTTTCGATTTTCTGCTCCCGCTTTAAAGCAGTTTTTTTTCCGTTGGCTCTGCCCTGTGCGCTTCGCTGTATCCAGTACCGGGGATGCCGCTGCGGTGACTAATGTTCAGCGAAAGATTCGTGGGCGCCGGATTTTCGCGCGCTCAAAACCAGCGCATTACTCGGCTTCGCCGGGAACCAAAAGCATCTTTTCGTCTTACTTCACCACGCCGCGCCGGGTGAAGCTGCGCCCGCATGCATTCCTGCATTTGCTTCAGAACGTCAATAACAGTGGATAAATTACGGCCTGCTGCTGTTTTCGCCAGAAACGGATAAAAAGGCAGCTAAGGTCTTGCCCGCGGCACAAGGACTTCGCTAAGCAACCAAAAGACTACGGCAGGCTGAGCCGGTGCTCCGTTCCTCCCCGCCGGCTCAGCCTGCGGCACTTATTCCGAATAACTCAATAGGATTATGCGATTATATGAATGTTTTGGTAAAGTAGTTGAAACGAAAAAGGCCTCAAATCAAAGATTTGAGGCCTTTTAGATGTTTTGATATTGATATTGATATTGATATTGATATTGATATCAGCGGAGAGCTAGGGATTCGAACCCCAGGAACCTTTCACAGTTCAACAGTTTTCAAGACTGCCGCAATCGACCACTCTGCCAGCTCTCCGGGCACAAAAGTACAAATCCGAAGCGAATTGACAAGCTGAGATAACGTTTTTTTTTCATTTTCTTAATATATGGCTTTAAGTTTTTGAATGTCAATGCCTTAATTTTTCAAAGAATCGGCCTTTTTCTGTCTAAAGCTGTTATATCGCGGTTTTATTACCCTTAAACTCCGTTTTGAGAGGTCAACGGATGCGTTTAGTTCGAATCCGATGAGCAAAATCAACGAATTTATATACATCCACAGCATTGCAACTATCACTGTGCCCAATGATCCGTACACTTTATTGTAAGATGAAAAGTTGTTGATGTAATATGAAAACCCCAATGAAGTTAAAACGGCCAAACCGGTTGCTAAAACTGATCCGGGATTTAAAAACTTCCACCGCTTCTTATGAGCAGGGGCATAACGGTAAAGACAAGCGATGGTTACAAAATAAATAATGATAATCATGACCCAGCGGAACAACATGATTGGATAGATCCAGAAATGGCTCTCTGTATCCACATGCGATCGTATCCAGCTGATAATTGCCTGTCCGGCTATCATAATTGCTATGGCGGTTAAAAAGGCCATGCAGATGGCTATTGTAATGCCAAGGGCAACTACACGTCTTTTTAGCCAACTGCGTTTATCCACAATCAGCGACGATTTATTAAATGCTTTCATCAAATTGATAACTCCATTTGTAGCAAAATAAATAGTCAGCAAAAAACCAAAAGAAAGCAATTTGCCATTTTGGTTCTTAATGATATCTATAATAGTGCCCCTAAAGGCCAGATATGCCTCTGTAGGCATTATTGATGCCAATATGCTGAGTAAGTTTCCCTGGAAATGATTTATGGGGATATAGGGTATTAAAGTGCACAAAAATATAGTTGCCGGAAAAATGGCCATCATAAAACTATAAGCAAGGGAATATGCGCGATTTATCAGGGAGCTTTTAGAAATCTCCGTAATAAAAAAATCAATAACCGTATATAATGGCAGTGGGCGGAAACCTGGAATTACGATAAATTTGGTCCACTCTACAATGTACTGATAAAACTTAAAGCGCAGTAAAAAACGGTGTAGCCATCTCATCTAACCAAATTTACTCAAAAAAAGGCAATAATCTATCTATAAAATCCTGTGGGGGCAAGCAGGGGCGATTGGTTTTCATATTGATAAATACCAATAACGTTTCGCCTGTATTGATAAGTTCACCTTTATTATTACTTAACTCATACCTGAAATGGATGCGGATTCCAGGCATTTTATCCATGATCACTTTTACGCTGATCTCCTCATCATATAAGGCAGGTTTTAAATACTTACACTTTAACTCCAATACCGGCATCATAATGCCGGATTGCTCCATACCGCTATAGGTTAAGCCCAGGCTGCGCAACATTTCCACCCGGCCAACCTCATAAAATTCGGCATAATTACCGTAGTACATATAGCCCATTTGATCGGTTTCGCCGTAACGTACCCTTATTTTGGTGGTATTCTCAAACATTACCTTTTAATGTTGCGCTGGTTAAGTGCTTCCTGAAATTTATGAGCATTCACCAAATGATCGGCCATATTGGTTGCAAAAGCATGATATCCAGAAAAATCGGCTTTGGCACACATATAAATATAATCGCTTTTTTGATAATCGAGAACGGCATTGACTGCATTGACAGAAGGCATCATAATTGGGCCAGGAGGCAATCCAGTATGCAGGTAAGTATTATATGGCGAATTATAAGAAAGGTATCTGTTAAGCACCCTCTTTATGGTAAAATCATTAAGGGCGAAGATCACGGTAGGGTCGGCTTCCAGTTTCATTCCTTTTTTAAGGCGGTTTAGGTATAAGCCGGCAACAGCTGGCATTTCATTATCATGTAAAGCTTCGGCATCAACAATTGAGGCTAAAACAGAAACTTCCTGTTGGGAAAGATTAAGTGCCGCGGCTTTCTGTTTACGCTCAGGTGTCCAGAATTTTTCGTAGTTGGCATACATCTTTTTAAAGAATTTATCGGGCGATGTATTCCAATATAGCTGGTAGGAGTTGGGCATAAACATGGTGTACACGTTATCGGTAGTAAAACCATATTTAGCTACATAACCCGCAGAATCAAGCAGGTTGATGATTGCTGTAGAATCTGCTTCTATTTTTTTAGATACAAAACCCGCAAACTGTTCCTTCATCCTTAGCCCATGAAACTCCAGCTGAATTGCTTCCTGTGTGCCGGATGCCAGCATGTTAATGAGTTTACGATTGCTCATTCCCTCGTGAAGGCGATATTTACCCGACTTAACGCGATGAATATAGTTCATGTTTGTAGCAGCCCAGTTAAATGTGGCTGTATCTTTAACCATATCCTGCTCTTTTATAGTTTTTAAAACATCGGTATAAGTTGCGCCTGTACGTATGTACAAATACTGCTGCTTACCGGTAACATTGGGACCAAAGTATTTAAAATAATAATTTACACCTGTAAATGCCAGCAATACAATGATAACCAGTACCAGTGCTATAGTGAACTTTTTTAATAATCCTGATTTTGACTTCTGTTCAGTCATGATAAATTGTTATGAATAGTAATTATTTTAATTTTTGAATGGCAATCAATCCGCCGCTTAAGTTTTTAACGTTTTGATACCCATTTTGCAGTAGAATTGTTTGCGCGGTTTCGCTTCGCAAACCAACTTTGCACATAACGATCAACTCATCTGTTTTGTTGTAAGCCCAGTTATTTATGGTATCAGCAAGAACAGAAAGCGGGATATTAGCGCCCCCTATATTAAAGGTATGGTATTCAATAGCTTCGCGAACATCTATTAAATTTAAACCCTCCCCGTTATTTATACGGGCGAGCAGTTCTGTTGCATTAATTTGTTGGGGCTGCATCTGCTTTTGCACCTTGTGTAACCGTAATATTAATACGTGTACCTATACTGGTTTTACTTAACGAATCGGTTTTCATAGGATATTGTGCAGAAACTACAACATTGGTCGAATCTGTTATGGTTCCCTGGTAGGTAATTGTACCTATAGATAAACCAGCTCCTTTAATTGCAAAACGTGCCGCATCCAGATCAAGGTTTATTAATTCAGGGATCTCCACTTCGCTGGCGCCCTCTCCATCTCCCAAAACAAGATCAACCTTTGAGCCCTTAGGTAGTTTGAAACCCGCTTTAATAATTGCACCTCCATAACGAACTTCCAGAATCCGGTCGCGCGCAATATCTGAACGGTAGGTAGTATCACCAATTTTTAAACCATAGTTTGATAGAGTAGCAGTGGCTTCACGATAAGTACTTTGTTCCAGATCTGGCAGTGCAACAGGAGGTGCCTGTAACGTAACCATAGTAAGGTATATTACGCGCCCTTCTTTAACGTTTGTTCCTGCATCGGGATCCTGTTCCACTATGGTGCCAGGGTCTGCATCCGCTACGTAAACAGAATCTATCTTATAGCCGAATCCTTGTTCTTTTAATAAGGCCATAGCTCTATCTATCTTTTCACCTTTCAACTTTGGTACCGGTATGCCAGATCCATGGTTGGTGTAATATCCTAAGCTGTAAAATGCTATTAAAACAATCACTATTACGGTAATAATAGCGCCTATAAGGTTATAACGGAATGATTTTGTTTTTAAGTAAGCCCCAAATTTGCTCATCAGTATATGTAAGGATAATTACAGTCAAATAAGTATCAAACATAAGGATTATTTTGGATTTGGGATGTTCAGATTCGGATTTAAGGATTTTGAAATTATGAATTTGTAATTTCAGTTTAGCATATTCAATTCTATTATTCTATTTTCGGAAATCGAAAAATAGAATCCCGGTGTGGGACAAATTGAAAATCAAAGATAAATCCGAATCTGAACATCCGAAATTCCAAATATGAAGAATATAGCCCTTTTAGCCGGCGGTTTTACCGGCGAGTACGAAGTATCTGTTAACAGCGCTAAAAATATAGCTGGTAATCTGGATGCTGAAAAATATAAAGTTTATACCATATATGTAAACCGCGACAGATGGTTTCATGACCTTACAGATGGAACTGTTGATGTTGATAAAAACGATTTCAGTCTTACCATAAACGGCGAAAAAGTTAAGTTCGATTTTGCTTTCATCACTATTCATGGCACCCCCGGAGAGGACGGCAAGATACAGGGCTATTTAGATATGCTGGGTATACCATATAATACCTGTGACGCCACTACATCGGCGATTACCATGAATAAGGCATATACTAAAACCATTGTGAATGGCATCCATGGCTTACATACTGCCCATTCTATGCGGTTGTTTGATAAGGATATGCATGACGTTGCTATTATTGCGGCTACGTTGAAATTTCCTTTATTTATTAAGCCCAATAATGGTGGCAGCAGTGTTGGTATGAGCAAGGTTTATAATGTAGCTGGTTTACCGGATGCATTGAAAAAAGCTTTTCACGAAGATCACCAGATCCTGGTGGAGGAATTTATTAAAGGCCGTGAGTTTAGTATTGGCATTGCCAGGCTGAATGGTAAAATAACCGTTCTGCCGGCTACCGAGATTCTCACAACTAAAGATTTTTTTGATTACGAGGCAAAATATACCTCCGGCGTTACCAAGGAAATAACTCCTGCCGATTTACCGGCTGAACAAAACGAGCTGATAGCCGAAATAGTGACCGAAGTATACATTCGCCTTAATTGCAGGGGTATGGTAAGGGTTGATTTTATTTTATTGGAAGGTACTAACGAGTTTTACTTTATCGAGATCAACACCACGCCGGGTCAATCTGCAAATAGCCTTATTCCGCAGCAGGTAAGGGCTGCAAGAATGCACTTAGGTGAGTTTTACGGGGATTTAATTGAGGGAGCTTTATAATTGGGGAATTGGGCTGTCCAATTTTCAAATAATTATTAAAAATTTAGAGACGCATCATGTGCGTCTTTTTTATTTTAGGTGTAACAATGCCGGTCACTTCTTTATCCAACCATCAATGCTTCAATTCCAAAAATTCAAAAAGCTATACGGCGGTTTTCCCGCTCTGAAAATTGATGAACTTTCCATTAATCCGGGTATCTATTGGATAAAGGGTGTTAACGGATCGGGTAAAAGCACCTTACTAAAATCCATTGCTGGTATCTTATCTTTTGAGGGGGATATTTTGCTTGATAACAGTATCAGTATAAAAAAGCACCCGGTAGCGTACCGCAAGCTGGTAAATTTTGCTGAGGCCGAACCCGTGTTCCCGGAGTTTTTAACGGGCACCGAAATGATAGCACTGTTTGCCCAGGCCAAAGACGCACCGAAAGGGCAGGAGCAGCACTATATAGAAACCATACAAATGCAGGCTTATATTGGCCAACCTGTGGGTACCTACTCCAGTGGGATGCTCAAAAAACTTTCACTGGTGCTGGCTTTTATGGGGAATCCCAAATTGATTTTGCTGGATGAACCGCTTATTACCATTGATACTGCATCATTAAAGATTCTGAATAGGTGGATAGCTGAGCGTTATCATGAACAGGGCACCAGTTTTCTGCTATCATCGCACCAAATATTAGAGCTTGATGCCCTGCCTATAGCACGTGAGCTGTTGGTTGAGGAACAAACCCTAAAATTTATTACTTAATGAAGCCGCCATTAACTAACGTATTGTTAAAGGTATTTGCCAATGGTTTTTACCAGGCGCATGCGCCTTTATTGCTATTTGTTTTTTTTATTATGGTGGGATGCGTGCCTGGCAACATGCTCCTGAGTTACCATGAATCGTTAATGATTGCCATGTGCAGTAGCCCGGTTATGCTGATGCTGGTTTTTGGTGGGTGGCTTATTTATATATTTAAAAGCTGGCATTACGTTTCTGTGCAATTACTCAAGCCTGAAAAACAGTTCCTGTTTTATAGCAGCAATGCTTTAAACAGCAATGAGCAACTGAAAAGCTGGTTTTACATGCAAGCCTATATTTTACTTCCAATAATCATTTATGCACTGTTGACCGTGGGGGTAGGAGTTGCACATCATCATTATATAATGCCTTTAGGTATATTATTGTTTATAGCGGGGATGATTTATTGTAGTGCCCGGTTGTATACCAGGCAGGTAAATAGCCTGATTGATGGAAGTAGCCAATCGCTGCTATTGAAGCTAAGCAGAAGCTGGCGTAAGCCATATTTCAGCTTGTATATCTATCATGTATTTGATAGTCTTAAAATTCAGTATTTTGTGACTAAGGCTTTATCGTGGCTTATTATTACCGGTGTGTTTTATTTGTTTGCCGATGTGAAAAGTGATATAAGGGTAGCGGGTATAGCAGTACTCGCTGTAATAACTGCACATGTGGTACTGATATTTGAAACGCGCCGTTTTGAAGAAACCCGACTGTGCTTTTCACGTAATCTGCCCTATAGTCGCTGGCAATTGTTCCTGAATTTTGCAGGTGTTTATTTGTTTTTACTGCTACCAGAATCTGTATGGTTGTTTAGCCGGTTTAGCCCCTTAATGGCGGTGGAGTTATTACTCGCCGGTTTAAGTACGGCGTTGCTATTTCACAGCATGTTATACTGGTTTGGCCTTAACATGGATAAATACCTCCAATGGATATTAGGATTATTTATTGTGCTGTTTTGGATTATCATGTTTCACCTGCTTTGGGTACTGATACCACTGAACCTTGGAGTAGGGTATTTGTTTTTCTATTTTAATTACTACAGCTACCAGGGAATGGTGAATAAAGATATTGAGTTGTAACGTTTATAAGGACGTGAACTGAATTAATGAATTGTCAGAATTTTAAAATTAGTGCAATGTAACAAGTTCAAGGAATTCCAGGGTTCAGATAAAAAGCCAACTAAACCGTATACTGTTTAATCACATCCTCCGGGATCTTAGTACCCCGGCCGGTAGCCATATCTATCATCACGTAATCAAAATAACCATCGCAGGATATTTTTCCGGTGGCTTTGTTGGTTATGCTAAACTTTACGCGGCAACCTTTTTCATCTATACTTTCAATTCCGGTTTTTACAATGAAATAATCGCCCATGGTGAGGGCGCGCTTGTAATCAACATGGGCTATGCGTACCACCCAACCAAAACCACGTTCCATAAATTTTTCCATGGCCATGCCATAACAGCGTTCCATCTGGTCATAACGCGCAGCCAGCACATAATCAAAATATTTGCTGTTGTGCACATGCTGAAACATGTCTATATCGTCGGGACGTACGCGGAATTCGGTTTCGAAAGTAGAATACATAGGTAAGTTTAAATTCAAAAGTAAAAACTTCTGAACGCATTAAAACTACAACATCATGCGGAAATTCAAAAATGTATGCATTTATTATATCAAACTAATTTAAAACTGTCTTTATGTTTTACTTTAATCAAACAACATATAAAAAAGACACATAAATGTCTTATTTTAAATAGCGTATTGAATTTAATGCAATTTTAGTTCAATACCTACAGTATTTAGTGAATATCGATCATAATCAATTTAAAAGCTAAATCCCCCTCCTCATTATCTATCATAACAAATTTAATATTTTACAAACAGACGTCATTAGATTCAAGTTGGGTTTTATCTGTTGTTATTTAACCTAAAAGAAATAATGATTATGTATTTTGAAATAAAATAAACGAGAACAACTATTGATGAAATTAAATATAGAATTTATTAGTTTTTATTTCTACCAATTTTCATTATTTAAACTGGTTAACTTTTATTTAAAAAAATTTCATAATTAGATCATTTGATGGATGTTATGATTAAAAAAATCAAGAAAAAAGTAGTTTGCTTTTTTTGGCGGTAATTAACACCCCAAAAATTGCGGGCACTTGCTTTGCTATTCTGTTGTAAATGAAATCCTTATTATAAAATTTAATCTTTAACATTTTATAATATCAAAACCAGTATTAAATAACAAATCATGAGTAGAAAAAACAATTTCGCCGTAAACAGTACCCAAAAATGTAGTAGCTATTTTAAACAGCTCAACATGGTTTGGTTTTTAATGTTAGTGCTAATTGTATTTACAGCAGGATGTAAAAAGGAGAGTGCCGATGTGGCGCCAACTGCACCGCCTGAATCTTCATTATCCACAAATTTAGCAGTAGTTACAGGTACTGCAGGGCTTTTACCAATAAACCTCAGAACAGCAAACAATTTTACAATTTTAACAGAAACAGGTATCAGTACTACTGGCGTTACCTCAATTACCGGCGATATAGGATCAAGTCCTATTGCCTCTACCGCAATAACAGGATTTGGATTAATAATGGATACCAATAATCAATCCTCACATACTCCTATTGTAATCGGAAAAGTTTACGGACCCAATTATGCAGTTCCTACTCCATCTAAAATGACCACCGCAGTAAGCGACATGAAAACGGCATTTACCACTGCAAATGGAATTACCACTCCTTCACCTTTGGTTAATAAGTATGCAGGTGATATCAGTGGCAGAACTTTACCTGCGGGTTTATATAAATGGAGTACCGGAGTTTTAGTAACAAATGCCGGTGTTACTTTAAGTGGTGGGCCAAACGATGTATGGGTTTTTCAAATTGCACAAAACCTGGTTGTAAGAAATAGCGCAATCATTACTTTGAAAGGCGGCGCCCAGGCTAAGAATATTTTTTGGGTAGTTTCTGGACAAGCTACCCTTGGAACATACGCAAATTTTAAAGGAATTATCATTAGCAAAACACTAATTTCTTTAAACACAGGGGCTAAAGTTACAGGTAAACTATTTGCACAAACAGCGGTAACCCTGATTGCAAATACGGTTAAACCTTAATGAATAATTTGAATTTACAAATTGTTGCATTATTCTAAATCGCAGACCTTTAATGTTTTACAAATAGTACATTGGTCAAGGATATAGCTATTATTAAAAACAGGCTGGTCATGAATATGATACAGCCTGTTTTTATTTTAGCCGCCAGGTATAAACTAGGCTTGCGGCTTTTTTACCTTGATAATTACAATCTTAAGAGAACGAACTAAAAATGTGGGCCTTATAAAAAAGGCTTAATGAGTTTAATCCATAAAGCCTTTTTCAAGTCGGGATGGCGGGATTCGAACCCACGACCTCCAGCACCCCATGCTGGCGCGATACCGGGCTACGCTACATCCCGAACTGTTATTTCTATCTCAAAAACATCGTTTCCAGTAAACTAAGCAGGTATTGCAAATTAATTGCCTGGTTAAACTTTAAGTTGTTAATGATCTATTTGATGTGGTAGTACACAAAGTAGCACACATCGATGCAAATATAATCATGCGTCTGAAATTGTAAAGGGTTCCATAATGATTTTGATTAAGTGATTGAATGAATTATGATGCCCCTACAGGTTTGGTGCGATCAAGTGCAAAAGGAAACGATATAAATAGCATGTGTGATGGCATTGAGCGTTTATACTCGGCAATCTTTTGCACGCTTCAGAAGCACCAGCCCTAACTTTGTTCAATAATTCATCCCTCACTCTCACCGTCCTTGTAACCTCTTAAATGAATGAAAGTATAGTAGTCTCAATAGACTAATCCAAAAGTCACTTCACTTCAATCATTATAGGGGTTACCAAACTTTCGAATTGCGATGCGCAAATTGGTAAACACAATTCAGAGAACTGGAATCTTTACTGTTTATAGGGGATAATAATACCTTGGATTAGCCATATGTATAGTCAGTTATCAATCCACAGAAACATAGAATTTATGCTTTATAGGGGTAGGGTAGATGTTGGATTAATGTGTTTTGAAATAGAGGTAAGGTAGCTTTCAACCTTATTCCTTAAAAAGTTAGCCTTTCAATGCGTTACTAAATAACTTTGGAAGTTATTAACCTAAGTGACCTTTTAATAAACATAGTCGGAAGTGTTATTAAACGAACTCTTATACTTGAAGTCCTGCATCGCCTAGTAGCATAACTTTATAGTAGTTCCTTTTCACTACTCAATCAAAATCTGCCCTTGCTCTAATGCAACTCAACTTCCCATCCTTCAAAAGGTGGCTCCACCACATATCCAGTGTCACAGACAAATCTAATCCATTTAACAGCCCTTGTTGTTGCATAAGCGTCATTGAGCACCTTCCCCTGATCATCTAACTCTATTATATTACCGTAGATTGCAAAGGCTTGCTCAACCAGGCTTGCTTCGTTAATAAGAATACTTCTGTAGTCAATATCTTTAAGTATGTTTTTTCCTCGGTCACCCAGTTTAAGGTTCCATTAAAATAATAAAACACAAAGTGCCTTAAACTCCTTACGAAGTCGTCGCTCAAATGATTTCTTTTGCTCATTATCCAATTGTTGGGTCAAATATATCAGGGTTTAAAGTTTTATAGCAGTAAGATAATTCCTGAATTAGCAACTATTTAAGCTTCTCATAAGAAAGGGTATGGCCGTCATAATCAATCTTGTACTTACTATATTCAAAGTCGGTAGCTGCAATGTGATCTTCATTTAATATGATGCTGCTTTCACCCGTCAAAGTTACGAATATATCTGCACCGCCGTATTGCCATACTATGTTACCCTTGCTGTCCAATCTTGTAATTTCGAGTTCTCCGTGTACGATGTAATCTTGTTGATACCCGTGAATAGCAAAACAAGTTGCTGGGTCTGCTTGGCACTTCCACAATAATTCTAATCCTGGAATCGATAAGCAAAAGACACTATCTGAACAACATGAAACTAATTGGTCACCATTAACCAACGCGGTATCTTTCCACACTGCTGTTCTTCCACCTTTTGCTCCTAAAAAGACTTGCTTTAAGAGTTCTTCTTTTTCATACAAACGAACTGATTGTACAGATGTCGGTTCAATATTCTTTGGACTTAGGTACAAATGCTCTAGGTCATTTAGGTTATCCTCATAGTTGCTCGTAGCATCAGATATATCAATTCGGTATCGTTGTACGGTGTAGGATAGCATTTGTAAAAGAATGTGTGCTTTAGCTTGATGATATACTAATTCAAATATATCAAGATTTTACTCCTTATAAGGGGCTGTTAATTCCTGAATTGGAGTTGAAATAGAGGTTGTATTAGCAGTTACACTGACTCCTTAAAAGGTAACTGAACTAATTACGAGGGAGTTGATTTATCAATTGAGTGTAATTCTAGTATAAATAGGGTGCTGCCTTCTTCTTTAAAAGGTAACTGCAGCAATTGCTTTTATAGTTATTTGGCATAGACTTATCTTGGTGACCTTTTAATGAGTTAGCTGAACTTAGTATTAACAAAGCAAACGCCTGGCTAATTCAGCCAAGCGTTGTATTTTCAGCACTGCTGTGTTGATAAACGAAGATTCTATGACGTTAATAAGGAACCGCTGCGTAACTTCCAGAGATTACTTTTTTAAGGTTAGTGCCATCCATTGAACAGCTGTAAATATCATCTTCTATCGAGGGTGTAGGGTAATAGACACTGAAAAATAGTACTTTGTGATCTGGGGAAACAGTAAGGTTATGGTCAATGGCAGCGGCGCCTGGCAAAACAACATTTAAATTCTGAGGATTACTACCATCGTAATTCGAGACCCAAATAGACCGTCGTCCAGTAGCGAGATCAACTTTAATAAACACCAACTTGTTCTGTTGGTTGACTCCTGTGGTTGTAGTATCTGCAACTGCGTCTTTTTTGCAACTAAATTGAAACAAGATAATAGAAAGTGAAAAGGCAGTAAGCACAATGGTGCTGAGTAGAATTTTTTTCATTCGTGATAAGTGTTTATGATTATATATAGAGTACATTATATGTATTAAATAATAAAAAAGCAATCAAAACCTAAATAGGTTTAAAATAAACTACCCTGTACACCACTTATTGGCTGTGATGCCCCACCAGGTTCAAAAGGTTTATCAAACTTAGGTTTGATTTCAGTATCCTTTAAATCATGCAGTAGTCTTATCCTTAAGATTACTACTCGGTTTCGAGCTTTAAGATAGCGTTGCGATCGCCATCATAATAATAGGTAATCCTAACATATAGGTTTTGTCGTATAACTCCACCATACAAAAACGTCTGATGATAGCCTGACCTTCCTTCTTCAAAATGGGAGTAATGAAATAAAGTATCTTGTACTGTAAATTCTTCGCCATGTCCCTCCTTAGGCTCAGGATAGTAATTTTCAACAGTTCCTTCCAGAATCTTAAGTTCCTTACTATTGCTGTTTAGTAAAGCTTTATCGTGCTTATAAACGTTGATATCAAGTTTCTCTATGTTCAAGAAGATAACAGAAAAGATTACAACTGGTGGTATTACAGCTAGGAAAGGATTAACCTTAATTCCACCGTTAAGTGTAATCTTCAACTTTCGCCCTATTCCAAAATACATTGCAATACAAAAACAGACAAATAGCAGTAGAAATATGTAACCGATAGTCAAAGACCATGTGCTGGGTGGATTATCTAAAGTACTATATACGGTATGGAAATGATGCATAGTGATTAGGTCAACGAATTCAAAGATACAAAGCAGGTACCGTCTTTTGTATTTGGTAGCTCAAAATAGAACTTTGGCTACAATATTAGCAGTAAATCTGATAATGATATTTGCAAATACTCTAAAGAAGGGTATTTAATTAACTAATTCAGTTCGGCGAGCCGCCTGCGAATAGCGGAGAGTATCTTTGTAGGGATAGCACGAAACGCGGCTGCAAAGAAATTTTCTACTCTAAATCGTGACGAGGATCATATCTTATTTCTTTTTTATTTTGTTTTAAATCAGTAGGTTAGATCAATAAAAGGCCATTAAATCTAAATTGTAAAACCATGAAAAAAACTATCTTAAATTTTATCATCAGTATCGTTTTACTGTTGGTAAGCACAGGTGTTTCTTTTGCCCAGACTGACAAGCCTTATACAGACGGTCCGCTTTGGCAAGTACAATTTGTACATACCAAACCAGGCATGAACAATCTTTATTTGAAAAACCTCAGTGAGGGATGGGTAAAACAAATGCGGGCAGCAAAGGAAGCCGGACTTATCCTGGATTACAAAGTTTTTTCTGCACTGCCTTCTTCAGAAAATGACTGGGACCTGATGTTGCTGTATGAGCTTAAAAATTATGCAATGCTTGATGGTTTTAGAGAAAAAATGGAGGCGCTGAGCAGAAAAGTTCTTAATGCCGACGATGACGGCTTACATGCTAAAGCTATGTTGAGAAATGATCTTAGGGTAACGCAGGGTGGTAAATTAACCCAGGAGTTGCTATTCAAATAACCTAAATACTGCGAGCCGCCCACGGATAGCGCACGATTTTCCCGAAAAGAAGTTTGATTTTTATAATGCACATTTTGAAAATGATGCTTCCTATATGAACGTAAGTGTTAATTTGTCAATGATGAACAAAGCCGCCTCAATTGATTTTGAAGCGGCTTTGTTGTAAACTGTTGCAAAGGAATTAGGAAACTGCATCTTTAGCAATTACACTCCAATCATCATTACCGTGTCCCTTATCAATCCATTGATCCATGAGGTCGGCTATTGCTGGTATCAGACTTAGTTTTGCATTTTGCTCTGCGGCTGCGGCCAGCATTAGGCCAGCGTCTTTTCTCGCCATATTCAGTTCCCACGAGGGTTGAGTGAAATTTCCGGTTGTTATTCTTTTAAGTCTTGAGGGCATTGCCGCTGCGGGGTTCCAGGAGTCAAATAAGGCAGATACATCTCCGGCCGGGATGCCCAGTGCTTTGGCAAATGTCAGCGTATCAGCGATACCGGCGGTCATGGTCAGCAGGAACAGGTTTCCCGTTAGTTTCATACCCGCCGCTTTGCCTTCCGTTGTTCCGAAATTGATCAGCTTACCGGTCATTTTGGATAGTTCTGGTTCTACTTTGCGGATAACTTCCTGATCTCCGGAAACAAGCATGTTACCTGTACTTTCCAATGCATTTTGTGGACCCATAAATACGGGAGCATGTAGATAAGTAAATCCTTTGGCTTTCCAGGCAGCTGTTCTGTCTACGGCACCCTTTGCTGAGGTGGTTGTATGATCTATAATAATAACGCCTGGTTCAAACCCCTCGCTGGCTAAGGATAATACTTCATCTACCGTGTTGTCATCCTTTAAAGTAAGATGAATAGTGGCTACGCCTTTTACGGCCTCGGCAACGTTGTCAAATGCTTTGGCTCCATCAGCTTCCAATGCCTTTGCTTTCTCCTTCGTCCGGTTCCAAACCTGAACCTCGTCGCCTTTTTTGATCATTGCTTTTACAAAATTTGAGCCTAAAAGACCCATTCCAAGAAATGCTTTCATATGCTTGTTTTTAGATAGAATAAAGGTAGGGACTTAAATGCTAATTGGAAACGTTCTGCACCAATAGCAATACGGCAATCAATCTTACTCATCATACAGTTTGTTATGCCTACCCGGTATATTTCTGATTACAATTCATTATATAAACTTTATAATATATAACTAAATTGCATCATAATAATTAGGTTATTTCAAGATATAACGCGTAGCCAGCTACATACTATGCCTGCTATGTGATCTACATCACATACATTTTGCCGCTCTTCAAATGTGATATAGGTCACGTAGCCACCTGGAATATCCTGCCGTACTTTGTGGTGTAATTAATAACACAAAGAAAATGGAAACTCAAAAATTTGAAATCGTAAAAACCCAAAGCAATATTGACTGGGTAGGCAAAAAGGTAACCGGCGCACACAATGGTACCATTGCTGTTAAAGAAGGTGAATTGATTCTGAATGACGGTAAACTTACCGGCGGTAAATTCGTTATCGATACCACTTCCATTAAAATACTGGATGTAACCGACCCTGCAACCAACGCACAATTCTTCGGTCACCTCGCCTCTGATGATTTCTTCTCTATTGAAAAATACCCGGAAGCAATTTTGGCAATTACCTCAGTGTCAGGAAATCATGTTGAAGGTGATCTGACCATCAAAGGCATTACGCATCCCGTTGGTTTTGATGTGGTGATCAATACAAACGGTGATGATTTAACCGCAAGTGGTAAACTGGTAATTGATCGCACAAAATATGAAATGAAATTCCGTTCAGGTAATTTCTTTAAAGATTTGGGCGATACGCTGATCTATAATGATTTTGAACTCAATGTAAGTGTAACCGCTAAAGCAGCCTGATAGGCCGCTTTAGCATAAAAATTAAAACCATGCCATACGTTAAAATTGAAGTAACCCGCGAAGGCGTTACAAGAGAACAAAAGCAAGCCCTGATTAAAGGTGTAACCAGTCTGATGACTGACGTATTGAATAAAGACCCTCATCTGACTCACGTGGTAATCCAGGAAATTGATCTGGACGACTGGGGTTACGCCGGAGAACAGGTATCTGTATTGAGAGAAAAAGGCATTACTGCCGATAGAAAATAATATAATGAAAACACAAACAATAATTGTTACCGGTGCCTCATCAGGCATCGGTAAAGAAATAGCCCGTCACTTTTTAGAAAACGGCGATAATGTGGTGATCAATTCATCAACTGCTGAAAAACTGGAGCAGGTTTACCAGGAACTGGGCGCAGGTGCAAATTTGGCCATGGTAGCCGGCGATGTAAGTGATAAAAGGACCGGTGAAAACCTGGTAGCTACAGCCATTGCAAAATTTGGCTCAGCCGATGTACTGGTGAATAACGCCGGTATTTTTGAAACCAAACCATTCCTTGAGGTAGATGAAGCTTACCTTGACCGGTTTTTGGATACAAACCTGAAGGGTACTTTCTTTACCACGCAGGCTGTTATTCCTCAAATGCTTAAGCAGCATAATGGTGTAGTGATCAATATTGGTGCTCCGTTGGTAAACCACGGCATAGCGGGAGTCCCCATTACGGCACAAATGGCATCAAAGGCAGCAATACATGCGCTTACCATACAGCTGGCAGCCGAATTTGGTAAAGATAACATCAGGGTGAATACTATTGCGCCAGGCACCATTCGCACCCCAATGCACGGCGATAGTGTTGATCAAAGTGCAGGCTTACATTTGTTGAACCGCGTGGGCGAAGTAGAAGATATCGCGCAAATGGTTTATACCGTTGCCAAGAGCAACTTTGTTAGCGGAGCGATCATCAACGTTGATGGAGGTTTGGGAGCGGGGCACAATCTGAATTAATATGAAAACGCTTTTACTGACCGCTTTTTTGTCCTGTACATTAATGGTATTAAAAGCACAAAATTCAAACAAAATGGAAAATACTCAGCAAGATTCATTAGCAATCACTCAGGCACTCGAAAATTATTACTTCAAAGGTATCTATGAAGGCGATATAAACACCCTGGGAAATATTTTAAACCCCGGTACCTTATTGTTCGGGGATGTGAAGGGACAGCCTTATGCTAAAACCCTCGATCAGTACCTTGATGGAGTAAAGAACCGTCAAAGCCCCAAAGATTCTGGTAAGCCTTTTAAAGGAACAATTATCTCTGTTGATGTGGTAAACTCGATAGCCGTTGCCAAAGTACATGTGAAAATGTACGACTTTAATTATGATGAGTTCCTGTCGTTTCATAAAATCGATAACCAGTGGATGATTGTCAACAAAATGATCACTGATGTTGCCGAGTAGTATACTTTGACCTCGAAAAGCTTACAATCATGAAAAATGCAATCAACGTTATTTATCTCGGAGGCCCCAACATCATTCTGGAGATTGGTGGGTTAAGGCTGATGACAGATCCGACGCTTGACCCGGCGGGTGAATCGTTTATGATTAATGACAAACCTGCCTACTGGAAAACCGAAGGGCCGGCTCTCACTGATATCGGTAAAATAGATGTCGTGTTGTTAAGCCATGACCAGCATGGCGATAACCTGGATCATGCCGGCAGGGAATTTTTAAAGTCAGTTCCTAAAACGGTAACCACAAGGATAGGAGCGGAGAGATTGCAGGGGAACGCTGTAGGTTTATCACCATGGGAAAGCATTGTTTTAAATGATGAGGTCACAATTACATCAACACCTGCCCGCCATGGCCCGGCTGGAAGTGAGCATCTTACGGGTGATGTAACGGGCTTTATTATATCGACTAATGAAATGCAGATCTACATTACCGGTGACACTGTTTTTTATGAGGGGATAAAAGAAGTAGCTGAACGGTTCAAGCCTAAATATGTATTCATTTTTGCGGGTGCCGCTAAGCCACGGGGACCATTTAATGTAACTATGGGAGCGAATGATGCTATCGATACCGCTTTTGCTTTTGCCCCGGCAACCATTATTCCGGTACATTTTGAAGGCTGGTCGCATTATACAGAAACCGGAGAAACGTTGCGGCAATCCTTCCAGGTTCTTGGAATTGCCGACCGCTTAAAGATTCTTAAAACAGGTATAAAAACTGAACTGTAAACCTTTATCCGATAAAAAATTTTAAGCTGTGAAATACCCGGACGGAATAGATCATGCCTTAAAATAACTCGAATAGAAACATTAAAATGTAACGTGATGAATACTTCAAAAGTATGGTATGTAACCGGGACTTCTCAGGGATTGGGATTGACCCTAGTAAAAAAACTGCTTGATAACGGCTATCGGGTTGCCGCAACTTCCCGTGATGCACATGCATTGAGCCAGGAGGTTGGATTGATAGACAAGGATCGTTTTCTTCCGCTGGCCGTCGATTTGAATAACGTGGATTGCATTGATGAATCCATACAGCAAACACTGGCAGCATTTGGCCGGATTGACGTGGTGGTTAACAACGCTGGCTACGGAATGGCCGGAACATTAGAAGAAATAGCCGAAGAGGATGTCAGGAACATTTTTAATATTAATGTACTTGCTACAATAAATGTGGTAAAGAGTGTTTTGCCGGTAATGCGCAGTCAGCGGTCGGGTTATATTATAAATATCGGTTCGGTGGCAGGTTTTGTTGGTGCTCCTGGTTGGTCTGTTTACTCGGCTACCAAAGCTGCGGTGGCCGCCTTTTCTGAAGTCATTGCATTGGATGTTAAAGAATTTGGAATTAAAGTTACTATAGTAGAGCCATCAGGTTTCCGTACAGGATTTTTAACTAAAGATTCACTTGCGTTCACCACTACCAAAATTGAAGGTTATGAAGCTGTCAGGAACACGCAGGACCGTTACCTTTCCATGAACGGGCAGCAAGCAGGTAACCCGGACCGCGCAGCGGAAATATTCATGGAATTGGCTGGAAGTTCTGAACCGCCAATGCACCTGTTTCTTGGGAATGATGCTTATAACAGGGCTTCGGAAAAACTGGCAGCTATGTCTGCAGAATTGGAACAATGGAAATCAACAACCAAAGGGGCCGATTTTAAATAAGGACTGATACTGATTTTAAAAAGGAATATTATACACCAAATTCATTCAGCAGAAAATCGATCAACTCATAGAAAAAGAGCGTCAAATAAGTCGATAATCTAAAAATAAGAGGCTAAATGGCTTAGGGATTTTCACACCGCTTTTAGCCTGAATTTTGCAGTTGAAAATAAAAAGCAATATTGTTATTTATTTTTAAATATTGCTTTTTTTTCTGAAACAATTAAGTAACTTTATTATAACCAATTTGTTACCAAATTATTTCCCCAACCTGTAACCAGAAAGGAGCTCATAATGGGATGCGTTAGAAATATCTTATGTACCAAAAGTCAATCTCCAATTTTTGTAAGTCCGGATATTACTGTTTTTGAAGCGCTGGAGTTAATGTATGAAAAAAACATTGGCGCTATTTTAGTAATGGACCAAGAGCAATTCCGTGGTATTTTCACCGAAAGGGATTACGCACGTAAGGTGATCCTGAAAGGAAGAGCTTCCAAAGAAATCCTGGTTGGTGAAATCATGACGGAAGATCCGGTAACCGTTTCCTCTTCTAACACCATAGAAGAATGCATGAGGTTAATGACCGATAAATTTATACGGCATTTGCCCGTAATAGACGATGGCAAATTAAAGGGTATTATTTCTATTGGCGACGTAGTAAAATACATCATCGAAGAACAAAAATTCATTATCGAAAATATGGAGCATTACATTAAAGGCTGCTAAAATTTGGGAAATACCCATTCAAGTACAAAAGCAGTTTATAGACATTCTTTTATAATATAGTATTTATGAATGTATCAAGCCCACCCAGTGTACCATTTTGGCCATTTATAGTTTACGGTGCTTTTGTTTTGTTGTTAATGATCCTTATTATTTCCCTTTCCTATTTTTTGGGACAACGTCATACTGATCGGGCCACCGGTCAGCCTTATGAATCGGGCATCATAGAAACCGGGTCGGCAAGACTGCGGTTTTCGGCGCAATTCTACCTTGTGGCCATGATATTTGTCATTTTTGATATCGAAGTAGTATTTATTGTTTTATGGGCCCTGGCATTTAATGAATTAGGATGGCCGGGCTATATAAGCATTTGTATTTTTATTGGGCTTTTGTTTGCTGTACTTATATATGAATGGAGCATTGGAGCATTGGATTTTGGACCTGATGGGAAGAAAATTCTAAAAGCTTATCAAAAACTAAACCTAAAGAAACCTACAATATGAAATGGTGGCTTAGTAACCCGGCTGAACCGGCTAGCACGCTAAAAGGAACAGGTTCTTTTGAAGAGTCTGTTGGGCAAAGCGTTATGCTTACTACAGTTCAGGATTTGCTCGCCTGGGGTCGAAAAAATTCCATGTGGCCCTTTCATTTTGGCCTTTCGTGCTGTTTTGTGGAAATGGCAACCAGTTTAACCAGCAAATATGATGTTGCACGTTTTGGAGCAGAAGTAATACGGGGAACTCCCCGTGAAGCTGATGTAATGGTTATAGCCGGAACCGTTTTTGTAAAAATGGCTCCAATCATTAAACGTTTGCACGAGCAAATGATGGAACCTAAATGGGTGATCTCGATGGGCTCCTGCGCCAACTCCGGCGGCATGTATGATATTTACAGCGTTGTACAGGGGGTAGATAAGTTTTTACCGGTAGATGTATATGTTCCCGGATGCCCGCCCCGGCCTGATGCTTTTATGCAGGGGTTGATGCTCCTGGCTGCTTCGGTAGGGAAAGAACAAAGACCTTTAAGTTGGGCCATTGGACCCCAGGGGGTTATAAAACCCGAACAAGTATCAATGAAGGAAGAAAAAAGGGAAGAACGTAAAAAGATGATCGATTTCCGTTCGCCTGATGGGATTTAAATTGGATTTAAGAAATGCACTAGCATGCATTAGTATTTAATATAAACCTAAATAAAGTATAAAGAGCATGGATAACTATTCAGGCTTGACAGATGAATTGACCTCTGAATTTGGAGGGTCTGTTTTTACTCATCAACTTACAGTTGATGAGATTACTACTTTATGGGTCGCAAAAGAAAACATAACAAGGGTACTTAGCTATCTTAAGCACACCATCCACCATCCTTTTGAATTACTGTATGACCTCTGTGCTATTGATGAGCGAAGCTATGCTAAAAAGAATGGATCGCCGCTATCTGATTTTACCATTGTTTATCACCTGCTTTCATTTGAACGAAATATTTTTATCCGCCTCAAAGTAGCCTTACATGGCGATCATCCGTCAATACCATCTATCAGTTCTTTATGGAAAAATGCCAACTGGTATGAGCGGGAAGTTTATGATATGTTCGGCATAAATTTCGAAGGCCATCCTCATTTAACCCGCATACTGATGCCGTTGACCTGGGAAGGCCACCCGTTGAGAAAGGAACATCCTGCAAGGGCCACCGAAATGGGGCCATTTAAACTTTGGGATGAAAAACAAGACAGGGAGCAAAACGCCCTGCAATTCCGCCCCGAAGACTGGGACTTAAAAAGAGCAAGCGAAGATGCCGATTTTATGTTCCTTAATCTTGGTCCTCAGCACCCCGGTACACATGGCGTTTTACGTATTATCCTCCAGCTGGACGGTGAAGATATCGTTGACGCCGTTCCGGATATTGGTTTTCATCATCGCGGAGCAGAAAAAATGGGCGAGCGCCAGTCATGGCATACCTATATCCCTTACACTGATAGAGTGGATTACCTGGGTGGGGTAATGAACAATCTGGCCTATTTACTGGCTGTTGAAAAACTGGCCGGTATCATCGTTCCCGAAAGGGTAAAGGTAATGCGCATCATGCTATGTGAGTTTTTCCGCATAGCAAGTCACCTGGTATGGTACGGTACATTTGCGCAGGATTTGGGGCAGCTTTCGCCTGTATTTTACATGTTTACAGATAGGGAGAAGATATTTGATATTGTGGAAGCTATCTGCGGAGCCAGGATGCATCCAAACTGGTTTAGAATTGGAGGAGTTTCCCAGGATTTACCCAAGGGCTGGGATAAATTGGTGAGCGAGTTTGTAGCTTATTTTCCAAAACAACTGAAAGAATATCACCAGATGGTGATGCGTAACAGCATTTTCAAAGGCCGAACAGTGGGTATAGGCATTTATACAGTAGAAGAAGCAATAGAGTGGGGGGTAACCGGTCCTGGTTTACGGGCTTGCGGGCTTGAATGGGATTTCAGAAAAAAACAGCCGTATTCTGGCTATGAAAATTTTGAATTTGATATTCCAACAGCACAAAATGGCGATTGTTACGATAGAGCAAAGGTACGTGTTGAAGAGATGTGGCAAAGCCTGCGCATTATTGATCAATGCCTAAAAAATATGCCCGAGGGAAATTATAAGGCCGATCATCCTTTAACTACGCCACCTCTTAAAAAGAATACGATGCAGGATATTGAAACCCTCATTACCCATTTCCTGAATGTGAGCTGGGGGCCGGTAATCCCCGCCGGCGAAGCTATGAGTTGTATTGAGGCTACCAAAGGAGCCAATAGCTATTACCTGACCAGTGATGGCAATACCTCGCCCTATAGAGTGAGGATCCGAACGCCTTCATTCCCGCATATGCAGATGTTGCCATATATCAGCAGGGGATACACGGTTGCCGATTTATTATCCATTTTGGGCGCCATGGATTATGTACTGGCCGATATAGATAGGTAAAACTCTCAGTAAATGGAAGTTAAGGATAAAAAAGAATACGATACAAATTCCTGGTTGGCTAAAACAAAACGATTATGCTATCAGCGGAAGAAATATTGAAAATAGACCATGAGATCGCGCTTGTTCCGGTCAGGAAAGCTGCCTGTATAGAGGCGTTGAAAATTGTGCAGAATCATCGTGGGTGGATCTCAGATGAAAGTCTTCGGGCTATTGCAACCCACATGGGTATGTCTGCCGAGGAACTGGAGAGTGTGGCAACATTTTATAATCTCATTTTCCGTAAGCCTGTAGGTCGAAATATTATTTTACTATGCGATAGTATTACTTGTTATGTAATGGGTTATGAAAAGATATATGAGCATCTGCAATCCCGGTTGCATATCAAGTTCGGAGAAACTACGCCCGATGCCAGGTTCACCCTTTTGCCTAACCCCTGCCTGGGCACTTGTGATCATGCCCCTGCATTAATGATTAATGATGATTTGTACAGGGATTTAACCAACGATAAACTGGATGATATATTAAAAGAGTATAAATAATAACATGGAAACGCCGCTGACGCAACATATTGACATGAATCGCCTTTCGCTTAATCTTAAAGATTATGTGCGTGTGGGCGGGTATCATGCTGTGCACAGGGCTATCACGATGTCTCCACGGGAAATTACAAAAATGGTGCAGGACTCAGACCTTAAAGGCCGTGGCGGCGCTGGTTTCAATACGGGAATTAAATGGAGTTTTGTGCCGATGGATGATAACGCGCAAACCAAGTACCTGGTTGCCAATGCCGATGAGATGGAGCCTGGAACTTTTAAAGACCGCCTGTTGCTTGAAGGTAATCCACATCAATTACTTGAAGGTATGATTGTATCGGCTTATGCTATACAAGCCAATATATCCTACGTTTTTTTGCGCTGGGCCTATAAAAAAGCCGCCCGGCTCATCAGGCATGCTATCGATGAAGCTTATGCGGCCGGTTACCTCGGAAAAAATATTTTAGGCTCTGGTTTTAACCTCGAAATGCACTTGCATACAGGCATCGGCAGATACATGTGTGGGG
Organism: Mucilaginibacter sp. P2_A4; assembly: GCF_056405015.1. NCBI lineage: Bacteria > Pseudomonadati > Bacteroidota > Sphingobacteriia > Sphingobacteriales > Sphingobacteriaceae > Mucilaginibacter > Mucilaginibacter sp. P2_A4. The sequence goes on along the minus strand of NZ_JBFUCX010000009.1, from coordinate 69,074 downwards.
AAGAAACCGCTTTGTTAAATGCGCTGGAAGGGAAAAGGGCTACTCCCCGCACCAAGCCTCCTTTTCCCCAGGTAAGTGGTTTATTTGGTAAGCCAACCATTGTTAATAATGTAGAAACCCTTTGCAATATTCCGCATATCGTTAATAATGGGTCTGATTGGTTTAGAGGCCTGAGTCCCGGTGCTGATGCGGGGACTAAATTATATGGTGTTAGTGGCAAAGTGAATAAGCCCGGCTTATGGGAATTGCCAATGGGAACTACCATGCGGCAGCTGATTGAAGAGCACGCCGGCGGAATGAAAAATGGCTTCAAATTCAAAGGTGCCCTCCCCGGGGGCGCTTCTACCGATTTCCTGGTAACAGAGCACCTTGATATTAAAATGGATTACAAATCGGTCGCTGCGGCCGGCAGCCGTTTAGGCACAGGCACAATGATCATACTGGATGACCAAACTTGTCCGGTTGGGTTTGTACACAACCTGGAGCACTTTTTTGCGCAGGAATCCTGCGGCTGGTGCACACCCTGCAGGGAGGGTTTGCCCTGGACAGAAAAGATTTTGCTTTCTATTGAAAATGGAGAAGGACGACCAGAAGATTTGGAATTATTAAAAATGCATACTAAACATTTAGGCCCCGGTAACACATTTTGTGCCCTGGCGCCAGGTGCAATGGAGCCGCTGCAAAGCGGCCTGAAATATTTTAAAGAAGATTTTGAAAAGCATATAAACGAAAAAAGATGTCCGTGGAGGTAAAATACAATGGCAGCAATTTATATTGATGGTAAAGCTTACGAAGTAAAGCCCGGCAAAAATTTGCTCGAAACCTGCCTTACGCTGGGTTTTAACTTGCCTTATTTTTGCTGGCATCCCGCCATGGGTTCCGTAGGCGCCTGCCGCCAATGTGCCATTAAACTCTTTAAAGACGAGCAGGATACCAATGGCCGTTTAGTAATGTCATGCATGGAAGTGGTGAAAGACAACATGTATCTATCTGTTAACGATCCCACTGCCAAAGATTTTCGCTCGCAGGTTATAGAATGGCTCATGACTAATCATCCGCATGATTGCGCGGTTTGTGATGAGGGCGGTTCATGCCATTTACAGGACATGACCGTGATGACAGGTCACACCTACCGTAGGTTCCAATACAAAAAGCGTACTCATAAAAATCAGTACCTGGGTCCGTTTATCAATCATGAAATGAACCGCTGCATACAGTGTTACCGTTGCGTTCGGTTTTATAAAGACTATGCAGGCGGGAAAGATCTTGATGTATTTGCAGCTCATGATCATGTTTATTTTGGCAGGGCGAAGGATGGCATACTGGAAAACGAGTTTAGCGGCAACCTGACAGAAGTTTGCCCTACCGGAGTTTTTACCGATAAAACCCTTAAAGAACATTATACCCGAAAATGGGACATGACCATGGCGCCCTCTATTTGCCAGCATTGCAGCCTGGGTTGTAATATTATTGCTGGGGAGCGCTATGGGGAACTCAGGCAGATCACCAGCCGGTTTAATGGCGAGGTAAACGGTTATTTCATTTGCGATAGGGGGCGATTTGGTTATGAATTTGTAAACAGTATTAACCGTATCCAGCAACCTTTAATACGGGGCAAAGTTCCGGATGCGGTAGGCAAACAAGATTTATATAACCACCTCAAAACTGTTTTATTAAACAATAAGGTGATTGGTATTGCCTCTCCGCGGGCATCATTGGAATCGAACTTTGCCTTGATGCAACTGGTAGGAAAAGATAATTTTTACCAGGGCATTTCAGAAACCGAAGCCCAGCTGATGCGCACTATACTCCATACTGTAAATTCGGGGCACATCCATACACCCACTTTAAAAGAAACTGAAGCGGCCGATGCTGTTTTGATACTGGGAGAAGACATAACTAATGCTGCACCACTATTGGCGCTTACGGTACGGCAGGCTATAAGTAAAAAGCCTTTTGAAAATGCACAGCGAATAAATATTCCCTCCTGGCATGATGCCGCATTACGTGAGTTTGCCCAACAGGAAAAAGGAGAACTCTTTGTAGCTTATCCCACTCAAACCAAGCTGGACGAAATTGCCTCAGATAGCCTGCATATATCGCCCGATGATATTGCACGGTTAGGCTTTACCATTGCAAATTCCCTGAACAATGGAGCCCCTGCGCCCAGGGGAATAGGTGATGATACATTAAAACTTGCCCATCGCATTGCAGATGTCCTGAAAAAAGCTGAAAGACCACTGATCATTTGCGGAACAAGCCTGGGCAATGAAGCTATTCTTAAAGCGGCTTCAAACATTGCATTTGCCTTGGGTGCTAAAGATAAAAAAGCCAGCCTGTGCTTTGTGGTTCCTGAATGTAACTCGATGGGATTGGCGATGATGCAGGCGCCATCGTTAAAGCAGGCTGCAGATGTTTTGAAAAAGGGTGAAGCTGATACCGTAATTATTATAGAAAATGATCTGTATCGCAGAGGAGCTAAAAAGGATATTGATAGCTTTTTTGACGATTGCAAACAAGTTATAGTACTTGATCATTTGCATAATGATACTACTAATCGGGCCAATGTATTAATACCGGTTGGCACCTTTGCTGAAGCCGATGGGACGATAGTGAACAACGAAGGCAGGGCTCAGTGTTTCTTCCAGGTATTTATGCCGAAGAATGAAAACCTCCGAGAAAGTTGGCGATGGCTTGATGAATTAAGACAATTTAAAAATGGAGTAAGTCCGGAAGATCTGGTCGCTCCCGGTGATTTGATGGCCGAAATGGTGGGATTAATGCCCCAATTTAAAGGAGCAGAAACAGTAGCGCCACCCGCTGACTTCCGCATTGCCGGCCAGAAAATTCCCCGCGAGCCGCATCGCTATAGCGGCCGCACGGCTATGCTGGCCAACATTAATGTAAGTGAACCGAAACCACCCGAAGATCCCGATTCGGCTTTATCATTTACGATGGAGGGTTTTAAAGGAATGCCGCCGGCTCCTTTAGTTCCATTTTACTGGGCACCAGGCTGGAACTCGGTACAATCCATTAACAAATATCAAACAGAAGTTGGAGGACCTTTGCAGGGCGGCGATCCGGGCAAAAGGTTGTTCCAGGAAATTGGCGTTGCCGAAAATGAGTTTCTGAATAATATACCGCCGGCTTTTAAACCACGTACCGGCGAATGGCTACTTGTGCCACTGCAGCACATATTTGGCTCCGAAGAGCTCAGTATCTATACACCCGGTATTGCAGAGCGATCTCCTCAGCCTTATATCGCCATTAATAAACATGATGCGGCAAATTTAAATATCAGCGAAAACGACATCATGCGGGTGCAGATCACAGATCGACTTTATCAGTTGCCTGCAAAAATAAAAGAAGAACTACCGGAAGGCCTTGCAGGTATACCTTTCAATATTCCCGGACTGGGCGGAATTGCCTGGCCGGCAACAGGAATCTTAACAAAAGCAGCGATATGAGCACAATACTTCAATATATCCTGATGATTGTAATTGTATTATTTACATTAACTACAATTGCTGCCTGGCTGATTTGGCTGGAACGGAGAATGCTGGCACTTTGGCAGGATAGATATGGCCCAAATCGTGCTGGCCCGTTTGGTTTGCTCATTGTAGTTGCCGATACCATTAAACTGTTTTTCAAGGAAGACTGGATTCCTCCATTTGCTGATAAAACAATTTTTGTGATTGCTCCAACTATTATTGGCGCTACGGTACTCATGAGTTTCGTGATCATTCCTTATGCACCGGGCCTTCTCATCGCCGACCTGAATATTGGCCTGCTGTTTTTCCTGGCAATGTCATCCCTCGGTGTTTACAGCATAGTGTTGGGCGGCTGGGCATCAAACAATAAATATTCGCTGCTCGGCGCACTACGTGGGGCCTCGCAAATGATCAGTTATGAAGTATTTATGGGACTCTCGCTGATGGGGGTAGTGATGTTTTCAGGCTCATTCAGGCTTACAGATATTGTACTTGCTCAAAAAGGTTGCTGGTATATTATTACTCAGCCGGTAGCTTTCGTTATTTTCATGATAGCAGGTATTGCCGAAACTCATCGGCTGCCGTTTGATATCCCGGAAGCAGAAAGCGAGCTTGTGGCTGGTTTTCATTCGGAATACTCGGGGATGAAATTCGGGATGTTTTTTATTGGCGAATACCTGGGTATCACCCTCATTTCGGCTATGGTAGTTACCCTGTTTTTTGGTGGTTGGTTAGGGCCGGCATTCTTGCCTCCTTTAGTTTGGTTTACACTTAAAACTTTTGTTTTTATCGTGTTTTTCATCTTACTGAGGGCCTCGCTCCCCAGGCCCAGGTATGACCAGCTGATGGAATACGGGTGGAAAATATTATTACCCCTGGCTTTACTAAACTTATTAATAACGGGAGGGATTGTATTAATGATGAAAAAGTAATGATGTCATAACAGGTATAGCGATTAACTAAGGGCGGGACGCGACGATTTAAAATTCACCCTTTTATCAGTGATAATGTAAAAGAAGAGAAACGATGATCAGTATATTAAGAACAATTGGACTCACTTTTCTGCATACGTTCAGAAAAAGGGAAACCATCCAGTATCCTGAAGAAAAGGTAGTGCTGCATCCACGCTGGCGTGGACGAATTGTATTGACTCGCGACCCCGATATGGGCGAGCGTTGTGTGGGGTGTTATTTATGTGCCGCTGCCTGCCCGGTGGATTGCATCTCATTGCAGGCTACCGAAGATGAGAATGGCAGAAGATATCCCGAGTTTTTTCGTATCAATTTCTCCAGATGTGTTTTTTGCGGCTATTGTGAAGAAGCTTGCCCTACATATGCTATTCAGTTAATTCCCGACTTTGAGATGGCTGAATATAACCGGCAGAACCTGGTTTATGAGAAAGAAGATTTATTGATAGATAGCCAGGGGAAATATCCCGGCTATAATTATTACAAAGTTGCAGGATTGGCTGCAGGTATAAAAGGAAAAGGTGAAGGCGACAACGAGGAACCACCAGTTGATATACACAGTTTATTACCTTAAAAATGGATATCGTTTTTTACATAACCGCCTTTGTAACCGTGATTTCCACAGTCATGGTCATCTCCAGGCATAACCCGGTGCATGCGCTGCTGTACCTCATTATTTCCTTGTTATCCATTTCTGTAATCTTTTTTTTGTTGGGTGCGCCATTTGCAGCATTGCTTGAAATTATCATCTATGCCGGTGCAATCATGGTGCTCTTTATTTTTGTGATCATGCTTTTAAACCTGGGCCAGGACACTGCGAAACAAGAGAAAGAATGGCTTAAACCAAAGGTTTGGATTGGTCCGGCAATTTTGTCGGCTATTCTTTTTGTGGAATTGGTTTACCTGATCATTACAGCTCATACCGGATCATACAACCTGCAAATTATTGATCCCAAGGGCGTTGCTGTTTCATTGTTTGGGCCATACCTTATCTGTGTAGAACTGGCGGCTATGTTGTTAATGGCGGGTGTAGTAGGCGCGGCACATATAGGGCAGCATAAAAAAATGATTTTGCACAGGTTTTTAAAAGGAGAGGAGCCATCATGAAATTATCCATATCTATAGAGGTAGTTATGTTACTGGCAGGCTTGCTTTTCGTGCTGGGCATTGCCGGTGTCATCATCAGGAAGAACATCATTTTTATGCTGTTATCTGTAGAGGTAATGCTAAATGCTTCAGGTTTGGCCTTTGTGGCGGCAGGCTCACGCTGGGCACAACCAGATGGGCAGGTGATGTTCATCTTTATCCTGGCTATGGCAGCAGCAGAGGTATCCATTGGATTGGCGCTTATTCTACAAATTTATCATCAGCATAAATCATTAGATATTGACAAGTTGAAAGAAATGAAAGGGTAATTTAAAGTTGGAATAGGGTTAAAGCAAAAAACACGTATAAATAAAAGCAATATGAATAACCTGTTATGGCTTGTACCAGTTTTGCCTTTTGCCGGTTTTTTGATACTGGCATTGGCAGGTAAACGTATACCCCGTGTTTGGGTTGCAATAATTGGTGCAGGAAGCGTAAGCCTTTCAGCTGTCATCGTGCTTGTAATTGGTATCAGTTTTCTGTCTCATCCCCCTGCTACAGGTAACTACTCCCAAACCCTCTGGACATGGATGCAGGTAGGTGGTTTTAGTCCTAAAATAACGCTTTTCCTGGATGCGCTATCACTCGTTTTTGTTTTTGTAATCACGTTTATCGGTGCTCTGATACATATTTATTCGGCAGGTTTTATGGCGGATGATAAAGATTATTCACGCTTTTTTGCCTGCATGAACTTGTTTGTATTCTCTATGCTCCTGTTAGTTTTGGCGGATAATTTATTGCTGTTGTATTTGGGTTGGGAAGGCGTGGGTTTATGCAGCTACTTATTGATTGGTTTTTGGTATGAAAGTGCAGTCAACGGATATGCTGCCCGCAAAGCTTTTATTATCACCAGGATTGGTGATACGGCCATGGCTATCGGGCTTTTTGTAATTTTTTACCAGTTTGGCACGCTGGCTATTCCAGATGTTTTGGCTAAGGCCCCGGTTTTATGGCAACAGGGGGCGTCAATAGCTACTGTTACAGCCCTATTGCTACTTGCCGGAGGGGTGGGGAAGTCTGCTCAGTTACCATTGCAAACCTGGCTGCCCGATGCTATGGCGGGGCCATCGCCCGTAAGTGCGCTAATCCATGCAGCTACTATGGTAACCGCGGGTGTTTATCTCATCGCCCGGATGCATGTTATTTTTCAATTATCGCCAATTGCACAAATGACAGTTGCTGTGATTGGAGCGGCAACCTTATTCATAGCTGGTTTCAGTGCCCTCACGCAATATGATATAAAACGGGTATTGGCTTATTCTACCATCAGTCAAATCGGGTATATGTTCCTGGCGTTGGGTGTAGGTGCCTGGACAGCGGCTATTTTCCATTTCATGATTCATGCCTTTTTTAAGGCGCTTTTATTCCTGGCAGCAGGCGCTGTGATAGAAGCCTTGCATCACGAGCACAATATGTTTAAAATGGGCGGACTTAAAAATAAGCTGCCGGTCATCTTCTGGACCTTTCTGATTGGTTCGGCCTCGTTAGCAGCGCTTCCATTAATTAGCGCCGGATTTTATAGCAAAGATCAAATACTATGGTATGCGTGGGCCAGCGAAGGAGGGAACCCTACGCTATGGTTTATTGCCTTGCTGGGGGCTTTCGTTACAGCAGTATATACAACCCGGATGGTAATTCTTGTTTTCTGGGGCGAAGCTAAGACCGAGATCGGCCATCATCCCGGCAAGTTAATGACCGTTCCATTAATTATCCTGGCATTTTTTTCTCTTTTTGCAGGCTTTATAGAACTGCCTCATAATTTTGGTCATCTTAGACTTTTTTCGGGTACGCTTCACCAGGTATTGCCCGAAACGATTTTAAAAGCCGGGATGAATACTGAACTGCAATTTCAGATCCTGGCACTCCTGGCTACTTTCGGCGGGATTTATCTGGCTTATGTGTTTTATTATAAACAACCACAACGTATTGAAAAATTAAAGCAATCAGGTTTTGCTGTGAACCTTTATTTCTTTTGGTTTTCGGGCTGGGGTTTTGATAAATTATACGATGTATTAATTGTAAGGCCTATTGTTTTTATAGCTCATATCAATAAAAATGATGTGGTTGATAAGCTTTATCAGGGTATAACATTTGTCACTATCCGCCTCTATCGATCCTTGTCATTTACCCAATCGGGGTCATTAAGGTGGTATATTATGGGATTGGTGATAGGTGCAATAATCATATTAAGTATACAAATAATGTTATGATACTTATTGATGTCATCGGTTTATTAATGGGAGGCGGGTTACTGGCGCTCCTGTTGGGGCAATGGAATAAAAACCTACCCCGCTGGATTGCGCTTTGTACACTATCAGTTGGTTTTATTGCTTTGGTAACTTTTTGGATCGATCAATACCGCACCGTTAATGTGCAGCTTTCCAATACATGGTTGATAGACTACCGGCATATCTGGATACCGTCATTTGGGATAAGCTTTCACCTGGCTATTGATGGGTTAAGCTTGTTGCTATTGGTGCTGACTTTTTTCCTTGGAATTTTAGCGGTGCTGTGTTCCTGGAACGATATAAAAGAACGCCTCGGTTTTTATTATTTCAATTTGCTTTGGATACTGGCCGGAATTTCAGGAGTATTCATGGCAATGGATTTGTTTCTGTTTTACTTTTTTTGGGAGGTGATGCTTATCCCGATGTATTTCCTGATTGGGATATGGGGAAGTGAAAACCGGGAATATGCTGCGTACAAGTTTTTTATTTTTACCCAAGCCAGTGGCCTGCTGATGCTGTTGGCCATCATTGGCTTATATTTTATCCATGGTAGTAATACAGGTGTTTACACCTTCAACTACTTTGAATTACTGGGAACCATCATTTCACCGGGTATTGCTTTTTGGTTGATGCTGGGTTTTATGATTGCCTTTGTGGTGAAATTACCTATAGTTCCCTTTCATACCTGGTTGCCCGATGCGCATGGCGAAGCGCCTACTGCGGGAAGTTTGATACTGGCAGGGTTGTTATTAAAAACAGGGGCTTATGGCATATTAAGGTTTGTTCTTCCTTTATTCCCTGAAGCTGCAAGGGAATTGGCACCATGGGCGATGCTCTTTGGTGTAATCGGGATTATTTACGGGGCCATCCTGGCTTACTCACAAACAGATTTGAAACGACTGGTGGCTTATACAAGTGTGAGCCACATGGGCTTTGTGATACTTGGTATTTTCGCTTTTAATGAGCTGGCACTCCAGGGCGTAGTAATGCAATTGGTTACACATGCAATAAGTACAGGGGCCTTGTTCATTATGGCAGGGATGCTGAAAGAACGCCTTCATACCCGTGATATTAACCAAATGGGAGGACTATGGACCCAAATGCCACAAATGGGGGCTATAGGAATGCTGTTTGCCATGGCGTCATTAGGCTTACCCGGATTGGGGAATTTTATTGCTGAGTTCCTGATACTATTGGGCGCCTTTAAAGCCAATGTATTGCTTACTGTCATCGCTACCATTGGGCTTGTTTTTTCTGCCATTTATTCCTTGCGTATTGTTCAGAAAGTTTTTTTAGGGCCATCAGAAAGACCGGATCTGGTTCGCGATTTTTCATTTAGAGAAATAGTGGTTATGGCAGTGCTCACACTATCAATAATTTGGCTGGGCTTGTATCCGCAGCCGGTCATCAATACAGTTAAACCGGTGATTAACAAGTTGGAGCATATTTTCCTAACGGAGAATAAAAGCGTGCAAAAAGAAAGTCATCAGGAAATACCGTCAAACACAAATAAATATCTGGTCAAAAAATAAGAAGAACACTATGTCAGGTAACGATTTCTTTGCTCTTACGCCATTATTATTACTTGCCGGTTCTTCCGTGTTGATCATGCTGCTGATTGCAGTAAAATTGAGTCACCGCGTAATTCAGCTAAGTAGTTTGCTTTTGTTTGCTGTCACCTTTTCTTCACTTTTTTATATTCAACAATCGCTTCCTTACCGCATCGAACCATTGCTGGTTATAGATGGATTTTCGGTGTTTATTATGGGCCTCATCATTTTTTCAAGTTTGGTGGTCAATATCCTTTCTTATATCTATTTTGAAGAAAAAGAGGAAAGCCCCAAGGAATATTACGTGCTGCTTTTTCTGTGTACCCTGGGAGCCTGTGTGCTGGCAGTTAGTAAGCATTTTATTTCGTTGTTCCTCGGGCTCGAAATCCTAACTGTTGGTTTATACGCCCTGATTGCCTATTTGCGGGTTAGGCATCATAATATAGAAGCGGGAATTAAATACCTTGTTCTGGCGGCATTTTCTTCGGCCTTTCTTCTTTTCGGGATGGCATTAATTTACCTGGAAACCGGAAGCATGGACTTTTCAATAATTGGTAGCCACCTAACCTCTGTTCAATCACTATCCCCTCTATTTCTTACAGGTTTGGGAATGATGTTAGTAGGAATAGGCTTTAAACTGGCAGTAGTCCCGTTTCATATGTGGACTGCCGATGTATACGAGGGAGCCCCTGCACCGGTAACCGCCTTTATTGCTACAGCCTCCAAAGGGGGAGTTTTTGCGGTGCTGCTCCGTTTTTTTATAATGATTGATGGCTTTAGGTTTAAGGTTGTGATGCTTATTCTGATCTGTATTGCCATTGCATCAATGATTATGGGTAACCTGCTTGCAGTACAACAAAAAAACGTGAAACGTATTCTGGCTTATTCGTCTATTGCTCACCTTGGTTACTTGTTAGTCGCTTTTATCCCTGGCAGTACAATGAGTATAAAAGCCGTTAGTTTTTATCTGATGGCTTATTTTATTACCACGTTAACCGCTTTTGGCATTGTGACCGTTTTATCCAATAAAGAAAAGGATGCGGAAGATATTGAAAGCTACAGAGCATTATTTTGGCAACACCCTGTTTTGGCCTGCATATTTAGTTCGGCTTTACTGTCCTTAGCCGGGATACCGCTCACAGTTGGCTTTGTTGGTAAATTTTATATACTGGCAGCTGGGCTTCAGGCGGGATTTTGGGTGACCGCATTTGTCCTGGTTATGAGTAGCGTAATTGGCTTGTACTATTATCTCCGGATTATCTCCACGATGTTCGCTGGCCAAAAAAGTATTGCACCTCAAGAAGAAAAAGCAAATCCGGTATTTTATATGGTAAGTATTATAGCTCTATCGGTTCTAAGCCTGTTAATTATTTGGTTTGGGGTTTATCCGGCAGGAATGATGGGTTTTATGGAGTATCTTAAACTCAAATAGAATGAAGTGAGAAACTCGCAATTCATGATGATTTATACAGCACTTGGTTTTCGCTTATTTTCTAATTGTTATGTCACGCTCTGTATAGCAATACAATAAAACTTTTGCTTACAGGCTAATTTTTGGTTTTTCTCACCCTCATGTAAAACATGCTCTGCAATTCTGTTAATTTCTATAATTAAACCTATTTTGCATTAATGAACGCAGAACAATCAAGGCTAAAGGATACAGGCTGGAAAAGATGGGGACCTTACGTAAGTGATCGCCAATGGGGAACAGTACGTGAGGATTACAGCGCCAGCGGTGATGCCTGGAATTATATAACCCATGATATGGCACGCAGCAAAGCCTACCGCTGGGGCGAGGAGGGGATTGCAGGTATATGCGATAGGCAGCAAAATTTGTGTTTTGCCGTCGCGTTGTGGAATAAAAAAGATCCGATCATTAAAGAACGCTACTTTGGTTTAAGTAACCCCGAGGGAAATCATGGTGAAGATGTAAAGGAGCTGTATTATTACCTGGATAGTACACCTACGCATTCGTACATGAAAACGCTTTACAAGTACCCGCAAACTGAATTTCCTTATGCCGAACTTGTTAACGAAAATAAACGCCGTACCCGCAACGATCCTGAATTTGAATTGATTGATACCGGAATTTTCGATAAAGATGAATACTTTGACGTTTTTACCGAATATGCCAAAAACGAGCAGGACGACATCCTGATTAAGATCACGGTGCATAACCGGGGCGATGCCAGTGCAGCGCTTAATGTAATGCCTACCTTATGGTTCCGTAACACCTGGAGTTGGGGCTATGATGATTATAAACCGCATATCACAGCATCTGGCAACGGTACAACTGAGGTGTTTCATAAAGATCTTGGTCAGCTTTGGCTCCACACGGAAGGCAACCCCCAGGTTTTGTTCTGCGATAATGAAACCAACATGAAACGCCTGTACAATTTTGATAGCGGACTTCAATACCATAAAGATGGCATTAACGATCATATTGTACATAAGGCCGATACCATTAATCTTAAAAATACGGGTACAAAAGCGGCTGTGAATTATGATATTGATATCGCCGCAAAACAAAGTGTAACCATCAGGTTAAGACTTTCGCCGGATGCCAATTATAGCTTTGAGGATTTTGATGAGGTTTTTAATACCCGCCTAACTGAAGCCGATCAGTTCTATAATGACATTCACAGTAACAAGAATGATGTTGATAGGTGCCTCATTCAACGACAGGCATTTGCCGGCATGCTGTGGAATAAGCAATTCTACTACACTGATGTTCGCCAATGGCTAAACGGCGATCCTTCGCAGCCAGAACCGCCCGCCAATAGAGAAGATGCACGTAACCATAAATGGAGGCACCTTAATACTAAAGATGTGATATCCATGCCTGATAAATGGGAGTACCCTTGGTTTGCGGCATGGGATCTTGCATTTCATTGCCTGCCTTTGGCTGCGATTGATATGGCTTTTGCTAAAAATCAACTGGTTTTACTTACCCGGGATTGGTATATGCACCCAAACGGACAATTACCGGCTTATGAATGGGATTATGGAGATGTGAACCCACCGGTACACGCCATGGTAACCTGGCACGTGTATAAAACTGATAAATTGGCCAACAATGGTAAAGGTGATACCTATTTCCTGGAAAGGATATTCCATAAACTGATGCTCAATTTTACCTGGTGGGTAAACCGTAAGGATGCCCAGGGTAATAATATTTTTGAAGGTGGTTTTCTTGGTATGGACAACATTGGCGTGTTCGACAGGAATACTCAACTTCCATCTGGCCAACACCTGGAGCAGGCGGATGGTACCAGCTGGATGGCTATGTACTCGCTTAATTTATTGCGGATTGCTACCGAACTTGCCGCAACTGATAAAGCATATGAGGATATCGCCTCTAAGTTTTTTGAACATTTTATCTATATCGTGGGTGCGATGTCAAACCTCGGTGAAAACAATGAAGGCCTTTGGGATGAGCAGGATGGTTTCTTTTACGATCAGATCCGGTTTCCTAACGATGGATCGATCAAAATGAGGGTCAGAAGTATTGTAGGGCTTATCCCGCTGTTTGCAACAGAGGTTTTGGAAGAAGCCGATATAACTGATAGTCCTATATTTAAAGAGCGCCTTAAATGGTTTGCCGAAAAACGACCGGACCTTGCATCGCTGGTTTCGCGCTGGAATGAAAAAAATTGCGACGGAAAGCATCTTATAAGCTTGTTGCGTGGATACCGCATGAAATCTTTGCTGAAATATATGCTGGATGAGAAGGAGTTTTTAAGTGAGTATGGTATTCGCTCGCTATCTAAATATCATCAGGATAATCCATTTAAAATTGCTGTGAATGGTGTTGATTTTGGTATTGGTTATACTCCTGCCGAAAGTGATAGTGGTCTTTTTGGCGGCAACAGTAACTGGCGCGGGCCCATCTGGATGCCCATAAACTATTTAATTATTGATAGTTTACACCGCTTTCACCAATATTATGGTGATGATTTCAAAGTGGAGTGCCCAACAGGATCTGGTAACTTCATGAACCTTTCTGAAGTAGCTAATGAACTGTATCTGCGGGTATCCAAATTGTTTTTACGGGACGAAAAAGGAAACCGACCACTTTTTGGTACCAATCAAAAAATGCAAACCGATCCCCACTTTAAAGATCACTTACTTTTTTATGAATTTTTTGATGGTGACAACGGGCGTGGCGCCGGTGCATCTCACCAAACCGGCTGGACTGGCCTAATTGCAATTTGTTTACGCAGGAGTAAGAAAAATGAACCGTTATGCTGATTACTTTCGGCACAGCCGTCCGCAAACGCACAGCACAGAAGTAGCCCGTCCCTTACGATCCTGAAACTGGTCGGGTATAAGGACTTATACTTGAAAAACTCTCCTGTAAATTTAATGTGTAAAAAAGACACAATAAGTTTTAATTTGCTGATTATTATTATTTAGATTTACTGTACCACAATAAAACTAAATTATAAGCATGAATTACAACAGGAGAAAATTTATCCAAAGCACAGGTGCATTGGTGCTTGGCGGCCTTGCCTTATCAGGAAAAGCAGCATCTTTATTAAGTAATATGGCAGCTCCGCATGCGGTAGGCTTGCAGCTATATACGTTTTTCGGTGTTATAGACGAAGATGTAAAAGGCACACTTTCTAAAATAGCATCTCTGGGGTATAAAGACATGGAATCGGCCTTTAGCAAAAAAGGGGGATACTATGGTATGACACCTACAGAGTTTAAAGGCATGGTGAATGACCTTGGTATGAACTGGACCTCGCACCATGTTTTAGGTGCTCCGTTTAAACTTCCTCCGGGGACAAAACTACCTAATGGCGCCGATGGCAAACCAATGGTGATCCCACCAATGAAAAACCTGCGCGATAATATGCAGGAACTTGTTGACGATGCAGCTGCCGGCGGGATAAAATACCTGGTATGCGCTAATTCCCCAACGGCAACAATAGAAGAAGTAAAATCAACTATAGAGGTGCTTAACAAAACAGGGGAGGCTGCTAAAAAGGTAGGGATTCAATTTGCATACCATAACCATGATATGGAATTTCATCCTGTTGATGGTAAAGTGCCTTATGATATGCTTCTTAGTGAAACCGACTCCCAAAATGTAAAAATGGAACTCGATCTTGCCTGGGCAGTAAAAGCGGGTAAAGATCCCGTCGAAATGTTTAAACAGCATCCCGGCCGTTTCCCGCTATGGCACGTGAAAGACCTGGACGCCAGCCGTACAACGATATTGCCTGTTGGCAGTGGTACTATAGATTTTAAACCAATTTTTGCAGCGGCAAAATCTGCAGGAATGCAACACTTTTTTGTAGAGCATGATGGGCCAAAAGATCCGCTTGCAAGTATTACCAGTAGCATTGGGTTTTTGAAAAGTAATTTGAAAGTGTAAGTGCTCATTCAAACCTTGTGTAAGGAGTAAAAATTTAAAGAAACGTGTTCTAAATCGCCCCAAAAGTGGCGATTTAGAACACGTTTAACTACTTAACAATTCCATAACATGTGCTCATTTTGATTTAAGCCGGTCTTTAAGTATCTTAAGGCGGCAAATAAAACATTATAAAGCATATGGCAGCAACCCCGGCAGAGCAATTAAAAAGAGTTTTAAAGCCCGTTCACCTTTGGGCAATTGCTGTGGGGTTAGTGATCTCGGGGGAATATTTCGGCTGGAACCTCGGCTGGGCCGTATCGGGTACTGTTGGGCTTTTGATAGCCACTTTGGTGATTACGGTAATGTATATCACCTTCATTTTCAGCTATACAGAACTTACTACTTCAATTCCTCATGCGGGCGGGGCTTTTGCTTATGCCTATAGAGCCATGGGGCCGTTTGGTGGATTAATTGCAGGCTACGCAACCCTTGTAGATTTTTTAGTGGCCACACCGGCAATTGCTGTGGCCCTTGGCACATATCTTCATTTTCTGAATAATGATATCCCAGTTTTGCATACCGCCATGCTTTTTAATGTTGCTTTCATTATTCTTAATGCATACGGCGTAAAGGAATCAGCCACTTTTTCCATTTTCATTACCTTGTTAGCGGTTGCAGAACTGCTGCTTTACATGGGTGTTGTTTCTCCTCATTTTAAAATGACTACCTACTTAACCGATCCTATGCCTTTTGGGTGGAGCGGAGTATTTGCAGCTTTGCCCTTCGCGGTTTGGTTTTATTTGGCCATTGAAGGTGTAGCTATGGTAGCCGAAGAGGTTAAAGATCCTAAAAAGAATATTCCGAGAGGGTATATTTCGGCCATTGCTACTCTGGTGTTTTTGGCGTTGGGGGTGATGATCCTTACAGGCGGAGTAACCGACTGGCACAAGCTAAAAAGCCTTGATTATCCACTGCCTGAAGCTATAGGAATTGTACTGGGTAAAGGAAACGGGCTAACAAAAATATTTGCAAGCATTGGTTTGTTTGGTCTGATAGCGTCGCTGCATGGTATCATTTTGGCCTCATCAAGGCAAATATTTGCCATGGCGAGAAGTGGTTATTTACCCCGCGGATTAGCAAGTATTAACCATCGTTTTAAAACACCGCATTGGGCGCTTATTGTTGGTGGAATAGTAAGCTCAATTTTTATTTACAAATTTAAAACTGATCAAATTATTATGTTATCCGTACTCGGCGCCGTGGTAATGTACATGATGAGCATGATCAGCCTGTTTATATTACGAAAAAAAGAACCCAACCTGGATAGACCTTTTGCCGCACCTTACTATCCCATTTTTCCGGCTATTGCACTTGTTATTTGTGTCATATGCTTGATAGCTACCATGTATTTTAATGGAGAGATGAGCCTCATATTCTTTGCCGGCTTAGCCTTGGTAATTTTGGTTTTTGTGCTGATGGGTAAACATAAAGTTGCGCTTACAGACGAAATGATGACCGCTCCAGTGTTTACTGAAGCCGGATAGTACCATGTATAGATCAATCAACAATTGAATTAATAACCAATTTAATGTCTTATCGCCATACCATACGTAACAAAGTTTATAAGTTTCCAGATTTGAAAACTTTGTTGGGCAAAGCGTCACCTTATCGTTCGGGAGATGAGCTTGCAGGCGTGTGCGCCGGAAGTTATGAGGAAAGAGTCGCAGCCCAGATCACGTTGGCAGATGTGCCTTTAAAAACGTTTTTGAATGAAGCGGTTGTTCCTTATGAGCAGGATGAGATCACGCGTTTAATTATCGATGACCATGATGTTATTGCATTTGATCAAATAGGGCATTTAACAGTTGGTGAACTTCGTGACTGGCTTCTTAGCGATGAAACTGATACAGTAACACTGACCAATATCTCAACAGGCCTTACGCCTGAAATGGTGGCGGCCGTATCCAAACTGATGCGTAACCAGGACTTGATCGCGATAGCAAAAAAGTGCGAAGTAGTTACCAGCTTTCGGAACACGATTGGGTTAAATGGGCGTTTCAGTACACGCTTGCAACCCAATCATCCAACTGATGATCCTAAAGGTGTTGCAGCCAGTATTATTGATGGCTTGCTTTATGGAAGCGGTGATGCCACAATTGGTATTAACCCGGCCACTGATAGTCCGGCGGCGGTAAGCAATTTGTTGAAGTTGATGGATAATATCAGGCACCAGTTCGAGATTCCGACACAAACATGCGTATTGGGGCATATTACTACAACTTTGCAGTTGATAAATGAAGGAGCTCCTGTTGACCTCTGCTTTCAATCAATAGCAGGCACAGAAAAGGCCAATTCAAGTTTTGGTATCAACCTGAATTTAATTGGAGAAGCGTATCAGGCTACGCTATCTCTCCATCGTGGAACTATTGGCGATAATGTAATGTACTTTGAAACAGGGCAGGGTAGTGCGTTATCAGCTAATGCAAATTTCGGCGTAGATCAACAAACCTGCGAGGTTCGGGCTTATGCTGTTGCCCGGAAATTTAAACCTTTATTGGTGAATACGGTGGTGGGTTTTATAGGCCCCGAATATTTATATGATGGCAAGCAAATTATCCGTGCGGCCTTAGAAGACCATTTTTGCGGAAAATTATTAGGGCTACCCATGGGATGCGACGTTTGTTATACTAACCATGCCGAAGCCGACCAGGATGATATGGATAACCTGCTTACCCTATTGGGCGTAGCAGGTTGTAATTTTATAATGGGTATACCCGGTGCCGATGATATTATGCTTAACTATCAATCAACATCTTTTCATGATGCATTATACCTGCGTAAAGTACTCGGACTTAAACCGGCTCCTGAGTTTGAACTGTGGTTAATTAAGCAGGGTATTGTTGATGATAAGGGTAATATGCTACCGGTAAATTCATCACATGGCTTACTTGGCGCCATGGTTTGATGCAAGGGTAAAGGCCAATGGTGATTGCCAATTTTGAATTTTAAAATGAAAAGAAACCTCCCACAAGAGATAGAGCCATTAAAAGCGTTGCAGGAATTTACATCTGCACGCATCGCTATTGGGCGGGTAGGTACAAGTATTCCGCTAAAACAGTCTTTAGATTTTAAACTGGCTCATGCTCATGCGCGTGATGCTGTCTATTCCGAATTGGATATCAGTCAATTAATAGAGTCACTTAAACCTTTTGAGGTACCTGTAATCTGCCTGCATAGCCAGGTGCACAACCGTCAACAGTATTTACAACGACCTGATTTTGGCCGAAAGCTTAACGAGGTTTCGTCAGATCAATTGGATGATTATTTTGTCCATACCGATGTGGCTATCATCATAGTTGATGGCCTTTCGGCAACAGCTGTAAATGAGAATACTATTGGTTTACTAAAGGAGCTTATACCCTTGCTATCCCAAAGCGAATTTAAGTTAGCCCCAATTAGCCTGGTAGAACAGGGAAGGGTAGCTATAGGTGATGATATTGGCTATAAACTTAAAGCTCAATTATCCCTTGTGCTGATAGGCGAACGTCCGGGGCTTAGTTCGGCAGACAGTGTGGGAGCATATCTTACTTATAAACCCAAACCTGGTCTTACCGATGAAACGAGGAATTGCGTATCAAACATCCGCCCAAAGGGTTTGACCTATAAAAAAGCTGCCAGGAAGATTTTTTACCTTATCAGCGAAGCATTTAAACTGAAGCTATCTGGTGTGAATTTAAAAGATAATGCCGGATTGATTGGCTAAAAGCAGAAAGCGCTTTAATAAATTGCGAAGCTCTCTGCTTTATACCTTCAGCTCATTTTTTCACCGGTCTTTTTTCAATGGTGCCGTTAAATGAAATAGGATCGCGGTTGCTGCTAATCACCTGTAGTGAGGCATAACCATCTTCGCTTATATTGAGGTACATTGATTGGATATCCCTAAAATCACTAATATTTTTATTGGTTGGTTTAATAGTTATTGCCCAGCCGCTTTTTTTACCAGGTTTTACAACGTAAGTAAAATGTGTATTGGTGAATTTGATCCCACCCTCGCTTGATCCGTATGGGGGCGCGGTATATGCCCGGCCAAAATAAGGCAGATAGGATATTATGGTATCCTTTGCAACAGTAAAATCGTACTCTGATGTTAAAGATCTGCTGCCACCTCTTGAAGGGATTGCATAGTTAGCATTAAATAAGAAGTTTTGAGATTCAACAAGGGCTTTTATTTCGGCTATATGGGCCGCCTTTTTATCCTTATGCGTGTTTTGAGCATTAGCCATTTGGCCGCCAATAAAAACGAAGGTAAATAGTATTAATATTTTATGTAGCGCTTTCATAATAAATGATTTAAGGTTTGACGGTAAAGGTTTACTTAAGTTTAATTCATATCAAATTTAAATATTCTTTTAACAAAAAAGCCATCCGTTTTTGCGGATGGCTTTGAATTATTTGAGCTTTTAAAATTATATCAGGTTAACGCTGCGATTCACAAACTCGGTCAGTTCGGCGCCTGTTAATAGTCCTTGCGAAAGCAATGCAAGATCAAACGCTTGTTTTGACAATTGGGCTTGCACTTCTTCGTTCTGTTCCTGCAATATGCGGCTGATCAGTTTATGGTTGCTGTTTACAATTACCTTGTAATTATCAGGCATGTTGCCATAAAAGCCCATACCACCACCCATAGCTGCCATGTCTTTCATACGACGCATAAATTCGTCCATGGTTACAGTAACAGGTAACTCATCAGGGTTAAGGCTCTCTAATTGAACGTTATATGCTGGTTTGTTAATTGATTTATTAAAGATATCTTTTACCTTAGTTGACTGCTCATCGGTTAAAACAGACTCTGGCGCTTCATCTTTTTTAATCAGCTTATCGGCAACATCAGCATCAACGCGTTTCATCGATGTCTTCTCCAACTTTTGCTCCAGCTGACTAATGAAATGATTATCAATTGGCGAGTTCATCACCAACACATCATAACCTTTTTTATTGGCCGATTGTATAAACGAATCTTGTTTTGCAGGATCATTGGTGTAAATGTAAACCAACTGACCATCTTTATCTGTTTGAATAGCTTCAACTTTCTCTTTATATTCAGGTAAAGTGAAGTTCTCTTTTTGGGTATTGGTCACCAAAACAAAGTCTTTTGCTTTATCATAGAATTTGTCTTCGCTTACCATGCCGTATTTTACAAACAGGCCAATATCGGTCCATTTTTCTTCATAAGCTTTGCGGTCGGCTTTAAACAGATCTGACAATTTATCAGCTACTTTTTTGGTGATGTAACTGTTAATTTTCTTAACGTTACTGTCGGCCTGTAAAAAGCTTCTTGAAACGTTCAACGGAATATCTGGTGAATCAATTACACCATGTAATAGCATTAAAAACTCAGGAACAATATCTTTTACCTCATCGGTAATAAATACCTGGCGGGAGAATAATTTGATTTTGTTTTTTGATATCTCGAAGTCGTTCTTCAGCTTAGGGAAGTACAATACGCCTGTAAGGTTAAACGGATAATCCACATTTAAATGGATCCAGAATAAAGGATCTTCGCTGAATGGATAAAGTTGTTTGTAAAAGTTAAGGTAATCCTCATCTTTTAACTCTGAAGGGGCTTTAGTCCAAATTGGGTTGGTATCGTTTATGATGTTATCAACCTCAATATCCATGTATTTTGGTTTTCCTTCTTCATCAACGCCATCCTCAACAGATTCGGTTTTGGTGCCGAATTTAATTGGAACAGGTAAAAATTTACAGTATTTATCAAGGATTTCCTGTAGTTTGTATTTGCTCAGGAACTCTTCAGATTCGCTGTTGATGTATAGGGTGATCTCTGTACCGCGTTCGGCTAATACACCTTCGCCAATTTCAAATTCGGTACTGCCATCACAAACCCAGTAAGCTGGCTCAGCGCCTTCCTGGTATGATAGGGTTTGAATTTCAACCTTATCAGCAACCATAAAGGCAGAATAAAAGCCTAAACCAAATCTACCTATGATCTCATTGGCATCTTTAGCTTCTTTAAATTTCTCCATAAACTCAGTAGCGCCCGAGAATGCTATCTGGTTGATGTATTTTTTAATTTCTTCGGCGGTCATACCCAAACCATTGTCGGATATGGTGATGGTTTTCTTAACCTCGTCAAATGCAACTTCAACGCGCAGATCGCCAAGTTCGCCATTGTATTGGCCTAAAGAGGCCAGGCGTTTAATTTTTTGGGTAGCATCTACAGCGTTTGATACCAGCTCTCGCAAAAATATCTCATTATCTGAGTAAAGAAATTTCTTAATTATCGGAAAAATGTTTTCGGTGTGGATTGAAATGCTGCCTTTTTCTTGCATAATATTGATATATGAATGGATTAATATTAATTTCTACCTGCAACCATCAATGCATGTTCCAAAGCGGGCAATGTTGTCAAATTGGCAGGAAAGATTTCTATGCTCGCTTTTAGAATGAAGATGGATGAAGTTTAAAAAGAACTCAAAAGCGCTTTTAAAACCTTATTTAAATTTTTCACGGCCTCTTCGTTAATCAAATTACCATTGTTATCCATTTTAGACCGGATAAAGGAAATTACCAAAGTAGCGTCATCAATAATCTTAGCCGACAATGCGCCTAAAGTAAGCAGTAATGATGCATGGGCATGTTCACCTCCCAATG
This sequence comes from Mucilaginibacter sp. P2_A4, assembly GCF_056405015.1. Taxonomy (NCBI): domain Bacteria; kingdom Pseudomonadati; phylum Bacteroidota; class Sphingobacteriia; order Sphingobacteriales; family Sphingobacteriaceae; genus Mucilaginibacter; species Mucilaginibacter sp. P2_A4. The sequence goes on along the minus strand of NZ_JBFUCX010000009.1, from coordinate 47,657 downwards.
ATGCAGTTATCAATGCCACCGGCTTATCGACTAATGAGCCGCTTGATACCATCCAATCCAGCATATTTTTAAGCTGACCAGGTACGCCGAAAGCATATTCAGGAGTGCAAATGACGATTCCATCAGCATTGCCTAAATGTTGCCGTAATACTATCACAGAGGCAGGTGGGGCGTCATTATCCAATCCCGGGTCAAAAGGAGGGATCAACGCCAACTCATCGTAAATAGAATAGCTGATATCCCGAGGCAGCAACTCGCCTAAATATTTTAAAATATTGTGATTAGTTGAGCCACTCCTTAAACTACCCGAAATCGCTAAAATTTTATGCTGGATCATTTTTGTAATCGTTGTAAAAAATGCAAATCAAAAGTTCCCCCTTCAGGGGGATAGGGGGCTCTATGGTACAAACTGCAAGATGAATGACGATCCCTTGCCCTCAGTTGATTGTACCTGTATATTTCCCTTATGCAACAGCATAATTTGTTTACACAAGCTTAGGCCTATACCGCTTCCCGTTTTTTTGGTGCTAAAGAATGGGATAAATATCTTGTCTAATAATTCCGGGGGCATGCCGAGGCCATTATCTGTAATTTTAATCAACGTTTTGCTGTTGTTTTGTACTTCGGCAGATAGGGTGATCCGTGGCTCCTCGCGGTCTTTCACGGCTTCAATAGCATTTACCAACAGGTTGATCATAACTTGTTCAAGCAGGTTAATATCTGCTTCTACAGCAAGTGTAGGATCGCGCATGATGATTTCCAGTTCAATGTTTTTCTTTTCCAGGGTAGGCCGCATCAGGCTGTTCAGATTCTCGAACAGATTACGCACCAATACTTTGTCTCTATCCAGTTTGGTGATCTTGTTGAGGCTTCTATAGCTTTCTGTAAACTTTAGCAAGCCTTCGCTGCGGCGTTTAATGGTATCTATACCCAATTCCAGATCCTCCAGTTCGCTGCTTTCTATGCTATTGGCTATCTCCGGACTTTGAAGGCGGTTCTTCAAGGTATCTGCCAGTGAGGAAATAGGAGCTACCGAGTTCATGATCTCATGGGTCATTACATTTAGCAATTTCGACCATGCTTTTGATTCCGTTTCATCCAGCGCTTCGCTCACATTCTGGAACGCTATTAATTTGTAAAGTTTCTCATCGCTACGCATCAGGCTGGCTGTTATCAAAATCTTAACCAGTTGCTGATTGCGCGAAATGGCAATGATATTGCTTTCGCCCGGTTTTAATTTAAGCAGTTCATGGTACATCGCCGGCTCTCGTTTTTCAAGTGATTGTACCGTTTTTAAATAGGGGATACCAAGCAGTTTTTTAAAGGCTTCATTTATCCAGCTAATATTGCCTGTTTCTTCTTCATACGATAGTATGCCGGTATCAACCAGTTCCAATATTTTTTGCAGGTAATGGTATTGGGTTTCACGCTCACGGCTGATGAGCTTAAAGGTGGTGTTGATATCATTAAAACCTTTACGTAAAGGTTTTAACTCGTTCGGGGCCTTACGCACGTCAAAATGGCGCGAGAAATCGCGGTAGTGTATTGATTCAACAAACTGGTTAACCTCGTCCTGGGCTTTTTTCTGGAACCGGATCATTTCAATAACGGCGTAAGTTACCAATGGGATACAGATAACCAGGTACAGGTACAATCCCTTAACAGTTACAAAAGCTGCGGCCGACAGGGCTAAGAACATTAAAAATACACGCAGCAAAAGCCGCCATTCGTAACGGTTAAATATCATATTTGCTTAATCTGCGGTATAAGGCGGTACGCGTTAGTCCAAGTTCTTTGGCAGCACGGGTAATATTGCCATTGTGTTTTTCTATCACCTTTAAAATAGCATTTTTCTCCAGGGTGCTTAACTGAATATTATCGTCATTAATGGAATTATCTGTTGATGTTTCCAATATGGAAAATATCAGGTCATCTGGTCGTAGCACCTGATCATCGGCCATAATAACAGCACGCTCAATGGTGTATTGCAGCTCGCGTACGTTACCAGGGTAATTATATGATTTGAGCTTTAGCAAGGCCGGTGCATCAAACTCCACAGCAGGTTTTAAATACTTGGTGGCATATAATTTGGCAAAGTGCCTGGCCAGTATCACAATATCCTCACTACGGCGGCGCAGGGGCGGCATATTAATCTCAACGGTATTGATCCGGTATATTAAATCCTTACGAAAACGGTTTTCATTGGCCAGCTCATGCATGGGCACATTGGTAGCGCAAATTAGCCTGATATCAATATCAATAGCCTTATTGGTGCCTAACCGGGTTACCTGCCTGTTTTGCAGTATGGTTAGCAGTTTTGCTTGCTGTTGCAGGCTGATGTTTCCTATCTCATCCAAAAATAATGTGCCTCCTTGCGCATCCTCAAAACGACCGGTACGATCTTCGCGGGCATCGGTAAATGCTCCTTTTTTATGCCCGAACAGCTCACTCTCAAAAAGAGTATCGGTTAATGCGCCTACATCCACTTTTACAAATGGTTTATCGGCCCGCAGGGAACGCTCATGAATAGCCTTGGCCATCAAATCTTTACCGGTTCCATTTTCTCCCAATAGTAAAATATTGGCGTCGGTAGGGGCAATTTTATTTACTTTATAAAATATATCCTGCATCACGTCAGATTCGCCCAATATGGATGTATCTCCCGCAGTGCTTTTTGCAGCGGTTTTAACGGTTTTTACCCCGCCTTCTTTTTTATCTAAAAGCTCTTTAATGGTGGCTATTAGTTTCTCATTATGCCATGGTTTTACCACAAAATCGTCCGCGCCTTCTTTTAACGAGCGTACGGCGAGGTCAATATCGCCATAGGCGGTTATCATGATCACGCAAACATTTGGCTTCCAGTCTTTCACTTTTCGTAGCCAGTACAAACCTTCGTTGCCGGTATTTATGGCACTGTTAAAGTTCATATCCAGTAAAACCAGGTCTACCTCATTACGTTGCAGCAGCCAGTTCAGATTTTCCGGATTTTTCTCCGTAATTACTTCATTAGCCTGTGTTTTGAGCAATAGCTTTACAGCCGTAAGTACATCCGGGTCATCATCAACAATAAGAATAGTAGCTTTTTTAAGTATCATTTGGTATAGTTCATAGTTAAAGGTTCATTGATCATAGCCGATAGTTCTTTGATGATGATTTATAGCAGACGCACGGTATTCAACAATTGTTACTAATTATCTACAGCTACAATTCTTTTGCCACGAACCATCATCTATTAATCTTCAACTAAAGAAAACTTTCTGCAAATTAATAATTGAATACTTAAAATTCACAGTATTATATAAATACAACAATTAAACAGGCATCAGTCATAAAAAGCAGTAATTTTAGTTATAACTAATATACATGTTATGAGGCCACCGCACACTATTTTACTGTATCATAACCGGACACTTGCTGTAACAGAAGCGTACGCCTTAAATACTTAATCTGTATTTAAGTTACTGTAATACAGTATTTTAATTTGTGGCATATCTTTTTGTAACCATTATTCAAAATATCATAAACTACAGTGGACAGAAAAATTGAGAAAAAGACCTGGAACAGCAAACGAATATTAACTATAGCTGGCATTACAGGCATTATTTTATTAGTTGGAGGCAGTATTTATTTTACATCGGGTAAAAGCAAATTGGATGTTGATACCGAACGCATAACCATCAGTACTATAACTAAAGGCCCTTTCCAGGAGTTTATCCCGGTTAACGGTACAGTAATGCCATTGACCACTATTTTCCTTGATGCATCAGAAGGTGGTGTGGTTGAGGCCAAGTATGTTGAAGATGGAGCAAGTCTTAAAAAAGGCGATCCTATTTTAAGGTTATCAAACACCGATCTGGAACTTACACTGGCTAACCAGGAAACTGCTGTTTATGGTCAGCAAACACAAATGCAAATTTCGCATAACAATGCAACCCAAAGTACAATTGGTAAGCTAAACACGATGGCCGATGTAGACAATGCTTATATAGAAGCGAAACGCATATATGACCTGGATAAAAAATTATATGATCAAAAAGCCATTGGCTTACAGGAATACCAGCAGGCAGTTAACGCTTACAAATACCAGGTAAACCGCAAAAAACTGGCAACCCAGATATTATCGCAGGATACCGCTTTGGTGAAACAGCAGGATGCACAATCAAGAGAACAATATGCGCAGATGAAGAGCGCACTTGAATTGATGCGTAAAAAAGTTGAAGGCCTTACTTTAAGGGCGAATGTTGATGGCCAGCTTACAAACCTTGATGCCGAAGTTGGTCAGAGTAAAAGCAAAGGTGTACAATTGGGGCAAATTGACGTACAATCGGGATTTAAGGTTAGGGTAGATATAGATGAGCATTATTTATCACGTGTATTCACTGGTTTAAAGGGTGATTTTCAGTTTGCTGATAAAACCTACAACATGGTTATTAAAAAGGTATTCACCATTATTACTGCAGGTCGTTTTCAGGTTGATATGCAATTTGTAGGCGCTGTGCCTAAAGGCATCCGTAAAGGGCAAACCCTGCAGGTTAGGTTAGCTCTGAGCGACGAAACTACAGCTGTGTTGGTACCTAAGGGCGGTTTTTACCAGCAAACCGGTGGTAACTGGATATTTAAAGTGAGCGAGGATGGCAAACGGGCCTACAAGGTTAACATACAGCTTGGTCGCCAAAGCCCGGATTATTATGTAGTAACCGATGGTTTAAATCCAGGCGATAAGGTAATTACCTCAAGCTATGAAACCTACGGTGATATCCAGGAACTGGTATTGAAAAAATAATCCCCTCCCTGCCTCTCTGCCTTATGGCGGAGAGGAATAAAAGGGAAGGATAACAAGAAAGAATAATTAATTTTATAAACAGAGTATAAACCAAAACAAAAAACAAATCATCTTACTCAAGACGGATGATTTAGGAGGGGCAAATGATTAAAATTACTAATCTCGAAAAATTTTACCGCACAGAAGAGGTAGAGACCATAGCTTTAAATAAGCTATCAATTGAAATCGCGACCGGCGAATTTGTGGCCATCATGGGGCCGTCTGGTTGTGGTAAATCAACACTGCTCAATATTTTGGGTATGCTTGATGATCCAGATGAAGGCAGCTATGTTTTTAACGACATTGAAGTTGCTCATTTTACCGAGCGTAAACGTGCCGATTTGCGCAAGCATAACATTGGGTTTGTTTTCCAGAGCTTTAACCTGATTGATGAGCTAACGGTATTTGAAAACGTTGAATTACCGTTGATCTACACCGGTGTTCCTGCCGCTGAACGTGTAAAAAGGGTAGAAGAGGTGTTAGATAAAATGCAGATAATGCATCGCCGTAACCACTATCCGCAACAATTATCCGGTGGTCAGCAACAGCGTGTGGCCATTGCCCGCGCCGTGGTTAACAAACCAAAACTGATCCTTGCGGATGAGCCTACCGGTAACCTGGATAGTACCAATGGTAATGATGTTATGGAACTGTTAACAGACCTGAACGAACAGGGTACGACCATTATCATGGTTACGCACTCTGAACATGATGCCCGCTATAGTCATCGCATCATCAGGCTGCTTGACGGACAAGCCGTTGTGGAAAACATAATGGTTTAATAACGTATCATCGCCTCCAAAAAAAGAAGATAGTTTATATAAGTTAATGTGCCTCGCTCGCCCCTCCTTTTTAGGAGGGGTAAGCTTGTTTAATGCCGATTTTTTATACCAGGAACCAACGATAAACGAAGAATAAATAGGGGAGTTATTTAAGAAAATATCCCTGCCAATTATTTAATATAATAATGTTAATACTACCAAATGTACTGATGACCTGATTGAACATTGAACCAATAAATAAACCAATGCCATGATAAAAAACTATGTAAAAACAGCCTGGAGAAACCTTATCAGGAACAAAGGTTTTTCTATAACAAACATCCTGGGATTAACTATTGGTATCACCTGCACAATCTTCATCTTTTTATGGGTACAGGACGAAGTAGCCTTCGATAAATTCCATGCCAGTCATGATAATATTTACAAGGTAATAGCCAACCGCGATTTTAAGAACAGCATATTTACAGATGAGAATATGGCGTTCCCATTTGCAAAGGCACTTGAAAATAGTAACCCGCAAATAAAATATAGTGTACTTACATCTCACCAGGAAACCCACCTAACCCAGTATAGCAACAATAAATTAATTAAAAAGGGATACCAGGTAAGCGATCAGTTTTTTAAGATGTTTTCCTGGAAGTTTATAAAGGGAAATCCCGAAACTTCAATTAACGATCCTAAATCTATCGTTCTGACAGAATCGGCAGCAAAATCATTTTTTGGAAATGATAACCCTATTGATAAGGTGATCAAAATTGATAATCAGCTCAACTTCAAAGTAAGCGCCATTATTGCCGATCCTCCCGGCAATTCTACCTTCAAATTTGACTTTATTGTACCCTTTGAATACACATCTGATGAAAGCAAAAGACGAATGGCTGAATGGTCAAATTCATCAAACTTTATTTTTATCCAAACTATTCCGAATGCTAATGTTGATGCTTTAAATAAGTTTGTTAACCTCACTAAACATCAACATGATAGCCACGACGAGCTAAGTACTTATTTTACTTTTCCAATGAACAAATGGCACCTGTATGGTGAGTTTAAAGATGGTAAAAATATTGGCGGGATGATAGAATATGTAAAGCTGTTCACCATCATTGCTATTATAATTTTGCTTATCGCCTGTGTTAATTTCATGAACCTTTCTACAGCACGTTCAGAGAAACGCGCCAAAGAAGTAGGTATCCGCAAAACATTAGGCTCTGATAAAAAGCAACTGATTACCCAATTCTTTTTTGAATCCATCATACTCGCCCTTATCGCATTTGTACTTTCAGTATGCGCGGTATACCTGCTCATGCCATTCTTTAATTCGCTGGTAAGCAAAAATTTACAACTGGCTATTTTTACGCCTTTCTTTTTAACAGGGGCGGCTGTTATTATTCTGTTTACAGGTATAGTTGCGGGCAGCTATCCTGCCTTATACCTATCGTCATTTAGTCCTGTTAAAGTGCTGAAAGGAACTTTCGCAGCGGGCAAAAGCGCGGTATTGCCAAGGCGGATATTGGTAATTGGCCAGTTTGTAATGTCTATACTGCTTATCTCGGCTACCATTATTGTATACCAGCAAATACAACATATTAAAAACCGGCGAATTGGGTACGATCCTAATAACCTGGTTATGGTGCCCTCGTCAGAAGCCATTGATAAAAATTATAAAGCCATTAAGCAGGATTTATTTAATTCGGGACTAATAAGTTCGGTTACCAGAACTTCGGCGCCAATAACTGAGGTCTGGTGGAAATCAGCCTCACCGGATTATGATGGCAAACCTGCAGGCAGCATAATTTTTTCGGGCTTAAGTACCGATGTTGATTTTACCAAAACAATGGGCACCAAAATTTTAATGGGGCGAGATTTTAACCCCTTACCTGGCGATTCGGGCGTAATGCTGCTCAACAAGGCGGCGATTGACGCCATGAATATAAAAAATCCTATTGGGCTTCAAATGCGCTACGGTCCCAGAAAATATACCGTGGTAGGAGTTATTGAGAACATCATCATGGAATCACCTTACAAGCCTGTTGAGCCTTTAATGGTCTATTATAATCCAACCGGCTCAAGCAGGGTAAGTGTACGCCTCAAAGATGGCGTGCAGCCGCAAAAGGCTATCCAGGCATTGCAGGTTATCTTTAAAAAATATAACCCCGAAAATATATTTGAATACCAGTTTGTTGACCAGGAATTTGGCAAGAAATTTATTACTGAAGAACTGATAAGCCGTATCACCAACATTTTTGCGGGTTTGGCCATATTTATCTGCTGTATTGGCTTAGCCGGCCTGGCTTCATTTACTATCGAAAAACGTTTTAGAGAAATAGGGGTGCGTAAGGTATTGGGGGCATCTGTTCAGCAACTTTTAATATTGATATCTACAGAGTTCCTAAAGTTGGTAACAATTGCTTTCTTAATTGCCGTGCCTCTAACCTGGTGGCTAATGAATAATTGGCTTCAAAAATACACCTATCACATCAGTATCAGTATTTGGCTGTTTGGAGTTGTGGGCGCGCTCATACTCCTGTTAACTCTCGCAGTAGTAAGCCTGAATACGCTAAAAGCAGCATTGGCTAACCCGGTGAAGAGTTTAAGGACGGAATAATTTATTGGTTCATTAGCTCACTGGTTCGTTGGTAGAAATCGGCAAACCTGTATAGTTGATATACAAATTGTACGTCCAATAAACTATAAGGCTATAAAAGACCAATGAACCAGTGAACTAACGAACTAATGAACTAAAAAGATGATCAAGAACTACATTAAAATTGCGTGCAGAAGTCTTTGGAGGCACAAAGGGTTCTCGATAATAAATATTATCGGGCTGGCAATAGGTATGACAGCCTGTTTCCTGATCTATATAAATATAAAGTTCGAGCTGAGTTACGATAGTTTTAATGAAAAATTTGATCAGATCTATCGTGTCTCAACCGATATAACCCATCCTGATCTGACGATTAAAACGCCGTCCTCATTTTTGCAAATGGGGCCGTCGATGGAGCATGATTTTCCGGAAGTAAAAGCTAATACGAGGATCGGCAATGGAAGGTTTTTGGTGCAGTATGGTGAATTTAAGTTCCAGGAAGATAACGGGATCTTTGCAGATCCGTCACTGTTTACTGTATTCACTTTACCGGTTGTAAAAGGAGATGTGAAAAGGAGCTTTGGAGCTCCATTTACAATAGTAATGACAGAAACTATTGCTAAAAAATATTTTGGCAATGCCAATCCTATTGGTAAATCTTTATTACTTAATAATGAATATCCGGCGTTGGTTAGCGCAGTTGTAAAAGATATGCCGTTAAATTCAGATGTTAGGTTTGATATGGCGATTTCTTTTGCCACACGAGAAGAGTTATATCCCAATAGCGAAGATATTTGGGCGGATATGGGTTGCCTTACTTATATCGTACTGCCAAAGGGGTATAACTATCACAAATTACAAAGCTTGCTACCGGCCTTTGCAAGCAAACACTATACCTTGGCTGATAAAAAGGATGGTACGGCCTTTAGTTTTCTCCTACAGCCTTTAAAGGACGTTTATATGGATGCAGAAAGAGGAGGGGCAGGTGACTTGCATAATATTCGCATCTTTTCAATTATCGCCTTATTTATCCTGCTGATAGCCTGTATTAACTTTATCAATTTAACAACGGCAAGAGCTACAGAAAGAGCCAAAGAGGTAGGCATTCGCAAGGTGATCGGTGCAGCACGCAGGCAGTTGATCATCCAGTTTTTAAGTGAGTCGGTTATTATATGTTTGATCGCCTTTTTATTTTCGGTTCTGTTTAGCCATTCATTGTTGCCGCTGTACAACCAGTTATCGGGCAAAGTTATCGCCATCAGTATTTTTTCGCATGGCTACGTGTTCCAGCTTTTTATGACAGCCTGTGGTATTGGTATTATTGCCGGTTTGTACCCGGCAGTTGTGCTTTCGGGTTTTAAACCTATAACTACTCTTAAAGGGACATTCAGTAAATCAAGTAAGGGCATTTTACTGCGTAAAGGATTGGTGATAGCTCAGTTCACCATATCGATAGTGCTTATTATAGGTACTATAGTAGTTTACTACCAGTTAAATTATATGCGTAGCCAGGCGCTTGGTTTTCAGAAAAACCAGATGCTCGTTATTGATTTTCATAACGACAACGCAATACGAAAACGCGCGGAATTAATAAAACGCGAATTAAAAAAGATCCCTAATGTAGTATCTGCTACTGCAGGCAGGGGGGGCCCGGGCTTTGGTAGTGGCAATCGTGACTGTAAGATTGAGAACAAGGCGGGCGTTATGCAGCAGATAGTTATTAATTTATACGAAGTGGATTATGATTTCATTCCCCAGTTTGAAATGAAACTGGCAGCTGGGCGCATATTTTCAAAATCTTTTGGTACTGATAACACCCAGGCCATAGTGATCAATGAAACAGCCGCTAAAAATCTTGGCTACCGCACCCCCGCCGAAGCTATTGGCCGAAATTTTTCACAGGATGAACGAACAGGTAAAATCATTGGCGTGTTAAAAGACTTCCATTTTCAATCGCTACAGGAAACCATACAACCTTTATGTATGCGCATTAATCCGGAGCTTACCAGTATGTTTAGCCTTAAAATTAAACCAAACAATATTCCCGTAACTATAGCTGCTATCCAAAATAAATGGAAAACCCTGGCGCCAGAGCGAGTTTTTAATTATGCGTTTGTTGACGAAACATTTAATGAACAATATGCGGCACAGGTAAATTTTGGTAATTTGTTCGTTTACTCTGCTGTGCTTGCTATATGCATTTCATGTATGGGGTTATTTGGTTTGGCATCGTACAGCACTATTCAGCGGACCCGCGAGATTGGCATTCGAAAAGTATTTGGCGCTTCTGTAACCGGCATAGTAAATATGTTGTCTATTGAGTTTTTACAGTTGGTAATCATATCATCGCTGATAGCATTCCCGTTGGCATGGTTCACTATGAACAAATGGCTGCAGGATTTTGCATACCGGATAGCTATAGGCTGGTGGGTTTTTGCGTTGGCAGGAGTAATTGCACTTGTTATAGCCTTTGCTACGGTGAGCTTTCAGGCGGTTAAAGCCGCGCTTGCAAATCCTGTTGAAAGTTTAAGGAGCGAGTAATAGTATTATTCAACTCCCTCCAAAAAATAGGTTATAATGAAGAGGTACTATTAAAGTAATAAAATCAAAATTCCTTCTCTTTGGGGAGGTTAAGAGAGATATATGATCAAGAACTACATTAAAATTGCGTGCAGAAGTCTTTGGAGACACAAAGGGTTCTCGATAATAAATATTATCGGCCTGGCAATAGGCATGACAGCCTGTTTCCTGATCTATATAAATATAAAGTTCGAGCTGAGTTATGATAGTTTTAACGAAAAATATGATCAGATCTATCGTATAGGTACTGATATAAAATTGCCCAGTACTACGTTTCCCATCTCAAATTCATTTATCCAATTGGGTCCGGCTTTGCAGCGTGAATTTCCCGAAGTGAAATCTAACGCGCGAATCTCCAGCGCAAGATTTTTAGTACAGTTTGGGGAATTAAAGTTTCAGGAGGATAACGTGATTTTTGCTGATCCATCTTTGTTTAACGTCTTTACCTTGCCAAAGTTAAAAGGGGATGTTAAACAAGATTTTAAAGCACCTTTTAAAGTCGTGATGACAGAATCAATGGCTAAGAAATATTTCGGCAATAAGAGTCCCATTGGTAAATCGCTATTGCTGAATGACAAATATCTAGCGGCAGTTACTGCGGTAATAAAAGATGTACCGCAAAACTCGCACTTTAAATTCGATATGGCGATTTCATATGCCACGTTCGAATTGATTAATCCCGACATTTTGAGTAACTGGACCAGGGTCGGTGCTCTAACTTATATTGTTTTACCCAAAGGCTACAATTATCATAAATTAGAAAGTCAACTACCTGTTTTTGCTAGCAGGCATTATACCCAGGCAGATAAAAATGGAGGTGTAGGATATGGGTTTCATATTGTTCCTTTGAAAGATATTTATATGAACAATAAATGGGGAGGGCCTGAGTTCGGCAACCTGCATAACATCCGCATCTTTTCAATTATCGCGGTGTTTATCTTGCTTATTGCATGTATCAACTTTATCAATTTAACAACAGCAAGGGCTACAGAGAGGGCAAAAGAGGTTGGTATCCGCAAGGTAATCGGTGCAGCAAGGGCGCAATTGATTATCCAGTTTTTAAGCGAGTCTGTTATTATAAGTTTAATCGCCTTTTTACTTTCTGTTCTGTTTAGCTATTCGGTATTGCCACTGTTCAACCAGTTATCAGGTAAAGTGATCAGCGCCAGTATTTTTTCGCATGGCTACCTGTTTCAGCTTTTTATGACAGCTTGTGGTATTGGTATTATTGCGGGTTTGTACCCGGCATTGGTGCTTTCTGGTTTTAAACCTATAACTACACTAAAGGGGACATTCAGTAAATCAAGTAAGGGTATTTTACTGCGTAAAGGACTGGTGGTCGCTCAGTTTACGATATCAATAGTGCTTATTATAGGTACCATAGTAGTTTACTACCAGTTAAATTATATGCGTAGCCAGCCGCTTGGTTTTCAAAAAAACCAGATGCTTGCTATTGATTTTTATGCCGATACGACTGTGCAACACCGCGTGGAATTAATAAAAAACGAACTAAAAAAAATCCCTAATGTAATATCTGCCACTGCATCCAGAAGTTTACCGGGTTTTGGCAATGGAAATAGCGACTCAGAAATAGAAAATAATGCAGGCGTTATGCAGCAGATACTTATTGACGCATACTATGTGGATTATGATTTTATTCCGCAGTTTGAAATGAAGCTTGCTGCGGGGCGTATATTTTCAAAAGACTTTAGTACCGATATCACTCAGGCTATAGTAATTAATGAAACAACGGCCAAAAAGCTCGGCTACGACACTCCAGCTAAAGCTTTAGGTCGTAGATTTTCGCAGTGGGGGCGAACACGTAAAATTATAGGTGTGTTAAAGGACTTTCATTTTGAATCGTTACAGGAAGCGGTAAAGCCTTTAAGCATTAGTATGGATCCGGAGTTTAATCGCATGCTTACCCTTAAAATAGAGTCCAAAGATATTCCTGCAACTATAGCTGATATCCAAAGGAGATGGAAAATCCTGGTGCCTGAACGGCCTTTTAACTACGCGTTTGTTGATGATACATTTAACAAGCAATACGCAGCGCAGGTTAATTTCGGTAATCTGTTTATGTATTTTGCTGTGCTGGCCATATGTATTTCATGTATGGGATTATTTGGTTTAGCGTCATACAACACCATTCAACGAACCCGCGAGATTGGCATTCGCAAAGTATTCGGTGCCTCTGTAACCGGCATCGTAAATATGTTGTCTATTGAGTTTGTACAGTTGGTGATCATATCATCGCTAATAGCATTCCCCTTGGCATGGTTTACAATGAACAAATGGCTGCAGGATTTTGCATATCGCATAGCTATAGGCTGGTGGGTTTTTGCATTGGCAGGAGTAACTGCACTTGTGATTGCATTTGCTACGGTAAGCTTTCAGGCGATTAAAGCCGCGCTTGCAAATCCTGTCGAAAGTTTAAGGAGCGAGTAGGAATAGATAAAATATTAAAATCAAATTCCTTCCTTTTGGGAGGTTAAAAGAAGTTCGTCATGATTAGGAATTACATAAAAACAGCTATCCGTAGCCTTCGTAAAAACAAAGGTTTTACAACTATAAACATTTTAGGCCTTGCATTGGGCCTTGCTACGTGCCTGCTTATTGTTTTGTATGTAGCTGATGAATTAAGCTACGACAGGTATAATGATAAGGCCGGCCGGATTTACAGGGTTAATGAAGACTTAAAGCTGGGGGATAACAGCGTAAAATACGCGGTTTGTATGGCTCCCCTTGCTAAAACACTTACTGCAGAATACCCTTATGTAGAAAATGCTACACGTATTAAAAATGCTGGCACATCACATGTTAAAAAGGGCATATTAAATATCTCCGAAAACAGGATAGCCTTTGCTGATCCGTCTTTATTTGATGTGTTTACCCTGCCTATGATCAATGGTAATCCGGCTTCGGCGCTTGTTGAGCCAAACAGCGTGGTAATTACCGAAACCACATCAAAAAAATATTTCAACAGCACTAATGTTGTTGGCAAAACCCTGCTGTTTAATGATAATACGCTTTGTAAAGTAACGGGGGTAATTAAAGATGTTCCGCAGCAATCGCACTTTAATTTCGATTTTTTTATATCGATGTCATCCTTTCCTGATAGCCGTTCAACCGAATGGCTGCGCAGTGATTATAATACCTATGTGTTGTTAAAGGATAAATCGTACGCCAAGCAACTGGAAGCCAGTTTCCCGGCGTTGTTAGAGAAATTCAGCGGCCCGCAAATGAAATCTGAATTGAAAATGAGCATCGCCGAGTTTGAAAAACGGGGCAGTTTTTTCAGGTTGAATTTAATTCCGCTTACAGATATTCACCTCAAATCAAGCATTTCCGGCGAGTTGGGTTCAAACGGTACAAAGCAATATATCTACATATTTTTACTGATAGCTGTATTTATCTTGCTCATTGCATGTGTAAACTTTATGAACCTATCAACCGCCCGTTCGTCAAACCGTGCGCGCGAAGTAGGGGTACGCAAAGTTTTAGGCTCGGCACGTAAGCATTTAATTGCCCAGTTTTTAACCGAGTCGGTTTTGGTAACTGTTATTGCAACGGTGCTGGCCTTTGTTGTAGCCTTGTTTTTATTGCCCCTGTTTAACCAGTTATCGGGAAAGGCGCTTGCTATCAATGCGGCTTCATTAAGTTGGATAGTACCGTCGTTATTGTTTGTAGCTTTATTTGTCGGCATACTTTCAGGTTCGTACCCTGCATTTTACCTGTCGGCGTTTCAGCCTGTGGATGTATTGAAAGGTAAACTGGCAACCGGTTTTAAAGGTGGCCGACTCCGCAGTTTTTTTGTAGTTTTTCAATTTTCGATCTCGATATTACTCATCATCGGCACCCTGGTTATTTATAACCAACTTAACTATATCCAAACCAAAAACCTGGGCTACAACCGCAACCAGGTGCTTGTGATTAAAAACGTTTTCGAGCTCAATAACCAGGCTAAGTTATTTAAACAAAAAGTAAAAGAAATCCCCGGCGTAATTAATGCAACAATGACTGGTTTTTTGCCAACATCGGGTTTTAAAAGCACATCTATTTATTACAGAGATGCTACTTTAAATGAAAAAACATCTATGTTTCCGCAAAGCTGGCAGGTCGACGAGGATTACGTGCCTACGCTAGATATGAAAATGGCCGCCGGTCGTAATTTTTCAAAAGATATGCCTACCGATTCAGCCGGGGTTGTTATTAACCAGGCAGCTGCCAAATTCCTGGGCTTTAAAGATCCGGTAAATAGCATCATTTACCGATCAATGGGAAGCCAGCACGATATGGCGCACATGAAACAATACCGGATATTGGGTGTAGTAAAAGATTTTAATTTTAACTCGCTTCACGAAAACATTACCCCGGTAATATTAACCCTTGCCGATGATAACGGCGGCCTTAGCATCCGTGTAAATACCGATAACCTTACATCATTGTTAGCCCAGATCACTTCCGTATGGAAAGAGCTGAATCCAAACGTACAGGTTAACTATTCCTTTATGGATCAGGATTTTGATGCTACCTATCGTACGGAACAGCGTACCGGGCAGCTATTTATCATCTTCACTACACTCGCTATTGTAATTGCCTGCTTAGGTCTGTTTGGGTTGGCTGCCTACGCCGCAGAACAACGCACCAAAGAGATTGGTATCCGCAAAGTTTTAGGCGCAAGCGTTACAGCAATAGCCGGTATGCTTTCGGTAGATTTTGTGAAACTGGTAGGTATCTCTATTTTAATTGCCTCGCCAATGGCCTGGTATTTAATGAATAAATGGCTGCAGGATTTTGCCTACCGCATCAGCATTCAATGGTGGATGTTGGTTGTTGCCGGCGTGGCGGCATTATTAATTGCTATAATAACCGTGAGTTTTCAATCTATCAAAGCAGCGATTGCTAATCCTGTAGATAGTTTGAAAAATGAATAGGTAAGCGAAAGGGAAAACTAAGAGTGCCAATAAACAATTTGACCAGTGAAAGAATACATCGGGAATAAGTGAACATTCTACTAATTAACTAACGTTATGATACGAAATTACATCAAAATAGCTTTCCGGAATCTTTGGCGTCACAAAGAGTTTTCGATGATCAACATTATAGGGCTTGCTGTGGGGATGACTGCCGGTTTTCTTATTTTCATGTATGTAAAGTTTGAGCTTAGTTATGATCATTTTAATGAAAACTATGACAACGTTTATCGTATAGCTTCGGATATCAAATCGCCTACCGAAACATTGCATTGGTCATCAACAACTGCACCTGTGGGCCCTGCTATAAAGGCAGATTATCCCGAGGTAGAGGAGTTTACCCGCTTGTTTGGCGGCAACTACCTGGTGCAGTACCGCGATGCCAAATTCCAGGAAAATAATGTACAGTTTGCCGAGCCTTCGCTATTTAAGGTATTTTCATTTAAACTGATCAAAGGAGATGTGGCTAAAGCACTGGAGGCTCCTTACAGTGTGCTAATGACAGAAACATTGGCTAAAAAATACTTTGGCAGTGTTGATGCTATTGGTAAATCATTATTGTTGGATGGTAAATACCCGGCTTCGGTTACCGGTGTTATGGAGGACGTGCCGCATAATTCGCACATCAAGTTTGATATGCTGGTATCTGTATCTACCCTCGAAAAATTGTATAAGGGTTACTTAAACCAATGGGGTAACTACAACAACTTTACCTACCTGCTTCTTAAAAAGGGATACGATCCGGCTAAGCTGCAATCGCGTTTACCTGCCTTTGCCAAAAAACACATCAGTGATGCCGATCGCAGGCAAGGGATGGATTACGCCTATTTTTTAGAACCATTAAGAGATGTTTACATGGTTTCAAAAAGAGGGGGCGGTTCAGAAAGTGGCAGTTTGAGCAATGTTTATATATTTTCAGTTATCGCCGTATTTATATTGCTTATTGCCTGCATTAATTTTATCAATCTTACTACAGCACGTGCCACCGAAAGGGCTAAAGAAGTAGGCATCCGCAAGGTTATAGGAGCCATAAGAAAGCAGCTGACCATCCAGTTTTTAAGCGAATCAGTTATTATTTGTTTAATATCTTTCCTATTCTCGGCGCTGTTCAGTTTCCTGTTGTTACCCTTGTTTAACCAGTTAGCGGGCAAGGAAGTAAGCGAGAGCATATTCAGACATGGATACCTGTTGCAGCTTTTTATCATATCCTGCGTAATTGGGCTTACTGCGGGGCTTTATCCTGCATTGGTGTTATCGGGCTTTAAACCCATCACTATTTTAAAGGGCAGGTTTAGTACTACCAGCAAAGGGATTATTTTGCGTAAGGGTTTGGTGATTACGCAGTTCACTATATCCATTGTACTCATAATTGGTACGCTGGTAGTTTATAACCAGTTGAGCTATATGCGTAACCAGGACCTTGGCTTTAAAAAAGATCAGATGCTTACCATTGATTTTGCGGGTGATAGTGCCATCCAAAGCCGTTACCAGGTCATAAAAAATGAATTGGCAAAAATTCCTAATGTATCATCGGTCACCGCATCGGGTAGTATCCCGGGTTTTGGTAATGGCGTCGCCTATTCAAAAATAGAAAACAAATCTGGCGCCATGCAGGAGATGAATATGAATATGTATGATGTGGATTACAGCTTTATTCATCAGTTTGGGATGAAGGTATTGGCTGGGCGGGTGTTTTCTGAGGCTTTTGGTACTGATACCACTAAGGCTATCATTATTAATGAAGCCGCTTCAAAAATGCTGGGTTTTACTAATCCGGGCGATGCTGTTGGTCATAATTACGAGCAATGGGGGCGCAAGGGTAAAATTATTGGTGTAGTTAAGGATTTTCATTTCCAGGGATTACAGACGACTGTAAAACCATTAAATATGCGCATTGGCAAGCGTGGACTAAATGTTTTTACAGTAAAAATAGGCGTAAAAGACGTAACAGCTACCATTAAAGCCATCGAGGATAAATGGAAAGTACTGGCGCCCGAGCGGCCTTTCAATTATGTTTTTGTGGATGCAACCTTTAATAAACTTTACGCGTCTGATAATACGTTTGGCAGCCTGTTTCTATATTTTGCAATATTGGCCATATTTATTTCCTGTTTGGGGTTATTGGGCCTTGCATCATACAGCACCATACAGCGTACACGCGAAATTGGCATCCGCAAAGTGTTGGGTGCATCGGTAGGAGGGATTGTAAATATGCTATCGCAGGAGTTTATGATACTGGTAGGTATATCGGCAGTAATAGCTTTTCCGCTTGCATGGTATGGCATGGATAAATGGCTGCGTGACTTTGCCTACCGAACCAATATTACCTGGTGGGAGTTTGGACTGGCAGGGATAATAGCCCTCGTAATAGCGCTTACAACGGTAAGCTTCCAGGCTATAAAAGCGGCTGTAGCCAATCCGGTAAAAAGTTTGAGGAGTGAATAGAGGAGGTAGGGGCAAAAAGCCTAAGACTAAATGACAGGTTAAATCAATGAACTAAAGATATGTTTAAGAATTACTTAAAAATTGCCTGGCGGAGTTTGATAAAAAACAAGCTGTATTCTGCTATTAACATTGGTGGCCTTGGGGCCGGTATGGCGGTTAGTTTTATGCTGCTGTTATATGTTTACAATGAGTTTACCTTTGATAAATTTTATCAGAATGGCGACAGCATCTATAAAGTGATGCGTAATCAGCCGTCAAACGGTGAGATCCTCACCGGCGATGCCACGCCTGTGCAGGTGGCCGGCGTATTGCAAAAAGAATATCCTGATATAGCATACACCGCCCGAACAAACTGGGCTTATGATCAGCTTTTTAATTACAACAACAAGCCGATCAAATTTTCATTGATGGCTGCCGATCCTTCGTTCCTGGATATTTTTAAGCTTGATTTTGTTAAAGGCAATAAAACCGATGCTTTTAAAGAGCTGAGCTCGGTGATTATGTCAGAGTCGGCTGTTAAAGCAATGTTTGGCAGCCAGGACCCTATAGGGCAAACGGTAAAATTGAATGGCAGCAACCTGGTAAAAGTAAGCGGTGTTTTTAAAGACCTGCCCCAAAATTCCAGTTTTAAGTTTAAAGCTTTAATGTCGTGGAAACTGTTTGAATCAACCATGCCCTGGGTTAAAACTTCGGGTTGGGGTAATTATTCGTTCAAAACCTTTGTCATGTTAAAACCAGGTGTTGATGTGGCTAAGTTTAACCCTAAAATTAAAAAACTGATAGCGCATAATGATCCTTTTAATAAAGAGAATGAGCTATTTTTATATCCTTTTAACAGGATGCACCTGTACAGTGAATTTAAAAATGGTAAGGTTACAGGTGGTGGCAGTATCGAATATGTACGGTTGTTCCTGTTCCTGGCAATAGGGATACTGTTGATAGCCTGTATCAACTTTATGAACCTTTCAACTGCCCGTTCTGAAAAAAGATCGCGCGAGGTGGGGATTCGCAAGGTGGTAGGCGCCCGCAGGTTTGCCATTATCCAACAGTTCATGGGCGAATCCATATTGACATCTTTCCTCGCTTTTATTTTTGCCGCCTTGTTAATGTGGTGTTTGATGGATCGTTTTCAAGAGGTAATTGGTAAGCAACTCATCATACCATTCAGTAACCCTTTAACATGGGTAGCTGCAATTGGCGTAACATTGCTTACAGGGATTCTTGCCGGCAGTTACCCGGCCTTGTTCCTGTCGTCATTTAAACCCATAAAGGTTTTAAAGGGCTTTAACAAAGCCGGCAAAACAACATTTTACTCCAGGCAAGTGCTGGTAGTGGTACAGTTTGTGTTTGCTACATGCCTGATACTTTCAAGTATCCTGATTTATAAACAGATCAGCTATATAAAAAACCGACCGGTTGGCTATTCACAAAATGGATTACTGGAATTTTCTATCGAGGGCAGTATCCAAAAGGAGTTTGAAAACTTCAGGAGGGATGCCATTAACGCGGGAGCTATTACCGATGCAGCCATTACTTCAAGCACCATTGCCAACGCCAACAGCAGTACCTGGGGTGTTACTTGGCCCGGCCAGCTGGCGGGGGAAGATAAAATTCCTATTGACCAGTTGGTTACCAGCTATCATTTTATCCCTACATATGGTTTGCAGCTTTTGGCAGGCCGCGATTTTTCAATAGATCACGTTGCTGATAGTGCATCTGTTATGCTGAATGAAGCCGCGGTAAAAATGATGAGGCTAAAAGACCCTGTAGGCCAGATAGTGAAATGGCAGGAAAAAAAATGCACTGTTGTAGGGGTTGTAAAAAACTTTGTATGGGGTTCGCCATATGAGCCAGTAAAGCCGGTAATCATTGGCTTTGACAAAAACTGGACAGGCAGCATCGGTGTGCGGTTAAACCCAAAAACGTCAGTATCAAAAAGCCTGGCGACTATCGAATCCATCTACAAAAAATATAACCCCGAATATCCTTTTGAGTACAAGTTTGTAGACGAAAATTTCAGCGGCAAATTCCAGACAGAGAAATTGCTGGGTACGCTGTCGAGCGCGTTTACGGCGCTGGCCATCATCATATCATGCCTGGGCTTGTTTGGTTTAGCCTCCTTCGCCGCCGAACAGCGTAAAAAAGAGATCAGTATCCGCAAAGTATTAGGGGCAACGGTGAGCAGCTTGTGGTTCAACCTGTCAAAAGAGTTTTTGCAACTGGTAATCATATCGTTTGTTATCGGCTCAGCCATCAGCTACTATTACATGGACAAATGGTTATCCCATTACACTTATCGCACCACTATCAGCGCGTGGGTGTTTGTTGCTACCATAGCCGTCAGTGTGGCTGTATGCCTTGCAACAGTAAGCTGGCAGGCTATCAAAGCAGCTTTGAGCAACCCGGTTAATAATTTGAAAAACGAATAAGCGAGAGTCAAGAATTAAGAGTCAAGAATCAAGACCGAACCCCAAAAATTAGTTTACATAGATATCAATCTTTCGTTTAACCGTATTGTTTTTTTGTCTTATTCTTGACTCTTAACTCTTGATTCTGTTTCCCAGGGTAAACGAGAGTTAAGAATCAGGATCGAACCAAAAAATTAGTTTACATAGATATCAACCTTTCTTTTTGATATTGACCGTATCGCTTTTTATCTTAATTCTTGATTCTTAACTCTTGATTCTGTTTTATCCTGTTCGCCTATGCACAATGACCGTCCGCTATCGTACGGTTTGTTATTTTTTGTTTACTTTTAATTAATTGATAATTAGGTTTTTATGTAATTGGTACGGGTTTTAGTATTCTAACGGCATAACCATCAAACATTAGCCTTATGTTAAAGAATTATATTAAAGTAGCCTGGCGAAACCTTATCAAGCATAAAGTTTTCTCGATCATCAATGTAAGTGGTTTAGCCATTGGGGTGGCCGCTTTTTGGCTAATAAGTCTTTACGTGGCTGATGAATGGAGTTATGATCGTTACAATACAAAGGCCGACCGGATTTTCCGTGTTGCCCAGCATGGCGAGTGGAATGGCGGTAAGTTTAACCTTGCGGTTACATCGGCGCCTTACGGGCCCACTTTAAAAAATGATTACCCCGAAGTGGAAGAATTTGCGCGTGTTGATGCAGAGGGCGGTGGTAAGATAACATACGGCGAGAAGCAATTAAACGAGGGAGGCATACTTTTTACGGATAATGCCATCTTCAATGTATTTAGCTATCACTTTTTATCCGGCGAACCTGCATCTGCTTTAGCCAAGCCTCAATCCGTTGTTTTAACCAAAACACTTGCTATTAAGCTTTTGGGCGATGCCGATAATGCGGTGAACAAAACGGTAATGATTAATGAACAAGCTAACACGGTTACCGGCGTTATTGACGATATACCTGCAAACTCGCATTTTACATTTACTGCTTTGCGCTCATTTCCATCGGGTTATACAGATAAATGGGGCAACTCTGGGATCTATACCTACCTTTTGCTGAAGGATCATGGTGATTTTAAAAAGATAGAGGCAGGTTCAGACGCTTTCCAAAACAAATACCTTAAAGCTGCCCTTGGCCCGATGAAATACCGGATGGAACTGCAGCCACTTACCTCCATCCACCTTAAATCAAACCTTGATTACGAGATTGGTAGTAACGGAAACATTGTTTATGTATATGTATTTGGTATTGTTGCTTTGCTCATTCTTGCCATTGCGGTTATCAATTATGTAAACTTAACTACGGCGCGTTCGTCGGTAAGGGTAAAAGAGATAGGGGTGCGCAAAGTTATCGGCTCCAGCAAAAATCAGTTAATGCTGATGTTTTTTGCTGAAT
This sequence comes from Mucilaginibacter sp. P2_A4, assembly GCF_056405015.1. Classification (NCBI taxonomy): domain Bacteria; kingdom Pseudomonadati; phylum Bacteroidota; class Sphingobacteriia; order Sphingobacteriales; family Sphingobacteriaceae; genus Mucilaginibacter; species Mucilaginibacter sp. P2_A4. The sequence goes on along the minus strand of NZ_JBFUCX010000009.1, from coordinate 25,641 downwards.
CTATTCTGTTAACCGCCATAGCCACGCTTTTAGCGGGTGTGCTCATCCAATTTGTATTGCCATATTTCAACCAGCTATCGGGCAAAGTATTGGTATTAACGCAATTCGGGCTCACAAAAACCATCACTGCTTTTGCCGTATTTTCATTTGTAACAGGTATGCTGAGCGGTTTGTACCCAGCTTTATTCCTGTCGGGTTTCCGTACTATTTCTGCCATGAAAGGGCAAACAGGCAGCCAGGCATCTACGGTATTGTTCAGGAAATCGTTGGTGGTATTTCAATTTGTTATCACCATTGTAATGATAGCGGGCTCCTGTATCATTTACCAGCAATTGCATTTTGTAATGAACAAAGACCTTGGCTTTAACAAGGCTCAGGTACTTACTTTCCATATCCATGATAAATCTGCCCGTACTAAAATCGCAGCTATAAAAAGCCAGCTTTTGCAAAATCCTGCTGTAGAAAATGTGGGCATTGCAGGTAATCCGATAGGCAATAATGATATCGGTGGCGGCGATTTTAACCTTGGTGCCGACGGTAAAATAAATGCTGAATCAAAGATTGTAGAAAACCTGGTAGTCGACGAAGATTTTATCCCAACGTTGCAAATAAAAATGGCTAAGGGCCGCAATTTTTCAAAGGCGATGGTTACCGATCAAAAGGAATCCATCATTGTTAATCAAACGCTTGTAAATGAAATGGGCTGGAAAGATGCGGTAGGTAAAATAGTGCGCACCGGAGTGGATGAAAAAGGAAACGTAATATCGCAAACCATTATCGGCGTTGTAAAAGATTTTAATACCTACTCACTTCAGCATAAAGTATCGCCTATGGTAATGGAAATGCCGGCTAAAGCAAACGACCAGGACAATATGTATGTGCGCATTGGCAAAAATAATATCCCGGCGACGTTAGATTACATTAGTAAAGTATATAGCCGCTTTGACATCGAAAATAAAGTGGAGTTCCATTTTTTAGACCAAAACTTTGCCCGGCAATACCAAACTGAACAAAAACAGGGTAATATCCTGTTCATATTTACCGTACTGGCCATCAGCATAGCATGCCTCGGGCTTTTCGGCCTGGTAACTTTTACTGCCGAGCAAAGGGTTAAGGAGATAGGCATCCGTAAAGTATTGGGCGCCAGTATAACCAATATTGTAACGCTGTTATCACAAGACCTGATGAAGCTGGTACTCGTAGCCACGGTAATTGCATCACCACTGGCCTGGTACGGCATGAGTAAATGGCTGCAAAGCTTTGCTTATCGCATTGATATTCAATGGTGGGTATTTGCCACAGCCGGTATCATAGCCATTACTATTGCTTTTGTAACTGTAAGTGTACAATCTGTAAAAGCAGCAACGGCAAACCCGGCGAAGAGCCTTAAAAGCGAATAAGAACGTTCATTGGTTCAATGCTTCATTAGTTCATTGGTGCATGACGGTTTATAATGCCGGTCGCCACTTGACTATTAACGAACATTGTACCAATGAACTAATGAACCATTGAACTAATGAACCAATACGATGATAAAAAATTACATCAAAACCGCTTACCGTAGCCTTTGGAAAAACAAAGGCTTTACGGCTATAAATGTACTGGGACTATCCATAGGCCTTGCAACGTGCTTACTTATTGTGTTTTATGTAGTGGATGAATTGAGCTACGACAAATACAATACCAAGGCAGACAGGATTTATCGTGTAACAGAGAATGTTAGGTTAAATGGTCGCGAAGGTTCATCGGCGGGCACTGCAGCTCCTTTGATGGATGCTTTAAAAAACAATTTTCCGCAGATTGAAAAGATAGCGAGGCTGATACCCACCACATCACTGTTTTGGTCGCCGCAAAAATTCTATATCAAAAAAGGAACAGAGAATATCCAGGAGAGGAGCATTGTATATTCCGAATCGAATATTTTTGATGTATTTACCTTGCCCATGATTGATGGCAGCCCTACAAATGCGCTAACAGAACCACATACCGCTGTAATAACCCAAAGCGCGGCCAAAAAATATTTCAATAAAGTAAATGTTGTTGGGCAAACGCTAACCATTAACGATACCAGTATCTATAAAATAACCGGGGTAATAAAAGATGTGCCTGCCCAGTCGCATTTTAAATATGATTTCTTTTTATCTTTTTCATCACTGCCCGAAAGCAATGTGCACGGCTGGGGTTTCAGCGGTATCCATAATTATGTACTGCTTAAGCCAGGGACCGATGTAAAACAACTGGAAAGCCAGATTACCAAACTGGATATTAAAAACTCTTTCAATCCATCTGCCTGGGTAACAGGTGGCAATTATTTAAAGGTGTTGTTAACGCCTTTGCTTGATATTCATTTGCGGCGATCAACCAATAGCCAGTATGAATTAGAGCAAGGCGGCAATATTCAGTACGTGTATATATTCTCGGTAGTTGCCATATTTATATTGCTGATAGCCTGCGTAAACTTCATGAACCTATCAACTGCCCGTTCATCAAACCGGGCTAAGGAGGTTGGGGTACGTAAGGTATTAGGATCGGCGCGTAAATACCTGGTATACCAGTTTTTAACCGAGTCAATTTTAGTAACGCTGGTATCAACTTTAATCGCATTATTCATTGCAATTTTACTAATGCCATTGTTTAATGAAATGGCCGGCAAACAATTAGCCTTTACACAGCAATCAATGGTTTGGCTGGTACCATCATTAATAGTAGTTGTTTTGGTTATTGGTTTTTTGGCCGGCTCATATCCCGCATTTTTTCTTTCGGCATTTAAACCAATTAATGTGCTGAAAGGTAAAATAGCCAGTGGTTTTAAGGGCGGTTTCCTCCGGAGCTTCCTGGTGGTTTTCCAGTTCTCTATCTCTATTTTTCTAATCATCGGTACACTAGTAATTTATAACCAGTTAAAATATATTCACAATAAAGCCCTGGGGTTTGATAGGAGCCAGGTGTTGGTGATCAGGAATACAGGTGTATTGGGTAAGCAAGCCGCCATATTAAAACAGGAATTGAAACAGTTACCTGGTGTAGTAAACGCTACCATGTCATCTTACATGCCAACGGGTGAAGATCGTAACGTTACTGGCTTATTTCCCGATCGTACTATCGATATTAAAAAAGATGTACTTACGGAGTTTTGGCCGGTAGATGAGGATTACATCAAAACAATGGATATCAAAATGACCGACGGTCGCAATTTCTCTAAACAAATGGCTACTGATACTGCCGCTATTATTGTAAATGAGGCGTTTGTAAAAGCCTATGGCGAGAAGCACCCATTGGACAAAACCGTGTATCGCGATAGTTACGGCATTCAGCCATATCATATAGTGGGTATTATGAAAGATTTCCACTTTAAATCACTGCATGAAAAAATAACCCCGGTAGTTTTAGCTTATGCCGAAGACCGGGGGGCTATAAGCATACGTGTAAAAGCGTCGGGCATTGCTGCATTGATATCACAGATAGAAACCAGGTGGAAGAAACTTTCGCCCAATCAGCAATTTTCCTACTCGTTTATGGATCAGGATTTTGATGCCACCTACCGCTCGGAGCAACGTGTAGGCGAGATCTTTATCTCCTTTAGCACCTTGGCTATACTAATTGCCTGTCTTGGTTTATTCGGCCTGGCAGCTTATGCAGCCGAGCAACGGAATAAGGAAATCGGCATCAGAAAAGTTTTGGGCGCAAGTGTAACCACAATCGTTAGCATGTTGTCAAAAGACTTTATAAAGCTGGTATTTATAGCCATTGTATTGGCCTCCCCATTGGCTTATATAAGCATGCATTGGTGGCTGCAGGGTTTTGCTTACCGCATGGATATACAATGGTGGATATTAGCAGTGGCCGGTATAACAGCCATATTGATAGCTTTTGTAACCATTAGTTTTCAATCAATAAAAGCTGCTTTGGGCAACCCGGTAAAGAGTTTGAGGAGCGAATAAAGGTGTGGGCAATGTGCAGTTTTCAGCAGGCAGACAGTTACCTGGTGATTAGGTAAGGCTCGGAACCTCAGAATTAGAGTTTAGAAATTAGGATTTAGAATTTATTCGTCATGATAAAAAATTACATTAAAACCGCCTTCCGTACGCTTAAGAAAAACTTAGGCTTTACGGCTATTAATGTTCTGGGCCTGGCGCTTGGACTGGCAACCTGTTTGCTTATTGTTTTTTATGTGGCTGATGAGTTGAGTTATGACAGGTTCAATTTAAAAGCCGATAGGATCTATCGCTTAAATAATGATATCAAATTTGGCGGTAACGATCAGTCTTACGCTAGTTCGCCTGCACCACTTGCAGCGGCATTGGTGGCTGATTTTCCTGACGTGGAAAAATCGGTGAGGATGATTAACAGGGGCGGGTTCAACGTAAAAAAGGGAAATCAAAGTATTAAAGAAAATCAGATGGTGTATGCCGATGCCTCGCTTTTTGATGTATTTACCTTACCCATGATTGCCGGTGATGCGCAAAAGGCTTTAACTGAACCCCACACTACCGTAATAACCGAAACTACAGCCAAACGCTACTTTAATAACCCACTGCAGGCGGTTGGCAAAACCTTAACTTTTAATGATAGTATATTATACAAGGTAACCGGCGTTATTAAAGATATCCCTAAGCAATCACACTTTAATTTTAATTTCTTTTTATCCATGACAACCCTTGCCGAAAGCAAGGAAGATGCCTGGTTCAGCAATAATTTTAATACTTATATATTGCTTAAATCAGGTACCGATCCAAAGAAATTTCAGGCTAAATTACCTCAGTTGTTGCGTAAATATGCTGGGCCGCAATTGCAAAGCATATTGCATATTACCTTTGATGCTTTTGAAAAGGCCGGTAATAAATACCAGCTCAATATGGTTGCTTTAAAAGATATTCACCTTAAATCAAACAGYGTTTCAGAGCTTGCGCATAACGGGAACATTCAATATGTGTACATATTTACCGCAGTAGCCATTTTTATATTACTGATAGCCTGCGTAAACTTCATGAATTTATCTACCGCCCGTTCATCAAACAGGGCGCGCGAAGTTGGGGTGCGTAAAGTATTGGGCTCGCCAAGAAAATACCTTATAGCGCAATTCCTGTCCGAATCTGTAATGGTTACTTTTATTGCGGCCGTGCTGGCTGTTATCACAGCTTATTTATTTTTGCCGATGTTTAACCAGATGGCAGATAAAACCCTGGCACTCAACATGGGTTCATTAACCTGGCTAATACCCGGTATGCTGGTAGTTGTATTAGTTATTGGTTTCCTGGCAGGTTTCTATCCCGCGTTTTTCCTGTCGGCTTTTCAACCCATTGAAGTATTAAAAGGTAAGCTTTCCACTGGCTTTAAAGGTAGCTGGTTAAGAAGTTTCCTGGTGGTAGTCCAGTTTTCAATCTCCATTTTTCTGATCATTGGTACATTGGTGATCTATAACCAATTAAAATATATTCAGCATAAAGATCTCGGCTATAATCGTAACCAGGTATTGATCATACACGGCACATATGATCTTGGTAAACAGGCAAAAACATTTAAAGATGAGGTGAAGCGATTGCCCGGGGTAATGAATGCAACCATGACCGGTTTTTTACCCACTATGGATTACCGTAACAGCAGTAGTATGTTCCCTGATCGTAACCTGGATCAAAAGCGGGGTATACTTACACAAACCTGGGTTGTTGACGAAGATTATGTTAATACCCTGAGTTTGAAAATTACTAAAGGACGTAATTTTTCTAAACAGATGGGCACCGATACCGCCGCCATGATCATTAACGAAACTGCCGCAAAACTGATGGATGTGCCTGATCCTATAAATAAAACACTTTACCTGCCGCAGGATAATATGGCCAAAACGTTTAAGGGTTTTCATATTGTTGGGGTGATAAAGGATTTTAACTTCAATTCGTTAAAAACCAACATCACCCCGGTGGTATTAATGTATGGTGAGGATACGGGGGCATTAAGCTTAAAAATAAATACCGCCAACATTGCCTCGCTGATGGCTCTTATTAAAGATAGGTGGAAATCCATATCGCCAAACAGGGAGTTTAACTACTCGTTTATGGACGAGGATTTTGACGCTACTTATCGCGAAGAACAGCGTATGGGAACCATATCTATTGTGTTTACTTCGCTGGCCATTATTATAGCCTGCCTTGGTTTGTTTGGTTTGGCTGCCTATGCTGCAGAGCAGCGTGGTAAAGAGATCAGTATCCGTAAGGTATTGGGAGCCGAGGTAAGTACTATCGTCAGCATGCTTTCAAAAGATTTTATCAAACTGGTACTGATAGCTATAGTTTTTGCAACACCAATAGCCTGGTTTGCCATGCACTGGTGGCTACAAAGTTTCGCCTATCGCCAAAACATTCAATGGTGGGTAATTGCGGTATCATCGTTCCTGGCCATATTCATCGCATTTGCAACCATCAGTTTTCAATCTATAAAAGCGGCGCTCAGCAATCCTGTTAAAAATTTGAGGAGCGAATAGGTTAATTGGTTCACTCGTTCATTGGTTCATTGGTGAAGAGTTCGAAACTTGAAATTGGAGTTTAGGAGTTTTTCATTTTAGGGTTTAGAATTTTAAAAATTAGAGTTTAGAATTTAAATATTAGGATTTAGAGTTTTAAAATTATGATCCGTAATTATTTCAAAATAGCCTGGCGAAACCTTTATAAACAGAAGGCTTTTTCGCTGATACACATATTGGGATTAACCATGGGCATTACTATATGCCTCATGATATTTCTGTATATTATGAATGAGTTTAGTGTAGACAAGTTTCATAAACAGGGGAAAAATATTTACCGGGTGATGCGCGGATTTGATCCGGCGAAACCAAGGGTGCCGTATCTGTCAGGACCCTATGCGCCGGCATTGCTTAATGATTATCCGCAGGATATAAAAATGGCCGTAAGGGTATCGCCTCAGAATAACCTGGTTTCATTTGGTGATAAAGCATTTAACGAAAAGAAAGTTTATGCGGTAGATGCAGGCTTTTTTAAACTTTTTACTTTTCCGCTTCTTAAGGGTGATTCTGGCACTGCATTAAATAATCCTAATAGTGTGGTGTTGACTGAAAAAACGGCCAAAAAATATTTTGGATCTGTGGATAATGCCATGGGCAAAGTTGTACAGTTTGATAAGCAGCTGCAATTGAAAGTTACCGGGGTAGCTAAAGATGTGCCTTCAAATTCGCACCTTGATTTTGACCTGGTGATGCCTATAGCTAACTATACCAAAAATCCAAACTTTAACGTATGGATCAATAACGGGCTGTTTGTATATGTATTGCTAAATGAACATAGCAGCCAAAAGGCTCTTGAAAATCGTTTTGCACAGTTCATGGATAAATACATGGGCAAGGATATGCAGAAATTTGGCGCTAAGTTCGATCTTAAGCTAACACCGCTAAATGAGGTTTATTTTGAAAGTGCATCCGCATTTGACAATGTGAAACACGGCGATAAAACAGTAGTGTTTATCTTTATTTCTATAGCGGCGCTTATTATGCTGATTGCCTGTATCAACTTCATGAACCTGGCTACCATTCGGGCGGTTGAACGATCAAAAGAAGTAGGTATGCGCAAAGTATTAGGCGCGTTACGGAATCATCTTATCTGGCAATTTATAGGCGAATCACTCATGCTGGCACTGATCTCCTGCGCGCTTTCTATCGGTTTATTATTAATGCTGATGCCTGCATATAACCAGCTGTTGGGTTATGACCTTACTGTATCATGGAATAGCCCGTCCATCTATCTGTTCCTGTTAGGGGTAATATTAATTGTCGGCTTTTTGGCCGGTAGCTATCCTGCGATATTTATGTCGGCTTTTTCGCCGATTCAGGCTTTAAAAGGTAAGCTTAAATTGGGCAAAGGCGGTAGTATTTTCAGGCAATCCTTAGTGGTATTACAATTCAGCATATCGGTAATGCTTATTATCGGTACCATCGTAATTGTAAACCAGATGCATTACATCAAAAGCAAATCGCTGGGTTATGATAAGGAACAAACTATTGTGGTAAGCATCGATAATAATGATATTTATGATCATCGCCGGCAGTTTAAAGATGAATTACAAAATTCGAGCGCTGTATCATCAGTATCCCTGATGTCGGGCGAGCCGGGTGGGTTTTATGATGTTCATGGGTTTGATGCAGAAGGTCAGCAGGCAACATTTATGTCGCGTACCGAATTTGCCGATTTTGAATATGTAAAAACGCTGGGATTAAAAATGATAGCAGGAAGAGATCTCTCACCTCAGTTTGCTACGGATACTACCAATTCGGTGCTCATCAACCGCACTGCTGCTAAAGATCTTGGCTTTACTCCCGAGCAGGCTATTGGTAAATGGATAAAAAACAAAGGCCGCGATGATAAGAGACGAACCGTAGTAGGCGTAGTGGAGGATTTTAATTTCCTATCGCTGAAAGAAAACATGGATGCCCTGGTGATTTCGCCAAGTGATGACAGAAGGGTAGTGGTGATTAAACTGAAAGCAGGTAACATTCCTGCCGCTCTTGCAACTGTGAAAGATATTTACAAGAAGGTAGCTCCGGTTTACCCGTTTGAGTACAGTTTTTTGGATCAAAAATTTGATACCACCTATAAAACCGATATCAGGCAGCAAACCATGCTGAGCATATTCTCGGGACTGGCCATCTTCATCGCTTGCCTGGGTTTATTTGGGCTGGCTTCATTCACCGCTGCCAAACGCACCAAAGAAATTGGTGTACGTAAAGTACTTGGCTCATCGGTACAAAATATACTGATACTGATATCAAAAGATCTGCTGAAACCGGTACTGCTGGCAACAGTTATCGCCATGCCTATTGGTTATTATTGTATGGATAAATGGCTGCAAAGTTTCGCCTACAAAACCCAGTTACACTGGTGGATATTTGCACTGGCTGCAGTATTAACTTTTGTTATCGCGCTGTTTACCATTAGTTTCCAGTCGCTAAAAGCTGCGCTAATGAATCCGGTAAAGAGTTTGAGGAGCGAATAGGTTCATTGGTTCACTCGTTCATTAGTTCATTGGTAAAGGGTTCGAAACTTGAAATTGGTGTTTAGGATTTTTTCTTTTTAGGGTTTAGAGTTTAAAAATTAGGATTTAGAATTTTAAAAATATGAATACAAAGTTAGCGTGGCGTAATTTAAAAAAGAACAAGCTGTATGCTTTTATTAACATCCTGGGATTGACGGTTGGTATTGCCAGCTGTTTGCTCATTGGCATCTACATAAAGCATGAATTGAGTTATGACAAGTTTCATGCTAATGCCGATAAAATAGTACGGGCCACCATGGAATACAACTTAGCCGATGGGCCGCAGCGCATTGCGGTGAGCGGTACCAAGGCCGGGCCGCAGTTTAAGCGCATACTGCCGGGGGTAAAGGATTATGTGCGTACTTTTAAATCCGGCAAAGTAATTGGCTATAATAACCAGGTATTTGATGAAAAAAGCATTTTATATGCTGATGCTAATTTCTTTAAAGTTTTTTCTTTTAAACTTGTTGAGGGCGATGTTGCTTCGGCTTTGAGCGCTCCCGATAAAATTGTCATCACCCAAAACTCAGCTAAAAAATACTTTGGCAACCAGGATGCTTTGGGCAAAGTTTTAAAGGTTGGTACCCGCAGTTTTACGGTATCGGCAATAGCCGAAAATGCGCCAACAAATTCTCAGATCCAGTTTGATTTTGTATTGCCGTTTAGCCTGTATATTGCTATGAACGGGCCCGAGCAATGGTGGTCTGCCAGTAACATGACCTATCTGTTATTGGACGCTAAAACGCAGCTTCCGCCCTTACAAAAACAACTCAGTGCTTATATGCTCAATATTGTAAGCAAAAAAGAGCTTAAGATGGATGGCGGGCGTTACTTAACGTATAACCTGCAAGCGTTAACAGATGTTCATTTAAAATCAAGCCTTGCAGATGAGTTTGAGCCCAATGGCAGCATCACTTACATTTATGTTTTGCTGGCTGTGGCCTTTTTAATATTAACAATAGCATGTGTAAACTACGTTAACCTGGCCATTGCCCAGTCGGCTGGTCGTGGTGCCGAAATTGGGGTGCGTAAAGTGATGGGGGCAGGCAATGGCGAGTTATTCTGGCAGTTTATTGCAGAATCGGTTTTTACAGCGGCAATCGCTTCTGTTTTCGCCGTTATTGTTGCCGCGTTGGTGCTGCCTTTATTTAACCAGATCTCTGGCAAGCAACTCGGGGTATCAACCTTAGTTAGTCCCGCGATATTAATGGGGCTTGCTGCCTTAAGCATTACTGTAGGTTTTGCAGCCGGCGTTTACCCGGCGCTGATGTTATCAGGTGCTAAGCTGGTTAAGATCCTGAAATCTGGTTTCTCTTTCACGTCTGGCCAAAATGTGCGTAAATCGCTAATCGTTTTCCAGTTTGTGATCTCTATCTTTCTTATTATATCCACCATCGTGATACTGCAGCAATTATCCTATATCCGCAATAAGGATATTGGCTACAGTAAAAGCAATATGGTGGTTCTGCCTATTGATGATAAAATACTGCCGCAATTGGATGCACTTAAAAAAGCCATGGCTGCAATACCAGGAGTACAGCAGGTAGCAGCAGCCAATGATGAACCCATTAATGTAGGTTGGGGAGATGGTATAACTACCAACGACGGTAAAAGCATTTCGGTTAATGCCATCCCGGTTGATGAGGATATTATTAAAACCATGCAGCTTAAACTGGTATCTGGCAGCGATTACACGCACGCCGATCTGCAATTGCTGGACACAACCAACAAAAACAAAAATTACCATTATACCTTTATGCTGAACGAATCGGCAATTAAAGCCCTGGGCTGGACACCGGAACAGGCTATTGGCAAAACCATATCAAAGGGCATAACCGGAACAATAAAAGGTGTGATCAAAGATTTCAACTTTAAATCATTCCATGACCAGATCACTCCACTCATATTGTTCCTGGATAATCAGCAGCTGCACAAAATGTTTGTAAAAATAGATGGTAACAATACATCTGCGACCCTGGCTCAAATTGGCAAAGTTTGGAAAGATCGTGTTAGTCACCGCCCGTTTGACTACCGTTTTCTGGATGATGATTTTGATGCCCTTTACCGTACCGAGCAGCGTACGGCAGGCATATTCACTATGTTTTCTGTATTAGCCATTTTGCTGGCTTGCCTGGGCTTATTTGCTATTACCGCTTTCGCCGTTGTGCAACGTACTAAAGAGATAGGCATCCGCAAAGTATTGGGGGCCAGTATTGCCAATATCATCCTGTTGATAGCAAAAGACTTTTTAGCGCTGGTGATCATTGCTGCCATCATAGCTTCGCCTATTGCCTGGTACATCTCTAGTAAATGGCTACAGGATTTCGCTTACCGTATTGATATACAATGGTGGGTATTTATCATAACAGGTGCTGCCGCATTATTGGTAGCCGCTATTACGGTTAGCATACAATCAACTAAAGCCGCAATGGCCAATCCGGTAAAAAGCTTGAAAGCAGAGTAGATAGTTGCAGTAAGCAGTTTGCGGTTTGCAGTAAGCTGTTTGCTAATGCGACAAGGCAGTTTACAGTTTACAAACGCGTCAGGTACCAATGAACTAATGAACCAGTGAACCAATAAACTAACATATGTTAAAGAACCACATCAAAATAGCATTCAGGAGTTTGAGCAGAAATAAAGGATTTTCCTTTATCAATATTACTGGTTTGGCTGTTGGGCTTGCCGTTTGTATCATGATTATGCTGTATGTAAGTCATGAAATGAGTTATGATAATTTTCATAAAAACGGCAAACGTATATTTGATTTACATGCTTCAATAAAAGTAAGCGGCAACGTCATGAATATGGCTTATATGAGCTATGCTGCTGGCCCCATAGTTAAACAAAACAATCCTGTTGTTGAAGATTACATGCGTACGCTGGCTTATTTCAGGCCATTGGTGGTTAATAATCCTTCGTCACCAGAAAATAAATTTGCCGAAAGTAAGCTGATATTTGCCGATCCTGGGTTCTTTACTTTTTATTCATTTAAACTGCTGACAGGGCAGGCTGCTGATGTACTTAAAACACCATTTTCAGTAGTGATCTCCAGGGAGATGGCGAAAAAATATTTCGGCGATGCAAACCCTGTTGGAAAAACGCTGGTGATAAAAACAGATAGCGCCTATACCTACCATATTACCGGCGTGGCCGAAAATGCTCCATCAAACTCATCTATCGACTTTAATTTTGTAGCTTCCACACAAAGTTTGCTCTCGATGAAAGAGGCATCTTTTTATACAGGTTCTCAGCAAATAGGCGTTGGTTCCTTCGGTCTTAACGTACTATTAAAAGATCCTGCCGATACAGCGGCCTTAAAACGCAATTTGCAGGCGATGGCGAAAAAAGACAAGAGTTTTGATGAGATTGATTACTCTTTATCGCCCATTGCCGATACTCATCTGAAAAGCAACTTCGGTGATTTCTCAAACACCAAATACCTTAAAATATTCCCGCTTGTAGCTGTATTAATTTTATTGCTGGCATTGGTCAACTATATGAGCCTTTCTACCGCGAGGGCAACGCTGCGGGCTAAAGAGGTTGGTGTACGCAAAGTATCTGGCGCGAGCCGGAAAAGTATAGCCATGCAGTTTTATGTCGAGTCGGCTTTGTTTACCGGTATCTCGTTTGTTTTAGGTTACTGCCTGTGCTATTTGTGTAAGCCCTGGTTTTTAAATGTGCTGCAACTCAAGATAGATAATTCATTTTTATACAGTCCTATGGTTTTGGGGCTAATGATTGCATTACTCGTGATCACCGTTTTAATAGCGGGGAGTTACCCGTCATTGGTGCTCTCGGCATTTAAGCCTGTGGTTACCCTTAAAGGTAAAATGAGCAAGCAGGCTGGCGGTGCTATGGTACGCAAGGTTTTTACCACACTCCAATTTGCCATATCAGTGGGGCTGATTATTTGCGGCATTATTATAGATAGGCAGCTATACTTTTTCAGGCATGCAGATACGGGAATTAACCGTGATAATATAGTGATGATACCTGTAGGGACAAATCTTGCCCCAAAATACCAGGCGTTTAAAAAAGATATCGGCGATCTTGCCGGAGTGGGCAATGTGGCCACTTCCCAGCATGGTATTTATAAAGGTTATGATATGTTTTTTGCCCAAGGTAAAAACAAGGACGAAAATGTGGGTATGATAAACGTAATAGCGGATAGCAAATTTATCTCAACCTTAGGCCTTGAGTGGAAATATCCACCGTTAGCGGGTACCAATCTTGTTAGCTTAAAAAAAGTGGTAATAAATGAACTTGCCATCTCCAAATTAAAATTACCCGCAAATCCGGTAGGCAGCTTCATTAGTGATGGTAATAATAAATTGGAGATTGTTGGGGTGCTTAAAAACTTTAACTATACTTCGTTATCTGACGAGATAAGGCCATTGGCTGTTTTTACTGTGTCCGATACCATTTCGTTATGGAAAAGGCAGGGCTGTACACTTTTTGCCAAAATAAAACCGCGTACTAATTTGCCAACCCTGCTTGGAAAAATGCAGGGGATCTACAAGAAGTATGATCAGGACACCCCGTTCAATTATACTTTTATGGATGATGCATTTAACCAGCAATATAAAGCAGAAGACAGGCTATCATCTATTTTTAGCTTGTTTACTTATATAACTGTTGTACTGGCTACAATGGGTCTGTTTGGTTTGGCCGCATTTACTATTGAACAACGCACCAAAGAGATAGGGATCCGCAAAATATTGGGTGCAAGCCTGTCAACCATCAGCGCCTTATTATCAAAGGATTTCCTGAAACTGGTGTTGTTATCTGTAGTTATAGCCTCGCCGGTGGCCTGGTGGGCCATGCACAACTGGCTGCAGAATTTTGCTTATCGTATTGCTATACCATGGTGGGTATTTACCGTGGCTGGTGTAATTGCAATGTTTACCGCAATTGTAACCATTAGTTATCATGCTATAAAGGCCGCGCTGGCCAACCCGGTAAATAGTTTAAGATCGGAGTAAGGCTTTTTGAATTATTTTTTGAAACCAGTGCAACGTATGTTCCACACCTGTCGTCTTATCAACAAACTAAACTAAAACATTATGAAAAAGCACTTACTGTTATTTTTTGTGGCCTGCCAAAGCTGTGTTGTTTTCGCGCAGGACTCCAAAACGCCATACATGACAAAATCCTTATCAGGGAGTGCTATAAAAGACGTATTTGTTAATACATCAGGAGGCAGCATAAGCGTAAGCGGTGCGGCCGGAGAAGCTCCTCGTGTGGAGGTTTATATCCAGGGAAACAATGTAATTGGCAGTATATCAAAAGAAGAAATAGAAAAACGCCTGCAAAACTATGAGCTGAGTGTTACTGTTACCGGTGGCGAAGTTCATGCAACTGCCAAAAACAAGCACAATTTCTCAAACTGGAAAAACTCTTTAAGTATCGGCTTTAAAGTATTTGTACCAAAACAGGTTAATACAAACCTGAATACCAGCGGTGGAAGCATCCACATGGATAATTTATCGGGTAATGAAAAATTTGAAACCAGTGGCGGCAGCTTACATCTTGACAAATTAACCGGCCTTATTAAAATTAAAGGTGAAACATCTGGCGGTAGCATCCATGTAAGCAACTCCGGATCCGACATCAGCCTTGAAACCAGCGGCGGCAGCATTGAGGCTACCAATTGCAATGGTAAAATTCACCTGGAAACTTCTGGCGGCTCATTGCGCCTTACCGATTTAAAAGGCACTATAGATGCAAATACAAGCGGCGGCAGCATCAATGCAAATAACATAGCCGGAGAATTTAAAACAGGAACCTCGGGTGGTAGCATCAATCTTACCAACCTGGCATGCGCACTTGACGCATCTACAAGCGGCGGCAGTTTTCACGCTCAATTTAACAGTGTCGGTAAATATGTTAAGGTTGATGTTAGCGGGCATGTGGATTTGTCACTGCCATCAAAACAAGGTTTTGACCTTGATTTGCGTGCCGATAGAGTAGAAGCAAACTTTACTTCCAACTTTAGCGGAACTAAAGAAAAGGAAAAAATTGAAGGTAAACTAAACGGTGGCGGTTCATCTGTGGTAATCAGGGGCAATCGGATTAATCTTAATCTTAACTAAGATCTATATAAAGTAATTAGGTACGCAAAGGGGGCCTGTTGTTGAACACGATAGGTCCTTTGTGTTTAGTGAATATGCTATTATGTAATAATGTATTGGTTCTTGTAATCAACGTTAGCTTTCTGTATTAAGTTTTCGCTTTTTTTTACACTGTATCGTAAACGTACACCCACTGTTACGCCTGCGTACAGTTGTAAACTATTTAATTATTTAATTAATTGATAATCAATTTATTAAATAATTGGTATGTATTTTAAACAGCATCATATGTAATTACATCATGATGCTTAAAAATTATATTAAAACCGCCTGGCGCAGTTTAAAGCGCAATAAAATATTTTCTTTTATCAATGTATTTGGCCTTTCGGTTGGATTGGCCTGCTGCATGCTGATCACCGCTTACGTTTACAGTGAACTAAGCTATGACCGGTATCCGCAGGGCGCCGACCAGATTTATCGCGTTGGCGTTAAAACGGTTGAAAACGCCGGAGCGAGCGAGTATCCAAATGTAGATGTAGCGGTAGCTAAAGGAATAAAAGATCAGTATCCGCAGGTGGAGGAAGTAACCAGGCTAACCGGCCATAAGCCATCATTTATAGAATATGATGGAAAGAAATTTAAAGAAGAGCACCTGCAAATGGTTGACCCTAACTTTTTGCAGATGTTTTCGATCCCGTTGGTTGGTGGAGATATCAAATCATGCCTTAAAGAACCTTATAGTGTAGTAATTACCAAAGCATTTGCACAAAAATATTTTGGCAATCAACCTGCGTTAGGTAAATCATTACTTGTTGACAGAGAACCTTACAAAGTTACGGGGCTTATTGATAAGGTACCCGATAACTCTCATTTTCATGGGGATGCATTTTTTAGCATGAATAAATATGTAAGGGAGGGAAACCAAACCTGGAGCAACATCGGATTTTTTACCTATATCCGCTTAAATAAAAATGCCGATCCAAAAAAGCTCGAAGCAGCTTTTCCCAATGACCTTGTCAGAAAGTTTGTGGTGCCCGAAATAGCCCATGATATGAATATAAGCACAGCCGAAGCCAGTAAATCGGTAAATACGTTCCTGTTTTATTTACAGCCTTTACCTGATATTCACTTACACTCGGCCACCAAATACGAGTTAGAAGCGAACGGGGATATTCATTATGTGTACATTTTTGCTGCATTAGCCATATTTATACTCATGCTGGCCTGTATCAATTTTACTAATCTATCCACCGCAAGCTCGGCAAAAAGGAGCAAAGAGGTTGGTATCCGTAAGGTATTAGGGTCTGAAAAAAGCGGGCTTATTTCGCAGTTCCTTACCGAATCGGTATTACTCACTTTGTGGGCCATGATATTTGCTGTAGCTATTGTTTACCTGCTTTTGCCCTTGTTTAATGATTTGGCCGGCAAGCAAATAGAAATGAGCTTTTTCCTTAATTATAAAGCTATAGTAATTGAACTTTTACTATCATTTGTAGTAGGCGTAATTGCCGGGATTTATCCTGCCTTTGTCTTGTCGGGTTTCCAGATCATTAGTGTGTTAAAGGGAGGCACGGGTAATACAAAAGCTGTGAGCAAAAATTATTTGCGCAGCGGACTTATTGTCTTCCAGTTCGCCGTATCCACCGCAATTATCATTGCCACGTTTGTAGTTTACCAGCAATTGCATTACATGCAAAATAAAAAACTGGGGTATGATAAAGACCAGGTTTTGGTAATTAATGAAACTTATTCGCTACGTAATAATATCAACGCGTTTAAGCAGGAGCTGCTTCGTAATCCGCAGGTGATCAATGCAACCATATCCAGCAGCGTTCCGGGTACAGGCGGCGGCATTGATGGCACCCAGATAGATGCAAAGGAATTTAATGACAAGGGCGGCCATGCCGAAATTCACACCGATATTTTTCATGTTGATGAAAGTTATATACCTACGCTGGGCATCAAAGTTGTAAAAGGCCGGAATTTCTATCCCTCATATCCCGGCGACTCCATGGCTGTTGTAGTTAACGAGGCCCTGGTACGTGATCTTGGCTGGGGTAAAAGCGATCCGATAGGTAAAATTATTGTTCGCTCGGCAAGGGCTCAGTATACGGTGGTGGGTGTAGTTAAAGATTTTCACTATGTATCTGCCAAGCAAAAAATTGCTCCGCTGATGTTATTAAATGGCCATACCATAAGCTCTGTTATGGTTAAAGTAAAAACAAAAGATATTAAGGCTTTGATTGCTGATATGAGGGCTCAATGGGACGGTTTTAAACCCGATCTTCCTTTTAGCTATTCTTTCCTTGATGAGAAATTTGCATCACTTTACGCGGCTGAACAGCAAACCGGTAAAATTTTCACTGTATTTGCTTTTATAGCGCTCATTATAGCCAGTTTAGGATTGTTTGGCCTGGCCGCATTTATGATTAGGCTACGGGTTAAAGAGATCGGTATCCGCAAAGTTTTAGGGGCATCAACCGGAAGTATTACTACCATGCTTTCTAAAGAGTTTTTAAAGCTGATCGTAATCGCATCGCTGATATCATTTCCTATCACCTGGTATGCTATGAATAAATGGCTGCAGGATTTTGCATATCGTATTAGTATACAATGGTGGGTGTTTTTATTGGCAGGTTTTATAGCGGTATTGGTGGCGGCAATAACTATCAGCTTCCAATCGGTAAAGGCTGCTTTGGCAAACCCGGTGAAGAGTTTGAGGAACGAATAAGTTCATTGGTTCATTAAAAAGGGAACTTGATTTAGCAATCAGAATTTAGAGTTTGGGATTTAGGGCTTAGAGTTTAAAAATTGGGATTTAGAATTTAACGATATTATCATGATAAGGAATTACTTACGGAGTGCCATGCGAAACATCACCCGGCACAAATTTATTTCGTTCATCAACATTTTTGGATTGACCGTTGGGTTAGCCTGCTGTATGCTCATTCTGGTGTATATTATTAATGAGCTGAGCTATGATAAGTTTAACAATAACGCCAACGATATTTACCGCGTTACGCGAAGCTTTAATACGGCCGATGGAATTGATAATCTGCACCTGGGGGCTGTAGCGCCGCCGTTTGGGCCTTTGCTTAAAAACGAGTTTTCGGATATTAAAAAGGTTACGCGCATATTGCCCAACCGCGGTGTAACCATACGTTATAAGGATAAACTTATAAATGAAAAGGATTCTTATTTTGCTGATGAGAATTTCTTTGATTTTTTTAGCGTGAAAACAGTTGCCGGTGATCCTAAAAGCGCATTAAAGGAACCATATAGTGTAATGATGACCCGGGAGATGGCTCATAAATACTTCGGTAATGAAGACCCGATGAACAAGGAGTTTAGGGTAGATAATCAATATAATTTTAAGGTTACAGGCATATATGAATCATTTCCGGAGAATGCGCAGCTTCACCCGCAGATGCTGCTATCTTTTAATACTTTAAGAGATAGTGTGGTTTATGGGCAAAAGGGACTGGAAACTAACTGGGGCAATAATTCATTTTTTACCTACCTGCTGTTTCCTAAAGGTTATAATGTAGACCATGTGGCTTCAGAGTTCCCAGCATTTTTGGATAAGTATGTACACTTTCCGGGGCAGCCTGCAAATTACAGGGAATCAAAATTTAGTAAACTACATTTTCAAAAGCTGCTGGATATCCATCTTTACTCGCACCTTGATGATGAACTGGAACAGAACGGTGATATTAAACGCGTTTATATATTTTCGGCCATTGCGCTGTTTATCCTGCTCATAGCCTGCATCAACTATATGAACCTGTCAACTGCCCGCTCCACATTAAGGGCAAAAGAAATCGGGATCCGTAAGGTAATAGGGGCTCAGCAAAAAGAGATCATTACGCAGTTTTTAAGTGAATCAGTACTTATTACTGTTTTCTCGCTGATTTTGGCTTTAGTTATTACCTGGCTCATCATGCCGCTTATTAATAAATTTTCAGGACTTCAACTCTCTTTTGATAGTCTATTGCAGCCACAAATTATCATATCCATTGTTATGTTGCCATTTGTAATTGGTATTATCAGTGGTATTTATCCCGCTATTTTTATGTCATCCTTTAAGCCGGTAAAAGTTTTAAAGGGTATGTTAAAGGTGGGGTCAAGTAATATATCTTTCCGCAAGGTATTAGTGGTTTTGCAGTTTTCTATTTCTATCATCTTAATTATTGCTACAACCATTGTATTTCAGCAATTGAGGTACATGCAACAAAAATCATTGGGATTTAACAAGGATCATATTGTTAGCATTGGCAATTATTTTAACCCCAGTCAGTTTGAGGTTTTTAAAAATGCGGTAATGAAGGAAGGGGCGATAAAAGACATCGGCCGCTCTTCAAGAATCCCTTCTGGTCGCTTATTGGATGATCAGGGAATATCGGTTATGCAAGGCGGTACATTACAAGCTGTCCAGGCCGACGTTAAGTATATCAATACAGATTATGGCTTTATCCCAACCTACGGCATGAAAATGGCTGCCGGTCGTAATTTTTCAAAAGAGTTTGGTACCGACACCAATAATTATGTAATAAATGTGTCTGCTTCAAAGGTACTTGGCTGGAAAACTCCGGAAAGCGCCATTGGTAAGGAAATAAGCTATGGCGGTGTAAAAGGAAAGGTTATTGGCGTAGTGAACGATTTTCATTTCGAATCTCTGCATCAGAATATCATCCCATTGTTAATGCGTATGCCATCGTTCGCCAATAGTAATTATAGCAAACTATCTATAAAAATTGATGGCGCCCATGTCCAGTCAGCCATCAATACATTGGAAGAGACCTGGAAAAAATATCAGCCTGAAACGCCTTTTGAATACACGTTTCTGGATGAAAAATTTCAAAAGTTGTATGATAGTGAACAACAGCAGGGCACCCTGTTTACCATATTTGCGTTCATTGCCATATTTATAGCTTGTTTGGGATTATTCGGCCTATCGGCATTTACCATTACACAACGGGTTAAAGAGATTGGCGTACGCAAAGTATTAGGTGCCAGCATACCGCAAATTGTAACCGAACTATCCAGAGATTTTTTAAAACTGGTGCTTATTGCCTCGGTAATTGCCCTGCCAATAGCATGGTATACCATGAGTAAATGGCTGCTTGATTTTGCCTTCCGCATCAGCATCCAATGGTGGGTTTTTGTGATGGCGGGTATCATAGCGGTTATAATCGCCTTTGTAACCATCAGCTTTCAATCCATCAAGGCAGCAACCACAAATCCGGTTAAGAGTTTGAGAAGTGAATAACCCTAATTTAAGTGTTAAGGTAATAGTCTTTTTAAAATTTAGAATTTATAAATTAGGATTTAAAGTTTGATAGAACGATGATAAAGAATTATTTAAAAATAGCCTTACGCAACTTTTGGCGGCACAAATTTTTCACGTTCGTTAATATCATTGGTTTATCCATTGGCATAAGTTCGGCATTGGTTATTTATCTAATTGTTCATTTTGATTTCACCTTTGATAAATCCTTTAAAGATGGCGACCGGATTTACCGGATAGTTTCTAATTATACCTATGCCGGCGAACCAGCATATAACCGCGGTGTTTGCGGGCCTTTGCCCGAGGCTGTAAAGACAGAAGTAAACGGCGTTGCAATTGCTGCCCCATTTTTCAGCTTGTATCAGCCTAATGTGCTTATAGCTGCAAAATCAGGAACTCCGGTTAAATTCAAGCTCCAGAATAACGTTGTATTGGCCGATGAACGCTATTTTGAACTTTTTAACTATACGTGGCTTGCTGGGAAAGCCAATACAGCATTTAATGGGCCCAACCAGGTAGTGCTTACTACAGATAAGGCAAAAAAATACTTTCCTAAATTATCTTATAACCAGATGTTGGGGCGTGTAGTGATGTACGATACATTAAGTACAACAGTTACAGGTATTGTTGAACCATTAAAGGGCAATACCGACTTTGCTTCTTCAGATTTTATATCTTATTCGTCGGCGGTAAATAACAACGCGTTAAAAAACGAATTAAGGCCCGAACATTGGGGTGGTACAACTCCGGCCTCGCAGCTTTTTATCAAACTATCTCCAAATACAACAGTTGCGCATGTTGAAAAGCAGCTAAACGAGGTACTAAAAAAACATAATCCGCCAACACCCTCAAACAAGGGCAATACCCGCAGTTTTGCTTTGCAACAGCTAAACGATGTACACTTTAATGAGCTTTACGGAACATTTTATAATGGGCGTACAGCCAATAAAACAACCTTATACGGCTTACTGGCTATAGCACTGTTTTTGATGCTATTGGGCTGTATCAATTTTGTTAATTTGACTACGGCACAAGCGGCACAAAGGGCAAAGGAGATAGGGATCCGTAAAACAATGGGAAGCAGCCGGATACAACTGATTGTTCAATTTTTAGGTGAAACATTCTTTATCACCTTGTTTGCAGTAATCATTTCAACCATGCTGGCCCCGATGATACTAAAACTCTTTAAAGATTTTATTCCCCAGGGGATAAAGCTGGATATTTTGGGCCAACCTGATTTGATCGTTTTTCTTTCACTGTTAACTATTGTAGTAAGCGTTTTATCAGGCTTTTACCCGGCTGTTTTGTTATCGGGGTATAAACCTGTGTTAGTGCTTAAAAATCAGGCTGCGAGCAATAGCAGCAAAACCCGTAATGCCTGGCTCCGTAAATCATTAACAGTTACACAGTTTGTTATTGCCCAGTTTTTCATCATGGCAACGGTATTGGTGAGTAAACAGATTTATTATGTGCTGCATAAAGATCTCGGACTTAAAAAAGATGCCATTATTGTAATAAACTCTCCGTGGAAAAACCGTACTACCAGCCGTAACCAGGTGTTTTTGAATAAATTAAACGCACTGCCGCAAGTAGAATTGGTTAGTATGGGTAAAGACGCGCCATCGTCAGATAACGGCAACTCTACAGAGGTAACTTACCGGGATGGTAAAAAAGAAATTAAAATGGAACTGAATGAAAAATATGGCGACCAGAACTATATCCACGTTTACAAAATCAAATTATTAGCAGGACGTAACCTGCAGCCGGGCGATACCTCAAAAGCCTTTGTTATCAACAATACCTATGCTAAACTCATCGGGTTTAAAGATCCGCATAATGCAGTAGGTAAATACATTGATAATTTTAATGGAGATAAAAAAATGCAGATTGTAGGCGTTGTGGCCGATTTTCATGCAGAATCCTTACATGCTCCCATTAAGCCTATAGCTATTTTAACAGAGAACAATCATTACAACAATGGTACATTTCATATCGCGCTAAAACCACAATCTGCCAGTGGCGGTGACTGGAAAAAAGCTATTTCGGCAATGGAGGCATCCTGGAAGGAAATTTATCCCGAGGACGATTTTGAGTATCGCTTTTTTGATGAAAGCATAGCTAAGTTTTATGATCAGGAGCAACACACCTCTACCTTATTAAGCTGGGCAACAGTATTATCTATATTTATCAGCTGTCTTGGGTTATTGGGTTTAGCCATTCATAATACCAATCAGCGTACTAAAGAGATAGGTGTACGTAAGGTATTAGGTGCCACCGTTTCGCAAATTGTTACCCTGCTATCAACCGAGTTAGTAATGCTTATAGCACTGGCCTTTGTGCTGGTTACCCCATTGGCCTGGTATGCCATGAACAAATGGATGGAAAGTTTTGCCGACCATACCAATATCAGTTGGTGGATTTTTGTGCTGAGCGGAGGGGGAATGCTGTTAACGGCATTGATTACATCAAGCTTCCAAACGGTTAAAGCAGCTATAGCTAATCCGACGAAAAGTTTGAGAAGCGAGTGATTTACTCATTGGTTATTTACAGGGTTTTAGGATTTTTAAAATTTAGGATTTAGAGTTTAGAATTTAATTTTCAGTCATGATAAAAAACTACTTCAAAATCGCGTTCCGTAATTTCGGGAGGCATAAGCTATTTACGCTGATTAACATTGTGGGTTTATCCATTGGCATCAGTGCCGCATTGGTAATTTATGTTATTGTCAATTTTGATTTTACATTTGATAAGTTTCACCAGGATGGCGATAGGATATACAGGGTAGTTACTGAATATTCATTCTCTGGCGAAGTGGGTTATAACAGCGGAGTAACAGGCCCGCTTCCGGGTGCTGTCAAATCGGAGGTTACTGGTGTAAAAGATGTAGTGCCATTTTTTGCTTTATACCAAACAGATGTGTTTGTACCGAAACCCGGGGCTCATGCGCCTGTTAAATTTAAAAACCAGAGTGATGCTGTGCTTGCAGATGGCCGCTATTTCAATTTGTTTAAATACCACTGGTTAGCTGGTTCTCCTTCAACCGCATTAAATGAGCCGTTTAAATTGGTCATTACTTCAGACCAGGCTAAAATTTATTTCCCGAATATACCCTATAATCAGGTGCTCGGTAAAACTGTAATTTTTGATACTATTAAAACAACTGTTACAGGCATTGTGCAAACACCTGTACAAAACACAGATTTTTACTTTCGCAATTTTATATCATACAGCACCGGGCTCAGCAATGCCGATCTGAAGGGGAATATGCAATTAACCGAGTGGGGCAGCACAACTTCGGCATCGTCATTATTTATTAAACTTGCCGATAACGCGAATGCTGCCAATGTAGAGAAGCAATTGAATGTGTTGCTCAAAAAACATGATCCACCAAAGAAAGAGAATGCCGGGAATAAACAACTGTTTCATCTGCAGCCATTAAATGACCTGCATTTTAACAAAGACTACAGTAATTTTGATAACGGGCGTATTGCCAACAAGACTACGTTATATGGCCTGCTGGTTATCGCCTCATTTTTACTTGTACTGGGTTGTATCAACTTTATAAACCTTACTACAGCCCAGGCCTCACAGCGGGCAAAGGAAATAGGTATCCGCAAAACCATGGGCAGTACCCGTAGTCAGCTTATCAGTCAGTTTTTAAGCGAAACTTTCCTGGTAACTGTTTTCGCGATAATTATAGCCATGTGTCTTGCTCCGGTGATACTTAAATTATTCAAAGATTTTATTCCAAAGGAGGTAACGATTGATTATATACGCCAAAGCAACTTAATTTTGTTCCTGGTTGCACTTACTTTTATAGTAACCTTACTTTCCGGATTTTATCCGGCGTTGGTGCTATCCGCTTATAAGCCTGTGCTAGTGCTAAAAAACCAAGCTCAGTCGGGGTCAAGTAAAACCCGTAATGCCGTGTTGCGTAAATCGTTAACGGTTATGCAGTTCATAATAGCACAGTTTTTTATCATGGCTACTATACTGGTAAGCAAACAAATTTACTATGCTTTGCATAAAGACCTCGGCTTTAAAAAAGATGCTATCGTGAATATTACCATTCCGTTTAAGAATAAACACGACGGCCTGAAACAAGTGTTTAAAAACAAACTGGCAAGCATTCCACAGGTAGATATGATAAGCATTGGCGGCCCCGCGCCATCGTCTGGCAATACCAATAGCACCGAGATTACCTACAAAGACGGCAGGAAAGAAATAAAAACGGATGTTCAGCAAAAATATGCCGACGAAAATTATATATCGGTTTATCATATCAGGTTGCTGGCCGGCCGCAATATCAGGCAGGCTGATTCGGCAAAAGCCCTTATTATTAATAATACATATGCAAAGGTATTAGGCTTTAAAAATCCCGCCGATGCCGTCGGTAAGATGCTGGACTACGACAACCATAAAATTGAAATTGTTGGAGTTGCTGCAGATTTTTACCAGAGATCGTTACATTCTCCAATTAAGCCCCTAAGCATTTTGATACCGGGGAACAGGTTTGGAAACCGTACTTTTCACATAGGCCTAAAACCGCAAACCGCAGGGGGAAATGAATGGAAGAAAGCCATCAGCAGCATAGAAACTGCCTGGAAACAATTATACCCTGAAGAAGATTTTGATTATCACTTTTTTGACGCCGATATCGCCAAATTTTATGACCAGGAACAGCATACCTCCACATTACTTACCTGGGCAACCGGTCTATCAATCTTTATCAGTTGTTTAGGTCTATTGGGTTTGGCCATGTATACCACCAGCCTGCGTACTAAGGAAATAGGGGTACGTAAGGTACTCGGTGCATCTGTGGCTCAAATAGTAAGACTGCTTTCAACCGAGCTGGTATTATTGATTGTACTGGCTTTTGTAATAGTAACGCCTGCTGCCTGGTATGCCATGAATAAATGGATGGAAAATTTTGCCGACCGTACAACAATAAGCTGGTGGATATTTGCTGTTAGTGGAGCGGGTATGCTGTTAACCGCCCTGTTTACGCTAAGCTTTCAAACAGTAAAGGCGGCAGTGGCTAATCCAGTGAAGAGTTTGAGGAGTGAGTAAAAAAGCAGAAAGCGTAAGGCTTAAAGCAGAAAGCTTTTCTGGAAATTAACTAAAAAAATAGCGATGGTGAAAACCATCGCTATTTTTTTAGCCTTTAGCCTTTAGCCTTTAGCCTTTAGCCTTTAGCCTTTAGCCTTTAGCCTTTAGCCTTTAGCCTTTAGCCTTTAGCCTTTAGCC
>NZ_JBFUCX010000008.1:0-324040 GCF_056405015.1 Mucilaginibacter sp. P2_A4 | reverse complement strand
CGGCAAGGTGGAACGCTTTTGGAGGACCCTTAAAGAAGACCTTATTGAAGATACCGATTTCGACAGCTTTGAAGAGCTGGAAGATGAACTCCTCAAATATCTTGTTTATTATAACTGGGAACGGCCACATCAGGGCATCAATGGTAAAAAACCTATCGATATGGTCACCCTAAACAACAAATAAAAATACCTGATTCTGTTACCGAATTACTAAACCCTTACAGCAATGACGCGGGTTTTAAATTTCCAGTTCAAAAACCATCTCCACAACCATTTTCAAATCCTCAAATCAACCTATCTTCAAATTTTTTCATCATCTGCACATTTGCATATTTAAAATCTGCACATCTGAAATCTGCACACCCGCATATTTAAAATCTGCACATTTGCACACATCAATGCTTGAAAAACGATAGATAAACCTGCTTCACAATATGATACCCCGCAAAGGCGAAAAACAAGATGGCGATACTGGTATTAATTAACCGCGTACTAAGTGCAAATTTACTTTGTATATACCGGGCGAACAGCGCGTAGATATATAAGCATAAAAAAGAACCGGCTGCAGAGCCTACACTAAATATCACTAAGGCTATCCTTCCGTCAAGGATCCATTCGTGAGTAATGAGGTAAGTTCCTGTAACCATCCAGAAAGGTACTTGCATGGGGTTTAAAAAGCCCAGCAGGATGCCATACTTGATGCTGGCATGTTCGGAGTAAGTAGTTTGGGGTGGTTTATTGCGATGGATCCAGGTAATGGCGCCCAATACGCCAAAAAGGATAACCATTACCCAGTCGATAATAACGGCCAGGTGCATTTGGCCCGAAAGCCACCTTGCGGCCTGCATAATGCAATAAGTGAAGAAAAACTCAACGCATGAAAAAGCGATGATAAAGCGTAAAGCCTCTTTTATGCCACGGTTTATAGTGATCTGTATAAGTGAAAGGTTAATGTTGCCGGGAGGGATGTAACCAATAAAGTTGGCTATCAGCCCGATGAAAAAGGTAAGAAATATCATTGCGGCAAAGATATGTTGTTAAATTGAAAATTTGGAGATGAGTTGATTTGAAAATTTGAAGATGTGACAATTTGAAAATGAGTTTGCATTTCAAATCTTCAAATTGACAAATTTTCAAATCAATCTGCACTTCTTCCGTACATTTGCACATCTGCATATTTGAAATTGCACGTCTGAAAACATGTCAACTGATAAAATAATCTCCTTACTTCCATCCGCTACCGAAATAATATGTGCCCTGGGGCTCGAAGATAACCTGGTGGGCCGCTCACATGAGTGCGACTATCCCGAATCGGTAAAACAATTGCCGGTTTGCACCGAAGCGAATTTTCCTGATGGTTTAAGCAGTGCCGATATTGATGTGAAGGTGAAGGAAATTCTTGCCGATGCCTTATCAGTTTACACGGTAAAACGCGAACAGATCAAACAACTGGCACCCGATGTGGTGATTACGCAGGATCAGTGCGAGGTTTGCGCGGTATCACTAACGGATGTGGAGCTGGCTCTGGATAACTATCTTGATAAAAAAGCCCATATCATTTCATTGCGACCAAATAGTGTAGAAGATATCTTTAATGATATAATCACCATAGCCAATGCGTTGAATGTACCCCAGGCAGGTGCCGACCTGGTGGAATTGCTTAATGAACGGGTTGATATCATTAAACATAAATTGAAATTTGCAGATAGCAAACCAACCGTAGCCTGTATAGAATGGCTGGAGCCAATGATGATATCTGGCAACTGGGTGCCCGGATTGGTAAACATAGCCGGCGGTACACCTGTGCTGGCCCAGGATGGCAAGCATTCACCCTATGTAAGCTGGGACGAGATTCGTGCGCAAAATCCTGAAATCATCGTAGTAATGCCCTGTGGCTTTTCAATAGAGCGCAGTTTAAAGGAAATAGATATTTTAATGCGGCTTCCGGGCTTTGCTGATATGAAGGCCGTGAAAAATAATCGGCTGTATATTGCCGATGGCAACCAATACTTTAACCGCCCCGGTCCGCGAATTGTCGATTCTATCGAGATCCTGGCCGAGATCATCCGCCCTAAGCAGTTTGCCTTTGGGTACGAGGGTGAGGGCTGGATAAAGTTCGGGGTGTAAGGTCTGCCGGTCATTGTACTTAAGACCAATTTAGCCCTCCGCGCGTCATTGCGAGGCACGAAGCAATCTCCACGATGGCAGGGCGAATATGCAGGCTTAGCTTTTCTGTCTGCTCTGTATAGTAGGGAGATTGCTTCGTTCCTCGCAATGACGGGGTTACAATAAATCACTTTTTGTCATACTGAACGCAGTGAAGGATCTGTTGTTGCCATGCTTTTTTGCTAGGTACAGTCTGCGAATAGATCCTTCGTCCCTAAGTATAACAAAATTTTCAAACGTCATTTTTTTTCAGTGTCCCCGCGATAGTAAAACTCGTGACGGTTCTGTATAAATCAGGAAGTAAATAAAATCTCCACTTATTAAAATTATTTAAAAAGTTGTATATATTTACGTGTCCAATAAAATTAAACACTAAAATTATATGCGTAAAATTTTTACTACGATGCTTATCGCGGCATTTTTTATGAGTTCTGCTTTTAAAACTACGGATGCTATAAAATTTAATGCTGCCGATTTGCGCATTAGCTGGGAGGTAATGGATAATAACTACCAGGGTAAAAATGAAGCGTTGACCGCGCTGGTAATTACCAATAGCGGTAAAGACGTATTGCCAGCAGGTGGATGGAAGTTCTACTTCAACTCGGGCCGTGGCTTTACCGAAAACGCGGTAAGTGGCAATGCCAAAATAAATCAGGTAAACGGCGATCTGTACAGTATTACCCCAACAGCAGGTTTTAAAGAACTGAAACCGGGTGAATCTGCCCGCATCGAATATGTAAATGACGATCCGGTAGTAAACGTTACCGATGCCCCTGAAGGTATTTACCTGGTTTGGGATGCCCAGGCCGAAAAGGGCTACAGCATTGGTTCGTTTGATATCAAGCCCTATAAGCCTACCTACGCGGGCTTAATCACCCCAGAAATTGTTTACGACAGGAATAAAACGGTAAGCGATATTCCGGCAGATCAATTGCCTAAAATTTTGCCTACCCCGGTAAGCTATAAGGAAACGGGGAGCGCTTTTACATTAACAGCCAACATACATGTTTTATCGGCTGATAAAAGGTTCGATAAAGAATTAGCGATATTAAACAATGACATAAAAGCCTTATTTGGCAAAAGGGCGACCAATAAGTATGCTGATAATGTTATTTCGCTTGAATATAAAGAAGGCTTAAATGCAGAAGGGTATGAGCTAAGCGTTAAGCCATCTGCAATAACTATCCGTGCAACTACTGCGGCGGGTATGTTTTACGGTATACAATCGTTTAAAACGTTGATACCAGTAACAGCATTAGCTAAGCCAACATCATCTATACAAATTTCTTGTGTTGAAGTTACCGATGCTCCCCGTTTCCCGCACCGTGCGGTGATGTTGGATGTAGCCCGTAACTTTCAACCCCAAAAACAGGTAATCAAATTGCTGGAGGCTATGAGTCTTTATAAACTGAACGTTTTACACCTGCACCTAACCGATGATGAAGGCTGGAGAATAGAGATTCCGTCGTTACCCGAGCTTACTTCCGTTGGCTCAAAACGTGGGCATACATTGGATAGTAAAAACCATTTGCCGGCATCCCATGGTTCGGGCCCGGATGTGAACAATCCTTATGGTACGGGCTTTTATACCAAAGCTGAATACATCGAAATTTTGAAATATGCTACTGATCGCCATATCACGGTAATCCCCGAAATAGAAACTCC
Source organism: Mucilaginibacter sp. P2_A4 (assembly GCF_056405015.1). Lineage (NCBI taxonomy): Bacteria > Pseudomonadati > Bacteroidota > Sphingobacteriia > Sphingobacteriales > Sphingobacteriaceae > Mucilaginibacter > Mucilaginibacter sp. P2_A4. The sequence goes on along the minus strand of NZ_JBFUCX010000008.1, from coordinate 320,209 downwards.
CGGCCATGCCCGTGCTTCTATCAAAGCGATGGATGCCCGGTATGATCGCCTGATGGCCGAAGGTAAAAAGGAGGAAGCCACCAAATATCTACTCCGCGATCTCGATGACAAATCCGAGTATCGGTCTGTACAGTACTGGAACGATAACGTGATCAATGTATCGGTGCCATCAACCTATACTTTTGTGGAAAGGGTTGTTGATGACCTGATCAGCATTTATAAAGAAGCGGGTGCACCGCTGCCAAACATTCATTTTGGGGGCGATGAAGTGCCACCGCATGTATGGGAAAAATCTCCGGCTTATATCGCTTTAAAGGCCACCCACCCGGAGATTCAAAACACCGGCGACCTGTGGTATTATTTTTACGGCCGCGTTAACCAGATATTGAAAGCTAAAGGCATTCACTTATCCGGCTGGGAAGAAATGGCCCTGCGCAAAACCAGGCTTGATGGCAACGATACTTATGTGCCTAACCCCGATTTTACAGGCGAACACCTGCAGGCAGATGTATGGAACAATGTTTTGGGTGGCGGGCAGGAAGACCTGGCTTACAAGCTGGCTAATGGCGGTTACAAGGTAGTGCTTACCTGCGTTACCAATTTGTACTTTGATATGGCCAACTACAAGTCATTTGATGAGCCAGGTTACTATTGGGGAGCGTTTTTAGGGATAGATAAATTTTATTCCTTTATTCCTTACGACTATTTTAAAAATGCCGATGTAGATAAAAATGGTGCACCAATAAATAGGAGCATATTTTTAGGTAAGCAACGCCTTACTGATTATGGCAAAAGCAATATAATAGGCTTACAGGGAGCGCTATGGGCCGAAACGGTAAAAGGCACCGAGCGTATGGACTATATGATTTTCCCGCGCCTGTTTGGCCTGGCCGAACGTGCATGGGCGCAAGACCCTGCGTGGGCTACAGAAAAAGATCCTATAAAGGCGCAGCAGGAATACCAGCAATCATGGTCGGTATTTTTGAATGCGCTGGGTAAAAGAGAAATGCCACGTTTGAGCTATTACAATGGCGGTTATAACTATCGTGTGCCAAAACCGGGTATCAGTCTGCAAGATGGCAAATACTCAAGCAACATAGAGTTTCCCGGTTTAACTATACGCTATACCACCAACGGGAAAGATCCGGATGCCGGCAGCAAAGTTTATACCGGCCCTGTTGATTATAAAAGCGGTGTGATTAAGTTCCGCGCTTTTGATCCAAAGGGCAGGGGAGGTAATGTAGCTACCGGTGGTGAGGATGCAGAAGGAAAGAAACAGGGATCGACTTTGTAAGTAGATAAGAACGTTAAAAACACCCGTTATTGGTAGGAACGAAGCAATCCCCAACTATGCAGAGCCGCTCTGTACTTGGGGGATTGCTTCGTTTCTACCTATGAGGTTTTGGATTTTGGGGCGTGTGGGCCTGTCAGTCTGAGCCTGTCGAAGACTCGCGCGGAGAGGCCTTTGCCCACTATCCTTCGACAGGCTCAGGATGACAGCCATTTTTTTTACGTCATTTTCTCCTTCAAAGGCCAAAACGGATAGTAAAACTTGCAATGACGTTTTAAGAATGTTAGTTGACTAATAATTTAAGCCGTAGGATATCTTCTCCTTAAAAGAGCGTAGAACTTTTCGGCAGTTGCGGCTTTACTATCCCAGTTGTTTTTGGCAACATAATTTGTTTTCAAAAAGCGTTCGGCTTCTTCAAAAGTGTTAAAACGGTTCACTATTTCAATGGCTTCGCTATAGGCCAGGCTGTAGCCGTTAAACAGATCTTTAATATAAAGCAGTTTATCATTCAGGTTAATGGCCGATTTAAGATCATTAACAGGCAATGCGTTTACCTGTGCCGATAACCCATTTTCCCTTTCGGCTTTTTGGGCCGACATTTTTTGATTGAAGGTAAGTATCTGGTCGCCTTCTGTTTTTGCTGGCTCCGGCTTAGTCACCATTGGTTTAAATAGTTCTGGCTGGGCTACTGGTGTTGGTTTCTCAGCTACAGGCGGTTGTACGGCTACAGGCAGTTCAATTATTGCTACTGGTTCGGCTATCTTTTCTTTCTCTTCGGTTATTATTGGTTCATCCAATACCAACTCGTTAGTGAGAATTATGGGTTCACTGCTTTCAAAAGTATATGAATCTACAGTGCTTTCTAAACTGGAATCAATTACCACTGGTGCGGGTTCCTCTTTAATCGGGGCAGGCTCAGCTATTTCGGGTTTAACAGGGTTATAAGCTGCTGGAGCCGGAATAACTGCCTCATTGCTCAGTTCGAGTTTAGCTTCAACAACCGGTTTCTGTTGTACTACCGGCTCAAAAAAGCGGCGTTCATATATCGGCTCTTGTTTTGGTAAGGGAGTGGCTGCCGGTTTTGGAGTTTCTATAACCGGCTCTGGTTTTGCAACAACTTCGGGCGCATCAGCAGGTAGCACTTTGCGCTCGTGAATTTTGCGTAATATTTCGGCGTGGTCTTTTAAAAAATGTGCGTTGGCTACAAAAAGCTCCAGTTCAAGTTCATTCAGATCGCTGCTGTCAGCTTTAAGGTAATCATATTGGTCATTAAGCTCTTGTAAAATGCCGCCGATCTTTTTAAATACATCCATTTGCTTCATGGCTTCAATGTTAGGAAAATGCTTACCAAAAATAGGATAAAATTCTGATATTTGGGCCCCACAATAGTTAAGTATGGTATATCACGAGGATGTTTTTAGGCGTAAGAGTGAATTTGGCGGCAGTATTGAACTTGTCTGCGGATCAATGTTTTCGGGCAAGACCGAGGAGTTGATCAGGAGGCTTAATCGTGCGCGCATTGCCAAATTAAAGATAGAGATCTTCAGCCCTAAATCTGATACCCGTTATGGCGAGGACGCCATCATTTCACATAACGCCAATAAGTTTTCTTCAACTCCTGTTGATAGTGCTTCTGCTATATTACTGCTGGCTAATGATGCTCATGTAATTGGTATTGATGAGGCGCAGTTTTTTGATGATCAACTACCCGAGGTTTGCACCATACTGGCAAACAGGGGTGTGCGGGTTATTGTGGCTGGGCTTGATATGGACTTTAAGGGCCGCCCGTTTGGTCCGATGCCGGCAATTATGGCAATTGCCGAATCTGTTACCAAGCTGCACGCCGTATGTGTTCAATGCGGTAATCCGGCTTTATATTCTTATCGCCTGGTGCCCGATGAATCTAGAATATTATTGGGCGAAAAGGAAAGTTACGAACCACGCTGCCGTATTTGCTATAATAGCTAACAATTTAATTTTTCTGTAATATTTTCTTCATAAAGCGTACCTGCTAAAACAAAAGGTAAGTCTTTATTTGTTATGGTTGTGATTGGATATGATAGCTAGTTGTGAATTATAGGTAAATTTTATAATTTTCAATTAAAATTTATTATATTCGATCCTAACTATGAGGACTTTATGGCGAAGAAAATTTTAGTGATCGAAGATGATAAAGACATTCGCGACACCATTGTTTATGTTCTGGAAGAGGAAAAATACGAAGTTATAGCTTCTGATAATGCCCGTATACTAAAAAGGCTGGTGGAGATAGATCCCGACCTGATTTTGCTGGATAACTGGCTTACCGATTGGAAGAGTGATGCCAATGGTCAGCAATTGAGTAAAGGCTTAAAAAGCGATCCGGCTACAAGCGGTATCCCTGTGATCATCGTTTCGGCGGTTAATAATATTGAAGAAGTTTCAAAGGCTGGCGAGGCCGATGGCTTTTTAAAGAAACCTTTTGATCTTACCGAACTGTTACATATAGTAAAAAAGCACGTTAAATAACAGGCTTAGCCTGAAATGAAAATGGCCTCCTGGTATTATCGGGAGGCCATTTTTCGTTAAATCTTAATTCCGAAACCAATGTTAAAAGTCCGGCCGTCCGCAGGCAAAATACCGGGACCAGGGTACATATTAATGCGGCGGGTAAAGTATTGGGCATTCAGCAGGTTATTCACGTTGGCACTAATGTGGTAGTTTTTAAGGAAGCTATAATTAAAAGCCCAGTCAACCACATGGTAGGCAGGTACAACGCCGGTTGCCCCTGTTGGGTTAAATACGGTGTTATTGGCATCGCTAAAGCTTTTGCTGGTATAGCTCAATTGCAGGGTGCTGCTAAAGGCTCCGCTTAAAAATGTTAAACCAGTACGGTTTATCCATTCGGGTACATTCTCCAGGTGATTGTTCGCCAGGCTTATATTTTTACCCGATGCGTTATTGGATCCGCTGGTGTAGCGGCCATGGGTATATGCCAATGAATTGAACAAACGGATATCACTACCGGCATGTTTGTTAAATGATCTTAGTAATGATACCTCGGTATAGGCTTCAATGCCTTTGGCCACGCCGTTGCCTATATTAGTTAAAAATAAATGGTTTACATTTTGCGCGTCGGTTTGGGTTAATGTACCTGCACGGTTGCCGTAGTAAACGTAAAAGCCGTTAACATCATAATTAAAAATGGTGCCGATATGCCCGCGATAACCCAGGTCGATATCATAACCTCGGCTATCCTTAATATTAGGATCAATAATTGTCAGCTGATCGGCAGGGGTAACAGCGGCGTACAGGTAGGGTCGGTATGCCTGCGAAATGTTGCCATATAGCTGGCTGCCATTGCTAAACTGGTATTGTAGCCCTGTACCAAACAACGGGAAATTCCGGTTGCCTTTATACCCAATAGGGAAGGTGGCATTATTAATAACACCCGATGTGGTGCTTTTGATCACTTCGTATCTCACACCCGGAGTTATCGTAAATTCGGGTGTTACCTGGAAAATATTTTCGGCAAAGACAGCGTAATTGAGCGAATGCAATCTCAGGTCGATACCATAAGGTTTAACCAAAGTCAAATCGAAATCGGATGCAATGGTACCTGTTCCTTTTTGCTTGCGCTTTGTAGTTTCCTCAAAAAACCTTACCCCGGTGGTAAATGTACTGTTCAGGTTGCCCAGTTTGTAGGTGTGCAGTAAGCGGGCCTCGGTAGTAAAGCCGGCATAGTAATCCCTATCAACCTGGCGCGGATTAAAGGTTTTTAAGCTGGCATTAACCGTATCCTTAATGTTGGGTGTGTTGATGAACTGTACGCTGTTACGTTGCCCAAACAATACATGCGATGTAACTTCCAGTTTTGTGTTACTGCTAAACGCGTAGTTAAATAAGAGGGCGGGAATATTAATCTCCGGGTTAAAGAAATTCCTGGCCCGGAACGACTGCCGGTTATCGGCCTCAAACTGCGCGTCTGTTAAGCCTCCCGCAATCTGCTGCACATAATCCGACCGGGAAAACTGCAGGGCTATACTGCCTTTGCTGCTAAACTGGTATTTGATATTGGCATAATAGGCGTGATAATTAAAGGCAGCGTTTGGTCGCCAGCCATCGCCTCTGCGGGTGGAGTAAAAAGCGTAATAGCTCACCTTGCCTACCTTGCCCCCAATAGCATTATACGAATTGAAGAAGTTGTTTGAGCCCGCGGTTTGTTCGCTTTCGATACCGAAAACCTTAGTGCTGTCGCCTTCTTTTATTTTGTAGTTGACCATGCCGCCAAACTGCGACCCAAATTGCAAAGCAGCCGAGCCGCGTACAAACTGAATTTCGCTGATGGCCTGGAACGGGACATTGTAATGATTTTCGGGATAACCAAACGCGTCCGAATTGGTATTATACCCATTTTGGCGCATATTCATTTCAATTGACCGGTGCGGATCGGTACCGCGTGTGCCAATGTTTAGCTGCAGGCCGGCGCCATCCATTTCCCAGGAGTTAACACCCGGAACTTTGGCGAAGACCATCCGTGCAGTATTGTTGGCCAGGTTTACCTTGCCCGCATCAGGGTATATTAAATGTGTGTTTTTACCGGCGAAAATATAGTTACCAACGATGGTGGGCAGATATTTAGAGCGACTTTCTTTAATAATTACACTATCGAGGTGTAAGGTATCTTTGACGCTCTTTTGTGCCAGTGCAGAACCAGACGCTGTAATGAACAGAACCGAAAAAAGTATTTTATAAAAATTAGTCATGAATCGTTTTATTTTGATAGATATGGCCGATAATTAGCTGTAAGGCAATAAATAGCCATGCATTACTACTGCCATCTGTTGCTGAGGGGAACAAAAAAATGATAAAAGCTGCTTAGGCAATGTTTTCTGGCGGGCGGCCATCTATCAGGATCAGCGGTTGATTGATATCAATAAAAATAAAAGTGTTTAGTTTTTTGATTGCCGATACCCTGGATGTAAACGTGTATGCTGTTATAGGGTAGTTGTATTTATTATCCACTCCCGTTTTTTTTCCGGATGACTCGTGCGCCTTTTTGCTTATCGGGATATCGTTGAGCTGTTTGGCATATATCACATTGTCGGTTAGTAATTTGGTGGTTTCGTAATTTGGAATGCACTGTACAAATACTGTATCGCGGGTTACCTTGAGTTTTACATAGTTATAGGCAATGCCGGCAAACTGAACCTGGCCAGATACGCACACAAATGATTTCCAATCGTGTATTTGGGGCATGTGTTGAGGTATCTTTATTTCGATAAGGTTGGTGGTATCGTATTTTCCTTTGCTAATCTGTTCGGCCGCGAATTTATCAGATTGGTAAACCAGGTATTGGCTCAACACCATATATCCGCCTATATTGAAAAGGTGGGCTATAAGCAATATGGTGGCGAAGAACTTTTTCAAGAATGATTCTAAATAAGCACAATGCTAAGTATAATTTTTCTTGGTTTACTATTTTATTTAAAAATAGTGGGAGGGTGACGAGGGGTGACTGTACCGGCTGTAATTAATTAGGCAAGTTTGCGGGGCGATTTGCTAAGTTTAAACCACATGGTTCCTTTATCTTCACCCTGCTTTACTTTCTCTTTACCCGCATCTTAAAGCTTGCTTCTTAAAATTGGATTATATACATTTGTAAATGTCTGATTTTCAAACTATAACTTCCGGAACAAATACCAGGGAGATTTTATTTTGAGTATTCGGGTACTTAAATAAAAAATTCAGACTACTTTTATTGAACCAATTTTATAAACAGGTAATATATGATAATCAAAAACTTTTACTTTTTGCTGGTCGGCTTGCTGCTGATCAGTTTTACTGCATGCAAAAAAACATCTCCTTCTAAGGGCGGTTCCGGGAACGTTCCCGGAGATTCGGTGGTAACTGGCGGAAAGGAATTACCCGCAGGCGCGGTAGATGGAGTTACCTATTTAAACTCAGGTAAATCAGTCATTTTAAACTTATATGCTCCGTCAAAAACATCAGTAAGTGTTATAGGCGATTTTAATAGCTGGACAGCTGATGCTAAATACGCGATGAACCACACGCCAGATGGCAAGCGCTGGTGGATCCAGATAGATAACCTAGATGCGAGTACAGAATATGCTTACCAGTATTTAATTGATGGCAGCCTTAAAGTGGCCGATCCATATACCGAAAAGGTGCTTGATCCGGACAATGATAAAAATATAACGGCCGATACATATCCGGGTTTAAAGGCTTACCCAATCGGCAAAACAACCGGTAATGTAAGTGTTTTGCAGGCCAATCAACCTGCCTACAGTTGGAAAAACGCCACCTTCGCTCGCCCCGAGAAAAAGAAACTGGTTATTTATGAGCTCCTTGTGCGCGATTTTACCGATAATCACAACTATCAAACCCTGAAAGATACGCTTAACTATTTGGCTAATCTTGGTGTAAATGCCATTGAGCTTATGCCCATTAATGAGTTTGAGGGTAACCAGTCATGGGGATATAACCCATCATTTTACTTTGCGCCCGATAAATATTACGGTACTAAAAATGCTTTAAAGGCATTTATTGATGAGTGCCATTCGCGCGGTATTGCGGTTATCCAGGATATGGTTCTTAACCATTCGTTCGGGCAATCGCCAATGGTGCAAATGTATTTTAACACAGCCGCGGGCAAACCTGCTGCCAATAATCCCTGGTATAATGTTGATCCTACACACCCTTATAATGTAGGGTACCAGTTTAACCATGAGAGTGCAGCTACCAAATATTTTGTAAAAAATGTATTGAAATTCTGGATGCAGGAATATAAAATTGATGGTTTTAGGTTTGATCTTTCCAAGGGCTTTACACAAGTTAACTATGGTACCGGCGACGCAGCCGTTGGGCCGTGGGGGCAATATGATGCCAGTCGGGTTGCTATCTGGAAAGAGTATAACAACTATATTAAAAGCATCGATAATAATAACTTCTATGTAATACTGGAGCACTTTGCCGCCAACCAGGAAGAGAAAGAACTGGCCGGAGAAGGTATGATGTTGTGGAATAATTTAAATTATAATGCCAATGAGGCTACCATGGGCTGGCTAACTAATTCAAATTTCCAGGGACTGTTTTATGATCAGCATACATTTACCCTGCCATACCAGTTGGTAGGCTATTTTGAAAGTCATGACGAGGAACGCCTGATGTTTAAGAACGAGACTTATGGAAACGTATCCGGCAGTTACAGTACAAAAGATATACCCACAGGCTTAAAACGCGAGGAGATGGCTGCCGCGTTCCTGCTATCGGTACCGGGTCCTAAAATGATATGGCAGTTTGGCGAGCTGGGTTATGATAAATCCATTGATCTTTTTGGGCGTACCAATAATAAACCTATACTGTGGAATTACAATGCTGATCCGCAGCGCAGGCATTTATACAGCATATATTCGCAATTGATAAACCTGCATAAAAAGAACGCGGTGTTTGCCACTACAAATTATGTTTACAACCTTTCGGGAGGAATTAAAACAATCCAGTTGAAGGATGCCAGCGCCAATGTTGAAGTGGTAGGTAATTTTGATGTGGCATCGCAAACGGCCAATATCACCTTCCCAACTACTGGTACTTATACCGATGTCTTAACCGGCGCCAGCATAAATGTGGTTTCATTAACCTATTCCATAACACTTGCACCGGGCGAATACCATGTTTACAGCAGTACTGCTTTGACTCGTTAGCAGCGGGGCTAACATGCTAATAATAAAGGCTCCGGGCGTATTGCGGGGCCTTTATTGTTGATTAAATTTCAATTAAAAACTTAATTGCCTTATTTATAATAGATTGTTGATTAATTAACTGTACATTTGCTTAATTAAATAAAAATATAATGCAAGGAACAGTAAAATTTTTCAATGAAAGCAAAGGTTTCGGATTTATTACACCTACAAATGGTGGTGCCGAAGTTTTTGTACATGCCTCAGGCCTTATCGATACTATCCGTGAAAACGACAGTGTTACCTACGATGTAGAACAAGGTAAAAAAGGCTTAAACGCGGTAAATGTAAAAGTAGGTTAAGACTTAACTATTATATAAAGAATCGTACAAGCATCTGCTCCACAATGGGCAGATGCTTTTTTTTGTGGGTAAATTTTATTTAACCCGTTATTATTTCCACGCGTCGTTGGTTCGCTTCTACTATTACTTTTTTTGAAAAACTTTTGTCATCCTGAACGATAGTGAAGGATCTATTCGCAGACTTTACAGGGCGAAGAAGCATAGCGCATAATAGATCCTTCACTATCGTTCAGGATGACAAACACTTCAAAACATTATTTCCCTCTTTATCTCCTCTGGGATTTTATTCCTTGCAATGAAATCCCAGAGCACAAAAAAAACGCGGATGATTTTCACCATTCGCGTTTCAAATATGTTTTCGGATGCATCTGCATCCGGCTAATCTCTTAGTTCAAGTATGATTGTAAAAGATTTGATTTTGAGTTGTGACGTAAACGCATCAACGCTTTATCTTTTAACTGGCGTACACGCTCGCGGGTAAGGTTAAATTTCTCACCAATTTCTTCTAAAGAATGGGCAGCATAACCACCTAAGCCAAAAAACAGGATGATAACCTCGCGGTCACGTTCGGCAAGGATACCTAATGAACGTTTGATCTCTTGTGATAATGAATCCATCATCAGTTCGGTATCAGTTGCGGCATCGGTGCTTTGCAAAACATCAAGCAAAGTATTTTCTTCACCTTGTATAAATGGAGCGTCCATTGATACCTGTCTGCCAGCGTTGCTTAATGAATCGGCAATTTTATCAACAGATATTTCCAAATCATCCGCCAGTTCTTCTGGTGTTGGTTGTCTTTCAAATTCTTGCTCTAATTTAGATGCCGCTTTGTGAATTTTACTTAATGAACCAATCTGGTTCAAAGGTAAACGTACAATACGTGATTGCTCGGCAACGGCAGATAATATAGATTGACGGATCCACCATACTGCGTACGAAATAAATTTAAAGCCTTTGGTTTCATCAAAACGTTTTGCAGCCTTAATCAAACCTAAGTTTCCTTCGTTTATAAGGTCACCTAAGGTAAGGCCCTGGTTTTGGTATTGCTTTGCAACCGAAACCACGAAACGCAGGTTGGTTTTTGTTAACCGTTCTAATGCAGCTTGATCACCCTCACGAATCTTCTGCGCCAGGATCACTTCTTCCTGTGCGGTTATTAAATCTACTTTACCTATCTCGTGAAGATATTTTTCAAGTGATTGAGATTCACGATTGGTAATGGATTGGGATATTTTGAGTTGTCTCATTTTTTTGAATAGATTTTTTTCAGCTAATTATTAGTCCGATAAGATTTTACACGGTTGGTTTAACCTGCAGTATAAATATATGATGAATTAAACGGTGCTCCTATGAATTTTTCTAAACCCGGAATATTTATAAAACGTGGGTTGGCTTTTGACATTATAGCATTAGGATGCGCGGTATTTACAATATTGAAATATAGTGCAGTGACCGGTAAAAGTTTAATCAAATGTGATATCTCTTAAATGGATGCACAAAGATACGCATTAAATTGCTATTATTGTGTCAAAAATACAAGTATTTGAATGCTAAAAATGAGGCATATATAAGGATTTATTGTAACTATTTTGTGCCATTTTCTTCCGGACCTTTTTCATCCTTGTCTTTTTTGTCTTTATCGTCTTTTTTATCCCTGTTTTTGTTCCACTTTATTTTTATTTTCCCATCTTCGCCATCAGCGGCCAGTATATGAAGCACAATACCTTTCATACGTTTTTTATTGCGTTGGGTTACATCAATAATAGCGGTATCGCCTTTAGGATTACGTAAAGGAATATCCATAGCAATGTTGGTACCCTTTGATAAGGAATAAACGCCGGCAACATCCATATTTATAGCGCTTGAATTGATTTGCATAGGGTCAATATTGATCTTATCTCCGTCAATATTAAACTTCATATCCAAATTAGCAAACCTGATATTTTTAAGATCCCTGAAAGGGAAAGCAAATTTACCTACACTTGTAATAGGTGTAAAGTTAAGCAGCGCCCCTTTTTTTAGGTTAACGGTAACCAATCCTTTCAATGATCGTGGAACCAAATTACCCTGGCTATTTATGCCACCGGTTAAATGAGCCTGCGCGGATAATAAACCGCTAAGGTTTTTTGATGTGAAATTTTGCATACCAAAATTATTAAACGAGGAAAAGAAGTTGCTGGTATTCACATCATCAATTTTAGTATTGATAGTGAAGTTATTAGTGGCTCCGTTTTGCACAAAGCTGCCATTTAGTTTTAATGAACCACCTGCGTTTTTAACACTTACATTATTTATTTTGATGACATTATCAGCCATTAAAAAATTTGCAGTGGCATCTGTAGCTAAAAAGTTTTTATAATATACTTTATCAACCCTGAGGTGTATTTCGGCCTTGCCTTTTTCAAAAGCAGTGCTCAGTGCACTATTGATATTGGTTTTTTTACCGGACGATTTAATCTCCCCGGTAGACTGCCGGCTGTTTAAAAATCCTAAAAACTCTGCCAGGTGCAATTGCGGACTGCGCACCTGCCAGTTAAGCACTATTTTTTCCGGAGCTGTATAATACAAGTTAAGAAAATTGTTTACCCGGCCTTCCATAAACACAATGCTGTTGCCCGATTGCATGCGAATATTGTTCAGCAATAAATTATTGCCCGAAAATTTGATGGTGATAGCCGTGTTTTTAAAATTCAGGTTACGCGGCACGTAACTTACATTGGCGTTTTTAATGTTGATAGTGCCGGCAAGTTTAGGCTTGGTGATTCTATAATTAACCAGGTCGGCTTTATAGGCCAGCTTCAAATCGGCATAACCTTTGGTGAATTTAAGATCATCATCGCCAACGGCGCGATTAAGCTTCGCGATATCAAAATGCGATTTAAAGATGCCGCTTGCAATGGGCGTATTTAAATTGTTGATGAAGGCTGTATCAATAGTAAAGGGAATCTTTTGGTAGGTGCCATTAAAGTGATAAAGTTTTATCACCGAGTTTTCATCACTCAAACCCTTTCCGTTGATGTAATTATTGGAGAATACGCCGTTGAAACTACAGTTTTCAATCTTAACGCCGGGTATGGTCACCACATTATCTTTTACTTTGGCAGTAACAAAAATGGACGGATCGCCGCCTCCGCCAAAAGCGCCTGCAATATCACACGTAACCGCGATAGGATTGTTAATATTAAACATGCTGAGGCTTTTTGTAATGTTGGGAGCCAATAGCTGGGCAGCGCTTGTCCACAAAATTTCGTCATTCTTAATATTAAGCACAAATTCCACATTGGGTTTGGCCACATTAAATTTACCTCCAATGGTAAATTCATCGTCGCCAATGTTTAAAACATTGGGTGCTACAGTTATCAGCTTTGCTGGTTCATTGTAAGTTATGTCAAATATGCCATCCAGCAGTTTGTTTTTCATAAAGCTACCTCTTTTGGTATTGAAAGAAAAATTTTTAACCAATGTTTGCAGCTTGATATAGGCATGCCAGCCGGTTGCCGGGTATTGCATCTGCCCGTTTACATCATTTACCTGAAACTTAAACAGCTTAAAGGCTTTACGGTCATCAACCACAAAATTAACGTTGCTAAGGTTAAAGCGTTTTATCTGGGTTGAAGATCCGTTTTTATCTGTCGGAGCGTTTTTTTCTTTAGGTTTACCCTTAAAAACGGCTGTATTACTGTAACCAGTGCTATCGGTAAACAAATCGATATTCGCCTCACTAATGGATACCTTGTTTATCTCCACGCTGCCTTTTAACAGCGCCGCTGCATTTACAGAAACATCAAAGTTTTTGGCATCCAATAAAGTATGATGATGAGCGGGCCATCGCTGATCTTTAATAACCACATCTTTTAAACTAACAGAAATTCCCGGAAATCCTTTAAAAAATGTAGGATCAAGCTTGCCGATAGTGAGTGTACCATCCAGGTTTTTATTTAGTTCGGTGGTGATCATTTTGAGCACCTTTTCCTTGTTGAAAATAATATACATAGAAATGCCGGCAAAGGCAATTATTATAATCCCTATTACAGCCCCCAATATTTTCAACGATGTTTTTATCCACTTCGGCATTACAACTATTTTATTATAAAAGATTTAATAAGTTTAATTGTTTGATTTATACAGATATAAACACATTGGTTATAAAATACTAAGCTGAGGTGTATTTATTTGCAGTCGTTATTATGTTGTTAGGAGAGCTATAATTATAATATTACAATTATTAAAAAATAGGTTGCTGTATAGTTGAATCTGTATCCGGGAGACGCAAATATGCGTTTCTACAGAGAATTGTGAATAACCTGTTGTTAAAACAAATCATTTTTAGGCTGCTTTGCTTTTTACCATTTGTTAAGTGGGTTTGCTTTTATCATGTTGAATTTTGTGCCTACAAAAATCAAAGAATATGAAAAGTGAAACACTCGCCGGTAAAAGGGTAATATTATTAGGGGCCAGCACAGGCCTGGGATTGGCCACTGCCAAGGCGGCTGCCGCTGAAGGGGCTAAAGTGGTTATTGTATCCAGCAATCAACAACGTATTGATAAAGCGCTTGAGGAACTTCCAGAAGGGAGCGAAGGGTATGCCGTTGATCTGGGTAAGGAAGAAAACATTAAGGCATTTTTTGAAAAAATAGGCAGGTTTGATCACCTGGTGTATACTGCCGGCGAAAATTTAAGTCTGAAAAACATAAGTGATACAGTTGTTGAAGAAGCAATAGGCTTTTTTAACCTGCGCTTTTGGAGTGCATTTACCGCGGTAAAATACGGGGCACCTCATATTAACCCAGGTGGTTCTATATCGCTTACCAGTGGTACGGCCAGTGAAAGGCCTGGCGCGGGCTGGTCTGTTGCCTCTGCCATTTGTGGAGCTATGGACGGTTTTGTAAGGGCTATGGCCGTTGAGCTGGCGCCAATTCGTGTTAACTGTGTTGTGCCGGGTGTTATTAAAACAAACCTGTGGGATGCCATGACCGAGGAGCAGCGCAATGGCATGTACAATTATCTGGAAGGTAGTTTGCTGCTTAAGCGGGTAGGCGAGGCAGAGGATGTTGCTTTAGGCTTTTTATACCTTATGAAACAGCAATATGGTACAGGCCGCAGCCTAATTATTGATGGCGGTACGGTATTGGTATAACCGTATTAAATAATGAAAAGGACAGGAGATAAAGGTTAGCTTCTTTTATCTCCTGTCTTTTTTTTAATTCCGGGAAAATATTCCTTAAAAATTCCGTGTGTTTTATTTACTGGTTTCCTTACGGATAATTGGAGCCACCTTTGTGCCATATAACTCAATGGCTTTCAGTATTTTTTGATGCGGGGTATGGCCTGTTACCAATTGAGCAACAAAGCGGGTATTCCCAAATAATTCATATTGATGCATTATTTTATCTACCGCCATTTGTACATCGCCTACAACCAAAGGTCCGCTCTGGCGTAGGTACTCAAATGAATCCCTGGTCATGGGCGACCAGCCACGGTCTTTGCCTACCCGGTTCATCAACGCTTCATAGGATGGGTAAAACTCATCCGCAGCATGATTGGCGTCTTCGGCCAGGTAAAATTGGGATGATATGGCCAGCTGCAGCTTGCTTACATCATGCCCGGCCTTCTCTGCCGATTCGCGGTAGGCCTCCACAAAGGGAACAAAATGCACCGGGTCACTACCTAATATAGCAATGATCATAGGCAGGTTTAACTTACCGGCACGCAATGCGGATGCGCGGGTACCGCCAACGCCTATCCAAACCGGGATGGCTTCCTGCAGCGGGCGGGGGTAAACTCCCTGGTTTATAACCGGCGCGCGGAATTTACCTTGCCAGTTCAGGATTTCCTGTTGGTTGATCTGCAGGAACATTTCAAGCTTTTCGGTAAAAAGGGCATCGTAATCATCCAGATCGAAACCAAAAAGGGGGAAGGATTCAATAAAGGAACCCCGACCGGCTATCATTTCGACCCGGCCGCCCGAGATCAGATCTACAGAGGCGAAGTTTTGAAATGTGCGCACCGGATCAACAGAGCTCAATACCGTTACCGAACTGGATAGTTTGATGTTTTTGGTGATAGATGCCGCCGCGGCCATAAATATCTCTGGTGCCGAGATCACAAAATCGGAGCGGTGGTGTTCGCCAAAAGCGAAAACATCCAGGCCCACTTCATCAGCCAGCTTAACCTCTGCCAATAATTCCTGTACCCGTTTGTGGGCGTTTACAGCTTTGCCGGCAGTTCCATCAGGGTGTACTTCGCCAAATGTGCTTATTCCTAATTCCATAAGTAAAATTAAGAAGTTTAAACATGTAATTTAGGCAGTGGAGGGAAATTGACAGGATGGTGATAAGAACTGATTAAATACAATTGTTATCTTGCAGGTAGAATTATACAAATGAAAAATATATTTGACGCATTTATTAAGGAAAAAGGATTTGTTGTTCTTGATGGTGCAATGGCCACCGAGTTAGAAGCAAGAGGGGCTAATCTTAATCATACATTATGGTCGGCCAAATTATTAAAGGAAGATCCTGAATTAATTAAGCAGGTACATTACGATTATTTGCTTGCCGGCGCTGATGTTATTACAACGGCAAGTTATCAGGCCAGTTTTGAAGGATTTGCAAAAAATGGATACACCCACCAGGAAGCTGTTGAACTGATGCAGTTAAGTGTGCAATTGGCTTTCGAGGCACGCGGGGATGCGATGAAAGTTATATCCCGAAAAGAAAAGCCGTTGATAGCGGCGTCTGTTGGGCCCTATGGGGCATCTTTAGCCGATGGTTCAGAGTATCGTGGTAATTATGGCGTAAGTATTGAAGACCTTAAGTTATTTCATCGCAGCAGAATTAAATTGTTGATTGAAACCGGTGCAGATTTGTTGGCTTGCGAAACAATACCTTGTTTGGATGAAGCTATCGCATTAAAAGAGTTGTTATTGGAGTTTCCGGAGGTGCAGGCCTGGATTAGTTTTAGCTGTAAAAACGATACTCAAATTAGCAGTGCAGAAGAATTTTCTGATGCTGTAAAATTAATCAGTCAATCAAATCAGTTCATAGCTGTTGGGGTTAATTGTACCGCACCGCAGCACATAACATCGCTTGTAAAAATAGCGGCAATAAATACAGGTAAGCTTATACTGGTTTACCCTAATAAAGGAGAAATTTGGGATGCGGTTAATAAATGCTGGTTGTCTTCGTCTGCAAGCCACACACATTTTCTTGATGATGCAAAAGGCTGGTTTGCAGCGGGTGCAAAAATTATAGGGGGCTGTTGCAGAACAACTCCTGAGGATATAAAGCAATTACAACTGTTGGTGGATTAAAACTTATTTCTTCTCCAAGCTCTTTTTTACCCTAAATTTCACAATCCGGGTGATCAACGCTAGGGGCATGGGCTTATCAATCGGAAATTGAACCGAACCCTTTGCTCCCTTGTATGCCGAGAGTTCTTCTTTAAACTCCTCGATGCCGTTGGGTGTTGGGTATAGACCTATATGATTTTTGAAAGCTGCAAAGTGAATTAAGTTACCCTTGAGCGTGAAAGTAGGCATCCCATAACTTATTTTTTCTCCGGCCGCGGGTGCCGCTTCTTTGATAGTTGCACGAATTTGCTGCAGGATTTGCTGAACATCAGCTGGGAAATCTGCTATATACTCGTCAATAGTGGTGGCTTTGGCTGTTATCATCTTTTTACATAGAGTTTGGGCTATCTGCCTGGTTTATAATGTATAAATATACAAAACCTGTCAAATGCAAAAAACTATTTGCCAACTAATTCCCGATCCGCAAAAGGGTACTCATTAAAATACCCTTCGCGGATCTATAAAACAAGGTTTGGGTTTATGGCCATGCGAAAATAAATAATAGCTGTCTTTTAGTTCCCCGGGTTGCGTACAAGCACTTTGGCGGGTATTTTATTGCTAAAGAAATTCCTGATGATAGTTATTTTCCCGCTGCGGATAAGATAGCTGATGAATAAGGCGATTAACATAATTTATTATTTAACAATACCTGCAAAACGTTGATAAAAGGCGGTAGGGCTGTCGGCATTTTTAGGCTCATACTTGCCTGCAATAATGGGGATATAAATTACCCTTCTGCGGCTTTCTTCGCCAATTACAGATGACTGGGCTACACGGTGCCATAAGCGGCCGTCATGTATGGTGAGGTCGCCAGCTGTAGGAGTAATGGCAACTTCATTTTCATCCGTGTCATGATCTAAGAAATATTTTTTACGGAAAAGCATCTGGTAAAGATTCTGTTGATGGGTTCCGGGTAAAATTCTTAATCCCCCATTCTCCGGTTTCAGTGTACTCAGGTGGATTCCCACATTAAGCATTGGGTTTAATTTTTGGCCATGGAAAATATCACGCAAGCCATCTGTGTGCCAGCCCATTTTGGTAAAACTGCTTTCGGGGCCGTTTACGTAGTGATTAAAAACCATTCCATCTTTTTCGTCGGTACCCAGGCGGGCGCCTTCGCCAATAAGGTTCAGCAATACCTGGAACCGGGGATCTTTGGAAAATTCATCTAACGCCGCATGGTGTTTGTTAATAAAAGCGAAGCGCTGCACAATAGGTGAGCCATCAACATCTTTACCATATTTAATGGGTACACCGTTTACCTTTTCTACTTTATTAGCAATCCAGTTTTGCTGAACCTGTTCTGATGCCTGTATGATGTTAGCTACCGTTTCGGGTTTAATAAAATTTGTAAAGTGTATAAAACCGTGCTGGTTAAAAAAAGCTTGTTGTTCGGGCGTAATTGCTGAGCCTAAAGTGAATTTTTGATATGAGCCTGCCATGAAAAAGAAGAATTAAAATGCTTGGAAATGAGTGCGAAAAACCTGGGAACTGCTTTAAACAGTTTTTAAAATAAGGAGATGATCCTTGGGGAAATTAACAACAACAGCTGCACATGACCCTTTGGGAGAAGGGCATTCGCATGGAGCATGCAAACGGTATGTGTTGTTGTTTAATCAATGTATATAATGTCTATGTATTTAATAGACTATGCAAAAGTATGTAATTTGTTGAACCAAACAAATTTTTGTGAAAATATTTTTTTAACGTTTGTACAGGCCGGCGGTAACACGCTCAATAAACCCCTTGGGGCTATGCCTTGTAGCCGCAGCCGATAGTTTATTTAAAAAGCCCGGCACAATCTCGGCCTTTTTACTGAACATCCTACTGATGCCTATGGCGGCAACATCATCGGGTGTCATATTGAATTTGGCTGCCAGATCGGCCAGCGCGTCCATACCTGCACGATGGGCAAAGCCCGTGTCGGTAGGGCCGGGGCACAGGCAGCTTACCGATACAACAGTATCTTTTAATTCATAGCGTAGAGCCCGGCTAAATGAGAGTACAAATGATTTTGATGCTGCATAAACCGCCAGCGTGGGCACCGCCTGGTAGGCCGCAGTGCTGGCGATGTTTAATATATGGGCTTGCCTTTGCGATTTTAAAACCGGGAGTAAATGATAACATAACTCAACCACTGCATCTATATTAACCTTTATCATGCTCATCTGCCCGGCCAGGGCCAATTCATCAAAGTTACCCCAAAGACCATAGCCGGCATTATTTATAAGTATGGATATAGGTACCGATAAGCTCCTGCTCCACTCCGTTATCCGGGTAGCAGCACCGGCGGCTGATAGATCGGCTAAAAAATAAGATACTTCCACATGATACTGCGCTTTGATATGAATCGATAAATCTTCCAATTCGTTTGCTGATCGGGCCACCAGCAATAAGTTATAGCCCTTTTTGGCCAGTAATAAAGCTATTGATTTGCCTATGCCTTTACTTGCACCTGTTATTAAAGCGTATTCTTTCATCTAAACAATGTCATATCAAACTAAAAAATCAGATCGATGTTGCAAGTTTAATAAATACTCTACTAAATTTGTAGACTATTTAAAATGTTATTACGTTTGTGCCATATATGAAAAAGGCTTTTCATCATTTTTACTTGGCTGGCTATAATAATTGCCCAAATTATTGTTGTTGTGGATAAACAAATTCCATGTACTGTTTGCTATTCATTTACGTTATAACATTAACCAGATAAAAACCATTTTTCATGATAACTCGTCGTATAACCCCATATTTTAAGGCGTTTATAATCATAAGTTACCTATTATATTGTTTACCCGCTCATGCCCAATTATCAGCAGCGGTGCGTTATAAACTAAAACCGGGCGATACCACAGCCAAAGACTTTTTTGAAAACGATTTTAATATTCCTGTTTTATCGGATGTAAGCAAAGCACCGGCTGCCGCCAATAAAGCGCGAATTAATAACGAAGCTGATGTAAACCTTATTGAAGGGATGGAAACCCATTTAAGTAACCGCCAGGAAAGAAAAAAACTGATGGGCTACTTAAAAGAGCTTTCGGCGAATAACAATGAGGTAAATTATAATCAATCAAAAGTTAAAGTATATTACAGGCTGGCCAATGTATTTGCAAGGTTGCGTTTGTATCCTTTGGCTATGAAATGTTTTTTTAAAACAATGCAATATGCAAAGGGCAAACAGGCAAATAATAACCCGGCGCCATTGCAGTATTCAGCTGATTCGCTGGCAGCCGATAGCGTGAATAAGGATTCTACCTTAAATACCAATTATTTATCCATTAATACAAAGGACGATTCGGTATTTATCAATGCACCAGGTCCCGTTGGGTTAAAAGACAAAACCGAAGAAAAAAGCAAAGCGATAACTTATGATCGCATCATCAATACATTTAATGATGGCAAAAAGGCTGCCGCATATGCATTGCTTTTTCATGTAAAACAACCGGTACCGGGCAAACCCAAAGTATTTGCTTTTACCAATACAGGGCATACTTTTATTACGCTTATTAAGTATAATACCGATTCAACATCGGTTTCTATTTCTTTTGGATTTTACCCACAAAAAGACAACCTGTTTTCGGCAACGCCATTGGATCCTTCCTGCTCGGGAACGTTTAAAAATGATTGCGGGCACAGGTGGGATGAAGTGATGGGTAAATTTATTTCCAAAAAAAGATTTGAAAAGATCCTGCTGCTCACCAAACGTTATGATGGCCTGGAGTATCATCTATCCAAAAATAACTGTACCGATTTTGCTATTAAAGCAGCCTCCTATGCTGGGTTTGGTGTATCAAACAGCAAAGGTAGCTGGCCATTAGGGCATGGAAATAATCCCGCAGTAACCGGGCAAAGCATTATAGCGGGAGGCGTTTATGACGATGACAGCAAGGCCGATCTATTCATTAATTTTGACGAGGTTTTAAATAAAAGTAAATAAGCTGTAGCAATGATATTTACCTTGTTAATTTGGGGTTGCACCTACGGAGCAAGCTTGTTTTTATTAAAAATTGCTACAAACAGGTAGCTCCTGACGGAGCATATTTACTTGCGAAATACATTGTGAGCTTTGGAAAATACGTTAAGGAAAATTTAAAATATGGTATTTTAAGGGATAAGTATTATTTTACCGTTACTCTTCCTGCTTTCCAAAAACGTGTGTGCCTGTTTGCCATCAGCGAGTTTAAAAATGGTTGGCGGCGAAATGGCAATTTCATTATTGCTAATCCAGTTAAAGAGCTGGCTGGCCCGCTTTATTCTTTCCTCTTTTGAGGTTAGGTAACTCCAAAGGTCGCCGCCTGTGAGTGTTTTTGAGGTATCCATCAGCATTCTTGGATCAACAAATGCGGGGTCGCCGCCTGCCATGCCAAAAAATACTACTTGTCCGCAGTTTTTTGTTACCTCAAAGCTGTCCTGTAAGGTGCTGCCAATGCTATCATAAACCACATCAACACCGCCGCTGCAAAAAGATAAAACTTCGTTTTTCCAATCATCCTGGTACAAAAATACTTTGTCAATCCCGTTTTGTAAGGCTGTTGCTGCCTTCTCTGCAGATGAGGTTAGCCCTATTGTTTTTGCTCCCAAAAGTTTACTTATCTGGGTTAACAATTGCCCTACGCCGCCTGCGCAGGCATGGATAAGCACTACTTCGCCAGCTTTGGTTTGGTGGCTATCTGTAGCCAGGTACTGCGCGGTGAGGCCCTGTAGCAAAACCGAAGCAGCAGTTTCAAAACTAATGTTTGCCGGTAAGGGAATGGCATGATCAACAGGTACGGCCACCATTTCGGCATTTGCAAAAGGCACATCGGCAAAGCCAATGCTATCGCCAATTTTAAAATCGGGGTTGTTGTTGGCGTTGATTACCACACCTGCACCCTCATAACCGGCTATAAAAGGAGGGGTACCCTTTAGGTGATAATTACCTTTTCGGCGATAAACATCTGCAAAATTTAAGCCGATGGCTTTCATTTCAACCAATAACTCTCCGGGTTGTAATATGGGGGTAGGAATGTCAATGTATTCAAGTACTTCCGGGCCGCCAAAAGTTGAAAATGTTAAAGCTTTCATTTATTGCAGATAATTTTAAGATTGGGCAAAAGTAGGAAATCAACCGGGAACCTGTGTTGCCCCGGAATCAGGGTGATGTAAAAATCATGACTCTATATAAAGAGCTGGGTCCTTTAAATAAACAAAGCGGCAGGTAAATTACCCGCCGCTTTGTTATCATATAAATTAAACTGTTTAAGCTGATTATTTATAATCAGGATTTTGAACCAATACGCCACCACTTTTATCAATTTCTGTTTGTGGCAGTGGCCATTTGTAAAATTTATTTTCAAAATGGTAAGGGATCAGGCTATCCTTTACTTTATTTAAAACATCATCCGCAATGTGCCACCTCATTAAATCATAATGACGTAAGCCTTCAAAAGCGAGCTCAACGCGGCGCTCATGTCTTATCCTTTCGCGCATTTGCTCTTTGGTATATCCTGCCGGGTAAGCGGGCATAGTTACACGGGCACGCAGATCTGTCATCGCTTTATAAACGGTTGCATCCGGACCGGCAATTTCGTTTTGTGCTTCTGCATACATCAGCATCACTTCTCCTAAACGTAATACAATGGCATCCTGGCCGCTAAGTGTCGAGAACCCGAATGGAAGATTGGCCGGGTCAAGAAATTTTAGTACGCCATAACCTGTAGGACGAGGGTTTGACGGATTATGTACTTTACCTCCGCCAAAATCAGGATGATCAACATACACTGTTTTGCTTAACCTTGGGTCGCGGTTGTTAAACGGCTTTTTTGTATCGGTAAGGGGCGAAGTACCATAAGGTAAACCATCGGTACACTCAAACGTGTTAACAAAGTTAGGAAGCGGACTTGCTGAGCACCAGTCGCCGTAATCCCTGTCCCAGTAAGCTAAATTGTTAGGCGCCAAAAAATTAATAGAAAAGATAGTTTCTGTATTGTTTTTCTGTGTGGCGTCTCTGAAATTGTCCTCAAAGTTTTTAGTTAAGGTGTATTGCGACATAACATCCTTACAAAGATCCCTTACCTGCGTTAGCATAGCTACATCAGGCGTACCTGTAGTGCCATAAGCTGCAAATAGAAGTACACGGGCTTTTAATGCCTTGGCCGATGAAGCAGCAGCATGTCCTCCGTTTGAAAAATATGGAGCGGTATTAAGGTTTGCAATACTGTAATCAAGATCTGTTGTTATTTGAGTCAGTATCTTAGATGCAGCTACTTTAGGCTGTTTTTGGGTAGCCAGGGTAAGCGGCTCTAAAACCAGGGGAACATCACCATAAATGGTATATAACTGGTAGTAAAAAAATGCTCTTATAAACCTTACTTCGCCCTCATAGGCCTTTCTGTCGGCATCTGCAATATCAGATCCTTTGTAGTTAGCCAGGTTTTGAATAAATAAATTTACTCTTCCAATACCAACATAGCTGTCTTTGTAAATACCGGTTTCATAGCCACCAGTAGTAGGATTTAAGTTACCCTGATCAACATCATTAACGCTGCCCGAGTTAAACTGCGCATAACCATTATCGGTAAGGCAATCACGAATGGGAAGTTCCTCTGCAAATTCATTGTTTTGTAAAGACGCGTAAACTGCGGCAAGGGCTTTGTCAAAGTCGCTTTTTGATTTATAAAAGGTAGATGTGGATATCTGGTCCAGCGGATTCAGATCCAGTGTTTTTTTACATGCACCTAAAAACAGTGATGTAATTAATATAGTTGCTATAATTCGATTTTTCATGTGGACTGATTAAAAGGAAACGTTTACACCAAAAGAGTATATTTTATTTTGCGGGTACTGCACTAAATCACCACTTCCATAACGTTCAGGATCAAGACCCTTAAATTTGGTTATGGTAAATAAGTTATCGCCGGCAAAGTAAACCCTTAACCTGTCAATACCTATGCTCTTGGTTACCTTAGACGGCAGTGTATAGCCAAATACTAAATTTTTAAGCCTTAAGTATGATGCATCCTGTAAAAAGAAAGTTGATGGGCGGGTAAGTTTTTGCGGAGCGCTCCATCCCCAGTAAATACGAGGCATAGTGGTTGATGGGTGTTCAGGAGTCCATCTGTTCAACCAATCGGTTGTTGGTGGCGTGCCTTGTACAAACGGAATTACTCCCCAGTTAGATACGTATGATTTGCTACCGTAAACACCTTGCATCATAGCCGAAAAATCAAATCCTTTAAAGCTTGCCGATAGGTTAAACGAGTAATTTAATTTAGGGTATACGCCGCTTATAATGGTTCTGTCATCACTGTTAATCTTGCCATCGCCATTAACATCTTTATATTTCAAGTCGCCCGGTAAAGTGCTATCGTTAAATTGTTTAGGCGAGTTGTTTACCTCGGCAGTTGACTGAAAAATTCCTGCAACCTGCAGCATATAAAAAGAGCTTATAGGCTGTCCGTTTTTGTTAGTGGTATAATCAAAAATGTCTTGCTGACCGTATTTTACCAGTTTGTTATTAAAGTGATCTAAATTAACTCCTAAGCCATAGGTAAACCCGCTTAATGATCCTTCATGAATCATGTTGCTGTAGTTTAAACCAAGCTCAACTCCGGTATTATCAACAACACCATCGTTAATAGTTGGTGCGCTTAAGCCCACAATGGCGGTAACCTGTGATTGCCTTAAGATATCAATTGTTCTTTTCTTGTACCAATCAAAAGTTACATTAAAGTTTTTGAAAAGCGCCAGATCCAGGCCAATATCGGTCATGGTAGTAGTTTCCCACTTAATATCGGGATTGTTTAATGATTGTTGGGCTACGCCGGTTGTTAAGGCGGAGTTATCAAAAGAGTAATTCCCAGTCAGATTTAATAATGCCTGGTATGGGTAATTCACAGTATATCCACCTATTACAATGTTTTGGTTACCCAGCTTTCCCCATGAGCCTCTTAACTTAAAGTTATCCAACCAGGTTAAATTCATGGCTTTTACAAAAGGCTCTTCAGATGCGCGCCAGCCTCCGGAAAATGATGGGAATACCCCCCATTTATTATTACCGGCAAATTTTGAGCTGCCATCATAACGGATATTGCCCTCTAACAAATAGCGCTCTTTGTAGTTATAATTTACACGGCCAAAGTATGACATTAGCGCCCATTGGTTTGCTGTACCGCTGGCTCTTTGAATGTCTTGTCCGCCGGCGTTTAGTTCCCTTAAATCCTCATCAGGGAAATTCTGACGGTAACCCTGCAGGTATGAATATTTACTTTGCTCAACACTGTAACCAGCCTGCGCTTTAATGCTGTGCCCGTTAAAGTTATGGTTGTAATTTAAGTAACTGTACAAGTTTGAGTAAACAGTTTGTTCGTCCTGGTCGGTTAATCCCTTACCCAAATCTAACGAAGTAGAAAGCGTGTTGGTTTTGAAATTATATAGATCAAGGGTTGATTTATAATCCTTGTACTTATCCATATTAACATTTACAGCTCCCTTGGTATACCATGAAAAATCCTTGGTAAACTGTACTTCAAACCAGCCTTGAGCATTAACGGCGTAATCGTTTGTATTGTGGGTGAAGCTATTGTCAAGTACAGCTATAGGGTTTTTGTTGTTGTATTCATAATCATAAGCCTTATAGGTAAAGTGCCCGCTTCCATCGGTAAGGTATGGTCCGTAGGTAGGCGCTTGTGACATGGCCGAAAGGAATAAATCTTTTGAGCCACCTGCAGCAGATTCTGTGGTGCCGGATTTTAATAAAATATTAGTTCCGAATTTGATATGATCGTTAATTTTTGAGGTTAGATTGATACGACCAGTATATTTTTTATAATTGAAACCCCTGATAATACCATTCTGATCAACGTAACCTAATGATATGTTATAAGTGGTCTTTTCATTTCCACCACTAAAGGTTAGGTTATGGTTTTGTGTTGGAGCCGTTTTAAAAATAAGACTTAACCAATCGGTATTAGGATAATGAACACGATCTGAACTGTTACGGTAAAGATCTATCTGATCCTGCGGATAAAGACCATATAGTTTGGTAGGATCGTTAGGATCATTTAAACCAGTATTGATACGGGCCTCATTATACAATTCCATGTATTGAGCGGAGTTGGTTATCAGTTTAAAAAGCTTGGTTGGCTTGTATATGCCAACATTGCCATCGTACTGAACTTTCATTTGGCCTGCTTTGCCTTGTTTGGTGGTAATTAATACTACCCCGTTTGCGGCCCTTGAACCATATATTGATGCGGAAGCCGCATCTTTAAGAACGGATACATTATCAATATCTGTAGGATTAATATCACTAAAACTACCCGGAACACCATCTACTAAAACCAACGGTGCTGATCCGGCGCCACTAAAGGTTCCGTTTCCCCTGATCTGTATGGATACACTTTCGTTACCCGGTTCGCCCGAGCCCTGGCTCACCTGTACGCCGGGTATAGTTCCCTGCAACATCGAAGCCGGATTTATAACCGGGCGCTTATTAAGATCTTCGCCGCTTACTGTAGAAACAGCACCGGTTAAGTTTACCTTTTTTTGCGTACCGTAACCTACAACTACCACCTCATTAAGTGCAGATGTTTGTTCCTTTAATACCACATCAATTTTAGCCTGGTTGCCAACGGTTATTTCCTGGTTAACAAAACCAATAAAACTAAATACCAAAACGGCTTTACTATCAGGTACGCTAAGAGAATATTTACCATCAAGGCCTGTTTGAGTGCCAATCTCAGAGCCTTTTATTTTAATGGTAACACCAGGCAGGGGTAAACCCTTGTTGTCTTTAACCTGGCCTGTAACCGTAATAGCCTGAACAGGGGTTGTTTCCTGTATCTTAGGTGTAACTACGATGGTTGTATTATTGATTACATAAGTAAACGGTTGGTCCTGGAAACATTGTTTTAATGCTTCTTCCAGCTCGACGTTTTGTAAATGCACGTTTACAGGCACTGCCAACTTTAGCATTTTGGCATTGTAAAGCACACTAAATCCACTCTGCTTGTGGATCTCTTTTAGTGCTGCAGCCAGGGATGCATTATTTTTGTTCATGCTGATTTTTTGTGCATAGGTAGTGGAGGCACTAACCTGCAGTATGGAAATCAAGCATAAAAAGAACGTCAATTTCATAATCAGAAATAATTTAGATTGGATACGGGGAAGCTCCCTGCATCTAATTGCAGTAGAAATTTTATACATTTGAATGTTAGGTTAAATAATTGGTTATGAGAAAAATGATCATTGGTTTTTACCTGGCAGCTTCACAGCTTAATACCAGGGGCGGTGCGAACGCTCCTGGTTATTATAACAGGTTAACATTATTGGGCAGATATAACTACTTCATAATGATTACCCTCCTTCCTTCAATTTTATAGTGAATAGTACGGGTTAACTGCATATTGTTTAATAACTCATTAATGTTTTTGTACCTGGATATGGTACCGCCAAACTCGTTCTGTTGCACATTGTCGCGATACTCAATATCAACATCATACCACCTGCTTACCTGTTTCATCACATTTACAATGCTTTCGTCATGAAATACAAAGAAGCCATTGATCCAGGCCATGTTTTCTTCGGTATCGGCCTTGCTAACTTTAATCGCCGCGCCGTTTTCGCCTGCAGATCCCTGTTGGCCGGGAACCAGCATTACTGCCGAGCTTGCATTTGACATTCTTACAGATCCTTCTAAAAGAGTAGTGGTTATGTTGTTATTATCGCTGTAGGCATTTACGTTGAAATGAGTACCCAATACCTGCACCTGAGCACCGTTAGCTTTTACAATAAATGGTTTTTCTTTATTTTTTGCCACTTCGAAATAGGCTTCGCCGGTTAGTTCAACCTGCCTGTCGGTACCGGTAAATGCCTGCGGAAACCTTAATGATGATGCGGCATTTAACCAAACCTTAGTGCCATCTACCAGTTCAACTTTATATTGTCCGCCGCGTGGCGTAGTTATGGTATTAAACTCTGGCGCGGCGCTTGCAACAGCTTCGGGGCTGGTTTTTGTAAAATGATATACAAGTACGCCATTAGCAGTTTTACTCACCTTGATCCCGGTTTTAGCGGCAATTTCACCGTTTTTAGCATCATCGAGAATAATATTTGCGCCGTTGGCCAGCGTGAGGTATGCTTTGTTACTGCCCGGTACAATTTGTTGTTGCTTGTTTTTTGCTATGCCGGTAACTGCCTGTTGTTTTGGTTTTTCACCTTTTATAAAAAACAAGCCCGCAAATAAAGCTATCAGTAAAACAGCTGCTGCGGCCATCCAACGGTAATTGGCTTTTTTACGTGGTGTAATTTCAACTACTTTGCGGCTGTCATTTAGTTTTTGCCAAATTCTGTTGCGTACATCCTGCTCATCAACTAAATCATCGGTCCAGTCATCGCCCTGCAATTTCATTTCATCGCTGTAACTATCAAGCAATTCCTTTTCCATAGGGGTGCATTGCCCGTTAATGTACTTTTGGTACAAAGCCAGAAACTCGTTTTTGGTTATCATCAGGAATATATATTACAGGTTTATACATTATATGTGTAGGTAACATTTAATCACACACATACTTTTTGTAAATTTTTATTTGCAAAAAGTAAAACATTGAAATATTTCAGGTCTTTTCATACTTTTACCCTACCAATTATGTCTAATTCCCCGCTTAGTGACGCTGAACTTTGGGCTGCTATCCGCCGCAATGACGAAGCAGCTTTTACCGCTCTTTTTGACCGGTACTGGGTAAGGCTTTACAAAACCGCGCTGGTGTACGTTAAAGATCGGGAGGAGAGTGAAGAAATTGTGCACGATGTTTTCCTGAATATCTGGAACCGCAGAAACCTGCTGGAAATTGAGTCATTCCCCAATTTTTTACTTACGGCTATCAGGTACCAGGTGTATAACAGGATGAGATCGGCAAAGTCACCCGTTATTTTGGCTCCCGAGGGACTTGAATTAACGGAGCAGGTAGATAGTAACGCAGGCGAGCGGCATATTATGGTTCAGGAGTTTGAACAGGAGCTGGATAAATACCTGGTACAGTTACCCAAACGTTGCCAGGAAATATTTTACATGAGCAGGGTGAGGCAACTCTCCAACCAGGAAATTGCAGGCCAGCTGGGCATCTCAAAACGTACAGTTGAAAACCAGATAACAGTTGCACTTAAGCACCTCAGGATTTGCTTTAAACACATTTCGTCGTTTATTTTAATGATCTACCTGCTTAAATAAATTCAGCCGCTTATCGGCTTTAGCACAGGGCCGCTCTCCGATACATTATTTGCTTTTTTACTATATTCGTTTTTTTTACAATCATCCCTGTATGTAAACAAAGGTATATTAAGGTTTTTTCCCGTAGCGGCTTTAATCGTGCCTTGCCTTATGTAATTTAAGGGTAATAAAAGCAATATTTTTTAATGGAGGTTAAATTCAGATTAGGTGAATATAAGGTTCTTATATTCAGGATTTTATTAGGTTATTTATTTTATTTTATTGGCAGGGTGCTGTTTTTTGCATTTAATGCAAATCTTTTCGCTGTTGATCACCTTTCCTCTATATTAAAACTGTGTTATTACGGGATGGCTTTTGATACAGCCGCGCTATTATATATTAACAGTTTGTTTATTGTATTGAGCATTTTGCCCTTAGCCATTAATACACGGCCCGGTTTCCAAAAAGGGTTAACAATTTTATATTTCATTACAAACCTGCTGGCTTACGCTACCAATTTTGTTGATATTATTTACTACCGTTTTAGCCAGGTTAGATCAACAAAGGCTACACTTGATGTGCTTGCCGATGAAAACAACAAGAAAGCATTATTTAAACATTTTTCCGGAGCATACTGGTATGTAATTATCATTTTTATATTATGCAGCCTTTGCTGGATATGGTTATATAGCCGCGTAAAAATTAAACCCAATCCGGGGAGAAAACCGGCATCCTATTTTTATTCATCAGTAGCTGCATTCTTAATTGTGCTGGCTTTAGTTATTGGTGGCATACGGGGCGATTTTAGTCACAGCACCAGGCCTATAAACATGATTGATGCCTACAAACACGTAATCATCCCCAACCAGGGCGATATTGTATTAAACACACCTTTTGCCATTTTCAGAACGCTTAGCGCCAACAATTTTAAACTTGAACACTGGACAGACCAAAACTATATTAACGCGAATATTAAGCCTGTAAAACAATACAACAACACCCCCGCTGTAAAGCCTAATGTTGTAGTTATTATATTGGAAAGCATGGCAAGGGAGTATTGGGGAAGTATGAACAGGGGCGCCAATATACCCGATTTTAAATCCTACACTCCTTTTTTAGATTCATTATCTGATAACAGCTTAATATTTACCAATGCTTACGCCAACGGGCGGCAATCTATTCACGCCATGTCGTCCATTTTGGCTGGTATTCCATCGTTTCAAACCGCCTTTACTTCATCGCCTTATGCAAAGCAACAAATCCAGTCCCTGGTATCTGTTTGCGATACGTTAGGTTATCAAACTTCGTTTTTTCATGGGGCGGCAAATGGTTCGATGGGTTTCCAGGGCTTCGGCAATATTTTAGGATTTAAAAACTATTACGGCAGAACGGAATATAACAACGACAGGGATTTTGATGGCATTTGGGGTATTTGGGATGAGCCATTTTTTCAATTCATGGGTAAAACGCTTAACACCCAGAAACAGCCATTTATGGCTACGCTGTTTACCCTATCATCGCATGATCCCGATCAGATTCCGGAAAAATACAAAGCGAGGTTTAAAGGTGGTCCGCTTACTATTGATAAATGTGTACAATATACAGATAACTCCCTGCGGCTGTTTTTTAACTATGCAAAAACGCAGCCCTGGTTTAATAACACCATTTTTGTTATAACTGCCGATCATACCAGTCAAACTTATTATCCTGAATATAGTAAGGCTATTAACCGGTTTGCTGTTCCCATATTGTTTTACAGTGCTAATAAGGCTTATGCTTTAAAAGGTGTGAGGACAGACCTGGCTTCGCAAATGGATATATATCCTTCCATAGTTGATATGATAGGTTATAATAAGCCTTTCAGATCATGGGGCAGAAGCCTGATCACCAATTCCCCGGCCGAAACACCAAGGGTAATCAATTCGCCGGGTAATATATACCAGTTTATGCAGGGTAATTATATTTACTTGTTTGATGGAAAAGTATTTACGGGGATTTTTGCGGCTGCCGATAAAGGGCTCGAAAAGAATTTAATGGGCGGGAAAATTGATTCTGAAATGGATAAGGCAATGCTTGATTGTAAGGCCCTGATCCAGGATTATACAGATCGTATTGTAAATGGAAAGTTGAAGCGGTAAACTACTTCTTCGCCCTGTTTTGCGGGGAGCAATCTAAACGTTATTGATATTATGCTGGTGCTTTCGTTAAAAGTAACAGTAACAACGGATTAACAAAATCGCGGTTTTGGTGTTGTAGCTTATTATAAAGCTGCCTGTAGGTTGCTTAAAACTAAAATAAGAGCAATTATTATGGCGGTTTCGTTTTTAAAGCACAGGTGGCAAAAAATTGTATTGATCAGTTTGGCGGCGGTGGGTTTATTGGTGCTTGTTGTAGCATTATTCCTCAATAGTTTTTTAACCAGCAAGCTTACTGCAAAATTAAAGGATGCGGTTTTAAAAGGCTCCGATAGTTTATACCATGTAGATTTTAGTAAAGCCGAGCTGCATGTTTTTGCGGGGAAGGCCACTTTGTATGATATTACCTTCGGTCCGGATACTGCTGTTTACCGTAAGATGCAGGAAAGTGGCGATGCCCCCAATCATCTTTATGAACTGCACGTAAAGCGACTGGAAATTTCGGGAGCGCACCCGCTGCAAACCTGGTTTAAAAAGAAAATGGATATTGGCCGGATTACGCTGAATAGCCCGGAAATATATATCAGTAAAAACACAGATAAGCCGCACAAAAAGGAGCAGAAGGATAAACGAACCCTCTACCAGAAAATTTCCAACAGTTTTAAAATGATCCATGTAGGTCAGATTAACCTGGATGCTATCACCTTTACTTACAGAGATAAGAGTGTCCCCAAGCCTTCGGTTTCTGTACTGAAGGAGATGAACCTGCAAGCTACCGACCTGCTGATAGATTCGACAACGCAAACAGATACCTCCAGAACATTATATTGCAGGGACATCGTTACAGAGCTGAAGCATTATACCCAAACTTCTGCCGGGGGCCTGTATAAATATAAAGTGGGATCGATAAAACTATCCACCCGCGAAGCCCGGTTGGATATTGCAGGGATAGACATACAGCCACTAAGCGTAAAGGCATTTTTTGCCAAAAGCAAAAGCGACCGCTTTACCCTGCACCTTGATAAGGTTACCTTTCATCATTTTGATTACCGCAGCTATCGTAGAGCGCAGGACCTCCTGGTATCAAAAATTACTGTTGATAAAGGAAATTTCGAAGTTTTTGCTAACCCCAATGGCCGGCTTCAAACTACCGACAGGCTGGTAACCTTCCCAAACTGGGCTATCCGCCAGGTAAAAGCGGGGCTCAATGTGGATACGCTCGATATAAAAAAGATCGACGTTACCTACAGCGAGTATAACAAAAGCTCCGGGAAAGCCGGGGCGGTAAAGTTTGATAATACTACGGGTAGGTTTCTCAACCTCACTAATAAAAAAGCTATCCTCAGTCAGCATCCTGTTTGTACGGTTAACCTCAGTACTTATTTTATGGGCAAAGGCAAGCTCGATCTGGCCTTTGGTTTTAATTTAAGCGATGCCCTTTATAGCTACAGCTATAAAGGGCACCTGGGCTCTATGGATATGTTGGCGGCTAATCCGGCGGTTATGCCCCTGGGCCTGGTAAAAATAACATCGGGAAGGGTAAATAGTCTCAACTTTAATATTCACGGCAATAAAAAAAACGCTGCCGGTAAGGTCACATTCCTCTACAACAACCTAAAGGTGGATTTACTGAAACGCGATGAGGAAAAAGGTTACGCGAAAAAGTCGTTGATGTCTCTGCTGGCCAATGCCGTAATACTTAAACAGGATAACCCCGAAGAGGGAAAGCCCATACCACGGTCGGCCAACGTGGTTTTTATCCGCCCGGCAAATTTTCCTTTCTTTAAAACAATATGGCTTACGTTGCTCGATGGACTCAAGTCATGCGTAGGGGTAGGCAAATCGCAGGAAAAAGAAGCCGGTAAGCCAGTTACTGAAAAGGATAAAAAGGAGCGGGAAAAGGCTTTAAAAAAAGCAAGGGAGAAGAAAGAAAAAGAGGAAAAAAAATTCAGGGAACAGCTTGAAAAAAAGAAGAATTAGAAAATTATACCCAGCGGATATAGCAGTTGGATCTGCATCCGGGAGATACAAAATATGTATCTATACACCTACACGTATTGAAACTTGATCCTGTCATTAGGGAACTCATTGCTGTGCTGTATTTTCAATTGCTTTAGTTTATCATCAAAGTATTTATAAATCTTTTTTGAGTTTTTTTCGGCTTTCTGTTGGTTCTCAAACTCTTTTTCCAGGTATCTGGAAAGTGCAAACAGCGTTCTTGGAAATTCATAAATGGTTATGGTGCCATCTTCTTCCTTTTTTGCCCGTACCCAGTAAGGGTCATTTTTTGTTGATTCACGAATATACACTACATCACTTTGTGCTTCTACCATATTGCAGTATTTAACCAAAGCGTTAAGGGTACCCGGTATGCCTACCTTAACGTTAACCTTGCCGGGAGAGTAAGCTACAAGATTAGCATCCGGGAAAGAAAAACTGATATCGGCCTTGCCTTTTAAAAGTTTAGCCAGCCTGCCGGTAAAATTCATAAAATAACCCATCGCCAGTATTTCGGCCAGCGACCTTCTGTAATTACGCTTGTTTTCGGCATGGAAAATTATTGCCAGTATTACAGATACTACAAATCCAGACCCAAAAGCCATCCATTTATTGGGGAACGTAATAATGCCATCAAGGAAGCCGCCATAGGTACCAATGGTTGGTATAATGGAAAATATAAAATCCTTAAACGGGAAAAATCTGAAAGTAAAGGTCATGACTATCAGGTTATTAGTTAATAGTAATAATAGTGATTAATTAAGTGGTATGCAAAAAATGTTGGAATTTGTTTGAATTGCCACAGGCAATTTGTTGAGAAACACCTCATTCACAGCAGCGATGCGGAGAGTAAGGATAATAGCGTACTGGATGCCTGGTTATTAACCTTTTAAAAAAGAAAAGCCCTTCTTTTTTAGAGAAGGGCTTTGGAGCGAAAGACGAGATTCGAACTCGCGACCCCGACCTTGGCAAGGTCGTGCTCTACCAACTGAGCTACTTTCGCATTGGTGTTTCCTGTTTCGAGTTGCGTTGCGGTTAACCGTGTGCCTATCTCGTTTTCGGGAGCGCAAATATAAAAAGAATTGAATACTCTGCAAGTTAAAAATACACTAACCATCTGCTTAATTTAAATTATAGGTCGGCAAGCGAATAATAAGGCTCTTATTTAAGCATTGCCTTGGCTCAATTTGCGGCATGCCGGATGAAATTATTGGGAAGATATTTAAATGACAAATAAATTATATAAAGTCTATGTGTTTAGTAGAATATATTATATATTTGCTGACGAAATAAGTTCTTTAATTTTAATTATCAAGAAAGACTGAGGGAAAGGCCCTATGATGTCTTAGCAACCTGTAAGCCCATTGTTATAAAGGTGCTAATTCCTGTCCGCTATAAAAGGTGGAGAAGATAATATTCGCAAAATTATTGCACAGCCCATGGCTGATCATTATCTCCCTTTCTCTCTGAAATCCTGTTTAATTAAAATACTTAAAAATTTATGCCTGCTAAAAGCAGCATTAAAATTTACAACTATGAATATTAAACATTTACTCATTACCTGTTCGTTTCTGATAAGCGCCATGTTTGCCGGCGCGCAAACTGCAAAACCAGCTGATCCTGCATCTATTGATCGTGGCTATATTGTAAAAGTTGGCGACCAGGCACCTGCAGATTTTGAACTGCAACTTGCCGATGGTACCAAAACCTCCTTAAAAGAGCTGCGCGGCAAAGTTGTTATTCTGCAATTTACAGCCAGCTGGTGCAGTGTATGCCGCGAAGAAATGCCCCACCTTGAAAAGGACGTATGGCAGGCTTATAAAGACAAAGGCCTGATTCTGATAGGCGTAGATCGCGATGAGCCTCTTGAAAAAGTAACAAAATTTCACCAGGAAATGAATATCAGCTACCCGCTGGCGCTTGATCCCGGAGCCGATATTTTTGGCCGGTTCGCCAACAAAAAAAGCGGCGTAACGCGTAATGTTATTATTGATAAGGATGGTAAAATAGTTTACCTCACCCGTTTATATGATACCCAGGAATTTGCATCGATGCTAAAAGCTGTAGATGCGCTGGTTAATAATAAAACTGCATCTGTTAATTAAAAATACCGGGCAATTACGGAGTAAGCTGCTTGCAATTATTTATTCCGGTTGCTTTTTCTATAAGTCAATATCTTAATGTTATGAAAACAACAGCTACCTTTTTTCACGCCAACTATTCTTCTGATGCTACGCTGTTTACCTGCAATTCTTTCCATGGCTGTATGCAAAGCATGCGTTGTTGATGCTAACCCAACCGCAATGGTTATTTAATGAGTGTGCTTGCTGCAGCTTGTTATCTTTTAAATAACCACAAAGCAAAAATTAATTCTTTACAGGTACTATAAAGCATATCAGCGGGTATTTCATGCCAAAAAAGCTGTTAGCTAATGCTTTCATTCTGCTGTATTGATATTCAAAAACTATTCACAATCTATTTATCATGCTTAAAAATTACAAACTGTTACTGGCAATTCTGTTGCCATTTTTTCTCATCCAAACAGTTGCGGCGCAATCTGTTAAAATAAGCGGGGTGGTAACCGCTAAATCCGATGGCCTGCCATTGCCTGGTGTTAATATCTCTGTAAAAGGAACTTCCAATGGTGCTCAAACCAGTGCAGATGGCAAATTCTCCCTCAGCGCCAATGTTAACGATATATTAAAAATTACTTATATAGGTTTCGCAGCGCAGGAGATCACCGTTAAGCAAGCTGAAAACAATTTACAGATCATATTACAGGAGGCTGCCAATTCCCTTAACGAAGTGGTAATCACGGCCCTCAATATATCTAAGGACAAAAAGTCATTGGGCTATGCTGTTCAGGGGTTAAAGTCGAAAGATATCTCCGAGGCTAAAGAAACCAACCTGGTGAATGCGCTGGCCGGTAAAATTGCCGGGGTGCAGGTAACCAACAGCCAGGGTGATATGGGTTCGTCCCGTATCATCATCCGTGGCGAAACCTCTATCGCGGGTAACAACCAACCGCTGTTTGTGGTGGATGGTGTTATAGTTGATAACTCCCAGTTTTTGGGTACAAACGGATCAAGGGATTTTGCCAATGCCATCGCCGATCTTAACTCCGAGGATATTGAATCTGTAAGTGTACTTAAAGGCCCCAATGCGGCGGCTCTTTATGGTTACCGTGCGGCGGCCGGCGTTATCCTCATTAAAACTAAAACAGGTAAAGGCGCAAAGGGCTTGGGTATCAATATTAATTCAAATACCAGCTTCTCAAACGTACAGCTTTTGCCAAATTATCAAAATCAGTATGGCCAGGGTTCAAACGGTAAATTTAGCTATGTTGATGGTAAAGGCGCCGGTGTTAATGATGGAGTTGACGAAAGCTGGGGCCCCGCGTTGGATGGCTCATTAATTCCGCAATTTAATTCAAACGGAGTTGCCGTGCCTTTTATAGCGCACCCGGATAACGTTAAAAATTTCTTTAAAACAGGAGTAACCCTTAACAATGGTGTAGCATTATCAGGCGGTAGCGATAAAGCGGATTATCGCTTATCCTACAACAACCTGCACCAAACAGGTATTATCCCGAATACATCACAGGGAAGAAATTCATTTTTACTGAATTCTACCTTCAGACTTAGTCCTAAATTAACGGTAACCACCATTGCCAATTATATTAAAGACGATGCCGACAACCTGCCGGGTGCAGGTGGCAAGCGCGCTACCAGTACCATGCTGCAATTTACCTGGTTTGGCCGCCAGGTTGATATAAGCCAGTTAAAAAACTACAAGGACGCCAATGGCAATACCTTTAACTGGAACAACAGTTACTACAGTAACCCGTACTGGCTGGCTTATGAAAATACGGTTGGGCAACATAAAAACCGTATTATAGGTAGTGTGGAATTGAACTACAAGATCATCGAAGGATTATCTGCCAATTTCCGTACCGGTACCGATTATTATAACGACAGGCGCAAGATCAAGGTAGCTTATGGCACAAACGGTACACCATTTGGCTCGTATGAGGAGGATGCCTATAGCGTGAACGAAAACAATACCGAGGGCCGTTTACAATACACCAAAAAACTCAATAATGATTTCTCTTTAGATGTTTTGGGCGGTGGTAACATCAGCACTATAGTAAACGAGCAAAACGATCAGGTGGCGCCAAAGCTGGCAGTTGCAGGTTTATATACGCTAAGCAACTCCCGCGATCCGTTGGTATCTTCCAATTTGTATGGCAAGCTTAAAACCTATAGCTATTTTGCATCAGCTCAAATAGGGTTCAGGAACTACGCTTTTATTAATCTTACCGGCCGTAATGACTGGTCGTCAACCCTGCCTGCTGCTAACCTATCTTATTTTTATCCATCAGTGAATGGTAGTTTGATATTATCAGAGGCGCTGGATATTAAAAGCGATGTGTTAACCTATGCAAAATTAAGAGGTGGATGGTCAAAAGTGGGTAAGGCTACAACACCATATCAACTCATCAATACGTATGATTTTACCGCTCCTTTAGGTACAAACCCGCAACAAAATGCAAATAGCGTTGATTTAAATCCGAACCTTAAACCGGAAACAACCACATCTGCCGAAGCTGGTTTTGAGCTTAGTTTTTTCCAGGACAGGGTTCATTTTGATGTGAGCGTGTATAACACCAATAGTGTAAACCAAATATTAAAAGTCGACGTGAGCCCATCTACAGGGTATAGCCAAAAGCTTATCAATGGGGGTAAAATCAATAATAAAGGTTTAGAAGTTCAATTGGGCATAACCCCTATAAAATCGAAAGAATTTACCTGGGATATCAATACCAATTATTCCCTTAACCGCAGCAAAGTGGTTTCGCTTGATGCGGAAGGTCGTTTGCAGAGCTATATATTGGGTACAGACCGTACCGTACAGGTGTTGGCCGCAATTGGACAACCTTACGGCACCTTGTTCGGCAATGCTTATCTGCGCAATGCATCGGGACAAATCATTGTTGGTGCAGATGGTACGCCAACCATCAATCCTACCAAACAATACCTGGGCAAGTTTACCCCAAAATGGCTGGGTAGCATCAATAACAGTTTCACCTACAAAGGAATAAACTTAAGCTTTTTGGTTGACGCCCGCATTGGAGGCTCTATTTATTCAAATACAAACCGCACCGGTACCTATACAGGAGTTCTGGCCTCAACATTGCCGGGCCGCGGAGCAGCAAACGGCGGCTTAAGCTATTATTATCCGGGTAATAATACCAAGCTTGCAGCTGTACAGGTGAGCGGTACTGCGCCGGCGGGAGCAACGGTTTATCAGGACGGTGTTATTTTCAAAGGTGTAAAGGCCGATGGTACGCCAAACACAACAATACTGCCTGCACAATCATACTACAAAGGTTTTACCAATGTTGATGAGGCTTTTGTTTATGATGCTTCATACATTAAACTGCGCGAGGTTAAGCTGGGCTATACATTCCCGTCAAGGTGGGTAAAAAGCGTAGGCCTGCAGGCTGCAACGCTATCAATTGTGGGGCGTAATCTTTGGATCATCCATAAAAATGTGCCAAATGTAGATCCCGAAACAGCCTTCAATAATGGCAACGGACAAGGGTTGGAAGATCTTACCCTGCCTACCGTTCGTAACATTGGTTTTAACATCAACCTTAAATTCTAAAAATCATGAAACTTAAATATACATCGTTGCTATTATCAGGTGCTTTTTTGCTATCTGTAACATCGTGCAAAAAAACCTTGGTTGATATTAACCAGAATCCAAATGCCGCTCAGGTTGCACAACCAGACTACCTGCTTACCGCAGCTACCAAAACCACGGCCGATACCTATTGGGGAACAGCCAATAATATGGATGCCAGCCTGCTTTTTGTGCAATACTGGTCTAAAATTCAATATACCGACCCGGACAGGTATATATATACCAACAGTGCCTTCCAGGAACTTTGGACGGTAGGTTATTCAAAAAGTATTGTAAACCTTAACCAGATCATCAAGTTGGGAGATGCACAGGCTAATACTAATTATAAGGGGGTAGCACTGGTGCTGCGCTCATGGGTGTTTAGTTTGTTAACAGATGCTTATGGCAATGTTCCTTACAAGCAGTCTGCCAATATCGACCAATACTTAACCCCGGCCTATGACACGCAAAAGGATGTGTATTATGCCTTACTGGATGATTTGAAAGCAGCCCAGACCGCGCTTGACCCGGCAGGCAAAGCTATTTTAGGCGATGTGATCTATGGTAATGATATTGCCAGATGGAAAAAGTTTGCCAATTCATTGCGCCTGCGTATTGCGCTGCGCATTGCAGATCGTGATGCTGCGAAGGCCAAACAGGTATTGGATGATATTAAGGCTGAGGGCGGGGCATATATCAGTTCGAACTCAGATATAGCCCAGTTTATCTATTACAACTCGCCTAATCAAAATCCGATAAGCAACCTGTTTGATACCAGGGACGATTACCGCATTAGTAAAACTATTGTTGATAAGCTATTTGCGCTGAACGATCCGCGCCTGCCTGTCTACGCCAGTAAAACCAAAGATGCTACACCGCAAACCTATGTTGGCTTACCAAATGGTTTGTTGGTTGGCGATGCCAGCAGCATTGGCTTTACCAAAACATCAAAACCAGGCACTTATTTTTTAGCGCCAAACGCGCCGGCTGTGATCATCAGCTATGCCGAGGTTTTGTTTGACCGGGCCGAAGCTGCCGCACGTGGTTTCACTACCGAAAATGCTGCTGATTTATATAAGCAAGCTATACTGGCATCATTAGCTCAATATAGCATTACCGGTGGAATAGCAAGCAGCTATGCAGATCAACCTGCTGTGCAATATGATGCAAGCAACTACAAAAAATCAATTGGCGAGCAAAAATGGATCGCCTTGTTTGGGCAGGGTCTGGAAGCCTTTGCCGAATGGCGCAGGCTTGATTATCCGCAGCTGCAACCCGCAGTTGCCGGTACCCTGAATGGTAAAATACCGGTAAGGTTTATTTATCCCGGTACCGAGCAATCGCTTAATGGGACGAGCTACAAGGCGGCCGTGGCTAACCAGGGCGCTGATGTGCTGACTACCAAATTGTGGTTTGACGTGAATTAATCTTTTGTAAGCGGTCATACTTATTTTAAGTATGGCCGCTTATTGTTAAAAGGCGGAGTGGCCGAGTGGTTTAGGCGAGGGTCTGCAAAACCTTTTACGGTGGTTCGAATCCACCCTCACGCCTCATTGTTAAAATACTAAAAATATAACATTTGAAAAAGCTGGCTGTACTGTTATTAACCATAACATTTTATTTTACCGGTGACGGGTTGCAGGAAACGATGGCACAGGCTATAACCCATGGCCCGCGTGTGCTGGTGGTAATGGCTCATCCTGATGATGAAAGTACATTTTCTGTTACGCTATATAAGATTGCTAAGGAACAGCATGGCATTGTTGATCTGTTTGTGATCACCAACGGCGAGGCTGGGTACAAATATTCGACACTGGCCGAAAACTACTATGGCCTTGAACTTACAGACGAGAAAACGGCAAGGGCGAATTTACCCGCTATCCGCAAAAAGGAATTGGTTAATGCAGGCCATATTTTAGGTGTGAATGGATATTATTTTATAGATCAGAAAGATGCTCATTACACCTTAAATGAAAAGGAGCCGCTGGATACCAGTTGGAATGTTCCTGTGATAAAAAAGCGGCTAAACCAAATTCTGACAAGTAACCATTATGATTTCGTATTTACTTTATTGCCAGAAAACACGACTCATGGGCAGCACAAGGCGGCAACACTTTTAGCTTTGAATGCCATAGCTGCTTTAACTGTTGATAACAGGCCCATTATTTTA
This sequence comes from Mucilaginibacter sp. P2_A4, assembly GCF_056405015.1. Taxonomy (NCBI): domain Bacteria; kingdom Pseudomonadati; phylum Bacteroidota; class Sphingobacteriia; order Sphingobacteriales; family Sphingobacteriaceae; genus Mucilaginibacter; species Mucilaginibacter sp. P2_A4. The sequence goes on along the minus strand of NZ_JBFUCX010000008.1, from coordinate 279,351 downwards.
GGGGCCGTTACCCTGAACAAAACAGATTCAGTAACCCGGTTTTCCAAATATGCCCAATACCCGTTAACCCATACTTTAACCGATACAGCTTTGTGCAGGATTGACCGCAGTGCTTCATTCAGCTATAAAAACAGGGTAAACTATAAAGTTATAGCCAACTGGGAAATAGCCGAACATAAATCACAAGGCCTTACCCAGATGACCATGAATGATGGCGACCTGGAGGAGTTTTGGTATTTCTCCATTAACGGAACACCTGGAATTAACACTTGTAAAGCACTATTTAACAGGCTTAGTTATACACCCTATGCACCCAAAACTTACCTGGATGCGCAGCCTGTATATTCTAAATCAAAATAAATTAACTATCGGGCTTACATTTTCATGCCCTTATCTGTATCTCCATTTTTAAAAATGGCTTCACTGTTTAGTAAATACACACCGTTGGTAACTATCACGTCACCGGCATTTAACCCGGCAATAACAGGGGTGTAAGTTTGGTTTCCCGGGCCCGGTTTAATACTTCTCGGCGAAAAACTTCCATCTTTATCTTTAACCCAAACCTTGCTGCCCCGGCCATCAGTTAAAATGGCGGATGTGGGTACAGCCAAAGCGCGTTTGCTGCCATTGGCAATAGATATATAGGCCAGCATCCCTGGCCTGATAAGCCCCTGCGTATTGGCTACACTAATCCTTACCAAATCAACTTTAGAGGCATCTGATAATTCAGGGTTGATGAACTCAACTTTGCCGTTAATCACCTGGCCGCCAAGGTCAGGGAATGATACTTTAACCCGGTCGGCCACTTTGTAGTTTCCGGCTTCACCGGCATATAGCTGCGCTTCGATCCATAAACTATTTAAGGTTTGTGTTTTTAAAATCGTCATTCCTTCCGTTACATAGTCGCCCTCGTGAACCGCTATATCACTTACTGTGCCTTCAGCTTTGCTTAATATGGTTGTTGTGGCCGATGCTTTTCCGGTGGCTACCAGGCTCCTGATCTGTGCTGGTGATAATCCCCATAGCTGCAGTTTGCTTTCCGCGGCGACAATCAGTTGCTTATAATCAACATCGGGGTTATGCAAAACCTTTTGCTGTTGCCGGGCCAGCAGGTATTCCTTTTCTGCTTCCTGCAAATCTTCGCTGTAAATAGAATATACAGGCTGACCGACAGCTATTTTTTCGCCAACAGTTCTGATATATAATTGTTGTATCCGCCCTGTTATTCTTGCACTCAGTTCTTCGACTTTATTTTCATCCGTAGTTACAGTTCCGGTGATTGTTTTTTCAGTACCGGTATTTTCCTCCCTTACGGTATCTGTTACGATACCGGCCAGCTGAATTTGCGTTGCAGTCAGTTTTATTTTATCGGGGGCAGTGCCGCCAGTACCGGTAAGCTCCACTTTGATGAGTTTCATACCACAAATAGGGCAGTTACCCGGATGCTCTTCATGTACCTGCGGATGCATAGAGCAGGTATAATAAGCTTTGTTTGATGCTTTAGTTATTGGCTGTTTGGGCTTTTGCTGGCATGCGGTAAACAGCGTGGTAATCAGCATTACAAAGAATAGGATCCCGGCTGATTTTAACGCAGCAGGGTGTTTTTTTATATTATTCATTGCCTTGTGTTTTGATAAAGCTTTCGCTATCTGTTAAATATTGGGCGTTTGATGCCAAGCTGTCGGTTAAGGATAAGCCCTTTATAATTTGTATATCATTGTTGTTTGTGGCACCCGTAAAAACCTGGTGAGCCTGGTAGGAAACACCTTTTTTTAGCCAGACGACTTTTGTGAATCCTAAATCAACCAATGCCGATTTTGGTATCCATAATCCGCTGGTTGTGCCGGTTTGTATGGTGGCTTTAACTACGTTATTTACTTTTAAGGCATGGTCCATGTTGTTTATATACACTCGGATGCTGGTGCTTTTATCGGCTTCGCGTAAAACGGGTTCAATAAAATTGACCTTCCCATTTATTGTTTTGCCCGGTAAATCTGGTAAAGTAATTTTTACCTGTTGATTTAACTTTAACCGGGAAACAGCCGAAGGGGCAATCTTAATAATTGCCCATAGTTGGTGAGGATTAACCACATTAAATAAGGTTTGTCCTTTTTGAACATACATGTCCTCCCTGATAGCGAGCGGAACATTAGCGGCAAAGCTTTGTGATGACTGTTCGTTTACGGCATCGCCCATTTGGCTGTGCTGCACATCATGAACATGACCTTCGTAAGCACTATATACAGGTAAGCTGTAAAATGATTTACCTGTTTTTACTACCTGGCTTATTTGCGCTGATGTTAAACCAAGCAGCGATAATTTTTGCCGGGCGGCATTAATCAGCCCCGTTTCCTGCGGCGAATTTTTGGTTAGATAGATGAGATCCTGCTGGGCGGTCACTATATCCGGGCTGTAAATATCAAAAATACGCTGGCCGCTATGTATTGCCTGGAAAGCATATTTGATGTATAGTTTTTCTATCCGCCCAGAAAATCGCGCTGAAATATTATTGAATGTGCGGCTGTCAAAATCCAGGTAGCCATCACCATATATTTCTGTAGCTGTTTCAATTTGCTTTGGTGTAATTGCCTCAACAGATGAAATAACGTTACTATTAACCGGTTGCAAAACCGTGTTGAGGCTAATGCCCGAGCCCTCACTGGCCTGTCCAGATTTTTTTACCAGTGCCATGCCACAAATTGGGCAGCTACCGGGATGATCTTCCATGATCTGCGGGTGCATAGGGCAGGTATATTTTACAGCGCTTTGGGTCTGCGCCATAACCGGCGGCTTTTTTTTATCAGAACAAGCACTAAGCAATAGGGTGCTTAACAGCAGGCTTGTCCATATTATCTTAATACTTTTCATATTCCCTTTCATAAGCTACCTGTAATTGTAATACTTCCTGTAAGCGGTCTAATGCCTCCATCCTGGCCGTTTGTAAACCTTTAATGTTATCCAACACAGTGGGCAGGTCGCCGGTATTTTGTTCATAAGCCAGTAAGGATGTTTTATAGGTGTTTTGTAAAGCCGGGATAATGTTTTGCTGATAATTTTTTAACTGCCTTTTTTTACTGCCTATATCCGTTTTTAAACCGGTAAGCTGCCCTTCGGCCTGGTTGAGTATAGCTGATTTTTTTCGCTGCAATTCCTCCACTTCGTAACGGATACCTTTTAAGTTGGCCTTGTATTCTTTAGATGCCCAGGGAACGATGGGTATGGTAACGGATCCCATTAAAATATATTGATTTGCATAGCCGCCATAGCTCAGCATGTGCGCGGCCTGGATCCCAAAATCGGGTTTACGTTTGCTGTATTCCATTTTGGCGTTCAATTGCTGTAATTCAATATTCTGGCTTATTCCTTTAATATCACTGCGGTTTGTTGCCAGCGCCGCGGTATCGGTAATGGCCGATTCATAATCTTTCCAAACGGTATTTGTATCCACTGTAAAGACAGTTTGCTGGTCCCTGTTCATGAGGGTGTTTAGCATAATGTTTTTTTGGCTTATCTCGTTGTTCAATTGTTCGCGGGTATTGTTCAGCACATAAAGCTCTGCTTTGGCTTTGTAAATATTGCTCAGCTTTTCTTTACCATAAGTAAGGCGGATGTTGGCATCCTTGAGCATATACTCCAATAAGTTTTGTGTGTTTTGTAACAGAGCAAGCTTCTTTTCCAGCACCACCCGTTCATAGTAATATTGTTTTGCCTGGGCAATGAGTTGGTTTTTTAGGTAGTTCTTGTCTTCCGCTGTTACTTTTGACATTCCTTTCATGTAGGCCTCCTTAGCGCGCAGTTTGGCCGGGTTAGTGAAAGTTTGTTCTGCCTGGATCATAAAAGATCCCACGTTAGGGTTAACCTGGTAAGGCGTTTGATACTGACCAGCGCTTATCTTTGGCGCATCAAGGCTTTTTGCTCCTGTTGCATAAGCATCCTGCGAGCTGATCCTGGCATCATAAGCCTGCAGGGCCGGATTAGCAGTAATTCGTGCTACAACACTATCTAACGGTAATCGTTGTGCTTTTGCCGTTATGCCGGTAAGGCAGATCAATAGGGTATATACAATTTGATATTTCGTTTTCATGATATTATTCCTTTACCTCCAATACTTCCAGTTTGCCATGTTTTTTTAGTTCGTACTCCTTTACCATCAAAAAGATTAGCGGGGTAACCAGTAAAATATGCGTGGAAGAAGTTAATACACCGCCAATCATCGGCAGTACAATTGGCAGCATCACATCGCTGCCGGTGCCGGTTGCCCAAAGTACAGGTACCAAACCAAACAGGGCTACGCAAACGGTCATGAGCTTGGGCCTTAACCTTTTTACCGCGCCATTCATTACATAAACACGCAGGTCTTCGCGGGTAATGGTTTCGCTGGAATTACCCTTTAAGGCAACCAGCTGCTGCATGGCATCATTGAGATAAATGACCATGACGATACCCGTTTCCACAGCGATACCGAACAGGGCAATAAAGCCTACCGCTACAGCGACTGATAAATGCACCCCAAAAAAATAAACCATATAGGCCCCGCCAATGAGTGCGAACGGAATACTGATGAGGCTAAAAAATGCTTCCCTGATTGAGTGAAATGCAAAGTACAGGCAGGCAAATATGATGACAAGCACTATAGGTAAAATCAGCTTGAGGGTATGCTCCGCGCGGATCAGATTTTCGTACTGGCCGCTCCATTCAATAAAATAACCTTTTGGCAGCGATTTAACCATCGTGTTTAACCTGTTTTGGGCCTCCTGCACGGTACTGCCCAAATCCCGTTCACGAACATTGAACAATACTGTGCCGCGCAACAAGGCATTTTCCGACTGAATCATAGCCGGGCCATCACTAATCCTGATATCCGCAACAGATGATAAGGGAACAGGACCGTAGGAGGGTGTTTGAACCAGGGTACGCCTGATCTCATCCAGGTTACTGCGGTAATCCTGTGCCAGGCGCAGGTTTACGCTGAAGCGTCTTCGCCCTTCAATGGTTGGCGTAAGGTTCATACCGCCCAGGGCGCTTTCTACAACCTGGTTCACATCATCTACACTTAGTCCATAGCGGCCAATAGCATCTTTATTCACCTGTATATCCAGGTACTTGCCGCCGGTAATGGGGTCAACATATAAATCTTTCACGCCGTTAATGCCCTGCAAAGCCTGTTTCATTTGGTTGGATAAGGCATAAATAGTATCCAGATTTTGCCCATATACTTTCAACCCAACATCGGTACGGATCCCTGTAGAAAGCATATTGATGCGGTTGATGATGGGCTGTGTCCAGCCGTTTACAACACCGGGGATCTGTAGCTTGGCGTTGAGCTCATTAATAATATCTTCTTTTTTAATTCCTTTGCGCCATTCGCTGGCAGGTTTTAGCAGGATAATAGTTTCCACCATACTGATGGGCGAATTATCGGTTGCCGTATTAGCACGCCCGGCTTTGCCCAGTACATTTTTAACTTCGGGGATACTTTCAATGATCCTGTCCTGCACCTGTAAAAGCTGCTTGGCCTCCGAGTTGGAAATATCCGGTAAGGTAACCGGCATAAACAGGATAGTGCCTTCATCAAGCGGCGGCATAAATTCGCTGCCTAAACTCAATAATAGCGGTATGCTGATGAGTAACGCGACTATGTTAATGCCTATGGTTGTTTTGCGCCAGGTAACACACCAGTTTAACAGGGGCCTGTAAAGCTTTTCCAGCCCGCGGTTTAGTGGGTTATGTTCGTCTGTTTTTAACTTCCCTTTCAGGAAAAAGGAGATTAGCACCGGGGCAAGTGTTACGGCAAGTATAGCATCAATGGCAAGGATAAATGTTTTTGTCCAGGCCAGCGGGCCAAACAGTTTACCTTCCTGGCCTTCCAATAAAAATACCGGGAGGAAAGAGGCGACGATGATCAGCGTAGAAAAAAATACGCCACGGCCAACCTGCTTGCAGGATGCTTCTATAATTTTAATTCGTTCTGCTGTGGTCATGGTCTTTCTTTTTCTTGTGCAATGGATAAATTCCGGTGCGAGTTTTCAACCATTACAATGCCGTTATCTACTATCACTCCAATAGCCAAAGCGATGCCCGTTAATGACATGATATTGGAACTGATGCCAAAAGCGTTAAGCAGGATAAAGCTGGCAGCTATGGTGATAGGAATTTGAATAATGATACTCAGGGCGCTCCTCCAGCTGAACAGGAACAGGATAACAATAATTGATACCGTAATCATTTCTTCAATCAGCGTATGTTTTACAGAGCCAATGGCATTCTCAATCAGCTCACTCCGGTCATAGGCGATCTTGAATTTTACTCCCGAAGGCAGGCCCCGCTGGATGTCGTTCATTTTATCCTTAACCGCATGGATCACCTTATCAGCATTTTCGCCGTAGCGCATCACTACTATGCCGCCTACAGCTTCGCCTTGTCCGTTTTGGTCAAATATGCCCAGGCGCTCATCGCCACCCATTTGCACGGTGGCAACATCTTTTACCTTCACCGATACAGATTTGATGGTTGCAATGGAGATATTTTCAACATCGGGTAAACTCTTAATATAACCCAGGCCACGAACAATGTAGGCAGTGCCGTTCATTTCAAACTTGCGGCCGCCAACATCATTGTTATTGCTTTTTACTGCCTTGAGCACCTGCGATAAAGGGATATTGTAATAGTTGAGTTTATGTGGGTCGATATTGATCTGGTATTGCTTTTGAAAACCGCCGAATGAAGCTACTTCACTAACCCCCGATACAGTTTGCAGCCCCAGTTTTATATACCAGTCCTGCAAAGCCCGTTGTTCGCCAAGGTCGATACCTTTGGCATCCAGCGTGTACCACAAAATATGGCCAACCCCGGTTCCGTCCGGCCCTAATGTTGGCGTAATACCCTCCGGGAGTAAACGCTGGGCATAGTTCAAGCGCTCCAGTACCCGGCTTCGCGCCCAATACACGTCGGCTTTATCTTCAAAAACAATATAAACAAAGCTCATCCCAAACATGGAGGTAGCGCGGATAGCCTTCACTTTAGGAATGCCCTGTAAATTGCTCACCAGCGGATAGGTTACCTGGTCTTCCATGATCTGCGGGCTGCGGCCCTGCCACTCGGTAAATACGATTACCTGGTTATCTGACAGATCGGGGATGGCATCAATAGGATTCTCGCTAACGGCGTAAGCGCCCCATGCAAAAAGAATGGTCGCGATGAGCAGAACGATATACCTGTTTTTTAAGGACAGGGTAATAAGTTGATTAATCATCTTAATGGTTTTGATAATCCCGGTGTATGAGCACCGGGATTAAATGAATTACATTTTCATTGATGTAGCTTTCTTTTTAGCAGGCTCCTTTTTTACCAGGGCCATACCGCATTTAGGGCATTTTCCTGGTTTATCGCTCAATACTTCGGGGTGCATGGTGCAGGTGTATTGTACTTTAACAGGTTTAACCTTTTTGGTTTTAGTGGTGTCTGAAACCGCGGTAGTTGAGTGAGATGCAAAAACGCTTGCTGCTGAAAACAAGATTGCAATGGCCATCAGGGTTACTTTTTTCATGAAAATAAAAATTAAAAAAATGGAGAAATGGCATAAGACTATAGCAAGTCCTATACGTTGATTATAAATTAAGATGATTGATTTTAATTTAAAGCGTAGCCGGTTTACAGGTAGTAAAGGCTAAATAGAAAAGGTACAGGTCAAATCCTGTAGGTACAGTTGCGGGTATAGATAGGTATATCGGGGCTTGCCGGGGGGGCGTTGCTTTGATAACCAATACTGGCATCGTAATCTTTAATAATAACTGTTGAATTCCAGGTATTGAAAGAGGGCAGAATTACCGGTGATAACGTACCCAAAACAAAAGAATCGGCACTTACGTGGGTATCCTTGATCTTAAAACTTTGTTTTTCGTTTTTGCAGCAGTCATTGTTGTTTTTAGCTGCTTTGCCTGTGTTATCAGTTGAGCCATAGATGAAGGTAACCGAGGCCAGTTTACCGCAGCAATAAAAACGGTTTACCCCAATACCCACACAGGATAAAAGGTAAACGGCTGTTAATATAATGAGTGCGCTGCGTTTCACAATTCGAAGATACTTAATAATTTAAATTTTATACAAATCACATTATATAATGCTGTGATTTTACTTTTTGCAGACGGGCATCCGCAGCCACAATAATGTTATTAAATCATTGCCGTTGACTTTAGTCAACGGAGTAATTTGCATAATTGGGCTGAAGCCCACAATGATGTTTTATTTTACCGTTGACTTTAGTCAACGGCAATGAATAATCTTTGTTTTTAAACAGCATCTTAGATATTTACATGTAATGCTTTAATATGTGTATCATTTGAGGGTAGTTCAAACCTCACCTTTGTTATGTCAAAACAAACAAGACAAAAACAAAACAACATAACAAAGGAAATCATGAAAACGCTATCAGAAAAAGTAATCTTAGTAACCGGCGCATCTAAAGGTATAGGAGCAGCAGTAGCTCAACAACTGGCTAATGCCGGTGCCAAAGTAATCATCAACTATGCAAGCGGTAAAGAAGCCGCCGATGAAACCGTTAACCTCATTAAACAAAACGGCGGTGATGCCATCGCCATACAGGCTGATGTAAGTAAATCAGCCGAAGTAGCGGCTATGTTTGATGCAGCAATTGCTCACTATGGTAAAATTGATGTATTGGTAAACAACGCCGGCATCATGATCACCAAACTGCTAAAAGATACTACCGACGAAGATTTTACCCGCCAGTTTGATATTAACGTACGCGGCACATTCAACACCATGCGCGAAGCCGCCACCAAACTGGCCGATAAGGGCAGTATCATCAACTTCTCTACTTCGGTTAATCGCATCATGCTGCCCACTTACAGCACTTACGTGGCTACCAAAGCAGCGGTTGAGCAATTAACCCGGGTATTTAGCAAAGAAGTTGGCGCAAGGGGTATCAATGTAAACTCCGTTTCTCCTGGTCCTACCAATACAGAACTGTTCACCAAAGGCAAACCACAGGAAGTAATTGACCGCCTGGCATCACTATCTGCCTTCAACCGCATCGGCGAGCCTGAAGATATCGCCCGGGTTGTTGTATTCCTGGCCGGCGATGATGCCAAATGGATCAGCGCGCAAAATATTGGTGTAAACGGTGGAATGGCTTAAAATAGAGTCAAGAAGTTAGAGTCAAGAATTAAGACAGCAAAAGCACGATTAAGGGAGAGTCGAGAAGTTAGAATCAAGATCATATAAAACATTGATTGTATTTCAAATCAATCGCTGAAATCATCAAGTAATCAGTGTAATCACAATTTTTAAAAAGTAAAGTCATGAACTCATTAAATAATAAAGTAGCATTAATAACAGGATCGGCACGCGGTTTAGGTAAGGCAATTGCAGAGCGCTACGCGGCATTGGGCGCCGATATCGTGATCAATTATTCACGCGATAAAGCATCAGCAGATGAAGTAGTAAGCAACATCGAGGCTATGGGCGTGAGGGTAATAGCCGTACAGGCCGATGTAAGTAAAGTTGCCGATATTGAACGCTTATTTGCGGAGGCAAAAAAAGCATTTGGCAAAATAGATATCGTGGTGGCCAATGCTGGTATCGAGCTGGTAGAAACCCCGGTGGTTGATTTTACCGAGGAGCAGTTTGATCGCGTATTCGGGATCAACACCAAGGGTACTTACTTCACCATGCAGCAGGCTGCAAAAAATGTGGAAAACAATGGCCGTATCATTTACATCGCATCCAGTACCACTTCATTCCCTGTACCCGGAATGGCTGTGTACGGCGGCAGTAAAACCACTCCGCGTTACCTGGTTGATATTCTTTCTAAAGAGATAGGTCATAAAGGCATAACTGTAAACTCTATTATCCCATTTGCGGTTGATCATTCGGGCATTTTTGCGGAAGCAGGCAGCTATCCTGAGTTAAGGAAACAATTATTAGACAGCTGCCCGATGGGTAGGCTGGCCGAAGTGGAAGACGTGGCCAATGCCGCCGAATTTTTTGCCAGCGACCTGTCGTCATTTGTAAATGGCCAACACTTACTGATCAATGGCGGCGCCACTAATTAATCAATAATTTAATTTTTGGCAACTGATGGGTTTGGTGCTAAGTATTCAGCTGAAATAGAAGTAAAATAGATTACTGAATAAATAAAAAAAGAAGGTGCTCCCGGTAAAATGGAAGCGCCTTTCTTTTTTAATAATAATATCATGTTCGTAAAGCCTACAATGGATAAGCCGTATCGCTTTTGGTTTCTGATAAAACAAAAAAGCTTTGTACGGTGGTGATATTGGGAAGAGTTGCCAGTTTATTTCTGTAAAAATGGTGGTAGGCCTCCATATCACTTGTGGCAATGCGCAGGATAAAATCAAATGCGCCGGTCATCTGAAAGCATTCCATTACTTCAGGAAACTTGGCTACTTCCAGTTCGAAATTATTTAAGGTATTGGCCGTATGATCATTTAAAAGCACATGGCTAAAAGCAATCAGGTTTCTGTTAATCTTCTTTCGGTCGAGTATAGCAACAACCCTTTTTATATAGCCCTGTTCTTTCAACCTTCTGATTCTTTCATGAATGGTAGCGATAGATTTATGGAGCTTATAAGAAATTTCCTTATTGGTTAATGAGGCATTTTGCTGTAAAAGCTTTAAAATTTCCAGGTCGGTTAGGTCTAAATCTGTCATTGATAAAAAGATTGAAAAAACAAGCATTGAAAAAACATACAATGATAAGAACTAATGTTCTGCGAAACTGAAAAATAACACTATAAAATATGATTAAAGCATAAAATTTATGGATTTTATGGAAACCATTGTTCTTATTATAGGATATTAGGACATTTATACCATAAATTTTAAGGTATGGTAGGGGCAGCAGTATTGGATTTAGATATAGAATTGGAAAAAAGGTTTCAAAACTTATGGCATCTGGTAGGTAACACACCAATGTTAAAGTTACAGTACACCTATAATGGCAACGCTGGAGAAATTTATGTAAAATGTGAGCATTATAACCTTACAGGCAGTGTAAAGGATAGAATGGCGCTGTACATTTTACACCAGGCTTATAAAAATGGCAATATAAACCCCTGCGATACCATTATTGAGGCCACCAGCGGTAATACAGGTATTGCCTTTGCCGCGATTGGAAAAGCGTTGGGGCATGAAGTAAAGATCATTATGCCCAACTGGCTAAGCAAAGAGCGGATAGATATTATCAGAAGCATGGGGGCCGAAGTGTTATTGATTAGTAAAGAGCAAGGCGGCTTTTTGGGCAGTATAAAACTTAGTGAGGAGCTTGCAGCACAGGGAGGTGTATTTTTACCGCAGCAGTTTGAAAACAACCACAACGCCGAGGCTCATGAAATGACCACCGGGCCAGAAATATGGAGGCAATTGGCTAATATCGGTCTTAAACCCGATGCGTTTGTGGCAGGCGTAGGTACCGGCGGTACAGTAATGGGAACAGGTAGATATCTGAAAGCCATGAATCCGCAAATTAAGATTCATCCTTTGGAGCCGGCCGAGTCGCCTACATTAACAACGGGTTATAAGGTTGGCAGCCACCGTATCCAGGGAATTTCTGACGAGTTTATACCTGCTATTGTAAAGCTCAATCAAATGGATCAGGTTGTTCAGGCAAATGATGGCGATGCCATTATTATGGCACAAAAGCTATCCAGGCAATTGGGACTCGCCGTTGGTATTTCATCGGGCGCCAACGTGATTGGAGCAATTAAGCTGAAAGAGCAATTAGGAAAGGATGCCGTAGTGGTTACCCTGCTATGCGATAGCAATAAAAAATACCTGAGCACAGACCTGGTAAAAGAAGAAATTATTAAAGAAGGCTATCTATCTACCGATACCGATTTTACCGGTTATCAGCCTATCTCCCGCTTAAACGAATTTATTATCCCATAAAAACAATCAAAAACCTCATGAAAAAAATCACAATTGTTGCAATAGCCTTTGTTCTGTTTGCGATACAAAGCAAAGCGCAAATACTACAACCCGTACGTTGGAGCTATGCCGCAAAAAAAACCAGCGCCACCGAAGCGGTAGTATTTATTAAAGCTACTATTGACGAAGGCTGGCATGTATATTCCCAGTTTGTTAAAGATGGCGGCCCTGTAAAAACCACCATCGATTTTACGCCATCAAAAGCGTTTACACTGGTAGGTAAAACTATCGAGCCTCAGCCCATAACCCGCATGGAAAAAGTTTTCGGGATGGAAGTTGGCTTCTTTGAAAAGAGTGTGATTTTTCAGCAAAAGATCAGGCTGAAAGCCAAACAAACTACAGTAAGCGGCAAGCTGGAATACATGACCTGTAACGATCAAAAGTGCCTGCCACCAGATGATATCGAGTTCAGCATCCCGGTAAAATAAACCAATATCCATTCAAATTAAAATGAATTTGGGGAATACCCCAAGGCTACGCCTTTGCCTTATTTTTTGGCGCGATACAGTATCCATGTGGTCCTGAATATTATTTATCCCGGTAGTAAAAGGATTACAGGTTTTAAAGAACAAAATTAATGAAGCAGACCATATTACTTATTTTACTCGCAGCGGGTATCCTGTTAAGCCCCAATTTGGCAAAAGCGCAGGATACCGCCTCAACAGCAGGTATCGAATTTACAGAAATAAACACGCCCCCGGCTGCAAAAACCACCGGGACAGACAAAGACGGCAGCCGGGAAAAGGTGATTAGCAAAAAAGTTGTAAAGGCACCTGCAAAAGGAGCAAATAAGGGTCAAAATAAACAAACATTGCTTACCATTTTTTTAGCCGGTTTGGCAGGCGGATTTGCAGCATTGCTCATGCCCTGCATTTTTCCGATGTTGCCCTTAACGGTAAGTTATTTCACCAAATCGGGCGATAAAAAAGGTAGCCCGGCTGGTAAAGCGGCAATTTATGGTATCAGCATTATAGCTATATATGTGGTAATGGGGCTTGTGGTAACAATTGTTTTTGGGGCCGATGCCTTGAATAGTTTGTCCACAAACGGGATCTTTAATTTTGGTTTCTTCCTGCTCATCGTTGTATTTGCGGCATCTTTCCTGGGCGCATTTGAAATTACCCTGCCATCAAGCTGGGTAAATAAAATGGATCAAAACTCAGATAAAGGCGGGTTGATGGGATTGTTTTTCATGGCTGCTACACTGGCCCTGGTATCTTTTAGTTGTACCGGTCCTATTATTGGCACCCTGCTGGTACAGGCTGCTACAACGGGCGCGTTGCTTGGTCCGGCTATAGGTATGTTTGGGTTCGCGCTGGCGCTGGCTATTCCTTTTGTACTATTTGCCATGTTCCCCAGCTGGCTGCAATCTTTGCCTAAATCGGGCGGCTGGCTTAATAGTGTTAAAGTAACATTGGGCTTCATGGAGCTTGCCCTTTCTTTTAAATTTTTAAGCAATGTTGATCTGGCCTATCACTGGCACTGGTTTGATCGGGAAATATTCCTGGTGTTGTGGATCGTGATTTTTGCGCTGATGGGTTTTTACCTGTTAGGTAAGCTCAAATTCAGTCACGACAGCGAGTTGAAATCCATTTCGGTGCCGAGACTTTTCCTGGCCATTATCGTGTTATCGTTCACCATGTACATGGTGCCGGGTTTATGGGGAGCACCGCTCAAATCTATCAGCGCTTTTTTGCCGCCGCAATCAACCCAGGATTTTGACCTGTCTGCCCCGGGTATTACTACTAATAACAGGAGTAACGAGGCAGCTACCGGCCCCCATAAATATGCCGATCTGTTTGATAAGCCAAAAGGCTTTGATCCGTATTTTGATTATGAGGAGGGAATAGCCTACGCCAAAAAGATGCACAAACCGGTGATGATTGATTTTACAGGCCATGCCTGTGTTAACTGCCGCAAAATGGAAGCTAACGTATGGCCGGATAAACAGGTATATCAGCGTATCACGCAAGATTATGTACTTATCCAATTGTATGTTGATGACAAAACAGATTTGGCAAAAGAGGAGCAGACTACCACTCCCGAAGGCCGGAAAATTCAAACCATAGGCAATAAATGGAGTCACCTGCAAACCTCCAAATTCGTATCCAATTCGCAGCCATTTTATGTGCTGCTTAATCCGGATACACAGGAGCCTTTGGTAACGCCGGGCGGGGCAGATTATGATCCGCTTAGTTACTTAAAATACCTTGATGCCGGGTTAAAAGCTTATGCGATACAATGAGTTGTATGAGTTGGATGGGTTACTATAAAAAGTCTTCGTTCGTTCTTTAAGCAGTTAATAGTTAATTAAAAAGCATTCTCAGAAGCGGATGCTTTTTTTTATTAAATCACCTTAGTACAGCTTTTGGGATGATGACCGAACAATCAGTTCGGTCTCCATTCGTTCTGTGGTGAACTCTTCAACTGGCCACTTGCTTTCGATGGTTTTAATAAGCATTTCTGTAGCCTTTTGTCCTATCTGGAACGCTGGCTGGCGAACAACGGTTAATGGCGGATCAAATAGTTCAACCACATCAGAGTTGGTGAAGCCTGCCAATGCAATATCCCCCGGTATTTTGACCCCCAGTTTTTTTAATATAGATACACAACTGATGGTAAGCCGGTCGGCGGCTATAAAAATAGCTTCGGGGCGGTCGTCCATAGCTAACAGGGCTTTTACGGCAAATTCTATTTCATCATAAATCATACCCCCGTGCTCACAATGTTTTAAATAACCGGGGTTAAATTCCAGGCCATGTTTGTCCATTGCGGCTTTAAAGCCATCAAATCTTTCGTGGCTTATTGATAAATTATTTGAACTGGTAAGGTGTGCTATTTTTTTAAAGCCCGAGTTTATTAAAAGTTCTGTAGCGTCAAATGCCCCCTTAAAGTTATTTGCAACTACCCTGTGGGTATTAATATCGGTAGCTACCCTGTCAAAAAATACAATTGGAAAACCTTTTTCGTGTAAATACTTGTATTGTGAAGTATCGGTTGTTTGAGTAGATAGGGAAACCAGTAAGCCATCAACATGCCTTGAAAGTAAGTGCTGCACGTTTACTGTTTCCCGGTCAAATGATTCATGGGTTTGGGTGATAATAACATGGTAACCAAGATTGTAAGCAATGGACTCGATGCCATTAATAGCCTGCGAAAAATAATCATTGGCTACCTCGCATACTACAACACCAATGGAATGGCTTTTTTGGTCCTTAAGGCTTAATGCTATGGGGTTTGGGCGGTAGTTTACCTTTTCGGCAAACTCCTGAACCAGTCTTTTAGTTTCGGCGCCTATTTCATAGCTACCCTTTAAAGCTCTTGATACAGTTGATGTTGATACACCCAAAGCCTTTGCTATGTCCTTAATGGTATAAGATTCAAACATAATTTGGTCCTTTGAGCCTGCAAAGTACGGTTAACACCAAACAGTTTCAAATATTAGGGCTTTTTGTTACATACCTGTTTTTTGTAAAAAGCTGGTGTGAGCATGCTTTTGTAAACAGCTTTTAAAACCGTGCAAACGTTCCCGGAAACGTTTGCGCAGTTTTAGTTGGCCAGATACTTTTTTTTGTACTCAAGAGCGATTAATCTTGCTTAGGAATTTTAAGCCTCCATGCTATCGGCATGGTCAAAATTAATATCCATTACCAATTGTAAGGCGTTATCAAATTATCTGTAGAAAAAACATGTCGGTAAAAGCATCATTTCAAAACAATGATTAATTAAAAAATTACCCCAATAAAAACAATATGATCTTATCAAAATATAACCTGAAAAGAATAAACGTACCAGGACTTGAAATACCCGGTGAGCAAATATTTGAATTGCCAGAAAAAGTGCTGCAATTTGGTACCGGAGTGCTGTTAAGGGGCCTGCCCGATTACTTTATTGATAAAGCCAACCGTACAGGGATTTTTAACGGCAGGGTGGTTGTGGTAAAATCAACAGATACAGGCACAGTTGATGATTTTGATAAGCAGGATAATTTGTACACCATTTATTCAAAGGGCATTGTAAATGGGGAGGAAGTAAGCACGCAGATTATCTCATCGGCCATAAGCCGGGTTTTATCTGCCGCTAATGAATGGGAGGCAATTTTGGAAGTGGCTAAAAGCCCTGAGTTGCAGGTTGTGATATCCAACACTACAGAAGTTGGTATTAAACTGGTTAAAGAGGATGTGCGCAAGCACCCGCCAGCTTCATTCCCGGGTAAGCTACTCGCTGTTTTATATGAGCGATACCAGGCTTTTAATGGCAGTACGGATAGCGGCCTGGTTATTATCCCTACCGAACTTATTGTTGATAACGGGAAAAAACTGGAAGCTATTGTATTGGAACTAGCCCACCTTAACAAACTGGAACCCGCTTTTATGGACTGGCTGGAAAATAGCAATAGTTTCTGTAATTCATTGGTGGATAGAATTGTACCAGGGCGACCGGATAAGGCTTCGGGCGAGGAATTGGAGGCGAAAAATGGCTACACCGATAACCTTGGCATCATGGCCGAAACCTATAGTTTATGGGCTATCGAGGGCGATGGCAAAATAAAAGATGTGTTATCATTTTACCAGGCAGATGAAGGCGTAGTGATAACGCCCGATATTGAATTGTTCAGGGAGTTGAAATTGCGCCTGCTTAACGGCACACATACGCTTTGTTGTGCGTTTGCCTACTTATCAGGATTTAAAACTGTTAAAGAAGCAATGGGTGATGAACAGTTTACAAAGTTTATTACGCAGTTAATGTTTGAGGAGATCAGGCCTGCTATTCCATATAAAATTGATGATGTAGTTGCTGCTGATTTTGCAAACAAGGTTTTGGATAGGTTTCGCAATCCATATATCAGGCATGAGTGGTTAAGTATCTCGGTACAGTACTCTACTAAAATTAAAATGAGGGTTATTCCGTTATTATTAAACTATTATAAATTGAAGAATGAGGTACCGGCATGTATTGCATTAGGTTTTGCTGCCTTTATCCGTTTTATGCATGTTAAAGCAGGGGACGAGGGGCTATATACAGGTACTATTAATGCAGAGGAATATAAAGTTACAGATAGCCAGGCCGCCTATTTCGCAAAGGTTTGGGAAAACGGGGATAGTAATGTTGTAATTGAAAACATCCTAAAAAGTAAAGACCTGTGGGATGCAGACCTAAGCGCTTTGCCTGGCTTTACAGCAGCCGTGACTGAGCAATTTAAACAGATCAATAATGGATAAAGGATTGCTACACTATCAAAATTAAAACAATGAAACAACAAATTATAAAAGTCCATCCTGCCGATAATGTACTGGTAGCCCTGGTTGATTTGCAGGCCGGCGAAGAGGTTGAATATAAAGGCGATGGTTATACGTTAACTGACTTCATTCCGGCCAAACATAAATTTGCCATTGCGGATATTCCAGAAGGTGGGGAGATTATTATGTACGGAGTTTTGGTAGGTAAGGCAAAAAGTCCTATCCCGGTTGGTGGTTTGCTATCCACCGGCAATGTAGTGCATGCGGCCAGCAGTTTTTTAACCGGCAGCAGCCATACCGACTGGCACAAACCCGATGTAAGTAAATGGCAAAGCCAAACCTTTAACGGCTATCACCGCGAAGATGGTAGCGTGGGTACTGCCAATTACTGGCTGGTGGTTCCGATGGTGTTTTGCGAGAATCGCAATATTGAAGTATTGCAGGAAGCGCTGGTAAAACCTTTGGGCTATGGACGAAAGAAAACCTACGAGATAAAAGCCCAGCAACTGATAGGTATGATTAAAGCGGGCGGAGAGATCAATGAAGTATTATATACCGAAATTGATGGCGATACCGCTCAAAGTACAGGTAATAAGCTGTTCCCTAATGTAGATGGTATTAAGTTTTTATCACATACCGGCGGTTGCGGCGGCACACGACAGGACTCCACTACCTTATGCGGTTTACTGGCAGGTTATATTACACACCCCAATGTGGCGGGTGCTACGGTATTGAGCCTGGGATGCCAAAATGCAGAAGTAAGAACCTTGCAGGAGGAGATCAATAAACGCTCGCCTGAATTTAATAAGCCACTGTATATCCTGGATCAGCAAAAAACCGGTAAAGAAGCCGACCTGATGGAGTTGGCCATCCGGCAAACCCTTGCCGGGTTAATGCAGGCTAACAAAATTACCCGTAAACCAGCGCCATTAAGTAAGCTTGTTATTGGCCTGGAGTGCGGTGGCTCTGATGGCTTTTCCGGAATTTCGGCGAACCCTGCTATCGGTTATACTTCAGATCTGTTGGTGACTCTTGGCGGTTCGGTTATTTTGTCTGAATTTCCTGAACTGTGCGGCGTTGAACAAAACCTGATAGACCGTTGCCTGGATAAAGACAAAGCCGAACGTTTTGCCAGCCTCGTGAGCAGCTATAGCCAGCGTGCCGAAGAAGCGGGATCAGGCTTTTATATGAACCCATCGCCGGGTAATATAAAGGACGGATTAATAACAGATGCCATTAAATCAGCGGGTGCTGCAAAAAAAGGTGGCACATCGCCGGTAGCCGATGTGCTTGACTATCCTGAAAAAGTTACCAAGCCAGGTTTGAATTTGCTGTGTACACCCGGCAATGATGTGGAATCAACCACGGCCGAAGTTGGCTCTGGAGCTAATGTGGTTTTGTTTACAACAGGTTTGGGTACGCCAACCGGCAACCCGATAGTTCCGGTTGTGAAGATTGCCACAAACACAACCTTGTTTAACAAGATGAGCGATATCATTGACATTAATACCGGTACCATAGTTGAAGGTGACGAAACCATTGAACAGGCAGGAGAAAGGATACTGGACTATGTTATTAAAGTAGCTAGCGGAGAAATTGAAGTAAGCGCGGTACGGCACGGCCAGGACGATTTTATCCCGTGGAAACGCGGAGTATCCTTATAAATAGATTTACAATTACTAACAATATTAAGAGTCAAGAATCAAGAGTCAAGAATCAAGACAGCCAAAAACGTCAAAATATAAAAGTTTTCCAAAAACTTTACATTATTGAGTCGGGCATAGATTAGCTTACTGTTGTTTTCTCTTGATTCTTGACTCTTAACTCTTGATTCTTATTTAAAATAACATAATGAAAATACTTACCTGTATAACTCCTGGCCAATTGGAATACGGCGCTGCCGATGTTCCTGAACTTAAACCTGGCAATGCTTTGCTTAAAATAAAACGAATAGGCATCTGCGGAACCGATCTGCATGCGTTTGAAGGCACGCAGCCTTTTTTCAGCTATCCGCGTGTGTTAGGCCACGAGCTTGCAGCCGAATTGCTTGATGCAGGTGGCGAGGATGGATTTGAAAAAGGAGAAGCTGTAACATTTATACCCTATTTTAATTGCGGGCACTGTATAGCCTGCCGCTCTGGTAAGCCCAATTGCTGTGTTAACATACAGGTTTGCGGTGTACACACTGATGGCGGCATGGTCGAATACCTGCAGGTACCCTCCCGTTTACTGGTGCATGGCGAAGGGCTTAGCTTTGATGAGCTGGCACTGGTTGAACCATTGGCTATAGGTGCGCATGGCGTACGGCGGGCCGCAGTACAACCCGGAGAGTTTGTACTGGTTATTGGCGCGGGGCCAATTGGTTTGGGTATTATGGAGTTTGCGCGTATAGCAGGGGCAACGGTAATAGCTGCCGATGTAAACACGCAGCGTTTGGCTTTTTGCAAGGATAACCTGAAAATTGCCCATACCATAAACGTAAAGGACGAAGATACCCTGGCACGATTAAATGAAATTACCAACGGCGATATGCCTACCGTGGTAATTGATGCAACCGGCAATCAAAACGCCATAAATGGTGCTTTCCAATACCTTGCACATGGTGGCAGGTATGTACTGGTAGGTTTGCAGCGGGGCGATATTATAGTTAGTCACCCGGAGTTTCATAAACGCGAGGCCACCCTGATGAGCAGCCGCAACGCTACCCGGCAGGATTTTGAGCACGTGATCAGGTCTATGAAAAGCGGGCAGGTTAATCCACAAACTTATATTACGCACCGGGTATCATTTGATGAAGTAAAAGATCAGTTTAAAAGCTGGCTAAACCCGGCCAACGGAGTTATTAAAGCCATGGTTGAAGTATAGGCAATGATGAGAAGATTTACAAAATGCAATTAGAGGTATGGCACAAAAAAGCTACTTAGCGTTAATTTAACTGAGAAGCTTTTTTGTGTTAGCCGGAGGATTTATTAATCACGTTTAGTCCTTCGGCATTTGTTTCACCGGGTCAAACGGTTGTGCTCCTTTATCAATTACAACATTTTCCGCGGCATCCATTAGCCATTTTCCGTTTTGTTTCACATATACAATGGTTGCCAGGCCATCAGTCGGACTGGGGCTTTTCCCGTCAGGTAACGGAACGGGGTGCGGGTCAGAAAAATGCCAAAATAGGTGGGCTATCGCCACATCATTTGTTACAAAGCGAATGGCAACAGATGTTTTCTCGCATACCGCTGTTTTAAAAATTGTATTATGATATACCTGGTGTGCATATTGTGACTGCTTTCGTCCTTTCCACCACATGCCTACCACATTTACCCAATCGGTATTTTCTGTAGTATAGTTTTTCAAATCATCATAATTATGATTGTTCCAACTATATATCATAGCATCAACCTGCTTGTCGATGGCTGCTTCATCTTTGGTGCGATCCTGAGCAAATATGAGCCCACTTATCAATAAGCAGATGGTTGTTGTAAGTGCCTTTTTCATAACTAACTGTTTTTATGTAAAAGTATCCCCGAAAGAAGGGAAACACATAGTACAAAAACGACGTCTTAGCAGAAGAGTCGGTTAAAAAATTTCGTGGGTGATTTTAAAAGATCCGCTTCAATCGATGAGGGGTTGACGCCTGCAAATTCATGAAAGTCGCGTATGAGGTGCATCTGATCAAAATATCCGCATTCATTCGCAATGTTTATCCAGCTAATGCCAGGCTGTTGTTCTTTAATAATCCAGGCCTGGGCAAATCTTACCAAACGGGAGAAATGTTTGGGCGATAAGCCTATCCGTTGTTGAAATACCCTTTCAAATTGCCGGGTGCTTAAGCAGGCGTGGGATGCCAGCTGGTCTATTTTAAGTAATCCGCGTTCTTTTATAATCCGCGGAAATACACGATCAATGGGCAAGATCTGTTTTAGTTTTCCTGCACGTTTTAGCAGAAAACCTTCAACAATCATTTTCATTTCGGAAAAAGAACCAGCTTCGCATAGTCTTTCGTTTATTTCGTTCATTTCATTTCCCAGCAGATCCAGCGCATCAAATGCATCATTGCATAAAAGCTCATTCATTGGGATACCTAAAAAACGATACAAGCCACCGGGCTGGAATCCCACCTTTATCATCAAATGATGCCCTCCCGGGATGATAATTTGTCTGTTAACCTGGGGGCCGGTTATGATGGATGATGAAAGCGTTTCCCTTTTTTTTGTGGGTACGCACTCCGCCTCCACAACATCCCTTACATAAAAGAATAAGCAGTTTTCGGGAAGCGGTGGAATAGAAAAATTGGGCACTTTTTTTGCCGCCTCAAACTTTACCTCATGAATCATGATGTTGTTTACAAACTCTTTTAAGGCCGGATGCGGCTCGTAGAATTGTTGAAACATAACACTCGCAGGTTATTTACAGTTGGCAAATGACAATTCCCTAATCGCTAACGATTTATTATTGGAGTAAGGCGTGATATAATATCCAGCCGATACAGAAGCTAAATTAATGAATTATTTGCTGACTTTTGATAGGCTGCTACCGATAATAGAATTTGATAGTATCTTTTAAGTGTTTGATTGTAAGAGTTTTGTTATTTGGGTTCTTGAAAAAAAGATACAGGCGTTTGGAATTTCTGACGGCACTTTTGAAGGTGTATGGGCTATTTTAAAAATCTCGAACTATTTCTTGTCTGATTATGGATTTCCTAAATTCTAATCGTTAAAATTTGTTTTTATTTTTAAAAGTTTATTAAATGATGGAGAAAGTTCAAGCCATAGCCCAGCAGTTAGTTAAGTTTAATAAAAGTTTATAAATTTATTGATCAGTTATTGAAGGCTATGACCCGATTGCAAAAATTAGGATTGATTTACTTATACCTATTACCACCGATAGTAGCAGCAATTGGATTCGGTATAGGGAAGGTAAGTTTTCTTATATATTTACCTTTATGGGCCGTAAATATCTGTTTGATAATTATGGCGGTTAGGCAACTTACTAAACGTATGCCAAATGCCGGGGAAATTAAATCCAAAGGCTGGATCAGTGCTGGTTTACTCCTAATTATTCCTTGGATGCTATTCTCTATTTTCGCCGGTATGGGACCACCGCCAGCTACAATGGTGGGGTGGCTGGCAGCTTCTGCAGAGCAACAGGTTAGATACACCATCCTGATGTTCGGGGGCATCAGTGCACTAATGGGTTTCGCTCTACTGAAGACAAAATTGCAAGATCAAGGAGAACACATATATTCAATTTTAGGGTTTACGGTTTTAGGGATTGCCATCCCACTATTTATACTGAATATGGCTTTCTGGGGCTATTATCTTACGGATGTCTTTCGGTTTTTTGTAACATTGCCGGTGGGTAAAAGGCCGGATTGGTATCCGCCCGTCAAAATGTTTTTTTACGTGATTTCTGTTGTTGAGGTAGCCTCAATTTACTTAGCCACAATTCTTTTCGCCGTTGCGCTCAAAAAGACACACATTCTGAGCATCCGCGCCAGTTGCTGGTATCTTGTCATTGCATTTATAGGTATCGTGTTGGTTATTTTACCACCAACCATACCGGAACCGTTCTCTACAGCTGGCTATCTGGCAGCTGTTCCCGCTATCCCTTTTATCATGCCTTACCTAATGGGGGTTCGCTTATTGCGTTTTAACAAAATCTCGAATTAGTTCTTCTGCTCAGATTGGAAAGAATTCGAACCGTTTTTTAGAAGAATTGCAAACTCGGTTAAGTCATTACATGGAATGGGAGAGGTTTTCCATTAAAGCCGCAATATCATTGTTTTATACCTAAAAGCGTTTCCGGCCACTTTCAGAGGTGTTAGAGACACTATTTTCTTTCTTTTCCGCTTAGTTAATATCTATGCTTAGAAACCTAGCCCCCCAGAATTCCACTTGATCCCCGAAAACTGCGTTTGGAGTTTACAGCGGCGTTTAACAACATAAAAAAAGCCTCTTAGAATTAACTAAGAAGCTTTTGAAAGTGTGGTATCAACTGGGATCGAACCAGTGACACAAGGTTAAGTAAGGAATTTTTATTTGACACGCTTGTATATTTCTACAGATTGGCCATTTGTTGCACTATTAATCACCTGGGTATATTCGTCATGACCATTCATCGTGACTTTAACAGTAAATTTATTACCCTGAAGAAGCCGGTAATTTGATATTTGCTCTTCTTCCCTAAGCGTATCATTACTAAAAGTAAATACCCCAGTACCAAATCCATTTTTAAAGATGTTTTTTTCCTTATTCTGAAGGAACCTGTGTATGAAAATAAAATGTCCTCCCCAGAATATTTTATACTGCGTTACATCAGTTGGGATCGTGTCCTTGCCTTTTATTGTATAGGTTCTTTCCATTTTCCACAAACCATCAAGCACTGAGCTATCCGCTGGCGGGAATTTTTTATAATCTTCTTTCAATGCATATTTTACACCTTTTACTGTGGCAAAGTCGGGAATGACTTGGGTATAACCACCAGGTTTTCTTGTAATCTCAAGATTATAGGTTAGGGATGAGTCAAGCGCTCTGCTGGTATAAATACTATGTTCCTTAAGTCGGTTAGCCGAGTCAAGTGTATAAGTGCCAACACCAAACCCAACAGATGAATCAGGAACTATACTGGCGTATACATAGTTACGATCTGTATAGATTTTAACTTGAGTTCGTTTAATAGTAGAGTCTTTGCCTCCTCGATCGAGCACTTGTTTTTCAAGTTCATACGCACCCGACAGGCTTGCCTCAGGAGACTTCTCTTTTTTCTTACATCCCAAAATCAATAAGCTAAATAAAGCTGCAAAAATTAAAATCTTGTTCATAATGTTTAAGTTTTAATATGATATAGAAATTTATTTCGTCTGGTGGAGGTTCTTTTTGGCGGTTGATAACTTAATTATTTAATAAAAAAGCCAAGTAAGGACAAAATAAATGCCTAAAATTTTACCACCATAAATAATACAATTGATTACATAAACTTACAAATAATATATATGATAAGCAATTTGTTAGTAAATCATTAAAAGCTTGTTAATGATTTATTTAAAGAGAAAAAACCATCTAATTAGATACGGGGCGATGTGAATTTTCGGACTGATCTCAAAAAAGTCGTTGCATGTCAGGAAAGGCGGTTAAACGCAAAAAATCCCCTTAGCGTTAACTAAGAGGATTTCTGTTTCTGTGGTATCAGCTGGGATCGAACCAGCGACACAAGGATTTTCAGTCCTTTGCTCTACCTACTGAGCTATGATACCTTCTTTTCGGGAGTGCAAATGTAGTTTTCTTTTTCGAGTTTGGAAATTATTTTTTGAAAAAAGTTTGAATTTATAGCGCTATAGTCGCATATTTTGAACAATCTTTCAATAAATCAGGTACTTAGCTTTTGTTATTTTTTTTCACTTTAAAAACATTTCTGTGTATCAACAATTGAATTTAACTTTGAAAAGCTACCATGCAGGTATCATGATTGAACAGGCTTTATTCATTGCCTTTTTTGAAGTGTATATCCGTGAGCGGGCGACTATGGTATGTGTTAGCTCATTTAGGCAAGTAAAGGGGGCTGTGAGGGGATTATGCTTTCTATGGTGCTGTTTCCTGTCGAGAAGGAATGGTGGGCCTTGTATCGCCTGTAATGCCTGCGCAGAGGCGGGCTCAATGAATGTGAGCTGTCGGGGCTATTGATGTTTGGGATGGTGCTGCTCTCTGGAATAGTTTAATGGAGGCAGAGAATGATTAAATGATTGTTTTTAATAAAAAAGATATGTTACAGGATACCGCAGCAATTGAATCAAAGTATCAATTATTTATAGAAAGAGTAGCAGCCACAAAACTGGTGTGGGCGCTAATGAGCAAAACAGGATGGGCAAACTCTCATTCGCATGATAATGAAGAAGTTACTGTGGTGCCATTTTGGTCGGAAAGGGCTTATGCTAAAATTTGTGCCAGGGACGACTGGCGTAGTTACGTTCCGACAGAAATTCCATTGGCAGAATTTTTAGAAAGCTGGTGTGTGGGTATGGCCGAGAATGAAACTTTGGCCGGCATTAACTGGGATGCAAATATGCTTGGAAAAGAAATTGATGCTTTACAGGTGGCGCTTGATATTCTTAACCGGTTAAGCGTTATTAATTCGGCCATCGCGTTTAAAAACTACAGTAGTATAAGTGAATTTATAGGCGAGATCAGCGAATCGCCTGAATAAATTATTAAGCATTGCTTAATATTGGCGACCTCCGGTGGGGGCCAATGGTTTATGAACCTTTTATCTTAAAATAATTTAGGGCGTTTTTTAGGCTATCTAAACGTACCGGGCTCATGTTCTTTACCGGCAATTCTAAAGTGGTTGCCATGGAGTCAATATCACCCTTGGGGTCTTCATAGGTTTGTACAATAATATCGTCGTTTATTGTACTTAATTTGAGGGTTCCTGTTGTGTCATTTCCCTGGTATTCAACGTTGTTGAGCCGGTGCAAATTGAATGAAAAATACTCCTGCCGGCCATGTGGATAAGTTTTTCTTAAGCGCAAAAAGTAATCGTTAGTAAGGGTGATCTCCCACTTTTTTAGCTGGATATCAGGTGCAGGGTTATATGATTCAACAAGGCATTTATTGCTCCAGCTTAGCCATTCCAGTTCATCGATACCCGGTTTAAACCCGTAAATGAAGCCGCTGAAGGCCAATATTGCTATAATTACCGTGTTTTTTTTAATTGGTTGCAAGATTGATGTTTTCATGACAACAAAATGTAACCCGAAGTTAATAAATTGATATTTTTGCAAATGGAATTTTCTCAACAATCAAGAGTTTGGATATACCAGGCCGATAAAAAATTAACCGACCAGGAAGTATTTCTGATCCAGCAGGAGCTTGATAAATTTGCCACTGGTTGGACGGCTCACAACAACCAGCTAAAGGCCAAAGGAGAGGTGCGGTACAATCGTTTTTTGATTTTGATTGTAGACGAAAGCCAGGCTGGCGCCAGCGGATGCTCAATTGATAAATCGGTTCATTTTATGAAGCAGATAGAGCAGCATTTTAACATCAATTTATTTGATCGATTTAACCTGGCTTATCGCGATGGTGAGGAGATTTTATCATTGCCGCGCCATGCGTTTGAAGATATGCTTAAACAAGGCAAAATAAATACCGAAACCATTGTTTACAACAACATGGTACAAAACTTAACCGAGCTGGAAAGCAAATGGGAAGTGCCTTTTAAAAATAGCTGGCATATTCAGTTATTCAGGGATCTGGTTATTCAATAACTAAGGCCCTGCTTAGTTAAAGATCATCATAAGCTATTTGGTTTTATCCAGTCGTGTTGGTTTTTCATTGGGGAAGCTAAACAACATGTACATTTTACCCCCGGCTGTTTTAAAGGTAATATCAGCCCTTTCATTCTCCTGCATAAAAAACGAATCCTTTGCATACGGAGCAAATTCAATAGGTAATTGGTCATTCTGCTTAAAGTAAAGTTTATTACCCTCCAGGTATAGTTTAAATTTATCCCTGGCGTTATCAGTTATGGTATAATCGCCGGTATATTGCTCAAGCTCCTTTACCGGTACCGGGGTTACTTTGTGTTTTTTACAGTAGGCAAAGGCTATTGCGTTTTGCATTACCTGTGCCAACGCCGCACCGTGACCCGCGTTAGGGGTTATCGCCGTTGCAATTTCAAGACTTTTACAGTTCTGCTTTTCCATGTAGCTTTTAAATAGCTCAATATTTCGGGCCGTTTCGTGCTCGTAGGACCCTACGCCGGCAAACACCTTACAGTTAAGGTCCTTATTACTGGCAAAATATTTTTGTGCCGATGGTATCAACTCGCTGCCGCTGTTCCCCGGTGCGCCTATGAACACCATGTTAAATAAGCCCGGATGTTGAAACAGCACCATAGTAGTGAACATACCGCCAAAGGAGTAGCCATATAAAGCTTTATTATCATTTACCCGGTATTTACTTTGCACAAAAGGGATTACTTCCTGCTCAATAAATGATAAAAAATTTGGTCCGCCGGTTTTTGGGTCAAGGTCGCGGTTTCGTTTGTTTGGCCTGCTGCCGTAGCCAATACCTATAATAAGGGCTTCGGTGGTTTCATAATCCTGCCTCAGCATATTAAAGCAGTTCATGGCAACGGTCATGTTCCAGTCGCCATCGGTCATGTACAGTACCGGGTATTTTGTTTTGGTTGTATCGTATCCGGGAGGGAAATGTACATATATCGTATAATCTTCTCCAATCACTTTTGAGCTGTAATCCCATGAAACCATGTCTTTATCAGTAAAAGGATTTGGCGATGTGCTTTT
Source organism: Mucilaginibacter sp. P2_A4 (assembly GCF_056405015.1). Lineage (NCBI taxonomy): Bacteria > Pseudomonadati > Bacteroidota > Sphingobacteriia > Sphingobacteriales > Sphingobacteriaceae > Mucilaginibacter > Mucilaginibacter sp. P2_A4. The sequence goes on along the minus strand of NZ_JBFUCX010000008.1, from coordinate 251,847 downwards.
TACCTGGCAGTAACAAGGCTGTAACAGTAATACCATGATTAATGTGCCCAGGGATAGTTTCAATGATGTTGATAACATAGCTTGATATTGATTTGCGTACTGTTGATCTGTTCTTCCATAACCTTAGACGCATGGTGTGTTATTTTGGTTGCACATCTGCTTGAAATTAAGTCATTTGTTATTAAATTTATTTTATGGAACAATATGATAACAGGGTAGATGCTTACATTGAAAAGTCGCCCGAATTTGCAAAGCCAATACTTACTTATTTGCGGCAGTTAGTTCATGAAACTTCTCCATTATTAACCGAAGCGATTAAATGGGGTTTTCCATTTTTTGATTACAAAGGCGTGGTTTGTCAAATGGTAGCTTTCAAAGAACATTGCGCATTCGGTTTTTGGAAGGCAACATTGTTAAATGACCCTAATAATGCATTAAGCATTGGCGATGGTTCTGCCGGCAGCTTTGGCCGCATCACCAAAATAGAAGACCTGCCTTCAAAAGAGATTCTGCAGGATTTTATACTGCAGGCCATTGCCTTTAATGAAAGCGGTAAAAAAACTCCCGAAGCGGTAAAAAAGGCTTCGGCCCCTAAAACCGAATTGGTTATCCCTGAATATTTCACGGAATTTTTAACGGCTTACCCCAATGCCAGCCTTAATTTTGACAGATCGAGCTACTCGCATAAAAAAGAATACGTGGAGTGGATAATTGATGCCAAAAGCGAAGCCACACGCCAAAAACGTATGGAAACAGCCGCCGGGTGGCTTGCCGAAGGTAAATCAAGACACTGGAAGTATAAATAATGAGTAAAAGAAGATAAGCAGCCTTGTTGGTAGTCGCCTTTGTATAACATCATTGGCATAAAACAAATGATATTGCTTGTTGTTATTTTGCATATATTGCTATCGTGAAGGCTCCCTTTCTTTTTAAGTATCTCCTTGTAATTGTTTTTTTTATGATGCTTGCGTCTTCCTCAAGAGGATTTTCAATCCTGGCGCATGAGGCTATAGTTGATGCGGAATGGATGGGTAAAATACAGCCGTTGCTATTAAAACGATACCCTAATTCAAGTATCGCTGATTTAAAAAAAGCCCATGCTTTTGCTTATGGAGGTTGCCTGGTGGCAGATATGGGGTACATGCCATTTGGTGATCCTTATTTTACTGATCTGCTTCATTATGTGCGCAGTGGTGATTTTATAACTACTTTAATTGACGAATCACAAAACCTGGATGAATATGCCTTTGCACTTGGCGCGTTATCACATTATATGGCCGATCAATATGGCCATTCGCTGGCTACTAATCGTTCGGTTCCTTTAGGTAATCCAGTTCTTCAGCAAAAATTTGGCGCAGTAGTTACCTATAATGATGACCATACTTCGCACAGCAGAATGGAATTGGCATATGATGCCATACAAACAGCCAAAGGGCATTACGCGTCAATAGCTTATCATGACTTTATTGGCTTCTCTATGTCGAAACCGGTACTTGAAAGGGCTTTCCTGAAAGTTTACGGCCAAAATCTTAATGAGCTGTTCCCAAGCTTTGAATCCAGCGTTGCTACATTCAGATGGGGGGTGCGCAATTTATTCCCGGCGATAATTCATAATGCCTGGCAATCTAAAAAAGAAGATATATTGAAAGTCGATCCGCTGGTAAAACGCGGCAGTTTCAGGTACAGAATGCCCCGGAAAATGTTCAACAACGAGTTTGGTAGTAATTATGCCCGTCCGGATTTTAAAGCCCGTGCGGTCGCTTTTATGATAAAAATATTACCTAAGGTAGGGCCACTTAAAAAATTCAAATTTAAATACCCGGGCGTGGCCAGCGAAAATTTGTTTATAACAAGTATGGATAGTATTTTGACTAACTATTCTATTGCCTTAACAAGGGTAGGGAACCATAAATTGCAGCTCAGTAATATTGATTTTGATACAGGGAAGCAGACTAAACCTGATGAGTACCCACTTGCTGATAAAACCTATAACCAATGGTTGCTGAAACTGCAGGATGGCAAGTTTGCATGCATAACTCCCGATATGCAGCAAAATATCCTCACTTTTTATAGCGCCGCCGATAGTATAAAATTTGAGCAGAACGATCCGGGGAATAATAAAAAAGCACTGCAGGCGCTGCAACAACTTAAACTTTTGGCAGTAAACACCAATCGTTAGGATTTCAAAAAAAGGATAAAACTGTAATTTTTCTTTATTTTAAAAATCCAAAGGCCCCAGTCTCTTCATGTTTTTCATGATGAGGTATTGCCTGTGTTTTAAATAACGGGTAGGGTTAGTTGCCGACCATTTAAGCGGACTTGGAAAAATAACAGCTATGGCCGCCGCCTCATGTTTGGTAAGATCAGATGCCGGCTTATGGAAGTAGGCCTGTGATGCCGCCTCAATGCCGTAAATGCCATCGCCCATTTCAATCTCGTTGAGGTAAACTTCCATGATGCGTTTTTTGCTCCAGAAAACTTCTATCAGCACCGTAAAGTAGGCTTCAACGCCTTTACGCAATAAGGAGCGACCTTCCCATAGAAAAACATTTTTAGCTACCTGTTGTGATATTGTACTGCCACCTATCAGTTTTTTGCTGTGCTGGTTTTTTTCAATCGCTTTTTCAATCGCATGGAAATCAAAACCATGGTGTTCTAAAAATGATTGGTCTTCGGCAGCTACGGCGGCGCGTTTCACGTTATCAGATATTTCGTCGAAGCTTTTCCATTGCTTATCAATCTTCCAATCCTTATCGCGGGCTTTTTGTTGAAAGCCCCGCTCAATCATAAGCCAGGTAAAGGGTGGGTGCACAAAGCGGAATAACAGTACACCAAACAAGCTAAGGCCAAAAAATAGTATAAATGCCAGCTTAACTACCCTAAAAATGAGCTTAAATATACCACCGAACTTGCTTTTTGATTTTGAAGTTCGGGTGCCTGGTTTTGAATTTGTTTTTCGGGGAGAGTTGTAATTACGTTGCACTATTTATAGTAAGTTTCTATTAAATGAAAAAGGTGCTTTGCAAAGCAAAACACCTTTTAAAAATCTAAAATTAAACTCAAAATCCGAAATAGAAATCAGGATTTCGAAATATAAATTATTCAGCTACTACTGAGAAAGGAACCTGTACCTTAACTTCTTTGTGCAGGTTTACGTTTGCGATATAATCACCAACAAACTTTGGTTCCTGATCAAATGTGATACGGCGACGGTCAACCTCAAAGCCTTCTTTTTTCAATGCATCAGCAATTTGAATAGTGTTGATAGCACCAAATATTTTTCCGCTTTCACCGGCTTTAGCGCCAATGTTAAGTTTAACACCTTCTAAACGGGCAGCAATCGCATCAGCATCCTTACGGATTTTCTCTTGTTTAAACTGAGCTTGTTTCAAGTTTTCAGCTAAAACTTTGCGAGCGCTTACGGTAGCTAATATGGCGTAGCCTTTAGGTAAAAGGTAGTTACGGCCATAACCTGGTTTAACGTTTACAACATCGTCTTTATCACCCAGGTTTTTTACATCTTGTTTTAAAATAACTTCCATTTCTTAAATCTCCTATTATTTTAATGAATCTGTAACGTAAGGTAATAAACCAATGTGACGGGCACGTTTAACAGCCTGGGCCACTTTACGCTGAAATTTCAATGAAGTACCAGTTAAACGACGTGGTAATACTTTACCCTGATCGTTAATGAACTTTAATAAAAAGTTAGCGTCTTTGTAGTCGATATACTTAATACCATTCTTTTTAAAACGGCAGTATTTTTTACGGTTATCCTCCACCTTAGGAGCGGTAACGTATTTAATTTGATCGTTTGCCATTAGTTTGAAGCCTCCTCTGTTGTTTTAGGTTTCTTGTTAAAGGCACCGCTACGTTTTTTGTCATTGTAAGCAATGGCATGTTTATCTAACGCTATGGTCAGGAAACGCAAAACACGCTCATCGCGCCTTAATTCAATCTCCAATTTGTTAATTAAATCACCCGGAGCCTTAAATTCAGTTAAGTGATAGTACCCTGTAGTCTTTTTTTGAATAGGGTACGCTAATTTTCTCAAACCCCAATTATCCTCCTGGACAATTTCGGCTCCGCCATCAGTTAAGATTTTGCTAAATTTGGCAATGCCTTCTTTAGCTGTTTCTTCTGATAACAACGGGGTTAGAACGATCACGATTTCGTACTGTTGCATTATTATACTTTGATTTTTAATTAATTACCCGCTATTACGGGGCTGCAAATGTAGTGATAATTATTAAAAAATCAATACATTCCTATTAATATTATTGCGGTGGTGCAGCATACCCAAAAGCTGCAATTCCATTTACTCCAGGCACTTATATAGTCGTGGTGATTTTTTGCTTTTTCGTTAAGTTTTTTTCAAAACATTTACACAAGGTTGTTGTTACGCAATCGGTAAGTTGATGAAATATGAAAAAAAAGTATTCAAAGCTTGCCAATTTTGTAACAATTTTTACGTTTTAGTACAAAAATAACATTGGTGCATGCTGTGCTTAATTATCTAAAAACGAAATAGATATGAAGAAAACATTGATTTTAACGACAATATTGCTCGTTCATTTAGTTGTAAATGCACAGGTAAAGGATGTTCATGCAAGTCTGGAACTGCAGGGTGTCGAAACTACCAACGATGTTGTGCCATTCTGGCTAAGGTCAAATCAATTCGGCAGTATTCCGCTTTCAGGCACATCTGGTAGTCTTATAGGTAAAATCCGCAAGGATTATGATACCACCAAAACGTTTGGTTGGGGAGCATCATTTGAAGGCAGAGGGAATATCGGCCAGGGCAGCCAGTTTATACTGGTTGAAGGATTTGTGAAAGCTCATGCGGGTATTTTTGAGTTAAAGGCCGGGCGCTCCAAAGATATTGTTGGGCTGGTAGATTCTTTATCTTCCGGTTCGTTTCCGGTATCAGGCAATGCGCTTGGGATACCGCAAATTAGTTTGAGTATACCAAATTACTATAGTATACCTATTTTGGGAAAGTTATTTGCGGTTAAGGGTGCATTTGCAAACGGAGACGTTGGTGATGTGCATGTAAATACAGGAAAAATACCAGGGAAAAACACCAATTATTTTTTATCAAATAGTGTTTATGTAAGAGTAGGCCAACCGTCATGGCGATTTAAATTTCTGGCAGGTTATAACCATGAGGCATTATGGGGAGATGAAAAGCATGTTTTTCCCAGGTTTGATTTATCCGGATGGGAAACGTACAAGTATGTTGTTACCGGCAAGGTATACCAGGGATCAAAAGTTGGTAATCATTTAGGTTCGTTGGATCTTGGGGCAGAATATAAGTTTGATGCGCTTACGTTATTAATATATAGGCAAAGCTTTTATGATAAGGGGGCCTTAGGGTCATTGGCTAATATAAAAGATGGCTTAAATGGTATTAGTTTAGTTAATAATGAAAAAAATAATACAAGTAATTTTTATTGGAAAAAAGCGGTATTTGAGTTATTCTACAGTGTTAATCAGGCCGGTACATTAGATTCAAAAAGCACAAAATCAGGCGCAGAAGATTATTACAATAATTATGAATATTTACAGGGCTGGTCATATAAAAATTTAGCCCTGGGTAATCCTTTTATTACCACAACACTTGATGCCCGTAGTAATCTTGTCAGGTCCGACAATCAATTTTTTATAAATAACAGGGTAAAAGCATTTTATGGAGCAGCGCAATTTTATGCGTTTAAATGGTTTTATACCGGTAAATTATCTTATTCAGAAAACTATGGCACGTACGCAACAGGTTCGGAACCCTATCGTGGCGTTGGCGGAATTAAACAGCCGTCGCCAAATGCTTTTAAGAAAGTAAATCAGTTTTCTGCTTACCTTGAGGGCTTAAGACCATTAAAAAACGGGTATAATATTGGTTATGACATTGGTTATGATAAGGGAGGCCTGCTTTATAATTCATTTGGTGTTATATTAAAGGCATCAAAAACTTTTTTATAGGAGAAAAGAATTAAATATTTAACGAGTTTTACAAACCCTGCAAGGTTATTAAGCGTACCACTACTAAATATTGATTATGCAGCTTACAGAAAGTGAGATTTTAATTGGCGATTTTTTTTTGAATAGTACAGTTATGTTGTCTCCCGGTGGTAGTGACCGGGCTATTGAGGGAGACTGGGATGATGAAGATGATGAGGATTTTGACGATCGGCTTGACGCCGAGAATGACCTGCATGAGATAAGGGTGGGGAATAACACTTATGAACCCGATCCGGAGGATGATGATCACCTGCCGGATGATGATCTGCAGTAACCATTAAGCAATATCTTAACATTCATGTTTTGGTGCTTTAACTTAAAGCATTTTCTTGTTAACTTCGTGCTGTGGATAATTTCATTGTTTCGGCCCGTAAATATCGCCCGGCTACTTTTGAAACCGTTGTTGGTCAGCAACATATAACCAATACGCTCAAAAATGCCATTAAAAATAACCAGTTGGCGCAGGCATTTTTGTTCTGCGGTCCGCGTGGGGTGGGCAAAACCACCTGTGCGCGTATATTGGCCAAAACTATTAACTGTACCAATTTACAGCCCAATGGAGAAGCCTGCGGCGAATGTCCCTCATGCAAAGCTTTTGAAAACGGTAATTCTTTTAACGTACATGAGCTTGATGCGGCATCCAATAACTCGGTTGATGATATTCGCAGTTTAATTGAGCAGGTGCGCATACCGCCGCAGGCTGCCCGGTACAAGGTGTATATTATTGATGAGGTACACATGCTATCGCAGGCGGCATTTAACGCGTTCCTGAAAACGCTGGAAGAGCCACCTCATTACGCCATATTTATATTGGCCACTACCGAGAAGCATAAAATACTGCCCACTATACTTTCGCGTTGCCAGATATTTGATTTTAACCGCATCAGGGTTGATGATATGGCCGGCCACCTGGCGTCCATTGCCGGTAAAGAAAACATCAGCTATGAAACCGATGGCTTGCACATTATAGCCCAAAAGGCCGATGGTGGCTTAAGGGATGCGTTATCGATGTTTGATCAGATTGTTAGTTTTTCGGGCGGCAAGGTAACCTACCGCTCTGTTATTGATAACCTGAACATACTTGATTATGATTACTACTTTAACATAACAGAAAGCCTGCTTAAAGAGGATACGGCAAAAGTATTGTTGTTTTTTGATGAGATCCTGTCACGTGGTTTTGATGGGGCGCATTTTATTGCCGGTTTAAGTGAACATTTCCGTAACCTGCTGGTAAGCAAGGATCAATCCACATTAAAATTACTGGAGGTAAGCGAGGGCATCAAGAATAAATACCTGCAGCAATCACAGGCAGGCTCGGTGTCATTCCTGCTCTCGGCCATGAATATTGCCAACCAGTGCGATGTTAGTTATAAGCTGAGTAAAAATCAGCGATTGCAGGTTGAGCTGGCCTTGCTCAAGATGTGCCATTTGCCATCAGCCTTTAATATGGCTACTACACCGCTAAACGCAACGCCCTTCGCCGAAGGGTCATTAAAAAAAAAACCTGATACCACAGCAATAGCACCGGCGCAGGAGCCTAAGATCATTCATGAAACGGGTGTATTAAACGATGCACCCCCGGTTTATAATAAAACTGCACAGCCTTCGGTTAATAAGCCCGAGCCTGTAACTTCTTCGGCACCGGTAAAGGAAGCTGCCCCTATTATAACCGAAAAGCCTAAAATATTTATCCCAAGTCCCAGTTTAGGTTCTTTATCTATCCCCTCATTAACAGACACCGGCAAAACCGAGGAGGAATTGCTTGAAGAGGAAGATCCCTACCTAAAGGGCGATGCCCGGGAGGATTTTACCATGGATAGTTTTTTGCGATACTGGAGCGATTTTGCCGCTAAAGTAAAGGCCGATGGTAAGAAAAACCTGGTTACCATTTTTACCTCAAACGCTCCACGCATGATAAAGCCGTATGAGTTTGAGATTTTAGTAGGCAATAAGGTGCAGGAAAACATATTTAAAGAGGAGCGGCCCGAAATGCATAATTTTTTACGGGCCAAGCTAAACAACTTCACTATTGAGGTAAATGCGCGGGTTGATGAACAGAAGGTTGTACGCAAGCCTTATACAACAAGCGAAAAATTTCAGCACATGGTATCACGCAATCCGCAATTGATGGACTTGCGTAATCGTTTCAATCTTGATCTGGATTGATTTTTATACGCAATAATAAGAAAACTGAAAATTGTACAAAACAGAACATACTTTACCTGTTTCTGAATAAAAGGCACAAAAAGTGACTGTTTTTGTACTCAGAAAGTTGCCCCTTTTTATTTAAAAAAGGTATCATTCTTAGGGTAGCCTTCTTCATCCAGATCATCCCTGTCATCTTCGGGCGTATGAGCCAGCGCGGCGTCTACAGGGTCAACCTCGGTAATATTGCCATTGTCAATGTGCATAGCCAGATCATCTACATCTGTTTCAATTGATCTTTTTTCAGAGTATTCGCCATCGGCAGTATCGTAAGGATTCGCTTCATCATAAGTGGAGTTCATATCCTCGCCGTTTTTTACTGATGTTTTGTATGGATCGGGATGGTAGTAATCGGGGTCGTCGCTTTTTACATCATATTCAAAGCTATCCTCGTCGGCGTTATAGCTCAGGTCTTCCTCTTCCACTGTAGTTTCATCCAGGTCATCTTTCAATGTCCTGTTCCCGTCATTGCTGTTATCAGTTAATGCATCGTCATCATCTTCGTAGCCGGGATCAATATTCAAGTTATTCATAAGCTTTGAATTTTATATTAAATATACAGAAAAAACCTTGCCAAAAAATCAACAGAATGCCACTAAAATAAAAATAAAATAAGCCTGTGGTTAATAATGAATTTGTTTACGATAGGACGTTACTCCGCCAATTGCAAATTTTACACCTATGGTTAGTTGCGCGTAAGCATCTTTATTGGAAGCCTGCGTGCTGTAGCCATCCAGGTTGTCACTAAATACAAAATTATACTGATACCCAATATCAATTTTAACGCTGGGCTGGTTATAGTCATTATAAATCTTAAACTCATATCCAAGCCTTGCGGGTATAAATAGTGCTTGTGCATTATTATCTCCAACTGCATAAGCAGGGTTTCGTTTGTCAAGACTTTTCGCTACTATATGGTTGGCAATGTAGCCTACACCGGTAGATACATACCAGTTTTTCATCACATTCATAAACGGGCTTGCGGAGTAATCTATAAATTCGCCGGCCTGTAACTGTGCCCGGAATAAAAAAGATGTAAAATGATTTTCAAACTGCCTGCCCGATGAGGATTTAACAGAATCTCCACCCTCTAAACGGCCAACCTGCAGTTCCAATACATAGTTAACATACGGAGATTGGTTGTAATTAAAATTAAAGTGGATGGAGGGTGCAATTCTAAGTGTATTTACATCGGCCATAACAGCAGTATTAAGACCAACAGCTGTACCAATGTCATACTGGGCGTAATCATACCCGATTTGCGCTTTTGCCAAAAATGAAGTTGTACACAGGGATAATATCAGGGTGATCTTTGCTATTAGTTTTACCATAATGAAGCAACCGGGCTTTGGTTTAGCAACCGGCTTGGGTTATTAACGTTTAATTTTATAAAAATAGCATCATTGTTTATAAAAACAATAAACTGTGTTAATAAATCGTCAGGATTATCAAATCAATTATTTTCATATGCTATTTAGTTAATTTGATAAACTCAAATTAATATATTTGAAGCCATTTAAATAAAACAACAACATCAGATATGTCAAAAATTAAAGTAGAAAATCCGGTAGTTGAGCTGGATGGCGATGAAATGACCCGGATAATCTGGAAATTCATCAAAGACAAATTAATTACCCCTTACCTTGATCTGGATATAAAATACTATGACCTTGGTATTGAGTATCGCGATGAAACCAACGATCAGGTTACCGTTGATGCCGCAAATGCTATTTTAAAATATGGCGTAGGTATAAAATGCGCAACCATTACTCCCGATGAGCAGCGTGTTGAAGAGTTTGGCTTAAAACAAATGTGGCGTTCGCCAAACGGAACTATCCGTAATATACTGGATGGTACTGTTTTCCGTGAGCCAATTGTTATGGCAAATGTTCCGCGTTTGGTACCAAACTGGACAGCTCCAATTTGTATTGGCCGTCATGCTTTTGGCGATCAGTACCGTGCTACAGATTTTGTAACCAAAGGCAAAGGTAAATTAACCATTACCTTCACCCCGGAAGATGGTGCTGCAGAGCAATCATTTGAAGTGTATAATTTTAAAGGCGATGGTGTAGCTTTGGCTATGTACAATACCGATGAATCAATAAAGGGTTTTGCACACGCGTGCTTTAACCAGGCATTGATGAAAGGCTGGCCTTTATACTTATCAACCAAAAACACTATCCTTAAAAAATACGACGGTAGGTTTAAAGATATCTTTGAAGCCATTTACCAGGAAGATTATAAACAAAAGTTTGCTGATGCGGGCATCACGTATGAGCACCGTTTAATTGATGACATGGTTGCATCGGCCTTAAAATGGAACGGTAACTTTGTTTGGGCTTGTAAAAACTATGATGGCGACGTACAGTCAGATACTGTAGCACAAGGCTTTGGTTCATTAGGATTAATGACTTCAACCCTGGTTACACCAGATGGTACCGTAATGGAAGCTGAAGCTGCCCATGGTACAGTTACACGTCACTACCGTGAGCACCAGGCGGGTAAACCAACCTCAACAAATCCAATTGCATCAATTTTTGCTTGGACAAGGGGTTTGGAATTCCGTGGCTTACTGGATAACAACCAGGAACTGATTGACTTTTGCAAAGCGTTGGAAGAAGTTTGTATTGAAACTGTTGAAAGCGGTAAAATGACAAAAGATTTGGCCATCACTATTAAACCAAAAGTTGAGCATGGTACAGATTATTTATATACCGAAGAGTTTTTAGCTGCAATTGATGAAAATCTGAAAGCAAAGCTTGGTAAGTAATCATATTTAACCAAAAATGAAAGAAGCTGTCTCCAAAAGGGCAGCTTCTTTTGTTTTTGGGATGTTTTATAATTGGAAAATGCCGGGGATGGAAATCAGCTCATGTGATCCGTATAAAAAAAGAAGCCGCCTCATTGATTTATGAGGCGGCTTTCTTTTTTGTAATAGGTAAATCTACTCTGCAATTATCAGGAAGTAGTTCTTTTTGCCTTTTTGAGCAACAAGAAACTTTCCGTTAATTAATGAGTCTGTATGGTAAGTGTCATCTGCCGAAGCAATTTTTACTTTATTGATGGCCGTTCCGCCGCCTGCTATCATTTTTTTGGCTTCGCCCTTTGACGGGAAAACCGAAGTTTTCGCAGCCAGCAGATCGGTAACATTTATACCTTCCTGTAATTCGGCTGCCGAAATAGTATAGTTAGGTACGCCGGCAAACAGGCCGAGTACTTCGGCATCATTCAATTCGTTTAAAAATTCAATGCCGATGTTGCCAAACAAAAACTCCGACGATTTTATCGCTTTTTCGTATTCTGCTTCGCCATGTACACGGATGGTGATATCTTTTGCCAGCGCTTTTTGCAGGATACGGGTATGTGGAGCTGCGTCATGCTCAACTTCCCAGGCTTCAATAACCTCACGATCAAACAATGTAAATATGCGGATGTAGGCTTTAGCATCAACATCAGTAGTATTTAACCAAAACTGGTAAAATTGGTATGGTGATGTACGCTCAGCATCCAGCCAAACCGCGCCGCTTTCTGTTTTGCCAAATTTGGTGCCATCAGCTTTCTTGATCAATTGGGTTGTTAAAGCAAATGCTTCGCCCGCATCTTTACGGCGGATGAGCTCGGTGCCGGTAACAATATTACCCCACTGATCGCTGCCGCCCATTTGCAGGGCACAGTTATGGTGTTTCCACAGGTAGTAAAAATCATAGCCCTGTACCAATTGATAAGTAAACTCGGTGAATGACATACCGGTATCGCCTTCAAGTCGTTTCTTTACCGATTCTTTAGCCATCATATAGTTTACAGTGATGTGTTTACCAACATCCCTTATAAAATCAAGAAAAGTAAAGCTCTTAAACCAATCATAATTGTTTACCATCTCGGCACTGTTGGCGCCGGTGTTAAAGTCAAGGAAACGGGTCAATTGTACTTTTACCGATTCCAGGTTATGATTCAGGATATCCTCTGATAATAAATTACGCTCCTGCGATTTGCCCGATGGATCGCCCACCATGCCTGTTGCACCACCTACCAAAGCATAAGGCTTGTGGCCCGCGCGCTGAAAGTGGATCAGGGTCATGATTTGGGTTAAATGGCCTACGTGCAATGAATCGGCAGTAGGGTCAAATCCAATATATCCCGAAGTCATGCCTTTATTTAACATTTCTTCGGTACCCGGCATAATGGTATGCAGCATGCCGCGCCAGGTTAGTTCTTCAACAAAATTCATATCAAGTGTTGTTTCAAAAGCTGCAAAGATATAAAGCTGAGCAAATTATTCATCATGGATATGGTACGAATAATTGTGTTAATGGTTAACTACAGGTAAATTCTATTTCAAATAATTACTTAATGTTTGTATATTGAGCAAAACGGGGTATTTTGCAACGTAGCGCTTATGAATTTTTTATCGCATTATTATTTCGACAAGCATACCAGTAATTGTTACCATGTATTGGGAACGGTGCTGCCCGACTTGTTGAAAAATGCCGATAAGCACATCATTCTTCACCCCGAAAAACTGCATCATGGTAATAATGAGGTTAATTCCATCATAACCGGCTGGAATAAACACCTGGCGGTTGACCGTTATTTTCACTCATCCGATTTTTTTTTAACTCACTCGCATGAATTAAAAAAGGCGTTGCTGCCAGCTATTGAAGGCTCGCCGGTGAAGCCATTCTTTTTGGGGCACATCGCTTTGGAGCTCATCATTGATAATTTATTGCTAACTACCGGCAAAATAAGCGTCGATGATTTTTACGCGCAATTATCCGGCTGTAAGCCCGGGATCATTGAGGAGTTTTTAACCTTCTCTGGCCTGGCAGATACCAGCGTTTTTTTTAAATTTTATGAAGGTTTTAAAAAAAGCCAGTACCTGCATACCTATGCCGAAACCCACCAGATAGCTTACGCCCTTAAACGCATCTGCATGCGGGTTTGGAAAGATCCCTTTACCCCGGAGCATGAAGCGCAGATGAACGGCGTTTTGGGCAATTACAGGGATTATCTTTTAGATAGTTTTATGGATATTTTTGAGGAGATAGAGGACAAATTGAATAATCTGTAACTCCCTTTTTACTTACCGTTGTTTATAATCTTCTTTAAGGCCTCAAAATCTTCATTTAATAATAGCTGATAAAGTTCTTCTACCTCCTGCCAGTTTGCAGCCTTGTAAGATAGTTCGGTATTTTCCACAACGCATATCATTTGCAGCCACTTATTGGTTTCCAGTATAATTTCCTCTTCTTCTGTGCCCACCCAAAATGCGCCGTGCTCATCATCCATTTGTTGAGTTTCGGCAATGGCGGTAATTATATCAGGCATACCAACATTATCTATGCTGTCGCCCCAGGCTTTTTGCAGGTATTTGATCATTTAATTAAGCATTAATTTACTGTTCAGGAAGTTGTGTTGTTTTAAAACAGGCATACTAAATTAGCGTATTTTGCTTTACCAGCACCTATTCTCCTCAAAAAGCCTTAAATATCAGTAATTAACATTAAAATATTCTTTTTTAAATAAAATTATGTCTGTACCTTTGCAGTCCCAATTAACAAATTGGGAAAAGGAGATAAATTATTTAATGGCAAAAAAACAAGAAGCAGAAAAAGAATTAAAAGCGAAAGAAGCTGAACTGGGTACAGTTACGGCGTCTGGCGAAAAAGAAACTATTGAATCAGAAGCTGATTCAATCTCTATCGAAGAGATCAAATCAAAAATTGCAGCTACACCAAGCGAAGATTTCGACTGGGATGCAGATGACAAAAAATTTGGTAACTACAGCGATAGCGACCGTGAGAAATTCGAGAAAATGTATGATGGAACTTTTAGCTCTATCACCAAAGGCGAAATCATCACTGGTACTGTTGTTAACGTTAACAACAAAGATGTAGTGCTGAACGTAGGATTTAAATCAGACGGTTTAGTTTCAGTATCGGAATTCCGTGATACACCTGATCTGAAAATCGGTGACACAGTTGATGTATTTGTAGAGTCGCAGGAAGATGCTAACGGTCAGTTAGTACTTTCACGCAAACGTGCAAAAACTCAAAAATCATGGGAACGCATTAATTCAGCACTTGATAATGATGAGATCATCACTGGTTTTGTTAAGAGCAGAACTAAAGGTGGTTTAATTGTTGATATTATGGGCGTTGAAGCCTTCTTACCAGGTTCACAAATCGATATTAAACCTATCAGGGATTACGATGTGTACGTAGGTAAAACAATGGAATTCAAAGTTGTTAAGATTAACCACGAGTTTAAAAACGTTGTGGTATCGCACAAAGTGCTTATCGAAGACGATTTGGAAAACCAAAAAACAGAAATTGTTGCTAAACTTGAAAAAGGACAAGTACTTGAGGGTACTGTTAAAAACATTACCGACTTTGGTGTATTTATTGACCTTGGTGGTGTTGATGGTTTATTGCACATTACTGATATTTCTTGGGGCCGTATTGAGCATCCACGTGAAATTCTTGCATTGGATCAAAAGATCAACGTTGTTGTTCTTGACTTTGATGACGAGAAAAAACGTATTGCTTTGGGCTTAAAACAATTAACTCCTCATCCTTGGCAGAGCCTTGACGAAGGTATCGTTATCGGTTCTAAAGTTAAAGGACGTATTGTTACTGTTGCTGATTACGGTGCATTCCTTGAAATCATCCCTGGTGTTGAAGGTTTGATCCACGTATCAGAAATGTCATGGTCACAAAACTTACGCAACCCTCAGGAATTCCTGAAAGTTGGTGATGAGATTGAAGCACAAGTGTTAACACTTGACCGCGACGAACGCAAAATGAGCTTAGGTGTTAAACAATTAACTCCTGATCCATGGCAAAATGCTGGTGAGAAATATGCTATTGGCACAACTCACATTGCTACAGTTAAAAACATGACCAACTTTGGTGTGTTTGTTGAACTGGAAGACGGCATCGACGGTTTAATTCACATTTCTGACTTATCATGGTCTAAAAAAGTAAATCACCCTAATGAATTCACTAAAGTTGGTGAAAAATTAAACGTGGTTGTTTTAGAACTTGATATCGATAACCGTAAATTAAGCTTAGGCCACAAACAGCTTGAAGAAAACCCTTGGGATACTTTTGAAACCATCTTCACTATTGATTCAATACATGAAGGTACCGTGTTAAAAGTAACAGACAAAGGTGCTATCGTAGCTTTACCTTACGGTGTTGAAGGCTTTGCGCCAACCAAACACCTGGTTAAAGAAGACGGCAAAAGCGTTAAAGCTGAAGAAGCTGCTGAATTCAAGATCATTGAATTTAACAAAGAAAACAAACGTATAGTTATTTCACACTCACGTATATGGGAAGAAGCTCGTGCTGATGCTCGTGTACAGGAATTTGAAAACCGCAAAAAAGAAGCAAAATCTGCAAGCAACGCGGTTAAAAAAGTGAAAGAATCAGTTGAGAAATCAACTTTAGGTGACCTTAGCGTATTAGCTCAGTTAAAAGAGCAAATGGAAGGTGCTGAAAACAAAGCCCGCAAGGCTGCGCCAGCCCCTGCTGCTCCGGCTCCGGCTAAAACAGCTGAACCTGAAGAAGAAGCATAAGCTTTAACTGAAGCATAATTTTACAAGCCCTTCCGAGAAATTGGAGGGGCTTTTTTTATGGAGCCTTAAGTTTGCTATTGATAATTGCTATATTTATTTCATCGAAATATGGAACAATCGTTAAGTAGAAATCAATTAGTAATTAACTGGTGGGCAAAAGGACGTTTCAAGTATAATAAGGGCTTAGTAATAGCGGGTATTAGTGCATTTGTTTTGTATGCTATATTGGCATCCCTTTTAATAGAACCATATGACGAGGATTTTGAGATAACCTTGTTTACTATTGCTTTTCAAGGAATGGGTTACCTATTTATGATAGGGTTAGCAAACCTGTTCTATTACCTCGGACCGCTAATAGATTTGCTTATAAATAAAAGTGATAGTGATAAATTTAGAAGTGATTTATATAGATTGGGTTATTGGTTTTCTTTTGGATTGCCTTTTCTAATTCCCATTAGTATAGTTGTGCAATACTTTGTTTTGTATGCAGGTAAATAATTTCCATCATAAATATCACGAAATTTCATGCCCGGAGAAACCAACCTCAACACTTTATTAAAAAACATGACACCTGTTTTAAATGACGGTGATTATGTTTATTGTGCCATTTCAGATGTCGATACTATAGATATCAAAGAGATCATCGGTTTATTTAAGGAAGAAGAGGCAACAACCGTTATTCTCAAAAAAGAAATCGCGGATCAACTCCATTTAAAATACGAATACATCGCCGCCTGGATAACGCTTACCATTCACTCCTCATTAGCAGCAACCGGCTTAACGGCTGCATTTGCCAACGCGTTGGCCGCAGAAGGGATTAGCTGTAATGTAATTGCTGCATACTATCATGACCATATCTTTGTTGCCAAAGAAGATGCAGAGCGGGCGATGGAGTCTTTGAAGAAGTTGGCTGAAAGATAATTTGTATTTGTGTACTTCGCGATTGCTTCGTAGCTATCTATGATAAGTTTATTATTAAACGTATATGCATTTTAAAAAGGCCTGTCACCCTGAGCTTGTCGAAGGGTCGTGCGCAGAGGCCTTTGCCCACATGCTTCGACAGGCTCAGCAGGACAGCCCTTTTTTTTAACTTCAGGTCATCTTTCAGAGTTTCACTAAATTTTATGGCGACCTATGATGTATTCGCAAAAAAAATTTTTGTCATGCTGAACGCAGTGAAGCATCTATTATTCGTCATGCTTCTTCGCCCCGTAAAGTCTGCGAATAGATCCTTCGTCCCTCAGGATGACAAACTTTTTTTAACACTTTAATGATATTCGTCAAAACAAGCATATCTTGATCTACTGTGAGTAATGCCCGCTTTTAAAACTCATCACCCAAAACTCAAAACTATTTGTTATTTTTGCCCAAATCCACCCATACGATGCAAAATCTTACACTGCTCGACGGTCAAAAATTTCAGATAACCATACAACGTTTATGTCACCAGTTAATTGAAAATCATAATGATTTTTCAAGTTCGGTATTGATTGGTATACAGCCCCGTGGCATTTATTTGGCCCGCCGCGTTGCCGAAGAATTACGTAAAATACTTCCCGGTAAAACAATAATGCAGGGCGATCTGGATATCACCTTTTACCGCGACGATTTCCGCAGACAAGGGTCACCACTGGTGCCCAATCAAACTAAAATAGATTTTATTATCGAAGGCAAAAAAGTGATCATGATGGATGATGTGCTCTGGACGGGGCGTACCATTCGCGCGGCCATGGATGCCATGCAAGCTTTTGGCCGGCCCGAGAAGATTGAGCTATTGGCACTGGTTGATCGCCGTTACTCACGTCATATCCCGGTAGCTGCAGATTATGTAGGAATTGAAGTAGATTCTATTGCGTCGCAAAAAGTAGTGGTATCATGGAAAGATACGGATGGAGAAGATAAGATAGTATTAATATCAGAGGGGCAAGATTAATAGGATATTAAATATGTCATTGCGAGGAACGAAGCAATCGCGACCTGTGCAGATCCACGCTGTATAGTATAGAGATTGCTTCGTGCCTCGCAATGACGGACATAAGATAATAACGGAAACAAAAAATCCGAAATCAAAATAAAATGGCAGGACTAAGCACAAGGCACTTATTAGGCATAAAAGATTTAAACCGGGCAGATATCGAGTTGATATTTGAAACGGCTGATACTTTTAAATCAGTTTTAAACCGACCGATCAAGAAGGTGCCGTCTTTGCGCGATGTAACCATTGCCAATATATTTTTTGAAAACTCTACCCGTACCCGTTTATCGTTCGAGCTGGCAGAGAAAAGATTATCAGCCGATGTGGTAAACTTTGCAGCTTCTTCCTCATCGGTAAGCAAGGGCGAAACACTGATAGATACCGTAAACAACATCCTGGCCATGAAGGTGGACATGGTAGTGATGCGTCACCCATACGCAGGTGCCGGTATCTTCCTGTCTAAGCACGTAAAAGCGCAGATTGTTAATGCAGGTGATGGCGCGCACGAGCACCCTACACAGGCTTTGCTTGACGCTTTTTCTATCCGCGAAAAATATGGTGACGTTGCCGGTAAAAAAGTGGTGATAGTAGGAGATATACTGCACTCGCGTGTAGCCTTGTCAAACATCCTTTGCCTTAAACAATTGGGTGCCGAAGTAATGGTTTGCGGTCCGACTACGCTCATCCCTAAATACATCGGTTCCTTAGGCGTTAAGGTGGAGCATAACCTTATCAAAGCCCTTAACTGGTGCGATGTAGCCAATATGCTTCGCATTCAGTTGGAGCGGCAAGATATTAAGTATTTCCCTTCGTTAAGAGAATACACCATGCTGTTCGGATTGAATAAAACCATCCTTGATTCATTGGATAAAGAAATTACCGTAATGCACCCGGGCCCTATCAATCGTGGCGTGGAGATCACCAGTGACGTAGCCGACAGCAAACAATCAATCATATTAGACCAGGTGGAGAATGGTGTAGCTGTGAGGATGGCAGTGCTGTACCTGCTGGCCGGGCAAACACCGTAAAGAAAGATAATCTCACAATGAAGACAGATCTGCTTAAAACGTATTGGAAAAGTACTTATAAGGGCACTGTCGCTGCATTTGTTTTTTGCTCTGTTCTTTCTTATTTCAATGGTTCTGCTGCGCCTTTCATTTTCTTCCTGGTATCATTTGGGCGGGACTATTATCATTACGATGCTAAACTTGCTTATTCCAATAAATTAAAAAGAAAAGGTCTTACCGAAGAAGATATTCGCAATATCTCTTTCGTTAGGAACTGGGAGGAAGCGAGGGCTAAAGGAATTTGGCTATACTGTATAACTGATGGTGGGATAATCCTGGGAGCTTATTTGTGGATACTTATCA
Organism: Mucilaginibacter sp. P2_A4; assembly: GCF_056405015.1. Classification (NCBI taxonomy): domain Bacteria; kingdom Pseudomonadati; phylum Bacteroidota; class Sphingobacteriia; order Sphingobacteriales; family Sphingobacteriaceae; genus Mucilaginibacter; species Mucilaginibacter sp. P2_A4. Next base: position 232,703 of record NZ_JBFUCX010000008.1, on the reverse strand, counting down.
GTATGTTGCTGATAACAACCTCTATCGTAACGATTAAGGAGTTGGCGGCTGATCCGGGAAATATGTTTGCGTTTATTGCTTACACCTATATGATTGGAGCTGCAATTGGCGTTATGATTAACAGAATCAGGTGGCCGTATAATCAACGTAATTTCATCAATTTAACCGATCCTCTTAATAATAAGTCCCACCGGGCTTTACAGTGGGATCAATAAATCAAAATCCCTGAAGATGAAATTCAAAAGTCTCTCTTGCTTGCTTATTGTTATTAGTTATTTGTTGAGTTCAAACGCTGCTATGGCCCAAAGCCTTCAGCAACGTAAAACCGATTCGGTATTTGCCTTGGTTAAAACCTATTTTAATCATAAACGGGCCGATTCATTATACTCATTGGCCGGCGAAAGTTTCAGGAAACAATTAAGCGAGGATGCTTTCCGTACGGTTGCCAATCAGCAATTGATCCCCCTGGGAGAAATGAAGGGATCGTCCTTAATCAGCTTTGTAAATAATAAGGTAGCCACTTATAAGGTAATCTTCAGCAGCGTTACCTTGCAGCTTCTGCTGAGTATCGATCGGGAAGACAAGATGGATATGCTGCTTTTTCAGCCATTTAAAGAGGCCACAGCCCAAAGGATAACGAAGGCTGCCACATCAAATAAAATGCTCACAGCCATGGATAAAAAGGTTGACTCGGCCGCCAGGGCTTATGTTGACCAGGAAAATACGGCGGGCCTGAGTATCGGTGTTTTAAAAGATGGCAAGATCACTACTTATGGGTATGGCGAAACCACTAAGGGCAACAGCAAATTGCCGGATGCCAATACTCTTTTCGAGATTGGCTCCATCTCCAAAACGTTCACATCAACTATCCTGGCCTATTATGTAAACGAGGGAAAAGTAAAATTAACAGACCCCGTTACCAAATACCTGCCCGATTCTGTAGCCGCAAATCCGGCACTTAAAGCAGTTACTTTACTCACTTTAAGTAACCATACTTCGGGCCTTGCGCGGATGCCGGATAATTTGAATCCGGCTACGGATCCATTGAATCCCTATAAATTATATGATAAAAAGCTGCTTTTCGCTTATCTGAAAACCTGTAAGCTCAATAGCGTACCCGGTGAGCAATATGCTTATTCAAACTTAGCGGTTGGTTTATTAGGAGAAATTTTAATGCAGATCAGCGGTAAAACCTATGATCAGCTGGTGGCAGATATTATTTGTAAGCCGTTCGGTATGAAAAGCACTGCTCAGCATTTAAACCCCGCGTTGCAGGCCCGTTTTGCCACCGTTTATAACGGCGAAGGTAATTTAACCCCGGCCTGGGATTTTGATGCCCTTGCGCCCTGTGGCGCGCTGCATTCCTCATTAAACGATTTGATGATTTATGCAAAAGCCAATATGACGCCTCCCGGCAACAAGCCTGGCAAAGCACTGGAATTAACCCATCAAATAACCTTTAAAAAAGATGCCAAGCTGGGCCTTGCCTGGCATATCATCACGGTGAATGGGGTTGAATACATTTTTCATAATGGCGGTACCTTTGGCAGCAGTACATTTTTAGCTTTTAATAAAGAGAAAAACCTGGCCGTTGTTGTGCTCTCTAATTGCGGCGAAACGGTGGACGCAGTAGGCGTAAATATTTTGAAAATGTTGCAATAAGAGATCCGTCAAAATAAAAGGATGTGTACACAAAGCAAAAGTCCGTCTAAAAATAAATAAATCCTTGTTACGAGGTACGAATCAATCCCAAACTTACAGCATACGATTTTGTTATTTTAAAAAATCATCCAGGTAACCTAATATTATTTTCGTTTGCATCATTAGGCTGACATGCCCCTGCGAAGGAACAACGGCCAGATGCGATTTTGGCATCGGCGCCAAATCTGCAGCTATTCCACCTCCCAGTAATTGGTAGGTTTTCATCAACTCCACTTTGTCCAGACCATCATTGTCGCCCGATATAAGCAATACCGGTGAAGTAATTTTCGCAATATTGGCATCACCCACGTTAAAGGGTTCTCCGGCAAAAACAATCATTTGTTCTATGAATTTTGTCCATTTTGTTTTGTCGGGTGCTACTGCGTCATAGGCCACTTGCAGAGGAGTATTGTTAAAAAATTCAGGCTTAAAACCTTTAAACCCGTTATTTACAACGGGCAGCCAGCCACTGGTTTTGTAGGTAGAAGAAATGATCACTAATTTTTTTACCCGTTTAGGGCTTTTTACTACCAACTGGTAGGCCACCGAGCCACCCATGCTATATCCTGCAACATCGGCACTGTCAATTTTTAAGTGGTTCATTACTCCTTCCACATCACTTGCCAGGGTAGCAATGTCCAATTTTCTGTCCGAAAACGGGGTGTGCCCATGTCCCTGCAATTCAATAGCAATCACCTTTCTTGTTTTTGATAATTCGGGTATTAATTGTCCCCAATTCATCTCAATGGTCATAAAAGCACCATGCAGCAAAACGAGGGGTTTACCCTCGCCATATACCTCATAGTAAACTTTGATGCCATTAACAGGCGCATAGCCACTGTTTGCAGGTTTAAGCTGTTGGCCTTTAGACTGAAACACCGTAAAAAATAGAGTAGCGATTAATAGTCCCGGTTTGAGGATATTAAGCCCTTTAATTGCTCTTTTCATAATGCGTTATTTAAATTGTTTTGATTTTATTGACAATACAAATATCGAAGGAATAAGAGGATTATAGGCGGTGTAAAAACGACATTTTGGAGGCGGATTATGACAGTAAACTGAAAAGGAAGTCATCCCGAACTTGTTTCGGGATCCCACAGGACAGGTAATCCGCATGAAGTACACTTAGCATGTGGGGTGCCGAAACAAGTTCGGCATGACATTGGGGATTAAATCGATGGCATTCCCCCTTCAGAATCAGCTTCTAAGATATAGGCAAAGTAATAATAATCCCGGAAATACTCATAAAAAAAAGGACCGCTCGATTAAGCAGTCCTTTTATAATTAAAAACGAATAGTATCTTTTAGTCAACCTTATTTACTCTTCCAGATCCTGCGTAGTGTGTAGTTCCAGTTGTAGCATTGCCGGAATATAGTACACTGCCCGAGCCTGCAATACTGGCTGAAACGGTTTTATCAGCAATTATATTTACACTGCCCGAGCCTGAAATTCTGGCTTCAACGGTTTGTGTTTTCAAATCTTTCCCGTTCACTTCGCCCGAGCCTGCAATATGTATATCGGCCGTGCTGGCGCTTCCTTTAATATCAATTGAACCCGATCCGCTGATGCTTAAATCAAGCGTGCTGGATTTAACCGCTGTTTTGATATTGCCCGATCCACTTAAGGCTACCCTGGCGTTTTGAGCGCTCATTACACCATCAACCGTAGTATTGCCCGATCCGCTGTTGCCCAGGTACGCTAATGTTTTTGCAGTAATATAGATATTGGCCCTTTGAATATTACGGTGATTTCTCCAGTGATCTTTAAACTCCACCTTCAACACACCGTTTTCTACTTCTGTTTTAATATCGTTTACCACATTGGCGTCTACATCAAGCTTAATGCTTTCTGTACCATCTATCTTTATAAATACATTAAATGGGCCGCCACAACTAACGCCGGTATAACCCGAAACATTTCTTGTAACTGTTTGTGCCGATGAATCAAAAGCCATGGACACTGTAAGCAGCAATGCCATTCCAGAGAAGATAAGTTTTTTCATGATCACCTTTTTTCTTTATAAGACGCAGCTGCTTATAAAACGTTGCAGGCTATATCATTTTCCCTTTTCTTCCCCAGTTCATCAACACTATTTATCTTTTACCGTTGATCCGTCCCTGATCTCGTCGCTGGCAACTTTTACCAGTTTTTCATCAGGACTAAGATTGCCGTAGATCTCTATCATATCACCAGAGGTAAATCCTTTTTTTACATCAACCCATTGCGCTTTGTGGTTTACCACCTTCACTACAAACACCTTTTCGGTGGAAGTTACTACAGCTGTTTTAGGTACCACAAAAGTACTATCGCCGGCAGGCAGGGGTACATTAACCTCGGCAAACATGTGCGGCAGCAGTTTTTTATCTTTATTGTAAACATCCATTTCCAAACGCTCGGCTCTTAGTTTTTCGTCAAGGGCGCCGGCCATACGTTTTACCTGGGCGGTAAATTTCTGGTTAGGTAATGCTTTTACTGTAAAATTCACTTCACTTTTATTGCTTAAAAAGCCGGTAGAGTTTTCTGGGATAGACACCACTAAACGGAGTCTTTTTTGATCCTGTAAGGTAAACAATGGGTCAGATCCTTTACCTCCGGGGCCAACATAAGCACCCAGGTTTACATTGCGGCTGGTGATCACGCCATCAAAAGGCGCCCTGATTTCCAGGTAAGCCAAATTAGCCGAAACTTCTTTCAATGCTGATTTAGCCGATTCCACGTTTGCCATATCGGCATTTTTCTTGGCTTCGGCCTGTTCCAGATCATTAAGCGAAATGGTGCCGGGGGTTTTGCTGGTATTTACCAACCGGTCATAAGTAGCTTTACTGGCATAATAAACAGCCTCGTATTGCTTGATGCGTGATTGTGCACCGGCTAATTGTGAGTTAATTTCCGGGGCCTCCAATACTACCAGCAATTGCCCGGCGTGTACTTCTGATCCTATATCAACAAGCAATTTTTTCACGTAGCTGTTAACCTTTGCATATAGGTCAACCTGCTGGTAAGGAATCAGCTCGCCCGGAATGGCAATACTGTTGCTCAGCTTGCCTTTGGTTACAGGTACAAGATCAACCGTTGGTGTTTCAACCGCCTGTTCTTGTTGTTCCTCTTCGGAGGGCTGCTCTTTTTCTTTAGCGCCCGACTGGCATGAGCTCAAGGAGCTGATGGTTATGGCTAACCCTGCAAGGATTAGTAATGATGTATTTTTAAATTTGTTCATGATGATGCAAAGGGACATAAAATTTACTTTCTTTATCTTCAGGGTCTAACGAAACAGATTGGGTGGTGGCATTGCCCTGTACCCAGGCAAAAACCAAAGGTAGTATTAACAAAGCCGCAAACGTAGAGGCTACTAAACCGCCAATAACAGCGCGGCCAAGTGGCGATGTCTGGTCTCCGCCTTCGCCTAAACCTGATGCCATCGGGATCATTCCCACAATCATGGCCAAACTGGTCATTAATATTGGGCGTATACGTAACGCAACTGCTTCGCGGGCTGATTTTAAGGCGTCGCCATTGTGCTTGCGTAACTCTTCGGCATTGGTTATCAGCAATACCGCGTTTGATATAGATACACCTACCGACATGATCATACCCATGTATGATTGAAGGTTGAGCGTAGCGCCTGTAATTTTAACCAGTAACAACGATCCAAACAATACAGCCGGAACAGTTGATAATACAACCAACGACATTTTGAAGGATTGGAAGTTGGCCGCCAGCATCAGGAAGATCACCAAAATGGCTACCATTAATCCCGATTGCAGGCTATCAAGGGTATCAGTTAAGGTTTGGCTCATACCGCGCATCTCTACAGTTAAACCACGGGGTGGCTTACCTAATGAGTTAATTGCTTTTTGCACATCGGTTGTGGCGGTACCTAAATCCTTGTTAAACAGGTTGGCTGTTACTGATAACGTAGGTATGGCACCTATATTATCATTTTCGCCATTGGTTACACCGGTTTTAATATCGGCCACATCACTTAACACCGGGCGGCTCTGGTTGTTTAATACAGGGATCTCGCGCACATCATTCAGGCTCGACATTTGGTATTCCGGTATTTGTACCTGTACCTGGTAGCTTAAGCCTATCTTTTGATCAAGCCACACATTCTTCTCGGTAAACCTTGATGATGACGTAGAGGCCACAAGTGAGCGGGAAATATCACTTAACCCAACACCTAACTGCGCCGCCCGTTGCCTGTCTATATTGATATCTATAGATGGGTAATTGAACGACTGGGCAATCTGCGCATCGCGTAAATAGTTGATGTCTTTTAATTTATCCAGTATTTTAAAGGCATACTCCTGGTTTTGTTTTTTGTTTTTGCCTGATAGTGCAATTTCAATAGGCGTTGGCGATCCCTGGCTTAAAATTTTATCGGTAAGTTCAATAGGCTCAAAAGAAAGCTTAATACCAGGTAGTTCTTTGTGAATCGCGATCCTGAATCTTTCTTTCAGATTATCAAGGTTGGGTACTTTATAATCTTCTGTTAAGCTTATCTGCATTACAGCCTCCTGTGGGCCCGCCATAAACAAATAAATAGGGTTAGTTGAAAACGACGAAGGGTGCGATCCTACAAAGGTAGAGGTTATGGCAATGTGGTTTTTACCCACCAGGTTGGCCAATATATGCTCGGCTTTAATTGCAATTACTTCTGTACGTTCTAAACGTGTACCATCCGGGGCGCGTAAACGTACCTGGAAAGTGCCGGAGTTAACCTTAGGCAATACATCGCGGCCAATAATGTTGAATAGGAAAAAGGCAAGTCCGAATGCTGTAATAACATATAGGGTTACCAGTAATTTGCGGTTGGGCAGCATCTTATCCATCAGGCGCATAAAGCTGTCCCGGAATTTATCAAAGCGGGTTGCTTTTTCGCCCGGATGTTCAAGTGCTATTTTCATGGCCTTTTCTTTCTGCTCCCATGGTTCACCTTCATCCTCCAGTGCAAATCCATCCGGATGGCTGTGATCTTCATGCTTGTTCACCATGATCCAGTTGGCCATGATGGGCACAAAGGTTTGGGCCAAAAAGTACGATATGATCATGGAGAAACCAATAGCCAAAGCCAGTGGCAGGAATAATGCGCCCGGTATACCTGTCATGGTGAAAGCTGGTGCAAATACCGCCAGGATACAAAACAGGATAAGCAATTTGGGGAACGCTATCTCTTTACAGGCATCCCATATAGCCAGTGCTTTGGGTTTGCCCATATCAAAGTGCTGGTGAATATTCTCGATGGTTACTGTTGATTCATCTACCAGGATACCAATGGCCAGCGAAAGACCGCTCAGCGTCATGATGTTAATGGTTTGATGAAACAAGGCCAGGAAGAATATGGCAGATATGATACAGGTTGGGATAGTTAATATTACAATTAACGCGCCGCGCTTATCGCCCAGGAACAGTAATACCATTAAACCGGTAAGTACCGCGCCTATAGCGCCTTCTTCGGCCAAACTTTTTACGGCGTTAATTACGTATACCGATTGATCAAACACAAACGACAGCTTAACATCAGGAGGGAGCAAAGCCTGGAAACGCGGAAGCGCTTTTTTTAGATTTTGAACTACTTCCCAGGTAGATGCCGTTGCCGATTTGGTGATAGGCAGGTAAACCGAACGTTTGCCATTAATAAGCGCGTAACCGTTTGTAATATCCGCGCCATCTTCAACGTTGGCTACATCACGCATAAATACGGTTTGGATACCGTTTTTATACAGTGGGATATCACCAAAATCCTTAATCTCCTTAATAGTAGTGTTGGATGGGGTGAGGTAATTGATATCGCCTATGCGTACGTTACCGGCTGGGGTGTTCAGGTTGTTTTCGCGCAGGGCGGCCACAATCTGGTCGGGCGTTAAATTATGCGAGCGTAACAAACCGGGATCAACCTTGATCACTACAGACCGCTGGTTACCACCAAATGGGGCAGGGGCAACCAAACCGGGTATAGATGTAAAGGACGACCGCACATATACCAGGGCATAATCAAGCAGTTCATTATTGCTCCGTTTGGGGCTGCTCAATACCAGCTGCCCAACAGGCAGGGTAGAAGCATCAAACCTTAAGATAAACGGTGGCTGCGACCCTGGCGGAAAGCTGGCCTGGGCCCGGTTGGTATAACTCGTGACCTCGGCCGCGGCCTGCGCCATGTTGGTTCCCTCGTAAAAAGTAACTTTTATTAATGTTAAACCCTGTATGTTTTTTGTTTCGATGCTTTTAACGCCCGAAACAAACAACAGCAGGTTAACATATTGCTTACCAAAGTAAGCCTCCATCTGGTTTGGGGTAAAACCGCCGTAAGGATGGGATACATAGATAACCGGCAGGTTAAGATCAGGAAAAATGTCGATCTTAATGGTACGTACCGCATTTATCCCGAAAAAAAACAACCCGGCTACTATAACCAATATGGTAATTGGTTTTTGAAGCGCCCCTTTTATCATTCCCATTATATATGTGTATCTGTTATTAAAAATTATTTATAAATAAGCCAAAGTCGCCGGTAGCGGCAGCTTTGTAAAGCAGCGCCTGCCATACGTTGTTTGATGCGATGTACTTGTCAATTTCGGCGCGGTTAAGGGTATAAAGAGCCTGCGTAAAATCAACAATGTTTGATAGCCCGTTTTTATACAAGGCATACTTTTGGGTATAGGCATCACTGGCGGCCCTAACTTCAACAGGTACTTCCTGGTAATTTTTAAGCGCGTTGCCGATGCGGGTTTCTGCTAATACCTGCTGGGCCTGTAGTTGCTGGGCAACCAGGTCGTAGTCATTTCTGTATTGTGCCGAAGTGTATTTTTGCGATTGCACCTGGTAATGTGTTCTGAATATGGTAGTTAAATTCCAGGCCATAGCCACACCTACAAGGTAATTGTAACGGGTTGGGTTGGCCCCAGCTCCGTAACTGCTGCTGAAACTTGACTGATCAGTGCCGTAATCAGAATTAAAGCCCGATCCCCGGCCCTGGTAAACACCAAACAGGCTAAAGGTTGGCAGTGCAAAGGTTTTTAAATATTTAACCTGCTCATCGCTCACCCCCAGGCGGTTCTGGAAATAACGTAACGACGGATGATCTGTAATGGCAACAGCGCTTTGCGCAGCCAGGTTCGCAGGTGCTTTGGTAATAAAAGCGCTATCGAGTACAAACTCCTGGGCGGGTATGCCCAGGTAAATAGACAGCTGGTTACTTTGTTCCTGCTCGGTTTGCTGGGTATTGGTTAACGCTATCCTCGCGTTGGATACCTCGGCGTTAGCTAAAGATGAATCAACGCCTGCGTTAAGGCCATTTTTTACCCGGGCAACAACAACCGCTTGCAGATCAATTGCCCGCTTAAGGTTATCCTGCTGTGCCTTTGCCAGCTGCTGAGCTGCCAATAAGTTAAGATAGGTGCTTGCTACACGTATTTGATGCTGGAATTGCTCCTGCGATAAGTCGCTTTCTTCGCGGGTTACTACAGAGCGCTGTACTTTCACTTTCTCTTTGGCTTTACCAAAGCTGAAAAAATCCCAGCTTACGTTGCTGAGGTAAAGTGAGCCAAAAGCCGAGTTCCAGTTCTGCTTAGGTAGTGCAGGGCCTGATGAGGCAACTGATAAACCATGGTAACCAAACAGCGGACCATTTTGTCCGTTTGCGGTTCCGTAGTCTTGTTGGGCCGAGATGCTTACATCTGGTAGATATTCTGTACGTGTTTCTTTTAAGTATGCCTTCGCAGCGTTTAGCTGGTTTGCTTTCGACTTAATGGTACCGTAATTAGCGAGTGCCATTTGTTCAGCGTCTTTAATATTGAGAACCTTTTGCTGAGCCTGAGCGTGTATGACATAAAAAACACCTAAAAACAGAAGTAGTTGTTTTGAAGGTATCTGTAACATTGTGGTGTAATTTGTACACCGCAAATGTAGATGTATAGCATATATTAGAAAAATGAATTAATTTTGTCATAATCATTAGAAAAACTAATATATGAATATTGCGCTACATCATTTTCGTTTGGTTGATACCATTTCGAAGGAGGGATCGCTCACCAAAGCGGCCGCAACTTTGCATCTTACACAGTCGGCATTGAGCCATCAATTGAAAGAATTGGAGCGCGAAATGGACATCGAAGTTTTTCATCGGCAGGGGAAAAAACTGCACCTTTCTGAGCACGGTTATCGCTTCCTGAGAAGCGCCGAAAAGATCCTCGCCGAGATCAATTCTTTGGAAGAAGATATCCAGAATTACAAGAACGGGAAGACCGGAAAACTGACCATCAGCATGCAATGTTACACCGCTTATCATTGGCTGCCCGGCATCATCAAATATTACAAAAACCGCTGGCCTGATATCAATATCCACATTTTATCGGATGCAACGCGCCGTCCGTTGGAGTATTTGATGCGTGGAGAATTGGATATTGGCATCGTGCGCACGCAGATGATCAACCCCAAAATAACCTACGAACACATCTTCGAAGATCACCTGGTAGCCATCATTTGTAAGGACCATCCGCTGGCAAAAAAGGACGTAATAAACGTGGCAGATTTTCAGGGTGAAGAGCTTATTTTGCCCCTCTATGATCCCTCTTACCAGGACACCCCGGTGATAGAATCATTGATCCAGGCGCAGCAGGTAAAGCCCAAAACTTTGCATCGGATCCATTACACCGACGCCACCATTGAGATGGTAAATGCCGGCCTTGGAATCAGCGTTATGGCCGACTGGATTGTGAAACCATACCTCAATGGTCGTAATATTGTTACAAAACCATTGCATCACAGCGTTGCAAAACGGGCATGGTACGCCGCAACTATTAAGCAAACACCCGCCATTCAAAACTTTTTAGAGTGTTTGAAAATGCATTTTTCTATCAATGGCATGATAGGGAAAGACGAAAAAGCTTTTGCGCCAATGGCAGAAGTGGTGTAAAACAACGGAAGGTTTTATCAACGTTTTTTAATTCCCTCCCAACGGGAGGGGTGCGGCTGAAATGCGCGCAATGGCAGGGAGGGGTTTCGCCGACGTGCCATCTGCAACGGTATTTGAATGCGTGATCTAACCCCTTCCTCCTCCTTCCCCGAGGAAGGAATCRCACATTGCCGCGCTTTTTTATATCAACGTTTTTTTAATTCCCTCCCAACGGGAGGGGGGCGGCTGAAATGCGCGCAATGGCAGGGAGGGGTTTCGCCGACATGCCATCTGCAGCAGTATTTGAATGCGTGATCTAACCCCTTACTCCTCCTTCCCCGAGGAAGGAATCGCACATTGCCCCCGCTTTTTTATATCAACGTTTTTTTTAATTCCCTCCCAACGGGAGGGGTGCGGCTGAAATGCGCGTAATGGCGGGGAGGGGTTTCACCGACATGCCGTCTGCAACGGTATTTGAAAGCGTGATCTAACTCCTTCCTCCTCCTTCCCCGAGGAAGGAATCACACATTGCCCCCGCTTTTTTATATCAACGTTTTTTAATTCCCTCCCAACGGGAGGGGKGCGGCTGWAATGCGCRCAATGGCAGGGAGGGGTTTCGCCGACATACCATCTGAGGCACAGCAAGCCTTAAGTGGGCTATTGAGTATTGCCCCAGGTTTTACTATACAGATATTTATACGTTCTTCACAGGCTCCAATCCGTGATGTTTCATAATGGCTAAAATCCTTGTAATGTCTGGCGGACCGCCGGTATTGATCACATCGGCAATTTCACGAAAATAGGCCGGGCCTATGGAAGCTGGTGACAATGCGCAAAGGACACGCGCTGTTTCGGTATGCGGGTTGCTAAAGCCATGCACGGTACCCCGTTTTATAAACAATTTATCACCTGCCTTTAGTTCAAGGGTTTCTGTGCCGTAAAGCTGGGTCAGGGTCCCTTCCATAATGTAGAGGGTTTCATCCACTTCCACGTGAAAGTGTGGCGCTGGTATTTTGGCCTGTGGGGGAACCAACATCTCAAATAATACAAGTGTTCCGTCGGTATCCTCACCGTCGACCAGGAAATTCAGTTGTAAACTACCTATAGTGATCTTTTCTTTAAATGAAGGAAACATAGTTTATTAGGTTTAACAGGCCAGGGACAGCCATGCACGTTTAAAATTAAAAATTTCAGCGGCATCTAACAAACCGCTGCCTCACCTTATTTTTTCAACCCTGCCAGCTTCGCTATCTTTAAAAGATCGTTCAACATCATTACATAAAAGGTTTTATCGCCGGTTGTTTTCTTTTGTATTATAAAACGCAGATCCCCCTTTGCAAAAAGCGTTTTTCCCGACTCGGGGCTTGTAGCTTCGCCTGGTGTGAATCCCAAATCCTTAATTATTTTTAAAGCTTGCGTATAATCATCTTCGTTGTAGGTAATAATTCCCGACCCGGCCACGCTGCCTGTTATAACTGTTAATAAATAACTATTCTTCAACTTATACTTATACAAATCCATTGTATAAGTGGCTTGGGGTATGCTTTGCTTGCTCAACAAAGTGTAACCCTGATCTGTAAAATATTTGCCTGCTTCGTCGGAGGTGAGGTTGTTTAATCCGAATAGGCGGGTTATTAAATTAGTTTCGTCAATCTTGTTTTGTGCATTTGCGCCGGTTTTTAAAACAAGGCAAAAAAGCAAAATGAGGCCAGCGCGTATAATTATTTTCATTTGGGAATGCTTATGAAAGTGTTTAAGGTTTGTCGAGGTAATATAGCGAATATCTAAATAATTTAACCTGCATAAATAAACTTTGCCTGGCATTTATTTAGCACGGGCGATTGCTTTAATTTTTTTTAAAAAACATTTATGGAATGTTTTTAATCCTTGCATCCTACAGGAAATAAGCAGTCCATGAAAAAACTAAATTCATTCCTTTTATCGGTATTTATACTCTTTACGTTACAGCTATCAACCGCCTTCGCCCAAACGCCGCAGCTTACTGTTGATGGTAAAAGTAATAATGGCGTAAAGCTGCAGCAGCTAAAAATTGATGTTGCTATTTACGGTAATATCAGCCGTACTACCTGGCAAATGACTTTCTTTAATTCTACTTCGCGTATTTTGGAAGGGACGCTCACCTTTCCGCTTAAGGATGGTGTAAGCATCAGCCGGTATGCTTTAGATATTAATGGAAAAATGCGCGAGGCCGTTCCGGTTGACAGGGGGAAGGGTACCGTAGTTTTTGAAGCTATTGAACGGCGGCGGGTTGATCCTGGATTGCTTGAAAAAGTAGAGGGTAATACTTTTCGTACCCGCATCTATCCCATTAATCCGCACAGTACCCGTACGGTAATTATTGGTTACGAAGAAGAGATGCCACTGGCAGATAATGGCAATCTTAAATTTACCTTACCGCTCAACGTAAAAGATACGGTAGATAAATTTTCACTAAGCGCGGCTGTAATTCAAAGCGTAACAGCCCCGGTTGCCGATAACTCCAACGATGATAACCTGCAGTTTGATAACCATCAAAATACCTACACGGCTTCTATAGAGAAGACTAACTATACTCCAAATCATCCCATTTCATTTTTGATCCCCAAACCATTGGATGCAAACGAGGTGATGATACAGGCACAAGGTAATAAATATTATTATTTCATCAATACTACCCTGCAATCGCAAACCATAAATAAGCCTGCTCCCCACCGTATAGGTTTATTGTGGGATGCATCCTTAAGTGGTGCCAATCGCGATAGCAAAAAGGAATTTGCGTTGCTGGAAGCCTATTTCAGAAAGATAAACAATGCCGAAATTACCCTGGTAACCTTTAGCAATACCATTTTAAGTACTAAAGCGTATACCGTAAGCAATGGTGACTGGGCGGCACTTAAAAACCAACTGGAGCATACCACTTATGATGGGGCTACCAATTTAGGGAACATCAATTTAACGCAATACCCCGCGGATGAGTTTTTACTAATGAGCGATGGGCATCAAACCTTTGGCGAAAAGACCATTAAATTGAATAATAAGCCCGTTTATTGTATTAATTCATCAGCAACAGCCGATTATAGTAACCTTAAACTGATTGCCCTGAAAACACATGGCGAATTGATTGACCTTACCGGGGATGATAACGCCAGGGCCTTAAAAAGTTTAACTACGCAGCCCCTGCATTTTTTAGGGATTAAGGCCGGGGCGTCGGTCGAAGAAAATTACCCTTCCTTACCGGTTGCAGTTGGTGGCACATTTTCAATAGCTGGGATTACCCGCAATCCTAACCAAAGCATTACTTTACAATATGGCTATGGCGATAAGGTAAGTTATGAAAAAGTGATTGCGCTTGACCTGGCAAAAAATACGGTTGATGATGTTAATGTGGCCAAACTATGGGCGCAAAAAAAGATAAGCGAACTGGATATTAACTATAACGCCAACCGGCAGGACATTGAATCATTAGGCAAACGTTTTGGTATAGTTACCCGTAACACCTCCCTCATTGTTTTAGAAACCGTGTACGATTACATCCAATACGATATTGAGCCACCAGCCGAATTGCGCGAACAGTATGATGCCATTATGAAACAAAGGGCACCCAATAATGTGCAAGCCCGGCAAAAAGACCTCAGCATAGCAGAATCCACACTCAAGGAATTAACCCAATGGTGGAATGCCGATATCAAGCTTGCGGTTAAACCCAAACCTAAGAGCAAGCAAAGAGTTCATCAAAGTGCACCTGCCGTGGTTGCATCTTTACAAATAGCTGAACCGGTAGGAAACTCAGACGTAAGGCTGGTAGCCTCAGACGATGCAGTAGAATATAAGGCAAACGCGGCTTCGTCAAATTCTAGTCAGCTTAATGAAGTTGTTGTAGTGGGGTATGGAGCACAAAGAAAAACTGCGGTTACAGGGTCTGCGTCAACTGTACAACCGGGCTTTTTACAAGGAAAGGTAGCGGGGCTTGGTGTCGGAAACTCAGGTGCTCCGGGCGCAAATGCAGAAGTACGTATCCGCGGGGCAGCAACAATGGGTAACGGCCAACCATTATACGTTGTAGATGGGGTGGCAAGCAGCACTCCGCCAAATATAGATCCTAACTATATTTCATCGATAAATGTAGTAAAGAATGCCAATACAACTGCTATTTACGGAGCCAGGGCAAGTAATGGTGTCATTATAGTAACTACAAAAAAGGGTAGAGCAGCCCATGCGGATTCTACGATTAGCCGTACAGATAAAAATGGAGGGATTAATATAGCCTATAACCCCGCTGCCGCCGATTACTTAAAAACTATCCAAAAAACAGACAAAGCTGGCCAATACCAGAAATACCTGGAGTTGCGGCAAGCCTTTAGCGGAAACCCCGTTTACTATTTTGATGTGGCCGGCTATTTTATGAACGCCGGGAACAAGGAACTGGGCGAGCGCATATTAAGCAATTTGGCCGAGTTGGACCTGGGGAGCTATGAGCTTTATAAAATGCTGGGTTATAAATTGAAGCAACTGGGCGATGTGGAGGGTGAGCTATTCGCGTTTAAAAAAGTTATGGAATTACGCCCTTTAGATCCGCAAAGTTACCGCGACTACGGGCTGGCCTTAGAAGATGCCGGCGAACATCAAAAAGCTTTAGATGTACTTTATGCCGCCATGAAAAGGACCTATACCCCCGAAGCAGAACGCCTTTACAATGGCATAGAGGAAGTGTTTTTGCCAGAGATAAACAGAATTATTGCCCTAAATAAAGCGGACCTTAAGCTTTCTGCAGTTTCAAAAACAGTGATAAAATCATTGCCGGCAGATATTCGCATTGTGATGGACTGGAACATGAACAACACCGATATTGACCTGTGGGTAACCGACCCTAATAACGAAAAATGTTATTACGGCCATAACCGCACCGAAATTGGCGGGCGCATCTCGCAGGATATGACCCAGGGTTTTGGTCCCGAACAGTTCCTGTTGAAAAAGGCGATCAAAGGAACTTACAAAATTGAGATCAATTACTATGGCGACAGGCAGGCAACCATTGCCGGCCCTACAACTATCATGGCCGAGCTGTTTACCCATTATGGAACCCCACAGGAAAAAAAGGAACTTATTGTATTGCAAATGAAAAAAGACGCCAAAGGGGCGGTATATATTGGGGACCTGGATTTTAAATAAATGAGTTTTGCTTTTCGTGGAGGGTTTTTAACCACAAGTGTTCCGAAGAGCCTTATTCGTTAAAATAACAAATAGTCGTGCTGAATTTATTTCAGCATCCCATCAGTAAGGTTGACGCTTTACGAGGCCATCATGCCGATGCAGATCGGCATGATGGCCTTTTTTAATTTTTTAGAACACATCAATATTATACTTTTAAATAAACCAGTGGCGTAGCCACGGCTAATATTGTAACAACGGATTTTAATCCGTTGAAAAGAAGCAGCCTATAAAAAGAACCATAGGTTCGGCCCATATACCCGGTTAACTGTTATTTAGCATCCCCTAAATGAAAATGTCGGTATCCTCTTAAAGCAAGATACGCCGTGCCTACGGCACTCATTTTTCATTTTGGTTTATGATCAACGGATTAAAATCCGTTGCTATAATATGTTCGAGCCTATGGCTCTATAAAAAATGATAATTAGCCTGACCCTTCAAATCGAGTATTGACCTAATGAAAAGGTGTGTCCTCAAGGCAGGTGCTCAACCGCCCGGTAGTTATTCATAGTGACGATTGAATGTTTTGAATATAAATATATATTATTTAGCCTAAACAGCTGTTTATTTGATATTTACATTTGCAGTTTAGTCTTTTTGTATATAGCTTTAGTTAATAAATAAGCCAGGCCTCTACCATCTTAACAATTATTGCGTGAACCCATTTGAAATTAGATTATCCAACAAGATGATAATAACCAGGATATAAAATATTGCTGTACTATCCCTTGCCGTAGCACTGTTCCCCTTTACAGTCCCAATTGGCCGGCAGGAAGGTACAATATCGAAATATCCTGCGTGATGTGGCTAAGCTGAACTTGATTTAAAAAGGTATTAAATAGCTGTTTTAAGCACGATAAAATGGCAACTGTTAATTTTATTATAAAACAATTAACACAGATACTAATAACAACAAGCTTTAAACTTTGCATCCTATGGAACAACAAGTAATTGACATCCACTGTCATCCGGCTTTAAAAACCTGGCTGTTTCCCTCGCACCATGTTTATGACGAAGTGAATCCTACAAATTATGAGTTTAGCGAAAATTGTTTTGTAAACATTGATCAGATGCAGCGGGGCAATGTGGGTATAGCGGTATCTGTTTATTACCTGCCCGAAGCCGAGCTGGAATCAGATCAAATGCGAAACGTGTTGTTTACGTTGCTGCGCGGTTTATTGCGGATTGTATGCAGCAGGCTGCCACAAATTATCGAAGATAAATCAACCCCCACGGCTTCGTTTGAGCAAATGAAATCCTATATCAACATGTTTGCGGAGGATATTAATGTTGCTATCAGGAGCGGTAAAAATGTAGCCATTGCAACCAGTTATAGTGATATACTGAATAAAATAAATAATGGGACAACTATTTTTCTGCATAGTATTGAGGGGGCGCATTGTTTAGGTAATAACCCAATTGCTTATGTTACTGTTGAAAATAACCTCGAGTATTTTTTTAACATAGGCGTTTGCCAGATAACATTAGGGCACTTTTTTGAAAATATATTGGTATCCTCATCAGGGGGTGTACCGCCCAAACTGGCCTTTGAACTGGATTATGAACCCGATAAGTATAACACCTACCCGCTGGGGTATAACGGTGATTTAGCGATTGGCATTATTGACAAAATGCTGGAACTGGGGATTATTATTGACCTTGTGCATTGCCACCCTAAAGCCAAGCAAATGATTTACGACAGAAATAATTTACGGCTTGATAAAAAGCGGCCATTGGTATTTGCACATACGGGGGTTAGGGAGGTAGCAAAAAAACATAATCCGGATATGCCCGATAATTATGCCGCATTTCTGCCCGATGCAAGCGATATCAGGGCCATAAAAGATTGCGGGGGTGTTTTGGGCGTAATTTTTATGGATTACTGGCTTACCGGCGATGACGATTTCAGGCCTGGTATACAAGCCGTAATTGAAACCATGGTATTTATACGCGATGTGCCCGATAGTAATGGCGTTAAAGGAACCTATGATCATATTGCTATTGGGTCTGATCTGGATGGATTTACCACCATTCCGAGTGACCTTGGCGGGGCAAGAATGATGAAGGACCTGGTAAATGCCATTAGTCATATCCCCGGTATTAGCCGCGATGATATCGACAAAATTGGCTGGGCAAATTATATGAGGGTATTAAAGAACGGCTGGGGTAAAAAATAATTAATATAACCACAGGCCCTTAACGGCATATATAAAAATGGAACTGAACTAAGGAAATTGCGTAGCCGGTATTACTTCCTTTTACAACCTGGCTGTCCATATATAACGGTGATACGTAAAGCACATTAATATGAGAGATAAAAACGAACTTTTAGGGTTAAGCGGTACAACACCGCTGGCCAATAATTTGCGGTCTATCAAGGAAAGCGTTGTAAAGGCGCCGCCGGCATACAACATGGATGGACTTATAGCAGAAAATAAATGGGCGTGGATAAAAAAGAATGTTAGCAGCATTGGCAAAAACAAGTTTAAGCCCTATCCTTATTACCATGATCCCGAAAGTAATAATGGCATCTTTAAAATTCAAAAGCCCTCTGCAGATCCGGTTACCGTTGCACTGCTGAGCGATTGGGCCGCAGATACCGCCGAAGCGCAGCTGATTGCACAGCAGGCGGGCATCCAGGATTACAGCATCCACCTGGGAGATACTTATTATGTAGGCAACGAAAAGGAGATTGCCGAAAATTTTAATACCGATGAGGGCGGTACCTGGCCTTACGGCACCCTGGGCAGTTTTGCTATGGTTGGTAATCATGAAATGTACTCAAACGGGCAAAGTTATTTTACCCAATTGCTACCCTATATGGGCACCTATGTAGAAAATCAGGATTTGCCGGTGCAGGTACAGCAAGCGAGTTTCTTTTGCCTTGAAAATGACCACTGGCGCATTATAGGGCTTGATACAGGTTATGATTCACTAACCGGGTTCCTGGGCCTTAGCCCAAATAAAAAGCTTGATCTTACTCCGGAACAGAAGGATTGGCTGCAGAATACGGTTAAACTTAACGAGGATAAAAGAGGGATCATCATCCTGTCTCATCACCAGTGTTTTTCGGCATTTGAAGATGAATTTCCAAATCCGGCTAAATTTATTTCGTCCCTGATGTCGCCCGGCCGGGATATACTGTGGTTGTGGGGGCACGAACACTGGTTTTCGGTATATGGCCCCAACAAGCTTGATAATGGCTCAAACATTTTTGCCCGCTGTATAGGCAACGGTGGCATGCCGGTTGAACTTTATAATCCCGATGGGGGCATCAAAAAACCACGGAATAATGTTCCAGCCAGTCACGAAAACCGTAACCTCGTTCTTTATGATCAGCGTAAACGCCAGGTAGTTAAAGGCAATATCGCTTTGGGGCACAATGGTTATGTCATCCTAACCCTACAGGCCAACCAATTAACCATCGGCTATTTTGATGATAACGGGGGCAGTGGCGCCGGCCGAAAAGTACTTGACGAAACCTGGACAATAGATACCACCACCGGAATCCTGAAAGGAACCAGCATTACAGATCATACCATCAACGGTAATCAACCGGCAGCATTGCAGTTGTCTCTTTTTGGCGCATGGCTAAAGGATGCTATCGGTGGTTGATAATGGAGGTTTGTGCTTAGTATGTTAACTGTTTTTTAATGCCGATAAGTCGCATTGAAGGTTTTTGTCCCAGTTACCGGTTTTGGCTGCCGCGTCATAAGTGGATTGCATAAATTTCAGCAATGTTTCTTCTGGTTTGGCAGATCGCTGTACAGATTCATAGGTTAATAAAAATTCACCCATTTCGGCGCTATAAAATGCTTCGGGTGGTGCTATCTGCTGGTTTTTAAAATCATCAGGAGTAGGATAGCAGTATGCATAAAACACAGCATGAGGAAATTCGGCCGAGCCGGGCCAAAAGCCACATGAGCTTACCTCCTGCGAATAAGCTTCCTGCATAACAGCCTTGGGTATATTGGGCATTCCTCCGGGATGTTGAGGGGCCGGTCTGCCAGAAAACCGGGTAACAGCCAGGTCAAACGCGCCCCAAAAAAAGTGTACCGGGCTGTTCTTCCCCTGAAACCCTGCCCTGAAATCAGTAAACACATTATGGATCCTGACCAGCGCCTGCCAAAAATTATGCATTAAGGCAGCATTGTAACCGCAGGGTGTATGATTTTCTGCAAAAGGCACGGCAGGGTCAACCTCGTTGGGCACGGGGTAAATAGCTACATTTACGCCGGCTTTTTGTATATTATCCATCAGTTGGCCATAAAAGCCGGCTACCGTTTGGGTGCCAAGTGCAAAATGGAGTTTTATTCCCGTACTGGTGATGATCTGCACCTCATGACTGATAAAATCCAGATCGATCTGGAAAACGCCGCCATCATATGGCATACTACCCGTAGTTAAACCTGTGGGGCTTACATACAGCGTTACCTGCCACGAATGGTTTATCCAGGGCATCTTCTGCAGCCTTATTTTGCCAACTATTTGAGTATACATGTGTACCGTAGCAATGGTGTCTTTAATGGCATGAAAATCCAAAGCTGGCCAGGTTGAGGTGGTATGATCTGTCATGAGAAATAGTTTAAAGGTAAACAGTGGGATGGGGTATTATGTTTTTGTCTTTTGGCTTGTGTTTCATGGTGTTGTGGCTGCGTTTGTTAAATAAAAGTATTTATTAACACCCTTGCAAATATCCACCAAAAACCTATATTTTGGTACATATATTACATGATCAGTGTAGGAGGTTTTTATGAATAAAATTTTTACCAACTTTTTACTGTTTTTAGTTAATATAATTTTCTTCTTTGATACCTATGCGCAGTCACCAGATAAAAATTACCTGTATTTACAAAGCTACAGTGTTAATAATAAAGCCCAATTATCGCCTAAAATAAATGCTGCGATAGCCAGCATTAAAGGCAATGCATTACCAACTGTTTTGGCCCCCGACATTAAATATCAAAGTCCCCAGGCTTATGTTATTAATAACCCCATTGTACCTTTGCTGCCTGTAAATACTGGTGGTCCGGTGCTGCCGGGAGTTTATGGACAGGTAAGCACATTTGCAGGCGGGGGGGCGCCCGTTACTCATGATGCTCAGGGCTTGGATGCCGGTTTTAATTTACCATCGGGAATTGGCGCCGACGCGGCAGGTTATATCTATGTTTCAGATTATGGCAGCGGAGCTATCAGGCAAATTTCGCAGGGGGCTGTTGTACATACCATTTCGCACACCCGTAACCCATCGGCATTAATAGTTGATGACCAGGGCTATATTTACGTTTCTGATTTCGCCAGTAATGATATTCTCAAAATTACTCCGGCTGGAGTGGTATCGGTTTTTGCAGGTAGCGGCACTGCGGGTAATACGGATGGAACCGGCACTGCTGCTTCATTTAATTCGCCGGGCGGCCTGGTAATTGATAAGTCCGGGAATATTTATGTTGCCGATCAGCTAAATAACAGCATCCGTATGATCACTCCTGCCGGCGTGGTTAAAACAATTGCGGGCAGCGGCATTGCCGGGTCAAATAACGGACCCGGCATGACAGCCAGCTTTAATAATCCCGATGGTTTGACAATTGATAAGCAGGGCAATGGGTATATAGCCGATACCAAAAACAACCTGATCAGGAAAGTAGCCCCCGATGGTACTGTTACAACATTTGCGGGCAGTGGTGCGGCAGGTAAAAGTGATGGTTTTAAAACAGCTGCAAGCTTTAATTACCCCACAGGCATAGCGATTGATGCAACCGATAATTTGTTTGTAGTCGATAATAAAAATCATTCCATCAGAAAAATTACCCCGGCCGGCGATGTAACAACCTTTGCAGGTACCGGAAGCCCAGGCTATGCAGACGGAATAGGTCCTGCGGCAAGCTTTAATTTTCCAGTAGGATTGACTTTTGATGTAAACGGGAATTTATTTATAACGGATTACGCCAATTATCAAATCAGAAAAATAACTTTAACGGGGTATAGCATTGATAAGCCTGTGCCCGCCGGCTTAGTATTTAACCCCCAAACGGGAGCTATCACCGGCACGCCTACTGCAATATCACCTGCTACCGATTATACCATTACCGCGCATAATGCAGGGGGGAGCAGCAGCACTGTGGTAAACATACAGGTAAGTTTAACCACACTTAAACCATCAATAATTACTTTTCCTCCGCTTGGCGACGCTGTTCAAAATTTGATAACCCTAAATGCCAGTAGTACCAATAAAGAAACCCCGCTTATTTATACCAGCAGTAATCCCGCTGCGGCGATAATTACTGCCGATGGGCACATCCAGTTGATAGGTGTAGGTTATTCAACCATTACCGTTAGCCAGGCGGGTAATGGTAATTATAGCACAGCCGCTCCTGTATCCCGAATACTTACGGTTTACCAGAAGGAAGAGATCGCCTTTGTAGCACCACCAGTTAAACACCTGAACGATGGCGATTTCAGTCCCGGGGCAACCAGCAATGTTTCTGCTTTTCCGGTTACTTATACAAGCAGCAATCCGCAGGTAGCAACCATTGTTAACGGGAAGGTCCATATTACCGGGATCGGCACTACACTTATTACTGCTTCGCAGGCGGGTGATGCATTGCATGTTGCGGCAGCTCCTGTTACGCAGGAGTTTACAGTAACTCCCTTATTGGCATTTGGCGGCATCCCATTAAAATTAACCTGCGATAATGATTTTGATCCCGGTGCAACAAGTACCAAATCAATTGCCTATGTAAGCGGCAATACCGCCGTGGCAACCATCATCAACGGTAAAATTCATATAGTTGCCCCGGGTACAGCAACTATAACTGCAACCAGTAATGGCGAGGTGCTTACCCAGGAGTTAACTGTGGGCGCGGTGCCACAGCCTGCCATAACCATAAGTGCTTCAATACCTACCCCCAATTGCGCGGGCACCCCGGTTTTGTTTACAGCGTTACAAACAGATGCAGGAACAAATCCAACTTACCAATGGCGGGTAAACGGTTTAGATGCCGGTACAAATACGGCAACTTTTACAAGTAATACCCTTGCCGATGGCGACCAGGTATCCTGCACACTCACTAATAACAGTAGCTGCGCCGGTCCGGTGCCGGCAAAATCGAATGTTATAACTGTGGGGGTATTATCAGCGCTTGATCCGGCACCAACTGTGGCAATAGCAGCATCTGCTAATGATGTTTACTCGGGCACAGCCATTACTTTAACGGCTACTACTCAAAATGCGCCATCGGTTACGGCCTATCAATGGAAAGTGAATGGCGTCAATGCAGGTTCAAACCAAAGTACATTCACCAGTACAATCTTTAAAAACGGGGACGAAGTTACCTGCACCATTACGGTAAGTAATGCCTGCACGCTGCCTGCTACGAGCAATATTGTAACAATTAACGTATTGCCGCCGCTTGCCATAACCGTTGCCAATATTTTTACGCCCAACGGCGATGGCGTTAATGATACCTGGAGTATTCCAAATCTTTCTTATTATCCGGATTGCCTCGTAAGTGTTTTTAACCGCTATGGCAACAGGATCATGCAATCCACAGGCTATGCTAAACCCTGGGATGGTACTTATGGCGGTAAACCATTACCACCAGGCGTTTATTATTACATCATTAATATTAAAGATGGCAACCAAAAACTATCCGGCAATGTTACTATTTTAAGATAGCCGTTTTAGCACTTGGTACCGGGTGTTGGCTTTTACCGCTTTTGGAGACGGTATGGTTTTGTGTAGATAACAGACTAAGTGAATTTGGGTAGATACTGAAAAGTACTCCGCAGGGTTCCCTCAATGAGAAGCCTGCGGAGATGAAGCTTTTTAAACCTGCTTGTGTTGCTTAAAACAATTTTTCCTGTGGTGGTTTAACACCGGCCAGGCGTAAGTAAACGGTAGTTTGTCCCCTGTGATGCGTTTGGTGCTCAAAAGCTTTGGTAAACGCCATTCTCCTTGTAAGATCCATACTGCCGAAAAGTTTAATTTGCTCATCCAATTGTTGGGGCGTTAACTTTTTAAGCGCGTTTATGGCAAAATCATAACTTTCCATCACGGCTTTAGTAACAGCTGCTTTTGATTTGTCGGTTGATTTTTCCAACGCGCCGGGGGCATAAGGGCTTTTTTCGCCTGATGCACCTGAAGCAAATCCAAAGTTGGCATCGCTAAGGTGAAGCATCTGCTCGGCAAATGAACGCATTTCGGGCGTGGGCTTTAAGGCATAACCAGTTTCGGTCATGGCATCCAGGTACTCTTTGGTGTAGGTTTTTGCCCGTTCCCATTCTTTCACCAAATCGGCGGTGCTTGTTTGTGCTTTAGCAAAGCCCGTGAAGCCTAAAATAAGGCACAACGTAGTTAGTAGTTTTAAAGTTCTCATAATCATGGTGGTTTATGAAAACAAAGTTCGACTATTTAATGTAAAACAACCAAATAGGCAGGTTAATAAATCATAAAAGATTGACCTGCGGGCAGCTTGGGGGACTTTGGCAGGTGAGGCAGAAAATTGATTGGTCAACATTTCGTCTCCTCGGGGTCTCTCGCAGAGGACCCTGAGGGATCCAAATGGTTGTATATTTACGCATGGACATCAGAACTAAACATGAGCATGAACACGATACCTGGTTTATTTCATTTACCTGTTTTCGTCCCCTCGGGGTCTCTCGCAGAGGACCCTGAGGTATCCGAATGTTTGTATATTTACGTATGGCCATCAGAACTAAACATGAGCATGAACACGATACCTGGTTTATTTCATTTACCTGTTTCAACTGGATTCCGCTGTTTGAAATAACAAAATCGTACGATATGGTATATAAGTGGATTAAACTCATTCAGGATAAATACAAGGTACAAACCCATGCATTTGTGATAATGCCTAATCATGTGCATATCATTGTGCGAACTCCTGATACAGGTGTCGATCTTAACAAGATGATGGGGAATGGTAAACGTTTTATGGCTTATGAACTTGTGGAACGACTAAAATTGACCAATAATTTAATCATCCTTGATCGCCTTGCTTCCGCCTGTACCGACCGCGAGAAAGCGAAGGGACAAATACACAAAGCATTTGAACCCTCGTTTGATGCTAAGCCTATTTTTACTACGGCTTTTTTATATCAGAAGATTGATTATATCCATCATAACCCGGTAAGTGGTAAATGGAGTTTATGCCCCGATTTTACAACCTATCCGCACAGCAGCGCCGCCTTTTACCACCTGGAGAAACCACATGATTTTGTGGGGATAACAGACTACCGGAACTTCTGGGTAGATACGGCTTTAGTGCTACCGCAGGGTCCTCTTTGAGAGACCCCGCGGGGACGGTGAATGATTGACCTGCGGGCAGCTTGGGAGACTTTGGCAGGTGAGGCAGAAAATTGATTGGTCAATATTCGAAACGTTAACTCTTCCCCGCGGTGGCTGCATCAAACACACGGCAGAAGTTACCGCCGCCTACTTTACCTATTTCATCGGCAGTAAAGCCGGTTTTTAACATGGCATCAACCACGGTGTAATAGAAACCGGATTTCTGATCTGCCCAGACCTGGTTTGTGCGCTCGCCGATCCTGCCGCCATTTTGACCGTTGCCGCCTGTACCGTCGTGACCTTTATCCATGGGCGGCCCATCATGGTGATCATCAGGATCAACACCAGGTTTAGGGCCTAAGTTACTGGCTGGCCTATATGGCGAGGTCAATTTGGTATCGGTGCCGATGCAAACATGGTCGATACCTGCAACATGTACCAGGGCACGAATATTTTGAGCGTATTCCAATGCGGAGTCGGCTAAATGTGTCCATACACCAATCACGCCGCCCGTGTCTGCCACAATTTTAGCCTGCTCCTTGCTGATGAGCCTTGGCTTCATCATTCGGGCCATATTTGGGTTTTGTCCCAGCTGGGTATCAAGTCCTGTATGGGAGATGATCACCGGATGTTTCGCCACTTTGAGCGCGGCGGCCACCGTCTCTGTGCTGGCGTGCCCAAGGTCTACAAGAATGCCCAGGCGGTTACATTCCCTAATCACGCTGGCACCGAAAGTGGTGAGGCCGCCCCAACGCGCGGGGTTGGTGAAAACATCGCCCAGTGGTGCTGATGCATCGCTGTCATGAAGCAGTGTGAGGTGGCGTAATCCCCGGTCATAAGCTTCGCTAAGGCGCTCCAGCTGGCCTTCAAGAAAGTGACCGCCCTCTACTGATTGGATCACGGTGGGTTGGTGTTTTTTGTGGGCCGCAAGGAGATCGGCAAGGTTCAGAGCGCGCTTCATGCCGTTGCGGGCCAGCTGCTGGTCCATAGAAGCCAGGCCATTCTTAAACCGTTCGTAGGCTTCTCCGGGGTTTTGTAATTTTTTATAATCTACAGCGAATGTCATGCAGATGGCCGATAAACCCGAACGCTTCATCTCACCGGTAAGGTCGATATCCGGACCGGGAACTTCAGCCGCGGTGAGCGGTACGTCGATATGATTGTGTGCGTCGATGCCGATGGTGGCGGCTACAATTCTGGCTACCTCCGGGTCTGATCCGCTGATGGCCCATGCTGCCAATGGATTCATTAATGTAGTGCCTGCCCCGGCTATAGTGATAGCGGCCAGGAACTCCCGTCGAGACCATTTTGGTTGAAAGTTCATCATAATTTACAATTAAGGGAATTGCCGGCAGGTTGCTATCCCGCCGGCCCGCATTATATTTTCTTTGATCTGTATAGCTTAAAGGTAGTAACAGTTGGGGATATCACTTTGTGTAATCGTCGTTGAGCCGCAATCAATAGACGAATTGGCGAATACAGCCGATAAGGGAACGGTAAATATTTTACTTCATTTTAGCGCAGGCGTTGCAGATGGCTTTTTTGGCGATGGCTAACCTGTGCTCTACAATATAATGCGCTTCGCTAAAGGAAGGGCGTATACTTAGCATGCGGTCGACAAGCCGGGGAGGCTTGCGCCAAAGGAGAGGACCGCACTTTGTAGTTTTAATGGTTTTTATTTTACGGTGATCTGATTGGAAAATAATGATAAAGTCTCGCCGCTGCCGCGGCTGGCTGTAACTTCGAGCGTTGTTGTGCCGCTTCCCTTTGCGGTAAACGTCCAGATATCCTTACCAAAATCGCCAATATTATTTGTACCATTTTGGTGTGTATGGCTCTGCAATGTTAATACCGAACTTTTATACTGAGGGGTGTTAAACTGGTAGCCGCCATCACCGGGGTTTCCTAAAATTAATGAAATACTTTGCCCCATGGTAACCGAAGCTGTGCTGCCTGCGTCGGCTGCGGTTAATTGCTTAACGGTAGTTTTATCTCCGGTGTTTTTATCTTTATGGCAACTCATTATGAACAGGCAAGTTATGATACAGGTACAGTTGTAAATTAACTTCATGACAAGTTTAGTTTATTGGTTTATAAATTTAAGCGTATTTATTGAATAACCGCTACATATCATATAACGTAGGGGCACTGGTAAACGCTACAATTGTTTAAAAAATAAAGATCGTTGTGAAAAATCTACAATTAATTATTTTCAACCTCATTGTCTAATCCGGGGGGCTTTTATTTTTAGCCAAGTTTTTTTCGCAGCCATTTACGAACCGGCTCATCGTACCATTTCAAAGCGATATACGCCAGGATAATTGCACCAATCAAAATAGCTAACGCATAAGGCCAGGCCTGTACAATAGTTACGCCTTTGTGATTGCTGATCCATGCCACATAAAAATAAACCAGCGGATAATGTACCAGGTAAAGAGGATAGGATATATCGCTGAGAAACCTGCATATCCTACTCTCCGTTTGGGTATGAACCTCACCGCTGGCGCCAATGTAAACGATAAGCGGAAAAATGATAATGATGCAAACAGATTCGTATATCCCGTTCATCCAAAGATGGTGAGCACCGCCGATGCGCGGCATATACAATACCATCGCTAATAAAACGCTGCACCATAAAAAGGCATTCCTGATGCGGGCGGGCTTAGCAATACGCGAAAGCAACAGGCCGGCAAAGAACGGGTATATCGTACGGGTAATGCCCACGCGCACCTGCTCCACGTTAAATGTCCAGCCTCCGCTCACATCCCCATTGGTGATCGCCAGGTGCGCAAGTGCTACAGCTGCAACGCATACCAATACAGCCAATGTTGTTTTTGAAAATTTTCTTATCCAAACCGCATAAAGGATGTTGGCGATGTATTCAAAAAATAAAGACCATCCTACGCTGTTAAGCGGATGCATTTCCTGCCAGCCGCGTATATCCAGGGATAGCGGTATAGGCAGAATAGTGTAACCGATGAGCATAACCAGCAGCATTTTCCAAACTGGCACGGTATGGATAAGCGGCCAAAGCGTTGAATCTGTGAAGTAAAAGCCGATAGCACCCAATGTCATGCCCAGAACCACGAGCGGCTGAAGGCGCTCGATACGGCGTTTAAAAAAGCTGCCAATCGTCATTTTATGCCAGCGGTCGTCATAAGCATAGCCGATAACAAAACCCGACAGCAGGAAAAAGAAATCGACAGCCAGGTATCCGTGATTAACTATGATATCCAGATGACCACTCCCCAGCGGTTCGGTTAAGTGAAAGGTAACTACGATGATGGCTGCAACACCGCGTAAACCATCCAGTATCTGGTAATGCGGTTTGGTGATCAGTTTATTATTGTCCATGTATAGGATTAGAGTTGTTGAGTTGGCCGGTATTTGACCAGATGCTAAAGTAGATGTTGTGGGTGATCAGCGGGTAAGCAGGTGCTTATCTATCCTGTGCATGCGCAGGATAGGTCAAACATGTATAGGCCAGTAAGACCGATGACTTAAGTCGGTTAGATTGGTTCATGGATGGTATATAATTATTTATTCAGATCGTAAAAGTAAGTAAAAGCGTTGCCGGGATATCTTCATATTGTATCAAAGTCCACGCATATCGTCTCATTTTTGCGTGTTTTTGCCTTCCGGTGCTCGCGCGTGTTATGTTCAGATAGCAAAAAAGCCGCTTTACTTTTGTAGAGCGGCTTCGTAACCCATAGTGGAATCGGACTCCTAATCTAAGGCACCTTGAAGAAAGCTAATTCCTTATGTCCCCTCAGGGTCTCTCGTAGAGGACCCTGAGGACAAAACAAGCATTACGCTACCGCAGGGTCCTCGTTGAGAGACCCCGCGGGGACTGAATTTTTCATCCTTAATTAACCTTAGCTAAGGTGATAGTTCCCGATCCGGTAGGATCAGGCGAATTTTTCCAGGTGCCATGTAACCCGCCGGTTTTGTCAACAACAGCTACGGCAACTTCCGTTACGCCAACGTTACTGGCAATGCCGTAAACGCAGGTGTAGGTACAGGTAAGGGTATCGGCTTTTAAAGCCCAGGTGCCTGGCGCTAAATGCTGCTGACCAGCCCCCTTCGTATCGGCAATCATGGTACCGTCGGGCTTAATGATGAGACTGAAATATTGCTTACCAAGGCTGGCGTTGGCATTATCGGTATAGGTGCCAATCCACAAACCATGTATGGATGACACTTGTGGTACATCGGCAATGGCCCCTTTCTGACAACTTATTTGAAACAACATCATCGATAGTGCGAAAACGGTTAATACAACCGCGCTCATTAAAATTTTTTTCATGATAATTTTTTTAACAGTTTAGGCGTGGTTTTGGGCCTCATTAAAGTTAAGCGGAATCATAATAAAAAGCAAGAGGTAGCAAATATCAGGTAGTTAGTGCCAGGTTGCAATGCTTTTTGCAGGCAGACCGCAATACACAAAGCATTGGCCGCTGCGGTGAAAACACCAACCAGCGGCCAAACTTTTTTACTTATTCATTTTATAACTTTCCTTAATAACGGCCTCATTAACTTCTTTTATCCTTTGAAGTTCCATTTTTTCAACGGCGCGGTCATAGGTAAGTACACCGTTCACTTCATGTTCCACGTCGGTGGTTTGGGTATATATGGCTACGCTGAGGCCCTTGTATTTCATGAGCTGTTCTACCTGATCAAGCAATAAAACGTAACGGTCGGTAAGCGAGCTTTTGGTGGGTTGTAAATCATAGGCATTGTTTTCTACCGGCCACATATGTCCACGCACAAACAGGCCAACACCACCAAATTCTCCTAATGATGCTGCACGGTGGGCATCCGGTTCCGAAGCACCGTTAGGGCCTATGTAAATATGGGTATCTACATAATCGCCGTTGCCCGGGTCGCCGTAAGCTTTCTGATAGCCGGGGTTATTGTTAAAACCCGAGTTGCCGTTCACCAACCGCGACGGGTCATATTGCTTTACCCAATTGGTGATATTTTTAACATCAAAAGCTCCCCAATTTTCATTAAAGGGTACCCATGTTATTATTGATGGCGAATTGTAATGATCGTCCATAATGGCTTTCAACTCCTGGCGGTACACGCGCCTGTTTTTGGTGGTGTCTTCATGCTGATACCAGATGGCAGGCATATCCTGCCAAACCAACAAACCCATTTTATCGGCCCAGTAGTAAAAGCGCTGCGGCTCGGTTTTCATGTGTTTACGGATGAGGTTGTACCCGGCCTTTTTGGTGTACTCCATATCATATTTCAGGGCTTCTTCTGTTGGGGCAGTTAAAACACCGTCGGGCCAGTAACCCTGATCAAGCAGGCCAAGCTGCATCATAAATTTACCGTTTATCAGCGGCCTTACCACACCGTTAAGTTTGCCCAGCTTAATATTGCGCATTCCGAAATAGCTTTTAACTTCATCGGCCTCACTGCCGTCTGCATTATAAAGGGTTAATTTAAGATCATATAAAAAAGGCGCGTCCGGCGACCACAACATAGGTTTATCTATCGGCAGATAAAAGGTTGTCCCCCCGGTTGCATCAGCTTTTGAAACTATTTTTCCGTTATTGAGCGCAACAGCCGAGATCCTGGCGTTGCCATCTGTATTAACCAAAACTTTTAGGCGACTATTGTCCAAATCGGGCAGCAGGCGAATACTTTTTATGTAGGATTTACTCACCGGCTCCAACCAAACTGTTTGCCAGATGCCCGAGGAAAAAGTGTAATCGCCGCGCGGACCGTTTTTACCGGATGGTGTTCTGCCATCATTTAAATCATGTGCTGCAACAACAAGGCTGTTTGACCCTTTTTTTAGATATGGGGTGATGTTGAAGCTGAATGAATCATATCCGCCCGCGTGCGTACCCGCTTTTTTACCATTTACAAAAATGGTGGCATCATGATCTACCGCTTCAAAATGAATAATTACCTGCTTACTCTGCCATTTTGCAGGCACATCAAAAGTACGACGATACCACATATTAATCTCCTGTTTCCGCTGCACACCCGATAGTACAGATTCGGGACAGTAGGGCACCAGGATCTTATCGGGCGTAGCGTTAAAAGATGCCGGTTTTTCGGGGCTCAACGCATCTGGAGCGGTTTTGCCACCTAAATAATCCCACTTACCATTAAGGCATAGCCAATCGTTACGCTGCAACTGCGGTCTCGGATATTCGGATAGTGGAACAGCGGCTTGCATGGCAGCGGTTGTCCACTGCGTAGGCAGTTTCGCCTCCTGGGCAAATAAGCTACAGCAGCTAACAACAAACAGAAAAAATGCAGGAATAGTCTTTTTATAAGGATTCATAATACGTGTTATTATTCACAGGGTTATTATCGCCTAAAATAGGTATTTGATATAGATTATGACAATTTATTAAGATGGGGGAGGGTTACGCCATGGTAATTGTGTGCCTAACAGTTCCATAAACCCCTGCCTTCCCTTCCCCGGGGAAGGAATCGCACGTAGGCCGGGCTTTTGGATGGTGGGGATGCGTGGTTTTTACGAAATTACCCAGTGCAAGTCTCAAAAATCGAAGTCGTCCCGAACTTGTTTCGGGATCCCACAGGACAGGTGGCCTGCATGATGTATACTTACCTTATGGTCAATGTTTAGCTTATGGTCGGTGTTTTCACCGCACTATTCTGTCGAAAGGTATCGGTTTTCCGAAAAAACCTGATCACTGCTATTCGGTACATATGCATGTCTTACTTTGTATGGAGTAAGCCAATTGCATTAGCTGGTGCGGTGAAAACGCCGAACAGAGATTGAACGGTGGTAACCAGGAACAGCCTAAATTACTTACCAGTTAATTGTTCAGTTTGCCAGCCAAATGCCACGAAAACTTCTTTCATCACATTGATTTCATCTGCAGTATATGGTTCGTTGAGCATTGAATAACCAAAAGTAAAGGATTCGGTGGTACGTGACATACCCAGAGCGCCTACTTCTTTACATTTGAAGTTATGCAAGAAGTGATGATGGTGAAGACTCATATCCACAATTTCTGTTAACTGGTTTCTTGGATAATCATCATCATGATAGATAAAAACCATATTAATAAAAGGAAGCACCACATGGCTGCGATTTAGTTTGATGTGTACATCGCCCATGACGTAACCTTCGTGATAGTTCAAAAATGCTCGTGCAAACTCTGCCCTCTGTATGCGGTTAAGACGAAAAAACATAGCCGCTAAATGATTTCCGTTCTGCGTAAGGATAAGAAATTCTTTAACCAGCCTATCAATAAAATAGCTTTCTTTTTCGTAGTGGTCTTTTTGACTTGCTATTTTTGACTTTAAAAATTTATCCCATTCGCCGTCAAGTTTAAGCAGCAAACTATCTACTTCGTTGTGATTCAAACTGTCTGGGAATTTATAAGCATGAAGTATGTATTGAGCAATCAAATCAAGCTCTGATCCAAGAACCATAGTAACTTTGCCACCGGATTTAGCAACTTCTTCAATTTCGTTTTGGGCACTGATTTTGTCGTTGGTAGAAAAATCATACTCTGCACGTGGGAACATAAACGCCGGATAACAATTAAATAGTTTACATCTTGCTGTAAGATATGCAGTAATGTCGGGCAAGGTATTGAGTTCTTCCATTGCAGTGTACCAAGCAGCCGCATCCATAATAGTATAATTTTTTCCTTGATCGAAGTGCGAAGTCTGATAATACTTTACATCCTCGTTTAGATTGATAATTATTCTATATATCTCCGTTACTCTATCCTTTTCAAAGAGTTCCGCATCACGGTCAGGATGTTTTAAAAGTAAAGGAATATTGCGAAAAAGCTTACGCTCAGCCCCATCGATCTGCCGGATCGCTTTGTTCACTGTCTTTTTAAAATATCGCCCATAGTCGCCTTTAAATGTATAATTCTTTACTGAAATAATCATGCAGATATGATCAAAAACAACCAGTAAATCACAAATTTCCTTATTATCTCCTGTAATATCCAGAGGGCTGGGGAAACACCAATATTTTATAAAAGATTTAAAGGCGATGTGATTTACAAAATCCTCTCCCGACTTCCCTTTAGCATCTGCATTTTCCATAAAATAGCTTCAATTCGCCAGGGCTATGAAGTTTTTCTTTTCAATACCTCATTATATTTTACCTTTAGAAAGCGGTTTCCCTTAGTAAACCTGGCGCGTATGTGTTCCTCCACATTGAAATTTAATGATTGCTTTTCTTCCAAAGATTCAATCATGTCCCGATTGATCGTTAAGATATATTGAAATTCCTCGCCTCGGTTTTGTTCTTGTTGATATACATAGTTTAAGCTTTTTTCAAGGGAATCATTATCAACGTTAAATAGATTATCATGAACTAAGAATTGAGGATGATACAGACGTGTGTAATCATTGAACATTAAAGCCATATCGTAAATAAAGACTTTTATGCGTTCTGTGCTCCAACTGTGGTCATCGTCAGTTCGCAAATCAAACATTATGAACTCTTTAGCTTGATTGCTGGTCTTCGTATTGATCTCGAAATGCGATTGTTTATTACCAAAAATTTTATCGTGAATATCTAAAATAGATTGCTCAAAGCTGTCAATCACAGCTTCATGCTCGGCGACCTGCTGGTCAAATTCAGATATCTTTAGGTTTTTTTGGTTATTAAGGTATTTCTTCTCCCGCTCAGCCTGATTGTATTGGCTGATTAAAGAACGTAGCGTACTTAGCTCTTGATTCTTTTCGTTAAAAATTCGAATTGCTGTTTTTAGGTTTCCTAGTAATTCTCCGTTATCGAGAATAGCGATCTTTTCTGAATACTGGTCATCAAGTTTCCGTGAACGTTCATTTAAAACCTGCAAATCAGCTTTCAATTTTACCAGATTATTATTAACGATAGTATTTCGAAAATTATCTATTTTGCTTTTAAATTCAACTACGTCATCAAGCGATTTTTTTATCATATCACCCAAGCCAGACTTGAACTGATTAAATAAAATGGTAATATCCCTTTCACTAATGTTCTCTGGCTGCGGTAAAATGTCTATTTGCTTAATCTTGTATTTAATCGACTTTTGCTGATCGCGTACCTCCTTCAGTTGAGCATCAAGGGTAACCAGTTCATTTTGCACAATTTCAAACGAATCATTGTTTCGTAATTGCTCAATTGATGCATTAACACGGCTAACTTCACTTTCCAGTTCGTTCAATTTAGCCTTGGCATCACTGACCTTGATCTCGCTATTGTTCGTTAATAGCTTAGTCGTTTCACTTAAGTATTTTGTTTTTTTATGCAATTCATCAATCAACTTGACCAAGTCATTATAAAGGCCCAACCCAAACCCAAGGAAAAATAAGTGCGGCTTAAAATCACGGGGGATGTTTTTATCAGTGTCAAAACACTTAATGATGTCTTTAAACTCTGATCGCTCGTCGCGAATTATAGGTGCCAGCAGATTTCTGAAACTGATACGTTCGGTATAGGCGGGGTATTGCTCAAAATAGAGATTGCCTAAATAATCCGACGCGGCATCCAGACTGTCAAAATCAATAACTTCACTACCCTTTATTATTACAACGCTGTCAGGTGTTTTAATGCCTCTTGAAATAATTACTAATATTCCATTAATTGTTAGGTTCAGAGATATTACAGCGCTCTGATCAATCAAATTGGCAGGTATGAATGAAACACGGCTTTCAGCTGTTTTTTTCAACAAGCAATAATTTAGAAACTCTATACAAATCGACTTACCAACCCCATTGGTTTTATTGCTGTCATCAGATTTTTCACCCACAATAAGGTTTAATCCCGCTTCAAAAGTAACCGGATCAAAAATTTCAGGAGTGCTATGTAATTTTAACAGCCTAATCATTTAATACATAAACATATGGTTCACTAAACTCAACAATTCCGGTACTGTATAAAAACGCCAAGCCGAAAAATAGTTGGCGGTATTGCTGAATATTTTGTTTTTTCAATGCTGCGGCCAGCTGAAATATGGTTAAGCGACTGCCCTTTTGGTTCTTAAACTCCTTAAGAATCAAGGAGGCTACGTACACCGATGAGGTCTTTATATTTTCGTCTTTATTAATCAGCATACTCAATTTGGAAATACGTTACACTTTATCATTTCATCTAATAAGTAAAAACGAATCGCTTGCTTGTCAAACCTCACAAACCCATTAGTTGACAACTTATTGTAAAAATATTCAACCAGTTCGCTTAAAGCTAATTTGGGGTCATTATTATTTTTAGTTAACAAGACATCGCTTTCATCTTTCAGGTAGCTGGAAATTATAACAGACATTACACCATCCATTTTTTCACCGGCTGTTGTCAAAGCTGTATTATATACTGAAAAAAGCGTACCATATTGACCGGTTAGATAGTTGGCGTGATCAGCAAAACGATTATATATTTTAAAATCAGGATCAACGTTATCCTTTTTCTCTGTAAGCTGCCTGTTTTCCTCTTTACTTAAAAAATCAATCAATGACATAATTGTTTCGACCTCTGTAGATTCGGTCGAAGATCTTTCTTCCAATATTTCACTTTCTAAAAAGTCTGCAACGGTTGCGATCCTTTCTGTTTCAAAATTATTTACGATTGCCAGTAAGCGCTTCACATCCAGAACATCTTTTTCATGGTCAAAATTGTGACCAAAGGTAGTAGTATAATCTTTAGCGTCCTTCCCTATTAAAAGCACTTGTAATTTATAATCCTTGTAGTCTTCATTTTTGTAGAAGCCATCCAACGCCTCTTTAATTTTAGTACTATCGTTTTGTGAGGTAATTTGAATAGACTGCTTGTTGGCAGTATCTATCAAATCTATATGAGCAGTATTTTGTGCGTTGAAATTGGTATTGGTAAACGTAAAGCCTAATTTATTAAATAAATCCCTGTAAAAATTCTCCGCATGAATATTTACGTCAGTCAAATTTAGAGAGTTCGCTAAGGTAACCCTCGTTTTTATGTAACTGAGCCACTTTTCAACGATATTATATTTTATATTCCGACGATCCATAAGGCAAGGTACAAATCTACTGATTCAGCACAGGTTAAATGTAATAATTATACGGATACCTTAAACTATATTGTAGAATAACTATGGCATAATTGATTATAATATCCCCATCGCTGGCGCCCGCGTGTCGCGGGTGCCCCGCTGATAGGTGAACGCTCTGCTAAGTAATGAATTTGTAAATCCCGGACGTTTAACCGCGCACTTGAAGCGCCAATTATATACCCAGATTAATTAGAAGCCCCCTGCGTAAGGGATAGCAACGAATACCGGCCTCGCGCTTAATGCCTGAAGCCGTATAAGTGAATAGCCCGGCCCGACCTAAGGAGGGTTACGCCATAATTAATTTTGTACCTAAAAAGTTCCATAAACCCCTACCTTCCCTTCCCCGAGGAAGGAATCGCACGTGGGCCGTGCTTTAAAAATTATTGGGGTAAGGTAATGCAAGTACAAAAGTCAGTTTTTATGAAGATTTATTTTATGATTAAAAACCAAATTTCAATAGCGTTTTCTACCTGTATGGAGAATAATGTAGGAAATTTATAAACTTTTATGGAGTAATTAAAACTATAAGTTGATGGACTATATAAATTAAGATTGTGTTCTCTATTTATTTCTTCACATTCAGTTTTTAATTTATTTAAACCTGCAATGCCAATTACCGAGATTAGTTGTTTATATGATTTAATATGAATAGGAAATACTTTCATTTGATAACTTTTAAGTTAATATGAATAGTAAGGTAAAGGGTGAAAAACAATGGTTCTACACCTTAACTTAAATTAAGGTGGGTGACGCTGATCTGATCAGAATAGGTGGGAAGATTTTAAATGCTACTTCGAAATGGGCTAATAACTACCATGACAACAACGACTAATGGTTTATGTTTTTTTATTTATGTAGGTGTTGAAAGTTCACTCCTTTAACGGTACTATTTTTTACTAAAAGATAAACCCCTTCCCTCCGTTTCCCGGGGAAGGAATCGCAGTGGCTGGGGCTTTAAAAATATTGCGGTAAAAGTAATTAATTAGCCCATTTGATCATTGTGGTATCAATTTCGAATATTTTAGGATCGACAGGTTGTTCCTTAACAGATATAACATCGTATATTTTGGCTGACAAAGCATTTTTGTGCGTACTATCAAAATGGACGGCTTTTAATCTCAAATAAAAGACGCCAGTTTCATCTGCAATTTTGTTAAAAAAGCCAAGGTTCCAGTTTTTAAAGTGTTGTTTATCTATTTTTAAATATCCCCTTGAAATTATAAAGTTGAAATCGGTGTACGTGGTAGAATCCTTTTGGGGATAACTAACGTTGACCTCGATATTTTCGCAGTCTCTTGAAAGTATTTTGTCGTTTATTTTTTTCACTTTAAAACCGTCGAGCTTTTGAACAGGGAAGTTTAAATTCAATTGGTGCAAAGTATCCGAGGTATTATAAAGAAACAATCGTAAAGGTTTACTTTCAAGGTAATAATCTTTAACTACGTGAAATTTTGCAGATTTCTCGGAATGTATGCCAACGTAATTGCCATGAGAGTAAAAAAGCTGCACCGTGTCGTTTAAAAAAGATTTGCCATCGGGGTAATTAATAAATTCAACTTCATGGTAAGTGATCACACCTTCAAACTCCTTTTGGGATGTTTCTTTAGGTTTTGCTGCGGATTTACACCCAAACTGGGAGATAGAAAATATTGCTGAAAGTATGATGGTTAAGGTTTTAAGCATAGGTTTAATTGGTGTTTGTGGTATCTGCATTGTTTAAACCCCTACCTTCCCTTCCCCGAGGAAGGAATCGCACGTGGGCCTTTGCTTGTATGGTGGTGAGGCATGGTTTTTATGAAATTAGCTATTACAATTCTCAAAAACTGAAGTCGTCCCGTCCGTCAGCCGACGGATCGGGATCCCATGGGACAGGTGGTCTGCATGATGTATACTTAGCATGTGGGGTGCCGAAACAAGTTCGGCATGACTGTTTGGGGGGGCGTCGACGCTCTTTGCCCTCCCTTGCTCTATCGAAATGACAATTTTTTTTTGGGCTTTCAGCCTTAAGCCTTCGGCTTTCCGCTTAAATTCCCAATACTTGTTTCAACTTTACATAGCCTGTTTTACTCACCGGTATTTTGGCGCCGGATTTTAGGATGGCCAGGTGGGCGTCTTTTTCGTAGGGATCTATACGGGTGATTTGTTGTATGGCGATGATGTAGGAGCGGTGCACGCGGACGAATTGGCGTGGATCGAGCGTTTGCTCAAAGAAGCTCATGGTTTTGTTTTTGAGGTAGGAGCCTTCTTTGGTGATTACGCTTACGTAGTCGTCGTCGGCCATCAGGTAGTCAACATCGGCAACGGGGATGATTTTTACTTTGGTGCCGGTTTTAACTACAATACGCTCGTGCTGTGCAGGCGAATGGGCGGCAACGGCTTCCAACAAATCTTCGGTATGTTTTTGAGCCTGTTTCTCGGGCGCGGCAGCCAGGAATTTTTCAACGGCTTTGTTAAAACGCTCCTTGCTGAAAGGTTTCATGAGGTAATCAACTGCGTGAGCTTCAAATGCTTTAATGGCATATTCGTCAAAAGCGGTAGTAAATATTACTGCAGGAGGGTTCTCCACCAGTTCAAGCATCTCAAAACCATTGATCTTGGGCATCTGCACATCTAAAAAGATCAGGTCGGGCTGGTGCTGCTGAATGGCTTTTAGGCCTTCAAAGCCATCATTACATTCCTGTATCAGTTCAATCTCTTTAAAATTTTGCAGGTATTCCATTACAACCATGCGTGCTAATGGTTCGTCATCAATAATTAAGGCTCGCCTCATAACTGTGGTACTTTTATTATGGTTGTAAATATATTATCATTTGCGTGAGTTTCCATCAGATCGTTACGGGCAAATAATAAATAAAGGCGTCGTTGTACTCCCCGTAAGCCAAAACCGGTGCCTTTTTTAGGGCGCGAGGTTTGCGGATCATACGGGTTTTGTACCATGATGACCAGGTAATGCTCTTCAATTTCGCCGCGGATGCTTACGGTTACGTCGCCGGTGGTATCATATAAGCCAAATTTAATGGCGTTTTCTACCAGGGGCTGCAGTAGCATGGAGGGCAGCAGGGCCGCGCCGCATTTGGTATCGCAGCTAATTTCGGTTTGCAGGCGATGACCAAAACGCACCTTTTCAATATCGAGGTACAGGTTTAAATGGGCCAGTTCTTCTGATAGGGGTACCTGTTGTTTATCGTCCTTTTTTAAAGTGCCGCGTAAAAAATCAGATAACTGGTGAATCATCCTGCGGGCCTCATCGGGTTTAAAGCCGATAAGGGCGTTTATGGAGTTAAGGCTGTTGAATAAAAAGTGGGGTTGTAATTGCTGACGCAGGTTGTACAGCTCGGCATCGCGGGCCAGTTGTTCGGCTTCGTTTTTGCGTTTCTGGGTTTCTTTTTGATCAAGCTGCGAGTACCACAGCAGGCTGAGCATGGCCATCCAGCCTACGGCTAAAAAGTTGATGAAAAACCTGATGGTGAGGGATTGAATTACAAAGTTGATAAAAACTTTATCGGTATTGAGCAGGGGTAACAGGTAGCGGCAACCGGCGGCGCAGATGCCCGCCAGGGCTACAACCCAGATAAACAGGTTGATATAACTGCCCTTGCCGGGCTGGTAATAGCGCAGGTTATTGTTGATGAGCCAGCAGGCGCCCGACAATAAAACGGCGCTCAACATACCATCTACCGAGGCGGTGAACCATAAAAAGCCAAAACTATGGATGATATAGGTTTGCAACGCGGCCCATAAAAAGCCGCATGCAACTAATGCACCGTATAATTTTGAAGTAGATGAAGGTATGGCCAATGTTGTTTTTGTTTACTTTATAATCTTTTGTCATTTGGAACGAGGTACGGGCGCTCATGCTTACCATGTGCATTGTGGCTTAGCGGGGCGTATAAGGTTTCTCTTTCGCCTCCACCGCTCATTGCCCTCTCCGGCTCTATCGAAATGACATTTACTTTTATTTATTTTATTCTTCCACTCACCATTCACTCCTCACCACCACTCAATTCCTAATCCCCAGCAATGCCGCTTTATGGTGCGCCCAGGCAATGTAAAGGTCGGCATCGGGAGTTTCGTGAATGTTGTAATACAGTTCGGCTCCATCGGTAGGTTCATTAATGCGGTTTAGTTCGGCCACATCAATAAACTGCCATTTAACGGTTTGTTTTTCTATGTTTTTAAAGCTATCCTGGTTGGCATGGCCAATCTTGTTAGCTTTTTCAAAGGCATTTAGTTCGGTTTCGGCACTTATAAGTCGTAATTGCTCATCAAATTGCGCCTGATGATCTCCATCACCGCTTATTACCCTGAAAACTAATTTTGCTACGTACCAGTTCATGATTGTTTTGTTGTTTATTATTAATAACTGCGGATATCAACTCCCGCAAAAATGGAAACTCCTTTTAGCACCAGTATTTTACCGTTTACGCTTGATGCGGTGCTTTTTATCCTTTTATCATCCACACTGGCAAAAACCGCTGCCAGGTCTGATACCACCTGCCAGTTGGATGGCACAATAATTTTGGTGCCGCCAAATATTTGGGTAATATCAAGGTATACACGCCCGTCAATATCGGCCTGGGTAAAATCAAGTTCGGCACCGCCAAAAATGTTTACTATATCGCCGCCCTTAAAATCTTTACTCAATATGGTTTTGTTAACGCCGCCAAATATGGAAACGGTATCCAGGTAATCGTCGCCATTATGGTGACCAAATGGGGGAGTGTACGGCGGTGTATTAGGCTCAGTTGGCGGCACATCATCACCTTCTTTTACCACGTAATCAACTTCGGCGTCGGTGGCTTTTTCAAAGTTAAATTTGGGTTTTTCTGCCTTGCCCCAATTTTGGGGATCGGCATAATTTTTTTCCCATTTTGTTTTGTATTTGCCTTCCCATTGCTGGTCGCCGTGTTTGCCACGCTTCACTATCAGCCACATACCGAAAGCGATAATGGCAATAGGCCATACCACCCTGCCAGCATCGGGAATGTTATTATTGAATAAAAACAAGACACCTAAAAACACCAGGATAGCCCATGATGAATTTTTGTAATTGTGTTTGGCGCCGATGTACAATCCCCAGCCAATAAGCCACATTGGCCAGCTGAACAGCCAGCCGGGGATAAGAAAAGATGCAAACTGCCTCAAAAGCAGTACCCCACCAACGGCAAGCAAAATGATGCCGGCCATTGCTTTGCCTTTATTTGGGTTTTGCGGAGAATTTATATCGTTGTTCATTTGTTATATGCCTTTTAAATCATATTCAAAACTAAGGTAACATTATAGTTGAGCCAAACAAAAACTGGCGATATATTTAAAGAAATCGGTAAGAGTGGAAGTTTTGTCGGTGAAAAAGTTTGGGGGTTTTAAGTAATTGCTAATTATTAGATTAAAGTTGAGCGAAAGCTGTTAAATCCTCGAATAAATTATCATATTTTTAGGCTCCTTATTACATTAAATTGAACAGAGAATATCCTATAAGCCCTGGCTGGAAAATAGTTATTTATATAACTATTGTTGCAGTATTTGCAGGGGGGATTTACCTATATACTACAGTACCACCTACAGGTAAATTACTTCATTTTTTAGTGGCAACTTTATTGGTTAGCTGGGCTGTTTACCTGGGAGTTTATGTTAAAAGAAAAAGGGTGATCATTACCCCGAACAGCATAATAGATCAGGCGGTTTTTACAAAGAGGGAGCTCTTAAAAAACGAGATAAACGGCTATAAGATTGTGAAGGATAATCTTATTTTAGAAGTTGATAAGCCTGCTAAGTCGCTATATATCAGTAATTATACAACCCTTGTTAATAGTGGTGAAATTTTGGTTTGGGCTTGTCAGTTTAAAGATATTTTTGCCAAAAAATACCAAAACGAATTTGATGCGATGCTGCATGACGAGGCTATTGGCAGCACACCAAAGGAAAGAAAATTAAATATTGCCCGGGCTAAAAAACTGAGCGCGTATGCCAATTACATAGGGATAGCTATAGCAATATGGGTGTTTGCTTATCCACATCCTTATAAGTACGCTATGGTATCCGGATTGGTATATCCGTTACTGGTGATAGGCCTGTTTTACGCAAAGCGCAATATCATGATATTTGGCAGCGACATATC
Source organism: Mucilaginibacter sp. P2_A4 (assembly GCF_056405015.1). Taxonomy (NCBI): domain Bacteria; kingdom Pseudomonadati; phylum Bacteroidota; class Sphingobacteriia; order Sphingobacteriales; family Sphingobacteriaceae; genus Mucilaginibacter; species Mucilaginibacter sp. P2_A4. The sequence continues at coordinate 190,448 of NZ_JBFUCX010000008.1, read as the reverse complement.
TGGTAGCAGCGGAGGTAAAGAGTCGGTTTATCCTAATTTAACAAGAGCGCTGATAGCCACTCCGTTCGCCTTATTGTTAAGGGTTATTTATGACTGGGACCTGCTAAGCTATATGGCCATCTTTTTACCGACCCTGGTCATCGCGGTTGTTTTATGTGTTGTTTTTGTGTTTATATTAAATGATGCCAATATTAAAACCCGGAGCAATGAATTTACAAAATTCAATCTCGTTTGTTTTGTTTTATTATATAGTGGCGTAGCAACGGTAACAACAAATTGCGAGTTCGATAACGCCCCGGCCCGGATTTATAAAACTACAATATTAGATAAAAGATATACCACTGGTAAGCACTCGGCCTATTACCTAACCCTTGATAAATGGGGGGCAAAGCAAAATTCGGGGGAGATTACGGTGGCTAAGGATTTCTACAACAAGGTGTCAACAGGGCAGGCAGTTAAGGTAAATGCAAAGCCCGGTCTACTGTGGATTCCCTGGTTTTATGTAGATCAATAACCGCCTGAAAATTACGCTTACTGACAAGGTTCTGTCAGTGTTCGGGTTTACAAAACCCCGGTGTTCGGGCACCTCCGCCCGAACACCGGAATAAAAATAAATCGCTTATTATCAATACTTTAGTTTTATGTATAAAACACAGGCGAACACTTAAGTTGGTTATTTTCAATGGCTTAACTTTTGCTCCTTTTTAAAACACCCGGTCCTCTCCAAAAAGCGAACACCCGCAAAAAAGGGAGAACCGATACCGGCCCTCCCTCATACTTAAATCAAACTATTAAATCAATTAAACTTCCGGCTCAGCGGTTTTATCAAAATGGAATGGCTTTTTAGCCTCTCCAAAAAAGTGTTCTTCTTCTTTCTGCCTGCGTGGTTTTAATACCAGCCAGGTACCAAAGCCCATGATGGCTATTGGCCAAACTATACGGTCGGCATCGGGTACGTTGTTGCTAATTAAACAGGCTACGCCTATGAGTATGATGATGATCCATGATGGTTTCCTGAAATTATATTTAGCACCCATATAGGCACCCCAGGCTATCATCCACATTGGCCAGCTAAACAACCAATCTGGTATAAAAAACAAGTGAAATTCGTTTATCAGTAAAATACTACCTATTACCAATAAAATTACGCCGGCAGCAGCTTTGCTGTTGTTTGGGGTAATGGCGGTGTTTATGTCGTTGTTCATTGTTGTAAGTTTTAAATAATACCTAAAAGTACAGCGGTATATAGGTGCCCACAAGCCTATATTGGCGACTTGGGGTGATTAACCCGGTAAGGGATGGGGTTTTCTCGGTGAAAATAGTTAGTGTTTTTACCGGAACTTTGATGCTGTAACACTTCCGGTTAATCCCTGCAAATCGTTATATTGCTTTATCAAATTATAATCATGACAGATGCCGATATACTTATCATAGGTGCCGGTGCGGCCGGGCTGATGGCTGCCCGTACACTGGCAAAATCGGGCAAAAAAGTAACCGTACTGGAAGCCCGTGACCGGGTAGGAGGCCGCATCCATACACTGGAATATGGCTCATCCCAGCAACCTTTAGAGATGGGGGCAGAGTTTATACATGGTGATTTGCCCGTTACCCAATGCCTGCTGGACGAGGCCGGGATAGTCTATCATCATGCAACTGCATCTATGTGGAGGTACGACGAAGGTGATTTTAAAAATGACGGAAGTTTTGTTGAACACTGGGATCTTTTGATTGATAAGCTGAACGCATTGCAGCAGGACACAAACATCAGTGCCTTTTTAATTGAGGAGTTTAAAGGTGATGAATACCAGGGTTTAAGGGAATCGGTAAGGAAATATGTATCGGGCTATGACAACGCCGACCCTAAGAAGGCGAGCGCTTTTTCCTTAAGAAAAGAGTGGCAGTGTGAAGATGAAAATGCGCAATACCGTATAGAAGGCGGGTATATCAGGCTGGTTAAATTTATGGCTGATGAACTGGTGCAGGCCGGGGGCAATATTTATTTAAATGCCGTAGCACGGGATATTGACTGGCAGCAGCACCAGGTTAAAACAACTACCGATGCGGGTATTACCTACACAGGGGAGCAATTACTTATTGCCTTGCCGTTAGGTGTTTTGCAGGCCGGCAAGGATGCTATTGGAGCTGTAAATTTAAATCCTCCGATACCTGTTTACATCAACGCTATCAATACCCTGGGTTTTGGAGCTGTGATTAAAGTACTATTGGAGTTTGATAAGGCTTTTTGGAAAACCATGGAAACAGAAACGCTGCCGGTCGGCAGCCTGGAAAATATGGGTTTCCTGTTTAGTGAAGAACAGATCCCCACCTGGTGGACTCAAATACCCAACCATACAACCTTGTTAACCGGTTGGCTTGGTGGCCCCGAAGCAAGCGAGAAAGTTGACACGCCGGATGAGGAGATATTACTCCAAAGCCTGCAGTCATTAAGTAATATCTTTAAGCGCGATCCTCAGCAATTGAAAGATAGCCTCCTAAGCTGGCATGTAGTAAACTGGACGGCGGATAAATACACCAGGGGCTCATACGCGTATGATACCGTGGAGGCTAACCAATCCAGAAATGTTTTGTGTGAACCTGTTCAAGATACCATCTTCTTCGCCGGCGAATACCTTTACGAAGGTACTGCCATGGGCACTGTTGAGGCGGCGCTTACCAGTGGTTTAAGAATGGCAGAGCGGATATTGGATTTTAAATAAAGGGTGGGTAAATGTGCAGATTATAGATTTCAGATGTGCAGATTAATTTTGTCTGAACCTTGATTTACACCATTAAAGGATTATTTAGATCTACTGAAAAAATCGGAGAAATCTCTCAATCCAATGAATCCCGGTTCAGACAAAACATCATCTGCACATCTGGAATTTGAAATCTGCACATCTAATCTCCTATCAATAACACCATGAAGGCTTCTTCAACCCTGCCTTCATCAAGTAATTGTTTAGCTTTTAAATGGAGTTGCAATTCGCGGGTGTTGCTATCGCCGATGGTTGCATCAAGCAGGTCCTTAATTTCGGGGACCTGGGCATAGGTTTCAATGGCTTCGTCGGCGGGGATGAGTTCCAGGTTGCCCAATTGGCCCAGGTTATTCCCGGTTAATATCCTCGAATTGCGGATGGCATGCGGCAAAGCGTCCACCCCGATGCCTATTTTTACGTTCGGTTTAGCTACTTTAAAAAGATTATCGCGGGTTACCCTGCAATACCAGTCGCCACCAAGGCGGGCTACCTGGTCTGTTTTAGTTTGATCTATCTTTCCATCAGCCCCCAAAATACTTTCACTGATGTGGATCAGCTTTATTTCGGCCAAAATTAAATTTCCGGCACCGGCGTTTTTTCCGAGGCTTATCACCTCATTTACCACGCACTCCAACTGTACAGTTGATTCTGCTACCCGTGGCGGTTTTACCAAATGGGAGGCAATGGGCGTTAGTCCCGATTTAATAAATTCATTTATCCCTTTACCGTACTCCACGCTTGATAAGGAAACCTGCTGCACCATATCGTAATTGACAATATTTATTACGCATTCCGGTACTTCCAGTATATTATCCAAGGTGTGCTTGGTGGTATTATCGCGTACCCTGCGCGACGGCGAAAACACGCATATAGGCGGGTTAATGCTAAAAACATTAAAGAAACTAAAAGGGCTCAGGTTTATATTACCAGCCTTATCAATGGTTGATGCCAGGCATATAGGGCGAGGGGCAACTGCATGGTTAAGATAGTTTTGAAGCTCTAAGGTTGTTAGGTCTTTAATATTTATAGATAGCATATGGGATAAAACTTATTTCTTCAGGCTCAAAATGGAAAAGTTATCCTTAGCCTTGGTGATGATATTGCCCAGCATACCCAGACCGGTTATTTCCATCTCTACCAGGTCATCGGCTTTAAGCCATTGGGTTTCGTAGTTGGGGTCATTCAGTAACCCTGTTCCGTTAAGTTCCAGGAAGCAGCCGGTACCAACCGTGCCTGATCCTATAACATCACCGGGCAACACATCGCAACCGTAGGCACACCGTTCAATGATTTCGGCAAAGGTCCAGTCCATATCAGCCATATTACCTGCCGATACCTGCTTGCCGTTTACCACACATTTCATTTCTAAATTATAGGCATTGCCGGTATGGCCTGGTTTGGCGGCCACCTTAAAAGCTTCCAACTCATCAGGTGTTACCAGCCAGGGGCCAATCACAGTTGAAAAATCTTTTCCTTTTGCCGGCCCGAGGTTCAGCAGCATTTCCTCCATCTGCAGGGTGCGGGCACTCATATCATTCATGATCATATAGCCTGCTATAAAGCTATCCGCATCAGCTGCCCTAATGTTGCGGCCTTTTTTGTTGAGCACAACGGCCACTTCCAGTTCAAAATCAAGCTTATTAAAATGATCGGGCATGCACTCAATTTCGCCGGGGCCCTGTATGGCATTATGATTGGTGAAATAAAATATAGGGTATTGGTCAAATTCGGGTATCATATCAACCTTTCGGTTGCGACGTGCGGCGGCCACATGCTGCCTGAAGGCGTATCCGTCCCGGCATGATGTAGGGTGGGGCACGGGGGCTATCAGTTCAAAAAACAATTCCTCTTTAGCATCCATTTTTCCTAAACTTATGGCCTCATGAACCTTTTGGGCATGATCCATCAGCTCGTCGCCACCCCACAAAAACTCGTTCATGTTATTGGGGATCAGCTTATCGCACGAGTTCAGGTTATAAATGTGTCCGTTTATAAAAATACCTAAATGCTCGCGGTCTTCGGTTTTATAGGATACTAATTTCATAAATTGAGGTGTTGGTTGTGTCAAAACTAATAAAATTTAGTTGAATGCTGAGTGTATGATGATGTGTGTGATTATTTAATTGAAAGCGTTAGGCATACGGATTTTAACCAACCGCTCAACAAGTCGCCTCGCCAATCATTCATCCAAACTAAAACTTGCATCACAATAATATTCCACCTAACTTCGTATTCAATAAACCATGACCATACAAAAGCATTTTTATTTTTCCCTGGGGCTTACCTCAATGAGCGATGCATCATCGTTCAGGGATGCCATGCTTGCCAAAATTGTATTGGCTCAATACTAATTACCTTTCCAACTCTTCTTTTTTAAAATATTACTGAAGTCATTTTTAGCCGGCTTATTCATACCGTTTTTGGGCAATTTTTGATTGCTTATGAAACTATCCGGATACTTTAAACGTTTTATTTTCAACCAATTAAAACACTATGCCTGTTTATCATTCATTAGGAGCTATTCCGCCTAAGCGGCATACGCAGTTCCGTAAGCCCGATGGTACATTATATGCCGAAGAGCTGGTTTCCACCGAGGGTTTTTCCAGCCTTTACTCGTTGGTTTATCATGCTTACCCGCCCACTATTGTAAAAACATTAGGCGAGCCTTATAGTGTTGAGCCTAAAATAGCGCGCGAAAAGCACCTGAAGCATACCAGCCTAATCGGCTTTAACATTGAGCCCGAAGATGATTACCTGCAAAGCCGTAAACCTGTGTTGGTAAACAGCGATCTGCATATTTCGCTTGCTGCCCCGCGCCAAAGTATGACTGATTATTTTTACAAGAACAGCCAGGCCGATGAAGTAGTTTTTATACATGAGGGAACAGGAACATTAAAGACCGGTTTCGGTAATATTAAATTTCAATATGGCGATTATTTGGTGATACCACGTGGTACTATTTACCAAATGGAGTTTGATACAACAGCAAACCGCTTATTCATTATTGAAAGTTTTAGCCCTATCCGCGCGCCAAAACGTTATCGCAACCAATACGGGCAACTGATGGAACACTCGCCTTATTGCGAGCGCGACATTAAGCGGCCAACAGATTTGAAAACCCACGATGAACATGGCGATTTTAAAATACTGATTAAGAAGCAGGGACTCATCTACCCATATATTTATGGTACTCACCCTTTTGATTTTATTGGCTGGGATGGTTTTCATTACCCATGGGCGCTATCCATACATGATTTTGAACCTATTACAGGCCGCCTGCACCAACCACCGCCGGTACACCAAACCTTTGAGGGCAATAACTTTGTGATCTGCTCCTTTGTACCCCGTAAGTTTGATTATCATCCCTTATCAATCCCGGCGCCATATAACCACAGTAATGTAGATAGCGACGAGGTTTTATATTATGTCGACGGCGACTTTATGAGCCGTAAAAGCGTAGTAAAGGGACAAATTACCCTGCACCCGGGCGGTATTCCACATGGGCCACACCCAGGTTCTGTAGAGAAATCAATAGGTAAAGAATCAACCGATGAGCTGGCCGTGATGATAGATCCTTTTCGCCCGCTGATGCTGACCGAGGATGCTATTAAAATAGAAGATGAAAATTATTATAAAAGCTGGCAATAATACCTTTTGTCATTGCGAGCACAGCGTGGCAATCGCATACTATACAGCGCGAATACGCAAAGTTCGCGATTGCTTCGTTCCTCGCAATGACATGATTAAATTTTTTTAAATTAAGAAACAATGAATACACAAACCATAGATAAGCAAACAACCGCAACTGATTTTTTACCACTTAATGGTACCGATTATGTTGAATTTTATGTTGGGAATGCAAAACAGGCGGCCCATTATTACAAAACTGCTTTCGGTTTTCAAACGCTGGCCTATGCCGGACCGGAAACCGGGGTCAGGGACAGGGCATCTTATGTTTTAAAACAGGGTAAAATAAGACTGGTATTAACTACCCCCTTGCACTCCAGTCATCCCATTGCAGAGCATATTAAAAAACACGGCGACGGTGTAAAGGTACTGGCCCTTTGGGTTGATGATGCTTACGACGCCTTTGAACAAACTACCAGCCGCGGTGCCGAGCCTTATCAGCAACCGCTAACACTTAGTGACGAATATGGCGAGGTGCGCACCAGCGGGATTAAGCTTTATGGCGAAACCGTTCACCTTTTTGTGGAACGTAAAAATTATAAAGGTTTATTTTTACCGGGTTACAAAGCGCTGGAAACCACCTATAACCCAACAGAAACTGGCTTATTATATGTTGATCATTGCGTGGGCAATGTTGGCTGGCATAAAATGAACGAATGGGTGAATTTTTATGAGGAAGTATTGGGTTTCAAAAACATTTTAACATTTGATGATAAAATGATCTCGACTGAATACTCGGCCCTTATGAGCAAGGTAATGAGCAATGGTAACGGGTACGTTAAATTTCCTATCAATGAGCCCGCAGAAGGAAAAAAGAAATCGCAGATTGAGGAATACCTCGACTTTTATGAGGGTGAAGGCGTACAGCATTTGGCTCTTGCCACACATGATATAGTTGCAACGGTAACCGAATTGCAAAACCGTGGTGTGGAGTTTTTAAACATACCAACTTCTTACTATGATGAACTAACGGACCGGGTTGGCCATATAGATGAAGATTTGGAGCCACTTAAAAAGTTGGGCATTTTGGTTGATCGGGACGATGAAGGATATTTATTGCAAATATTTACCAAACCTATTGAAGACAGGCCTACTCTTTTCTTCGAGATCATTCAGCGTAAAGGTGCTAAATCATTCGGTGCCGGAAATTTTAAGGCGCTTTTTGAAGCTATTGAACGCGAACAAGAGTTGAGAGGGAATTTGTAATTCTGATGTTCAATTTTCATAATCGATAATTTCCAATGATTTGATATCTAATCAGCCGGGCCATTTGCCCGGCTTTTTGTTTATATAACAATGCCTATATTTGATATGACTAAAACCTCAATCAGATGAAAAAGATCGTTTTGCTACTGGCAATTATTACCCTGGGTTTTAACTGCTTTGCTCAAACTACCTCCAAACCTGTTTATAATGCCGCATTGGCCAAAAAATTAGGGGCCGATAAATATGGAATGAAAAAATATGTAATGGCATTTTTAAAAGATGGGCCTACCCAAATTAAAGATTCTGTTGCAAGGGCTAAATTGCAAAACGCGCATCTGAAAAACATTATGAAGCTTGCTGCCGAAGGTAAGTTGATTGTTGCCGGTCCGTTTTTGGATGATCAGGCTATAAGAGGTATATTTATTTTTAATGTGGAAACGGTTGAAGAAGCTAAAATATTAACAGAAACCGACCCGGCGATAAAGGCGGGAGAATTAACAATGGAACTACACCCCTGGTATGGCAGCGCTGCTTTAATGGAAGTAGTTAATATTCATCATACTATTGAACGTAAAAGCGTTGCCGATTAACCAATGCAAACAGAAGATATTATTGACCTGCTAAAACAGAAGGCCAAGCCTGCTTATCTTGCCGGGATGCTCCGCTTTGGGGTAGATAATTCACATGCATTGGGAGTTAAGCTCCCCGATTTGCGAAAGTTGGCAAAAACAATAAAAAAAGACCACGCCCTGGCCCAGGAACTTTGGGACAGCGGCATTCATGAGGCCCGCATTATGGCTTCATTGATAGATGACCCGGATTTAGTTACCGGAGAGCAAATAGATAGCTGGACAAAAGATTTTTATTCCTGGGATCTGTGCGACCAGGTTTGCGGCAATCTCTTCGATCGTACGCCATTTGCTATTGACAAAGCTATAGCGTTTAGCGCCCGTGAAGAAGAGTATGTAAAACGTGCCGGATTTGTTTTAATGGCCGAATATGCGATACGTAGTAAAAAGGCACCAAATGGGGCATTTATCCCTTTTTTTGCCATTATGGAACGTGAGGCCTGGGATAACCGCAACTTTGTTAAAAAGGCAGTGAACTGGGCCTTAAGGCAAATTGGCAAAAGAAACGACTTTTTAAGGCTTGAAGCAATAGCCACCTCCCGGCGTATGTTGCTGCAAAATCATAAATCGGCTAAATGGATAGGCAATAATGCATTGGCCGAATTGCTAAATAAGCAATGATTGATCAATAAACTTAAATAATTAATATAGAAGAGTAATATTATTATTCTTTATTAAAAAATTTCAAATAATGCAGGCTACCCCAGTTTTGATGTTTGAACATTAAAGAATAACACATAAATTACATAACGAGAGAGTATTGTAAACATACTTTTGGTATAAATAATTTACTTATAGTTATAAGTTGTTGTAATTGTCAGTATTTGAGTGGTTTATATCCTATCAAATACTATATTTGGAATCCCATAATTATTAAGAAAAAATAAAAGTTCATCAAAATATAAAACAACCTCGGGTTGTAAATGGGATAGTTTTCTGATTGTGGCACGTGATTTATTATTAGCATGTGTCATTAACAAAGTAAATGAAGAGGTTATTTATTGTATGAGTTTTTCTATAGGGCATAAATTTTCTGATGATAGCAAGCGGCATCTTGCTCAAATTATCGATAATATTAATGCCGGTATATGGGAATATAATATTACAACTAAAGACATTAGGTGGTCATCCGGCTTTTATTTGCTCTTGGGATATGAACCGGGCGAAATAGAGTGCTCAAATCACATGTTTTTTGAACACCTGCTATACCATCAGGATAAACCAGCTTTTCTGGCCGCTTTAAGTAATCAGCAATCGGCTATTACTCAGCCTTTACAAATAAGACTGCTAACCAAAACATCAGGCTATCATTGGTTTGAAAGCACTATAAGGAAATATAACGACGAAACCGGACACATCATTTACGGTTCTCTCATCAACATTAATCAATATAAGCAGGCTCAGATACAGGCAGCGCATAATGATGCCATTTACAGGGATACCCTTAAAATTGCAAAGTTGGGCAGTTGGGAAATCAATGCTGCTTCTATGGGTTTATCGTTATCAAAGCAATTATATGATATTTATGAGCTGCAAAACCACGTTAAGCTTTCGTTGGATGAGGCTATAAGTTTCTTTGAACCCCAATATCGCCACGTAATTAAAAATGCTATTGATAGCGCCATCGCCTTTTGCCAGCCTTATGATCTGGAACTGCTTTTCAGATCGGCAAAAAACAATGTAATATGGGTACGGGCTAAAGGAATACCTATTATAGATGATTTTGGTAAATGTGTAACCGTACATGGCATTATCCAGGATATCAACAATAAAAAGCGAAAAACTCTTGGATTGGAATCCTCGTTAAATTTGCTGACAGATCAAAACCGGCGGCTGCAAAATTTTGCTTATATAGTATCTCACAACCTGAGGTCGCACACTGGTAATCTGCAGTTTATGGTCAAATTACACGATGATACCGCGGTTGATGAGGATCGAACTGAAATTTTTTCGCACATTAAGTCTATCAGCGATAGTTTAAGCACCACCATTGAGCACTTGAATGAAATAGTTGCCATACAAACCGAAATTACCCGTGAAAGAACGGTAATTGATTTTCAAGCGCTTTTCAAAAATATTTTATCGGCACTTAAAAGTAATATAGAAGCACTTGATGCTACAATTGAGCTTGATTTTAGTAAATGCCCGCAAATAAGCTATATCCCGGCTTATATGGAGAGCATTCTGCAAAACCTGCTTACCAACTCTTTAAAATACAGCGACCCGGCGAGGAAACCGCTAATAAAATGCCATACGCTGAAGGACCGCAATCATATATACCTCATTTTTGAGGATAACGGAATAGGTATAGATATGGAGCGCTACGGCGATAAAATTTTCGGGATGTATAAAACATTCCATCAAAATCCAGATGCAAAAGGTATTGGTTTGTTTATAACACGTAACCAGATAGAGGCTCTTGGGGGCACCATCAAAGTGGAGAGCACTGTAAATATTGGCACAAAATTTACTATTAGGCTAGTATAAAAAAATTCTAAATATACTATCAATAGATGAATGTAGAGAAAGATGCCGTGCGTGTTTGCTTAATTGATGACGATCAGATTTATGCTTTTGGATTTAAAACACTAATAAAATTAAAGGGACTTAACAGCCAGGTAACTCATTTTAGCAATGGAAACGCGGCAATTGCCTGGTTGAAAAATTCACTAAACCGCGATAATTTGCCAGATGTGATATTCCTGGATATTAATATGCCTGTTATGGATGGCTGGGAATTTATGCACGAGTTTGCAGAGATAAAACCCCAACTGGGAAAAATAATCACAATTTATATGCTCAGTTCCTCAATTGATCTGAACGATATTTACCGGGCGAGAAAAATTGCCGGCGTTGAAGATTATATATTTAAACCGGTAAACGGGTACCAGTTAAGTGAGATCATCAATTTGTTGCAGGAGCAACGGGAAACCAAAAATTACAAGTACAGATCCTGATAGTTCAGGACCTGTACTTGTAATAAATTTTATTATTCAATATAGCTTTCCAGTATTTTAAAGCCGCCTGTAGTTTCCAGTTCAACTTTATCAATGCTTTTTGGCAGCAAAATACACTCGCCCATCTTTACCGGGTAAGTCTCGCCATTATAAGTAACATTGTAGGCTCCCTCAACACAAACATGTATCACAAAAGAATCAAGTGAAGAGTAGTCTTTTGAAGTGCTTTTATCAAAATCCAATAAATTGGTAGTGAAATATGGGCAGCTCACCAATTTAACAGTCTCGTCCTTTGCTGGCTGGTATTTGGTTTTATATTCGGGATAATGCTTGTAATCAATAGCTGCAAGAGCTTCCTGGGTATGCAGTTCGCGCTTGTTACCTTTATCGTCAACCCGGTCAAAGTCGTAAATGCGATAAGTGATATCTGATGTTTGTTGTATTTCGGCAATTAGCAGGCCTTTACCAATGGTATGTACACGGCCGGCCGGTAAAAAGAAAACATCACCTGCTGCAACATTTTCTTTATTTAAAATATCCATGATATGGCCGCTATTTAGCTTATCAAGGTAAGTTTGTTCATCCAACTCCTGGTTAAAACCGGCTATGAGTGTTGAACTCGGATCAGTTTCAATAACATACCACATCTCTGTTTTACCGAAAGAATTGTGGCGTTTTTTAGCCAGCTCATCATCAGGATGCACCTGTATAGAAAGGTCATCATTGGCATCAATAAATTTTACCAGCAAGGGGAAAATATTACCAAAATGGTCATAAACCTTTTTACCCACCAATTCATCTTTATATTGCTCAAGCAGGTTGGCAAGTGATTCGCCTTCCAGGGCACCGCCTGCCACTACAGATACATCAGATTTTACGCCCGATATTTCCCATGTTTCACCACAGTTTGACAGATCGCCAAAATCTTTATGCAGATAGGTCTTGATTTTTTGACCACCCCATATTTTATCTTTATATATGGTTTTGAATTTTAATGGATATAATGCCGACATAGTATGAATGATTTTTAAACGCTAAGTTAAAAGTTAAATAGAAAAAGCCCTAAATAACTTTCAAACTATAATTGAACCCTGCAAATAAGGCTGTTGATTTACCGGTTCCGGTGCTTTTTAATTGAAAATATTTCCAAAACAAAAAAACTGCCCTTTTTTGAGGCAGCTTCTTTTGTTAATTATATAATGCTCAATAACTAAAAGTCACTTAGCAGGTCCAGTTTTTTATTGTTATATTCTTCCTGCGATATCAAACCATTATCAAAAAGCGTTTTCAGCTTCTTTAATTTTTCGGTAAGCTCATCGGGCTTTGGTGTTTCATGAACTATTGGGGCAGGTGCCGGTGGTGCAATAGGTGCCGGTGCTGGCGGCGGTGGTTGAGGCGCAGCTACGGGCGCTTGCGCGGCATATGCCTGTTGAGCGGTTGAAGCATGTGCTGCAGTTGGGTTCTCAAATTGAATAGAGCCAGATTCGGCACGTTTTTGTTCCAGGTCGCGCAGGCGGCGGGCTTCACGCTCAACCTCTTTACGTTCCTGGGCATATTGGTATAATTTACGGCCTTGTATTTTGGGTAGGTAATCAACAGCCATCTCTGCACCGTTGGTGGTTTTTACACTAAATACTGCACCAATGATTTCTTCTTTAGTATATACATCAACTATATCCTTCCATACAAAATCAACAAATTTAATAGAAAGGCCCAGGTTTGCCGGGGTAAAAAACAATATACGCTTGTTGGTTATAGCAATACAATCAGGAAATAAATTCACCAATGGCTTTTTCTGAACGGCAATATATATTACCTCTTCACCTGAAGAAAGCAGGTCGACCAAACGGGAATAAACTTTTTCAACCGTTTTTGGATCTTGTTCTTCGTTTAAAAATTTCTCAATCATGTTTTTAGCATTTATGATGCGCGCAAAAATAATAATAATACTTCAGTTGGCTATAAGTTTTAAGCAATCAGCAAATTACAGCCACGAATATCGCTCTGGTCAAATCTGCCTAATACCTCAAAGGAGCCGTCGGCATAAGTTTTACCCAGGTCCTGTGTCGCAATAAACGAGCAGGAATTGATATTAGCCAGGTCAATAACGTTAATACCTCCGGTTTTACCTGTGGTTAACGTACTGATAGGGTCGTTAGTATCACGGATGATGATCTTCATCCAGGGTGGGCAGTCAAAAATACCTTCGCCTTTTGAATAGGCCTGTGAAAGCAGTTCGGTCATGCCATACTCCGAATGAATGGTTTTAACCCCGAAACCCTTACATAACACTTCGTGTAATTCCTCCCGTATCATTTCCTTACGGCGGCCTTTCATCCCCCCTGTTTCCATCACAATCAGTTCGGGGAAATCAATATGGTGATTTTCAATAAAATCAAGTAATCCAAAAGTAACGCCAATTAATAATGTGGGTTTTTTAGCATCCTGCTGTTTTTTTAGCTGATGGTGAAGCTCGTCATGGTTGTATAAAAAGAAGCCGCTATCCTGGTTGCCAGATAACTTAATCAGTTCATCAACCATATAAATCAGCGATGATCCTTCCCGCTCCAGGTAAGAGGGCAGCAGCGCCAGCACCGTATAATTTTTGATGTCGCCATAAAACAAATGGAAGGCATTACGGAAGCTGTCTTCATACCAGGTTTTATCGATTACATAATGGCTGCTGGTTACCATCCCCGTAGTGCCCGAGCTGGTGAACGTTACTTGAACCGGCTCCTTTGTGCTGAGGATTTGGTGCGATTTAAAGAACTCGATAGGTAAAAATGGAATTTGATCTACAGCGTTAATTTTATCAGGATTGATTTTTAACCCCGATATAAACTGCCCGTAAACCGCGCAGTTTTTGGCCTGGTAGTTAAAGATCTGTAGAGCTGCCTCTTCAAACTGCTCCTTATTATTTATTGAAAATACCTGTTTTTTATCCGGGATACTCATTTGATGCAAAGATAGGGAAATGTGTAGATGTGCAAATTTCAGAATGTCTGAACCGGAATTTATAGAATTAAGGAATCAACCGAATTTTAAAATACTGCAATGGGAAGCTATACATAAATTCTCAAAATTCTTTAATTCGAAGAATTCCGGTTCAGACAAAATTCCTCTCCTCAGACAAAATCTCCGCAAGTTCCGGGTTTTAAACCAGCCATGATAGCCAGACCTTTGATTTATAAAAATATAACACCATGAATAAATTTAAAATACTACCACTTTCAAAAGCTTGTGTTCAGCGGATAAAAGCAACCATGACCGATGATTTTGGTAACCCGGTTGTAGAGCAACTAGCTACGGGGCTGGGACCTTGCCGCATATCTTTAAAACCATTTAACAAAGGCGTGGATATGCGTTTATTATTTAAGCATTCGCCTTTTGAGGTAGAGAACGCCTATAACCAGCCCGGTCCGGTTTTCATAAATGCTGCCGACGTGGAGGAATACAGCGATGTTTTTCGTTTCCCGCCCGAGATTAAGGCCAACAAACAAAGCTTTCCATTGTCGCTTATCGGGTATAGTCATGAACAAATGATGGTTTTTACCCGGCTTGTTGGCGATGCGGATGTTGATGAGCTGATAGAGGAGATATTTGATAAAAACGAGGAGGTTGCTTATTTACATGCCCGTAACGCCCAAGCTTGCTGCTTTATCTGTAAAATTGAGCGAATTAACTGCGTAGTTAAATAATTTAATTGAAAAACAAAGCGTCCGGTTTTGGGGTTGATAATGTGATGATAATCAAGATGTATAATAAATAATCGATCCCATGAAAACAATCAAATTTTTAATAACCCCGCTGATATTGAGTCTCTTTCTTGTGCTGATATCGGCAAAAGCAGGAGATAAGGAAAATGAGCGCGTGCACAGCGCTGCAAATGTGATGAAGGAATTTGGCAAAATGAAGGAAAGTATTCCGGGCGAGTTATTGAAGCAGTATGAAGGTATTGTTATTATTCCCAAACTGATTAATGCCGGTTTAGGTATTGGAGGTAAGCACGGCAAGGGAGTTGCCATGGTAAAACTGGCTGGTGGTAAATGGAGCGACCCTGTATTTGTAACTTTAACAGGTGGAAGTATTGGTTTACAGATAGGCGTACAATCAGTCGATTTGGTTTTGGTGTTCCGCCATAAAGGCGTGCTCACCAAAGTTAAAAACGGCGATTTTACCATAGGTGGCGATATCTCGGCAGCAGCTGGCCCGGTTGGCCGCAGCTCAACCGCCAGCACCGATTATAAATTGGAAGCAGAAGTGTATTCATATTCGCGTAGCCGTGGTTTGTTTGCCGGTATCACCATAAATGGCTCAAACCTGGGCATAGATAAGAAAGGCAACGCTAATTTTTATGGTAACTATGCTACTTCGGCCGATATATTTGCGATGTCAAAAAGTAACAAAGAATCAGTTGCAGTGTTAAAGGAAACTTTGAAAACATTTTAAAGTTCAGATCCTCACACAACAGAGCATAGATCTTTAAAAAAAGGCGATGGGTTGTTTAAGCTCATCGCTTTTTAAAATGTGGGTTTTTTCGGCTACCCAATGTTTTGCCGCCTTTCCATAATTACTTATATCTATATCATGCAAAGTTGCAGGCAATTGCAGGGTAACAAAAAAAGCTCTCGGTAATAAATGTATACTACCCTATAATTTAATTCATAAACAGCGGCACTTTTTAGGGAGTGATTACGTTGATAACTCTTATAATTGTAATTTATTTACTCCATGAAAACAATGAGATTTTTGAAATTTCCGCTGATATTAAGCCTGTTTTTTGTACTGATATCGGCAAAAACAGATGATAAAGAAACAGAGCGTGTGCACAATGCAGCCAATGTGCTAAAGGATTTTGGCCAGATGAAGGAAAGTATACCGCCGCAATTGTTAAAAGATTATGAGGGTATCGTAATTATCCCAAAACTGATCAACGCCGGTTTTGGTATTGGCGGCAAAAGGGGCAAGGGTGTAGCTATGGTAAAGTTGGGCGATGGCAAATGGAGCGATCCTGTTTTTGTAACCCTTACAGGCGGTAGCGTTGGTTTCCAGATAGGCGTACAATCTGTAGATCTGATATTGGTATTTCGCCATAAAAGGGTGTTAACCGATATCAAAAAAGGTAATTTTACTATCGGGGGCGATATCTCTGCAGCAGCAGGCCCAACTAATAAAAACAAATCGGCCACTACCGATTATAAACTGGAAGCCGAAATTTATTCCTATTCGCGCAGCCGTGGATTGTTTGCCGGTATAAGTTTAAATGGCTCAGGTATTATTATTGATAATAATGCCAATAGCAATTTTTACGGCAACGATGACACCTCACAGGAAATATTTGCCGCGTCAAAAAATGATTCGGAAGCAGTTACTGTATTGCGGGCCAGTTTAAAAGATTTTAAATAATTGATGTTTATATCGTCATTGTGATGATGAAAGCGATCTCCATGCTACACAGATCAGCTCTGTAAGCCGGAGATTGCTTTTATCCTTGTAATTGATAATTACTTATTTTGCGGCTTCTCCAAAGCTCTCTTCACCAATAAGCCCGATAGGGCAGCAAACCCGGCAACTAAGCCGCCAACAAGGCCGCTGATCACCAATATAAATCCCCATGAGGGTAAATGGAAAAGCTCAGCTATGCGTTTAGCCAATATGTGATCGTTGGGGATACTTTTGAATAGTGCCAAAACTATCCATACAATAAATACAGCGCTAAATCCTGATACAAAGGCTTGTCCGGGTGTTTTGCCCGCAAAAAAAGCGGCTAAAAATGCCGCGATGGCCACCACCCACCAGGGTAAAAAGAAACCGCTTGCAAATGAAAGTATGAGTATAATGAGGAATAGCATGATCTTTATTTTTTGTTGCTAATGGTTAAGGTTGTTTTGATGCGATTTGATTTTTCATCTGCAGATTGCATGAAAAGCAGTTCTTTAAGCTGCCCGTTTTGCCAGGTTTTTAGCATGTCATCATAATAAAAACTGCCTGGGTTGCCACTTTCTCCGCCGGGTAAAATACCATATCCTTTTACTGTTGGTCCCATTTGTACCACCATACGCCATGATGGACCATGCCCGTTGTTCAACGCGTTAACCGTTGAGCCGGTACCGCCTGATGCAAAATTTCCGGAGCTTAATGCTTCCTGGTTGGTAAGATGCGAGATCTCCATTTTTTTAACAGATCCCCATTGCCAGCTTTTGCCGGGTTTGCCATATTTATGTGTCAGATCGTCAATAGTACTTGTAAACGCATTGTTGATAATATCGGTGCATGTTTCTTTTGCCGGGGTACGGATATCATCAAACCATTTTGAATTGGGCTCCTGCAGGATCAGTTTTTCAGTACGATCCATCGATGGGTAATTGGCCTGCAAGTTTTTCGCAGCAAAATCATCACTCCATACCATATCATAAACCTTAAGCCACCAGTTACTAAAAATAGTTGCACCAATTGAGTTTATCGAAAAGTTTTTATCCCATGTTTTTACAGCGTTTAAAGCGGCAAGTTGTGTTTGATCGAGCTTTGATGCATCAACATATTTCAACATTGCCGGCATGATATCCTGTGCCCTTATGCTGTATACATCGGTTTGCAAAATACGCATGCTATCAACTGTAGCTTTTTGCATTGCGCTAAGTCTGTCATTAATGCGTTTACCGCGCTGGTATGGCGCAAACGACCAATTGATGTAATAAGGATAAGTTTGATCTGTTGATGATTGATTTGCCGAACTTACAAATCCCCTCGGCGGATTTTTAACAGTAGGGTCTTGATCAAAGGGGATCCAGCCATGCCAGTCGTTTGATGGGTCGCTGCCATCCAAAATGAATTTCCCCTGGTCTTTAAATTTCAGCGGGAATTTGCCGTTAGGGGTAATCGCGATATCATTATCCCTGCTGGCAAATACAAAGTTTGATGCCGGAGCATTAAAATAAGTAAGTGCTTTGCGGTAATCATCATAGTTTTTACCCTTGTTCAGGATATACATGGTCATCAGCTCGTCCGATTCATCATGTGCTATCCACCTTAAGGCGTCGCCAACAGGAACAAAATCTGGTGTGTGCGCTGTTGTTTTACTTTTATCCTCATAAACTACAGGGCCGTGGTGGGTATAAATAACGGTATCATACAATGGTTTTTGGCCACGAATGCCGATCACCTCAACCCTTCGGCTGGTTTTGTTCCATTGGTTATTATACCAGTATTCGTTCTTTTTATCATCCTTAAATTTAACCTGGTACCAATCCAGCACATCGGCGTCAACATTGGTAATACCCCAGCTGATGTTATTATTAAAACCAAGGATAACGCAAGGCGCACCCGGTAAACTCACCCCGTAAACATTTATACCCGGTGCAGAAAGCTGTACCTGGAACCAAATGGATGGATAGGTTAAATTCAAATGCGGATCATTGGCCAAAATAGGATAACCGTTGGCTGTTTTACTGCCGGCAACCGCCCAGTTATTGCTGCCTATACCTTCTTCTTTTACCGCCCGCCGGGCACTATCATTCATTGACGCTAAAAAGCTTGCAGATGGTTTTGGAATAGGTAGTGGTTTAAAGCTCCATTTGGTGCCTACCGGGATAATAGGGTCTTCCCTCATCGGGTAATCAGGGAAAAGGTCATTGGTAGCGTTAGCTCCAAAGTGCTTCAATATATTGCTCATGGCAAACTCGTTTGAGCCGCCTGCCAATGTTTCTGACATCAGCTTTAATAAAAATGCACAGTTGATGGGCTTAAAATCTTCCGGGGCATAATCCAGTAACTTAAATTCAAGCGGGTATTGCCGCGGACCAAGCTGGTGTATATATGCGTTTACACCTTCAGTGTAAGCTGTTATTATATCAGCTATCGGCTTATCGCGCATCATGGCTTTCAGCGTTTTTTCGGCGCCATAAACCATGCCCATGCGGCGGTGGTAACGGTCTATTTCCAATGCCTGAGGACCGGCAACCTCTGCCAATCGTCCGGCCGCGCTGCGGGTTTGGATATCCATTTGCCAAAGCCGATCGGTTGCGGTTACATAACCTTGCGCATAATAAAGGTCATGCTCGTTTTTGGCAAATATGTGCGGGATGCGGTTCTCATCGTACTTAATAGTTACCTCATCCTGCAGGCCTGGCAGGTTTAACTTATTGGTAGTTAAAATATGCTTGCTCTCGGCGTTTTGCCAAAAGCCATCTGCCGGACTTAAAAACTTACCCAATGGGGGCACCGGACCAAATTTTGTTTGTAGCACCCAAATAAGGGCTAACGTAAGGGCAATTGATAAAAATGCTTTTATAAACTTCATTAGTTTAGGGAGATATCGCCTATAAAGTTAGCGTTTTAATATACTTCTTCAAGCTTTGGTTTGCGCTTCCTGTAATGTTTTTTAGGTTTATTTTGCAGGCTATCGGATTTGGTTGCACGGTTGCCCGATTTTTTTTCGCGCCTGTATTCCCAGGGAGGTGTTGGATTGGCATCCAGCCACAGGCCAAGTTTGCTTTCCCGGGCTTGTTGTTCCAACCGGGCGAGCTCTGCACTTTGCGAATATTGTTTGTATTGCCAGGCGAAACCATTTTTTACCAATGCATAATTTACATTAGTACCATCCTCCAAAATTACCAGGGCTACAGTGCGGCCGTAACGGTCATGTACATTACCAATCAGCTTCACATACTTTCCAAAGCAAATATCCGAAGTGAACTTTTTAGCTGCCTGCCCAAATGCTTGTGTTTTTTCAGGGCAATCAACCTCGGCCAGCCTGACGGTCATTTCCTGGTTATCACTACTGAGTAAACCAATGGTATCGCCATCTTTAATTTTTACAACTTTATATAAATTATCGGGTTTGCGGTTACAACCCCACAGGGTAAAAAGAATGATCAGGAGGAGGGAGTAGTACTTTTTTAACATCTGTTACAAATGTGCAGATTAAAATTAGATGTGCAAATTGAAGTCAGATGTGCAAATTTTAGGTTTCAGATGTGCAGATGATTTTGTCTGAACCGGGATTATTCGGATTAATGGATTCCTCCGATTTTAATAAATAGGCAAGTCAAATCCAAAAAATCGGATAAATCAGTTTAATCCCGGTTCAGAAAAAAACAAAAAATCCCTTCCATCATCTGCACATCTATCTATCTCCATGCAAACTCACCACATTCCCGTCCGGGTCTTTGATGGCGAGGAATTTGCCCCATGGTGTTTCATCCACTTTGCCTAATTCGATGCCTTTAGCCGTAAGATCTGTTATATCGGCGTTAAGGTTATCTGTTTTAATCACCAGGCCGCGGGTGCTACCGGCCTTCATTTCGGGAAACCAGTTGACCAGTGTGATGGAAACCGCCGAACCTGGATAAGCCATCTGGATCCATTGCGATTCACCGGGACCAAAAGGCGCTTCAACCAGGACTTCGAAGCCGAGTTGGAGGTAAAAATCCCTCGCCTTTAACTGATCAGTAACCGGGATGGAGATAATTTCAATAGCTTTCATGTTATTTGGTTTTATGTTTTTGGTTTAAAAAATTCAATTGCGGGCTATCAAGTTTATGGGTAACTGATGGCTTGCGCAAATATTTTTTATTTTTTTTGATCCCAGCTTAATTGGCTTTGGTAATTATAAAAAATCAATAATATTCGCTGTCAAAAAGGTAATTTAGTGTTCAGGTTCAATTGGTTATAATCATAGTTTTATAAATGTAGTTATAAATCCATGTTGGCAAATAACGATCACTTTTACGGCAACCTCCTGGTTAACAACATGCCCCTCGGCGAGCTTTTTATTAAAGAGGAGCTCTTTATGGATGTTCCTGATGATTGGCACGTTGTTATTACCGATATTAAAAACTCAACCCTTGCCGTGCTTGAGGGCGGATCGCAAAACGTAAACCTTATTGCTACGGGTAGCATCATATCTGTGCTTAACATTGCTTTAAAGGCCCGCATAACGGTTCCATTTTTTTTTGGCGGGGATGGCGCAACGTTCCTGGTGCCCTCTTCAATTATCAACACTGTTATGAGTGCCTTGCTTTTGTACAAGGATAACACGATGACAAATTTTGAAATGGAGCTACGTACAGGTACGGTACCTGTTAAACAGGTTTATGAGCAGGGATATAAACTGCGGATAACCAAGTTTTGCATGTCCGAAGCATTTTCTATTCCGATTGTTTTGGGCAACGGTTTAAGTTTTGCCGAAAAGCTGATTAAAGGAAATGAAATTGCACTAAACTATGCCGCGCAATTGGGGGAGGTTGACTTAACGGGGATGCAATGCCGCTGGGACGCAATTGCCCCGCCGCAGAACAGCCACGAGGTTCTTTCATTATTGGTTGTGGCGGCGCATGAAGGCGGGCAGGCCGACGTTTTCAGAAAAGTAATGTGCTACATCGACGAGATTTACGGCGATCCCAAAAAAAGACAACCCATTTCGGTAGCCAAACTGCGACTTAAAACAACCTTTGACAGGATTGAGACAGAGCTACGGATAAGGATAGGCAACGTTCGCTTTTTTGAGCTGATGCAAACGTGGTTTGTCAATTTATACGGGTTTATTTATTTCCGCACCGAAAAGGGAAAGCACTATTTGACTAAGCTGGTAGAAATGTCGGATACGCTGGTGATAGATGGTAAAATAAATACGGTTATAACCGGCACATCATCCCAGCGCAAACAATTGCAGGACGCTTTAAATAAACTGGAAAACGAAGGAGAACTGTATTATGGTTTTCATGTAAGCAGAGAGTCCGTAATGTCATGTTACGTACGAGATTGGGACGATGGCCATATTCATTTTGTGGACGGGGCCGAAGGAGGATATACCAAGGCGGCCAAATTGATAAAGGCTAAACTTTTAACAAATAAGTAAGATAAGCCTGCACAAATCACGGATTTGTATCATGAGGCATCGAAATTACGATAATTAGACAAATCGCTGATTCAGATTACTTTAATGGAACTTTATTGTTTTAACTTTGTTATAGCTTAACATTGTAATAACATACCTCATATGAGTAAGTTCACAATACCCGATAAGGTACTGTATGTATGCACCGGGAGTAAATGCGGCAAAAGAGGCGGTAAGGAAATGTATAAACTTGCCAAATCATACATTAAACATCACCACGGAAAAGAAGAAATTGAAGTAATAGAAACGGAGTGTACGGATAGATGCAAATTTGCCCCCGTTTGCAGTATCCAACCCGGCAATACCTGGTTGAGTGAATACAGGGCCAAAGATGTGCTGAAGCTGATGGATTTAATAGAGTAGAGACTCGGCCCCCTCTAAATCTCCCCCGGTAGGGGAGACTTTTGAATAAAGAGTCCTGACAAAAAAGTCCTTCTGCAATCAGCAAAAGGACCTTTTTTTGTTTCGTCCCCTCGGGGTCTCTCCAAAGGAGGACCCTGAGGCACCATGCAGGTCAAATATACATGGTATATACCTTAGCAAGCGGCCTCAGGGTCCCTTTTCAAGGAGACCCTGAGGGAACAGAAAAGTCCCTCTGCAATCAGCGAAAGGACTTTTTTTTGTTTCGTCCTCTCAGGGTCTCTCCAAAGGAGGACCCTGAGGAACCACGCAAGTCAAATACGCATGGTATATACTTATCAAGCGGTTTCAGGGTCTCTTTTCAAAGAGACCCTGAGGGAACAGGAAGCGGCGAAAGACTTACGAAGTTTTTAAAACTTCGTAAGTCTGGGGTTCAACAACTTGTCATTCTGGCACGTAGTGAAGCATCTATTCTACGCCATGCCTCTTCGCCCTGTATAGTCTGTAAATAGATCCTTCGCTATCGCTCAGGATGACAGAAGTTTTTTTGCAACACATCATAGCTCCCAATAGGACGACAAATGAGATAATAAAAAAAGTCCTTCTGCAATTAGCAAAAGGACTTTTTCTTTTCAAATCTTTCCCTTAGGGGAGATTTATAGGGCGTTACGCCCCTGCGTTATATTTTATTTCGCCAACATGTTTATCAATCTGCCAGCGGCCGGTTCCTTCTTCACCTATCACTTCAAATAATTCCAGCGCACGGCGTGCTTTATATTCTTCTTCGCGTTGTTCTTTCAGGAACCAGTTTAAAAATTCCATGGTTATAAAATCCTGCTCTTTCATGCAGCGGGCATATATGTTTTTGATGGCGTTGGTAACGCTGATCTCCTGGTCTAAAGCTTCCTCAAAAACTTCACGAAACGAGTTATATTCCTGTTTGATGCCGGTGATTTCCGGGGAGATGGAATTGCCACCCATATCAAGAATGTATTTATAAAATTTTAACTGGTGTAGTCTTTCCTCTTCTGCTTGCTTAAAAAAGTAGTCGGATGAGAAATCATAACCATTACGGTTACACCATGATGCCATTGAAAGGTATACCGATGAAGAGTAGGCTTCTTTTTTTACCTGTTGATTTAAAAGCGTTTCTATCTCGGTAGAAATTAGGCTTTTTATGCGGAGTAAATCTTTCATGATTGGGTTAAATTGAGTTTTTCGAACCTACAGCAGAATTATATACAATAATAATGCTATAAATTCAAATTAGATCAATATTAAAACAATATGAATTTAATCTAAATAACTATACGGAAACAGTAAAAAGCCGCTCATGGAGGATGCGGTTCAATTCCAGCATTACAAAAGTGCCTTCTAAAATTTCTTTAAGGGCGATGATCTGTAAAAGGGACAAAACGTAGCAATGATCGCAGGCGCAGATGAAAATGATCTCCACATCAGGATCTTTGGTGGTGTTTAACAGGGCGTGTTCAATATCTATATGATAAACTGCTTTACGGAGTTTTAGCAAACAACGGTAATCAAATTTGGCAACCTTCCCGGCAAAATCAACATACCAGCAGCGCTCTTCATCGCATTGATAAACGGCTCCTTTTGCTGTTTTAAAAACATCGGTCCATTGGGTTGTTGGGCTAAGCGTTGCAATCATATAATAGTACAAATGTCGCTATTATTTATAATTAATCCAAATAAGATTAATTTTTTTTGACGGCTGATTTATCCCCCTTAATAATATTTAACTTTTTCATACAACAAATCATTTTTATTATAAATTTGAAACGCGGATACTGGTCACAAACCCGTTACGCAACCAATTATTTTTTTTGACCTGTTAAATATGAAAAAAACTTTACTATTTACCTTTTGCTGCTTAATGCTGGCATTGGGAACAATGGCTCAAATACCGGCCCTGGAGCGCGTAGAGCCCATGTTTTGGTGGGTGGGCATGAGCAACCCCAACCTGCAGTTAATTGTTCACGGCGATAATATTGCAGGCCGCAATGTGGTATTAAATTACCCTGGTGTGAAGCTTAAAGCAGTGCACAAAGTTGAAAATTCAAATTATTTATTCCTCGATCTGCAGATTTTTTCATCGGCACGTCCGGGAACGTTCCCGATAAAATTTACAAAGGCCGGTCAAAAGGACCTTGTTTACGAATATGCGCTCAAAAATCGCGATAGATCAGCAGGCCGGGCCCAGGGTGTAACCAGCAAGGATCTGATCTATTTGATCATGCCCGATCGTTTCTCCAATGGCGATGAAAGCAACGACTCATTTGATAATATGCGCGAAAAAGGTGTTCACCGCGATTCTATGTACAGCCGCCACGGTGGCGACCTGCAGGGTGTCATGAACCACCTGGATTATTTAAAAGGTTTGGGCGTTACCGCCATATGGTTAACCCCCGAAATTGAGAACGATGAGCCACATGCATCATACCATGGCTATGCTGTAACTGATTATTATAAAATAGACCCACGTTATGGCACCAATGACCTGTACAAAAAATTTGTAGAAAAATGCCATGCAATGGGATTGAAGGTTATCAAAGATCTTGTTCATAACCACGCCGGTACAGAAGGCTATACCATTATGGATATGCCGATGAAAAGCTGGGTACACCAATGGCCAAAGTATACCAAATCAAACTTCAGGGATGCCGCGGTGATGGATCCTCATGCTTCACCAATGGATCGCAAGCTGATGGCTGACGGCTGGTTTGACCACCGGATGGCCGATATGAACCAGAATAATACCTACGTGCAAAATTATTTAACCCAAAACCACATCTGGTGGGTAGAGTATTCGGGTTTAGATGGTTTCCGTTTGGATACCTACCCGTATAACGATCCCATTTATATGGCCAAGTGGGCGCAGGATGTTAAAACCGAGTTTCCTAAGCTTTCCATATTTGGCGAAACGCTGGTATGGTCGGCAGCTAACCAGGCATTTTTTACGCAGGGAAATACCGTTAACCGCGGTATGGACACGCACTTGCCGGGCGTAACCGATGGCGTATTGAAAGATGCCATTTACGAAGCTTTGAACGGCAATGATGGCTGGACGGATGGTGTTGGTCGCCTTTACTCAGTGATAGCACAGGATTTTTTATACCAGGATGCTACCCGCAACACCATATTTATGGATAACCATGATATGAGCCGCCTGTTATCCATGGTGAAAGAAGATTTTACCAAGTATAAATCTGCCGTGGCTATGTTGCTTACCATGCGCGGTGTACCACAATTATATTATGGCGATGAGATCCTGATGAAAAACTATTCAGATCCGGATGGTTTGGTGCGTGAAGATTTTGCCGGCGGATGGAAGGGCGATAAGGACAATAAGTTTACAGCTAACGGTCGCAGTAAAAAAGAAAATGAAGCTTATGATTATGTAAGCAAGCTGGCTAATTACCGTAAAAGTACAACCGCTTTGCAAACCGGCAAAATGATGCAGTTTGTACCAGAGAAAGGCATTTATGTATATTTTAGGTATGATGCGCAAAAAACGGTGATGATTATATTCAACAGCAGCGATAAAGAACAAACTACCACTACCGAAAGATACTTTGAACGGATAGGTGATGCTAAAAAAGCCCGTAATGTGATTACAGACGAACCGGTTGATTTGGCGCAACTTACTATACCAGGAAAAGCCACATTAGTGCTTGAAATTTTACCGGGCGTTACTCATTAAAAATTATATCTTAGTGGCTTTGAGCCATGTATCTAAAAAGTTACAATGAACAATATTAAAGCTTGCATTTTTGATCTGGATGGTGTAATTGTAGATACAGCCATTTATCACTATAAAGCCTGGAAAAGGCTGGCCAACTCATTAGGTTTCGATTTTACCGAGCATCAGAACGAACAGCTGAAAGGCGTGAGCCGTGTGCGCTCGCTTGAACTTATTTTGGGCTGGGGAGGCGTAACTAAAACCGCCGCAGAGCAGGAAGTATTGGCCACCCAAAAAAATACCTGGTATATGGAGATGGTAAACCAGATGAAACCCGATGAGATACTGCCCGGGGCTAGGGAGTTTGTAGAGATCTGCCGCAAAGCCGGTATTAAAATAGCATTAGGATCGGCCAGTAAAAACTCCATGACCATACTTAACAAGATTGGGATTACCAACCTGTTTGATGCTGTTATTGATGGCAACAAAGTAAGCAAGGCCAAACCAGATCCTGAAGTGTTTTTGCAGGGCGCAAAGGAGCTGAGCGTTGAACCCGAAGAATGTGTGGTATTTGAGGATGCCATTGCAGGTGTTGAGGCAGCCAAAGCCGGCGGTATGAAGGTAGTTGGCATAGGCCAGCCCGGCGTACTGGATGCTGACCTGGTAATCAGCGGGCTGGATAAAATGACGTTAGATAAGTTATTTAAATTATAGAGCCTCGATATGTCATTGCGAGGAGGAACGACGAAGCAACCGCGAACCATGCAGGCCCGCTCTGTAAGTTCGCGATTGCCACGCTGCGCTCGCAATGACATGTAAAGGCTTAAACATTATTACAATTGGAATTAAATGAAGGACTATATTAAAGTTGATGAATGGAAGATATTTGAAGAGAGCTTTGATCCGCATCATCATCAAATATCTGAGAGCATATTTAGTTTAGGAAATGGCCGCATGGGTCAGCGTGCAAACTTTGAGGAAGCTTACAGCGGCGAAACCCTGTTGGGTAACTATGTTGCGGGAGTTTATTATCCCGATAAAACCCGCGTTGGCTGGTGGAAGAACGGATATCCCGAATATTTTGCCAAAGTGCTTAACGCCGCCAACTGGACGATCATTGATATTGTGCTTGATGGCGAGCAGCTTGACCTGGCCAAATGCGTGGTAAGCAATTTTCGCAAGGAACTCAACATGAAAGAAGGTTACCTGAAACGTAGTTTTACAGCCAAAACTGCATCAGGTAAGCAGGTTGAGGTTGAGGCATGTCGCTTTTGCAGCATGGTTGATGATGAAACCGCTGCTATAAACTATACCATCACCCCGATAAATTTTAGCGGTACTATTACCATTACCCCGGCTATTGACGGTGATGTGATGAACAAGGACTCCAACTACGATGAAAAATTTTGGGACGAGATAAGTAAAGAAAACCAGCCCGATGGCGGTTACATTGTAATGCGCACCAAAAAAACAGGTTTCGAGGTGGCAACCGGCATGAAGTTCAGTGTAGTGCAAAATGGGGAGGCTATCCAACCCAAAACTGAATCTATCCAAAAAGAAAAATACGTTGCCTCAAAAATTGAATTGCAGGCACAGCAGGGGCAAGGCATCAGCATTATAAAATATGTGGCTAACCTGTCCTCACAAAATTACAAGCCCGAAGAGTTGGTTGAACAATTAGCTTCAACATTAAAACGCATCACTGCCAAAGGTTTTGATACCATGCTGGCCGAACAAGCAGCTGCCTGGGCCGAAAAATGGAAGCATAACGATATCATCATCGAAGGAGATGTATCTGCACAGCAGGCTATCCGTTTTAATATTTTCCAGTTAAACCAAACTTATACCGGCGAAGATGATCGTTTAAATATTGGTCCTAAAGGCTTTACCGGCGAAAAATACGGAGGCTCAACTTATTGGGATACCGAGGCTTACTGTGTGCCTTTTTATTTGTCAACTGCACCGCAAAAGGTTACCCGTAACCTTCTTTTATACCGCTATAAGCAATTGGGTAAGGCTATTGAAAACGCGGCCCTGTTGGGCTTTAAAAACGGTGCAGCTCTGTACCCAATGGTTACTATGGATGGCACCGAATGCCATAACGAATGGGAGATCACTTTTGAGGAGATTCACCGTAATGGTGCTATAGCGTATGCCATTTTCAACTATGTGCGCTATACTGCCGATGAAGCTTACCTGGCCGATTATGGTTTGGAGGTTTTGATCGCGATAGCCAGGTTCTGGTCGCAAAGGGTTAGCTGGTCGCAGGATAAGGGGCAATACGTGATGCTGGGCGTAACCGGGCCTAATGAGTATGAAAACAACGTTAACAACAACTGGTATACCAGCAAACTAGCCACCTGGTGTATGCAATATACCATGGAGGTTATTGATAAGGTGAAAGCTGCAGATAATGCCAAATACAATGCGCTGGTAAGCAAGATCAGTTTTGATGAGGCTACCGAAACATCGAGGTTTGCCCATATTATTGATAAAATGTACTATGGCTACGATGCAAAGCAACAGGTATTTTTACAGCAGGATGGCTATCTTGATAAAGAGCAGATACTTGTTAAGGACCTGCCCGCTACAGATCGCCCGTTGAACCAAAAATGGAGCTGGGACAGGATTTTGCGTTCATGCTATATTAAGCAGGCCGACGTTTTACAGGGGATCTACTTTTTTGAAGACCAATATGATATAGAAACCATCCGCAGAAACTTTGATTATTATGAGCCCCGTACGGTGCATGAGTCATCACTATCGCCATGTGTGCATGCTATATTGGCTGCCAAACTGGGCGATGAGGCGCGTGCCTATGAGTTTTACCTGCGTACCGCCCGTTTAGATCTGGATGATTATAACAACGATACAGAAGATGGCTGCCACATTACATCAATGGCCGGCACCTGGATGGCTGTTGTTGAAGGTTTTGGGGGGATGCGTGTACGGGATGGGAAATTGCTTTTCCAGCCGTTTATACCAGAGAAGTGGGCATCATTCTCGTTCCATATCGGTTTCCGCGGTGCATTGCTGAATATCAAGGTAAGCAAGGAGGGTGTAATGATCAAAAATCTTGCACCTGTTGAAATCACGGTATCGGTTTACGGCAAGGACCAGTTGGTAAAAGCCAATAGCGAATTATTGGTTGAGGCATAATGAAAAAAAATAAAATTATTGTCTGTTTTATAGCGGTATTTATAATCATGATACCGCTAATTTCGTTTGCACAGATAAAACATCACCGGAGATTAAAAAAAATGGAAGAATCTAAAGCAGATCATAAACTTATTATATACCAGTTACTGCCACGTCTTTTTGGCAACACTAAAACCCTCAACAAAACCAATGGCTCCATTGAAGAGAACGGCGTTGGTAAACTGAACGATATCAACGATAAGGCCCTGCAGGAAATCAAAAAAATGGGATTTACATACGTTTGGTATACCGGCGTTATTGAGCATGCAACCATGACAGATTATTCGGCCTTTGGAATCAAAGCAGATGACCCGGATATTGTAAAAGGACGCGCGGGTTCGCCTTATGCTATTAAGGATTATTATGATATTGATCCCGACCTGGCTGTTGATGTTAAAAACCGCATAGGTGAGTACGAAGCACTGATTAAACGAACCCACAGCAATGGCTTAAAAGTACTGATGGACCTGGTGCCAAACCATGTTGCCCGTACCTATGCATCTGATGTAAAGCCGGCCGGTGTTCGTGATTTTGGGCAGGATGATGATAATACGCAGGCTTTTAGTGCCAAAAACGATTTCTACTATATGCCGGGGCAGCCATTTGTTGTTCCTTCGGGATACAATCCCGGTGGTGATGAATTTAAAAGCCCCCTAAAAGACGGCAAATTTGATGAGAATCCAGCCAGGGCGACAGGTAACGACGTGTTCAGCGCATCGCCATCCATCAACGATTGGTTCGAGACCATGAAGTTGAATTATGGGGTCGACTACATCGATCACCGCCACGGGCATTTTGATCCGGTGCCTCCGCTTTGGAATAAGGTTTATGATATTTTGCACTATTGGAGCCAAAAAGGTGTGGATGGCTTTCGCTGTGATATGGTGGAGATGGTACCTCTCGAGTTTTGGGCGTGGGTGATCCCTAAAATGAAAGCAGAGCATCCGGGCATTGTTTTCATCGGCGAAGCTTATGATAAGGGAAAATACAGCGATTATATTTTTAAAGGGCATTTTGATTACCTGTACGATAAAGTTGGTTTGTATGATACCATCCGCAACCTTACCCGCAACGAGCATAACACCACCACCTGGGGTATAAACAGTGTTTGGAATCATGATAGTAAGGGTATTGATGAGCACATGCTTCGCTTTATGGAAAATCATGACGAGCAGCGCATTGCCTCGCCCGATTTTGCAGGTAACCCATGGCTGGCCGTACCGGGCATGATTGTAACTGCTACGCTGAACACCGGGCCGGTGATGATTTATTTTGGCCAGGAAGTGGGCGAACCGGGCGCAGGTAACGAAGGCTTTAGCGGTAATGATGGCCGCTCATCTATTTTTGATTACTGGGGAGTACCCGAGCATCAGAAATGGATCAACAACGGCGCTTATGATGGCGGCAAACTATCAACCGCCCAAAAGAACCTTCGGGGTTTTTACCAAATCCTGTTAAACGCTGTACACAACAATGAAGCCCTTAAAAACGGCGAATTTTATGAGTTGATGATGGCTAATGAGCATCAACCGGGTTTTGATACCAGGATGTACATTTATCTTCGGTATACCAATAATCAGCGTATATTAGTGATAACCAATTTTAACCGGGAAGCGCGCAAAATCAATGTAAAACTCCCGGATGACCTGTTATATAAATTAAACATAAACGGCAAAAAGCAATTTACCGATCTGCTGAGCGGCGGCAAATTCAGCACCGGTGATATTAAAAACGGCGTTGAGGTAACCGTAAGTGCAAGCAGCGGCTTGATGCTGGAGTTTTAATTGTCAGAATCAGAATTTACAGAATATTAGAATAGGGAGAATTTTGAATAGACCGGCTTTAGAAATTAATGAAAATATTAAACTAATTATTGTTATTGCTTAGTCGTATGCGCCCAAATAAGGGTATATGACAAGTAATGAACACGAAAAATAATTCTGAAATTCTTTAATTCTGAAAATTCTGATTCGGACCGAAGAACCAATAAACCAATTGAACCAATGAATAAAATATTACAAAAGCCAAGATTAAGTTTCTGGCAAATCTGGAACATGAGTTTTGGCTTTTTAGGCATCCAGTTTGGCTTTGCTTTGCAAACCGGTTATGCAAGCCGTATACTGCAAACCTTTGGTGCCGATGTGGGTAATTTATCCTTGTTTTGGCTGGCAGCTCCGTTAACAGGGATGATCATCCAGCCTATAATTGGTCATTACAGTGACAGGACCTGGAACCGACTGGGCAGGCGCAGACCTTATTTTTTAACCGGCGCGCTGTTATCCGGCCTGGCTCTATGCTTTTTACCTAATTCATCCGGTTTGGCATTCCTGATACCGCCAATTATTGTTGGTGCGGGTATGCTTATGTTAATGGATGCATCATTTAATGTGGCTATGGAGCCCTTCAGAGCTTTGGTGGCCGATAATTTGCCTGATAGCCAACATACCGCAGGGTTTTCAATGCAAACTTGCCTCATAGGTGTGGGTGCCATTATGGGGTCGGTACTGCCATCTGTATTAACCAATTGGTTTCATGTAACATCTGTAGCGCCAAAAGGCATTGTTCCTAACAACTTATTATACTCCTTTTATGCAGGCGGTTTAATATTAATTGGCTGTATTGTATGGACGGTAGTAAAAACAAAGGAATACCCACCAGAGGAGTATGCCAAATTTCATGAACCCGATGTTGAAGTAGTTAAAAGAAGCGGTATCAGGGAGTTTTTGCACGATTTATGGAACATGCCTAAAACCATGAAGCAGTTGGGTTTAGTGCAATTTTTTTCCTGGTTTGCACTGTTTTCCATGTGGGTGTGGACAACCCCTGCCATTGCTACACATGTGTATCATTTACCATCCAATGATACTGCTTCAGTGGCATTTAATAAAGCCAGCAGTTGGGTAGGGATCATGTTTGGGGTATACAATGGAGTTTCGGCTCTTTATGCCCTGTCGTTGCCATGGATAGTTAAAAAACTCAACCGTAAAAAAACGCATGCTTTTTCATTAACCATGGGAGGCGTAGGTTTAATATCTGTGTTTTTTATCCAGGATCATTACCTGTTACTATTGCCAATGGTTGGCATAGGTTTGGCCTGGGGCAGTATTTTGGCAATGCCTTACGCTATATTATCCAGCTCGATACCACCAAAAAAGATCGGGGTTTATATGGGGTTATTTAATTTCTTTATAACCTTTCCGCAGATAGTGAGCAGTCTTACAAGTAGTTTGATTATCAAAAATCTGTTTAATAGCGAGGCAATTTACGGTTTGGTAATGGGCGGCGTATTTATGTTTATCGCAGCGATAATGGTGTTTTTTGTACAGGATGGTAAAAAAATTCAAATAATAGAGGCCACTAATTAAAAAAAACGTTACAAACTGGCACGGTTAATGATTTTTCCTCAAATCAAATGTTGTATATTGCGTAGTAAGTACACATTATACATATTTGCAGAAACCCCTTTTTTAATAATTTGAATGGAAAGTAATAAGCCGAATCCGGAGGAGATAACAAGTAAGATAGTTGAAGCTGAGAATTTATTGGAAGTGGAAGAGGAGTTTCACCACCTTAATAATCCTGCAGATGGCATAAAACCTATCATTAAGAAATACCTGGGTATACCCAACCATGCAGATCAAATAGGAAATAAATTTTTCTTTTCTGATGGTGATGCCAAGGTTGAAGTAGTTGTAGTGACCGATGAGATCATCCGGGTGAGGCTTGCCCCGCACAGTGTATTTTTGGAAGAATTTTCATACGCGGTTCCCAAACTGGAACATAAAGCGGCAGCATTTACCCTATATGAGGATGCCAGTGAATTTCGCGTTGCCACTAAATCGATAAACTGTCATATCCGCAAAAAAGATTTCTTTATCTCTTTTTCTGATTGCAATAACCACATTACCAGTGCAGATGCAGTGCCTATGCACTGGGAAGAGAATGTGCAATTTGGTGGTTACTACGTTTTTTGTACCAAAACCTGCGGGCCCGACGAAAGCTTTTTTGGCTTGGGCGATAAGCCAACCGAGCTTAACCTGCGCGGTAAAAGGCTAAAAAACTGGAATACTGATGCCTACTCTTTTGCCTGGAACCAGGATCCGCTGTACCGGAGCATTCCTTTTTACATCAGTGTAAATGAAGGCATAGCGCACGGGATATTTTTTGATAATACTTTTAAGGCGCAGTTTGATTTTGGTGCCGAGGATAAAACCAAAACCAGTTTTTGGGCCGATGGCGGCGAACTGCAATACTATTATATCCATGGTCCGCATATGATGGATGTGGTAAAAAGCTACCATATTTTAACAGGTACTCACCCAATGCCACCGCT
Source organism: Mucilaginibacter sp. P2_A4 (assembly GCF_056405015.1). Lineage (NCBI taxonomy): Bacteria > Pseudomonadati > Bacteroidota > Sphingobacteriia > Sphingobacteriales > Sphingobacteriaceae > Mucilaginibacter > Mucilaginibacter sp. P2_A4. The sequence goes on along the minus strand of NZ_JBFUCX010000008.1, from coordinate 156,725 downwards.
TTGGGCGCTTGGCTATCACCAATGCCGCTGGAGCTATTATCCTGAGGCAAAGGTGAAGAAGATAACCAGGGGTTTCCGCGAAAATAAGATCCCCTGCGATGGTATCTACCTGGATATCGATTACATGGATGGCTACCGTTGCTTTACCTGGAACCGCAAATACTTCCCTGATCCAAAGAAGATGATCAGCGAATTGGCTGCTGATGGATTTAAAACCGTTGTAATTATTGACCCCGGTATTCGTGTGGATGATAATTACGAGGTATTTAAACAAGGAAAAGAGAATAGATATTTTTGCCGCCGCAGCGACGACTACTTTATGGAGGGCCACGTTTGGCCGGGCCGTTGCCAGTTTCCGGATTTTACCAACCCCGAAGTTCGTGAATGGTGGGGCGGTTTGTTTGATGAGCTGGTGCAAATGGGCGTGGCCGGTGTTTGGAACGATATGAACGAGCCAGCCGTTTTTGGAGCTGGAACCTTCCCCGATGATGTACGCCACCAATATGATGGGCATCGCGGATCGCACCGGAAGGCACACAATGTTTATGGTATGCAAATGGTACGCTCAACCTACGAAGGTTTGCGCAAGATCATGAAAAATAAACGCCCTTTTACCATTACAAGGGCAGGCTACTCTGGCGTACAGCGTTTTTCATCCGTTTGGACGGGTGATAACGTGGCCTCATGGGAGCATTTAAAATTAGGCAATATTCAGTGTCAGCGCTTATCAGTATCAGGTATCTCTTTTTGCGGTACCGATATAGGAGGTTTTAGCGGCGAGCCCGATGGTGAGCTGTTTACCCGCTGGATACAAATGGGAACTTTTTCGCCGTTCATGCGCGCGCACTCTGCCGGTGACACCAAAGAGCGTGAACCATGGAGCTTTGGCGAGCCTTTTACAGCCATCAACCGTAAATTTATTGAGCTGCGTTACCGCTTAATTCCTTATTTATACTCTACTTTTTGGGAGCACCACCGTTACGGTTTCCCTATTTTAAGACCGATTGTGATGCATGAGCAGGATTTGCTGTTGAATCATTTTCGCCAGGATGAATTTACTTATGGGGATAAAATACTGGTTTGCCCAGTGATGGAGCCAGGTCAGTTAAAACGGAACGTTTACCTGCCAAAAGGCAAATGGTTTAACTTTTGGACGTTTGAAGTACTGGATGGCGGTAAGGAAGTAACGGTTGATACCCCGTTGGAGACTATACCATTATTTGTTAAAGCCGGCTCGGTAATACCAGAATACCCGGTAATGCAATACATTGGCGAAAAGGAAATTGAAGAAGTAAAACTGAATATCTATTACACTGATTACGAAGTTAACTCCTTCCTGTTTGAAGATTACGGCGAAACTTTTGCCTACGAGCAGGATATTTACCTGGAGAAAAAATTTGTAGTAAATGGTGGCTCAAGAACACTTACTATTAGCCAAAGTATGGAGGGGTTATATACGCCACGATATGAAGGTTATCATCTTAACATCATCGGCTTGCCGTTTAAACCTGGCAGAATTGTAGCCGACGGTAAATTGGTAAAAGATTTTTATATCAACAGCGATGGAACGGTAGAGTTCAAGTTCAGTAAAAACTTTAAACACATAGAAATAATAAAATAATTTAAAGGCCTCAATAAAATGGGGCCTTTTTTATTGAGCTTAAAAGGAAAGTCGGGATTTTTAAATAAATTCTTAAATCTTGCATAATCCTTTAATCGTGTATAAATCCTGTTATATTTGATTACATAAACCAAAACTCAATCCTGTTATTTGGGTTATTCTTACAAGCCCCAACAGGTTATCTATATCATGGCCAAACAAACTAAGAAAACCGAAACCCCGTTACCGGAAGCAAAGCCAGTAAAAGAGAAGAAAACACCAAAGGCAAAAGCTACAGCAACACCTGTACCCGCGCCCGAAAAGGTTACAAAGGCAAAAGCCGTTAAGGTTGAGCCCGAAGCTTTGGCTGCTAAAGCCAAGAAAGCGGGTAAAGCGAAAGCTGCTCCTGCAGAAGAAGTTGTTGTGCCCAAACCCAAATCTGTAAAAGCAAAAGTTGCAGAAGCCGAACAGGCCGCTCCGCCTGTAATATTAAAGGCGGTGGAACCATATAGCAGGTTTACCGATTTTGATATTGGTTTATTTAAATCGGGTAAGCATTTTAAACTGTACGAGAAGCTTGGTTCGCACGTGGTGGAGTTTAATGGGGTTGTAGGAACCTATTTTGCAGTTTGGGCGCCAAATGCGCAGTATGTGGCGGTTATAGCTAATTTTAATGGCTGGAACAGGGGTTCGCATAGTTTAAATGCCCGTTGGGATGCATCGGGTATATGGGAAGGTTTTATCCCGAACATTGGCGTTGGCGAAACCTATAAATATTATATCAAATCATCAACAGGCGAAGACCTGGAAAAGGCCGATCCCTTTGCACTGCGCTGGGAAGTACCGCCAAGTACCGCATCTATAGTTGCCGATACTTTTTACGAATGGACAGACAGCGACTGGATGACCAATCGCCATCAACATAACGCAATAGATAAACCATATAGCGTTTACGAGGTGCATTTAGGCTCATGGGCCCGTAATATCGAAAGTCCGGATGAGTTTTTAACTTACACACAGCTTGCACATAAACTGGTGCCTTACGTTAAGGAAATGGGCTTTACGCATGTAGAGTTTATGCCGATTATGGAGCACCCGTACTATCCAAGCTGGGGATACCAGATCTCGGGCTATTTTGCAGCAGCTTCGCGCTACGGCTCGCCGCAGGAACTCATGTACCTGATTGAAGAATTTCATAAGGCGGAAATTGGTGTGATACTGGATTGGGTGCCTTCGCACTTCCCCGGTGATATTCATGCGCTTTATAAATTTGATGGTACACACCTGTATGAGCATGCTGATGCCCGTAAAGGCTTTCACCCCGATTGGAAATCATACATATTTAACTACGGGCGTAACGAGGTTAGGGCATTCCTGATCAGTAATGCGCTGTTTTGGCTGGATAGATACCATGCCGATGGTTTACGTGTAGACGCGGTTGCATCTATGCTTTATCTGGATTACTCACGTAAACACGGCGAATGGGAAGCCAATATTTATGGCGGCAATGAAAACCTGGAAGCCATATCATTCCTAAAAGAATTTAATGAAGCTGTTTACAGTCATTTCCCATCAACCCAAACCATTGCCGAAGAATCTACATCGTTCACAGGCGTTAGTCGCCCGGTTTATTTGGGCGGTTTGGGCTTTGGAATGAAATGGATGATGGGCTGGATGCACGATACCATTGATTATTTTGCACAGGATCCAATCCATCGTAAATATCACCATAACGAGATCACGTTTAGTACCATATACGCCTTTACAGAAAACTTTATGCTGCCTTTCTCTCATGATGAGGTGGTATATGGCAAGGGGAGCATGCTACGTAAAATGCCGGGCGATGAGTGGCAGCAGTTTGCCAACCTGCGGTTGATGTATAGTTATATGTTTACCCATCCCGGTACAAAACTATTGTTTATGGGGGCCGAGTTTGGCCAGGGCGATGAGTGGAACTACAGCCAGTCGTTACAATGGCATGTGCTGCAGTATGCCAATCACCAGGGCATGTCAGAAACGGTAAAAACGCTTAACCACTTATACCGCGATGAGCCTGCGCTTCATGAAAAGAGCTTTGATTTTACAGGTTTTGAATGGATAGATGGCGGCAATGCCAATGATTCCATACTTGTTTACGGTCGTATGGGTCACAACAGCAAGGATGACCTGGTTATCATCCTGAACATGACACCTGTACCGCGTTACAATTATCGCATAGGTGTGCCCGGCGGTGGTAACTGGAAAGAGATCTTTAACTCTGATGCTCAAAATCTTTGGGGCAGCGGTCTTATTAATTACGATCCTGTAAAAGCTGATCCCGAAAAATGGCATGGCAAAGAGAATTCTATCCGTATTACTATACCTCCATTGGGTGCTACCATATTTAAAAGAGCGCCGGAAGCGCCTGCTAAATATGAATTGAAGCGGTAATACTTAAAACATAAATAAAACTATTTAACCATTTCATAAACTTTTACGTTTAAGGGATGGTTAAATAGTTAATTATAGATTTACCAGCCTATGAATCCCAAATTCCGCAACCTGTTTTTAATAGGTGGAACTATTGCTTTGCTGATACTTATTATACAGGTTATTATGACATACCCATATATGAGTGCCGAAGGAATATTGCTAAATGCTATACCTGCATTGTTGCTTTACTACCTGGCTTATAAAACCTACCATGAGCATAAGGATGGGGAGTTAATGTGATTTTTTGGATTTTGAATAAAAGCTAAATTTGTTTTATGAACGAATTGAATAATTATAACGGGGATAAGCAGCCCGAAATTTATCCTGACTATGTAATTAAAGGTGTAAAGGATTCTTTAAAGCAAGCGGAGAAAGGGTTGTTAACCCCATTCACAAATATCAAGGCAATGCTTAACCTCGAACAAGATCAAAATTCAAATCCTCAATCCAAATAAATGTTTAACCTGATCGTATTTGGCGTTATTGCGATGGTGATGCTTTTATTGGGCTACCAGATAAAGTATAAAAAGAAGGCCAACCTCATATCTGGTTTTAATGAAGACCTCGTTACCGATGTTAATGGCCTGTGCAATTGGGTAGGCGGGCTGATGCTCATCAACGCCGCGATAGCCCTTTCTACCGGTATTTTAATGGCTTATTTCCCCGCAAAAATGGATCTCGTGCTCATGTTTTTTGTTTTGGGGATAGTAATTACTTGTGTATTCGCGGTTGTGGGTACACGCAAGTTTAAAAGAAAGTAGCTATTAATATCCAGCCGGTTAGCGGCGTTCGCCTGCCCGTTAACGCACATGAATTGTAACGTATCCGTACAGTAGAGTAAATTCAAAGTCGATATAATATATTGAATGTCAGTTAATTAAATTTAAGGCATGTAGTTGGTTGTCTTTCAGGCATAAACACAATTGTTATGCTTAAAAATTACCTGTTGGTTGCTTTTAGAAACTTATCTAAAAACAAAGCCTTCTCGTTCATCAACATTGTTGGCCTGGCTATTGGTATGGCTGCATGCCTGCTTATTTTGCAGTATGTAAGTTATGAATTGAGTTTTGATAATTTCCACGTTAAAAAAGATCGTGTATACCGCATAAACCAGGACAGGTATAACAATGGTAAACTAAGCACCCAATGGGCGGGCGGAGCCTTTGCACCGGGCAGCGCATTCAAAAACGCTTTACCCGAGATAGAAGATTTTGTAAAAATAGTAGGTGCGGGGCAGGCCCTGGCCAATTATAAAGATCAGAAGATGGTGATCAAAAACGATTACTATGCGGGCGCATCCTTCTTTAATATCTTTTCGTTCCCGTTAATTAGCGGCGACCCCAAAACTGCATTAAAGGAACCAAACACCGCGGTAATATCAGAAGAAATGGCCCACAAGCTTTTTCATAACACAGATCCTGTTGGGCAAACACTGTATCTTAATACCGATAAACCCATGAAAATTACCGGTGTTATGAAAAAAATACCGGCTAATACCCACTTTAAATTCGACTTTTTGCAATCATATAGTACCCTTTTAAAGGAGAATCCACCTAATAAAGATTTTAACCTGGATGATGCCTGGCTCAATGATGGCTGCACAACCTACCTCTTGCTTAAGCAAGGTGTCGACCCGAAAATATTGGAAGCTAAGTTTGTGCCGGTGGTAAAAAAAATATATGACAAGTACAAAAGCGCAGGCGAAGGAGGAGTATATACTTTACAACCTGTACAAAGCATTCACCTGTACTCCAACCGGATGCTGGAGTTTCAACCCAATGGTGATGGCAAATCTGTTTATTTACTATTGGGCATAGCCATATTTGTCATCGTTATCGCCTGGATCAATTATATCAACCTGGCAACGGCCCGCGGCATTGGCAGGGCCAAAGAGGTGGGTGTGCGTAAAACTTTAGGTTCGGCGAAGGCGCAATTGGTGATGCAATTTATGCTGGAGGCTATGCTGCTCAATGGGCTGGCTATAGTTGCCGCCATTTTGCTTATTGTTATCTGCCTTCCGGTTTTTGCCAATATATCGGGCTTGCAAATGGGTTTTGTTTTGTTTAACGAGCCTGCTTTTTGGGTGGCGGTTTTGAGCATATTCTTATTAGGTTCGTTCTTCTCCGGCTTCTATCCTGCTATTGTGTTATCTGGTTTCAGGCCGGTAGAGGTGATGAAGGGGAAAATATCGGCATCTCCCAAAGGTATTATTTTGCGTAAAAGCATGGTAGTATTCCAGTTTGCCGCATCTATATTTTTGTTGATCGGCTCGCTCACCGTTTTCAAACAACTGCAATTTATGCAGAGCCAGAAGCTGGGCTTAAAGATTGACCAGACATTGGTAATTAAAGCGCCATTGGTTAAAGTAGATTCCTTTTACCGCAGCATGAGCGCCTTTAAGCAGGAGGGCCTGGTACAATCAACGGTTAAAAATATAACCGTCTCTACATCTATACCCGGCGAACCCGTATTTTGGAACGCGGGCGGTATTAAACTGGTAGGGGCCGACCAAACCAAGGGTAAGCAATACCGCATCATCGGCACTGATTATGATTACCTTAACGGCTATGATATTAAATTGCTGGCCGGCAGAAAGTTCTCTAAAGATTATGGTGATGAGCCGCACAGTGTGGTACTCAATAAAAAGGCTACCGAGCAAATGGGTTTTAATAAGCCAGATGAAGCCATAGGTAAACGCATTGATTTTTGGGGACAGGTTTACACCATAGTTGGCGTGGCCGATAACTTTCACCAACAATCTTTGAGGGATACTTATGATGCGCTGATATTCAGATGTATTCCGGATGTAAGGGGGTATGTATCGGTAAAAATAAATTCCAGTAATATTACCCAAACTGTTGCCGGGCTAAAGCAAACATGGTCTGCCTTTTTTCCCGGCGATCAGTTCGATTACTTCTTTTTAGATCAGTATTTTAACGAGCAATACAAGGCCGACCAGCGCTTTGGGCAGGTGTTTGGTGTATTTACCGGCATCGCCATTTTTGTGGCCTGCCTTGGCTTATTTGGCCTGGTATCCTATACCATAGTGCAGCGCACCAAGGAGATTGGTATCCGCAAGGTATTGGGAGCTACGGTAAACAATATATTAACCCTGCTTTACAGAGATTTTGCCTTACTGGTTATAGTATCATTTGTAGTATCGGCACCGCTTGCCTGGTATGCCATATCCAAATGGTTACAAACGTATGCCTTCCGGGTTGATATTAATCCGTTGCTGTTTGGCATTCCGTTTTTGGTAGTGATGGTTATTGCCTTTGCCACAGTTTCATTTTTAAGCATAAAGGCCGCGTTGATGAACCCGGTGAAAAGTTTAAAAACAGAGTAAATTAATCAAAGGGGCTTTCTGCGGATGGGTATGTCGGCTGTGTGTCTTGTTTTTAGTGTTATATCTCCATTGCCTATTTATTTTGTTATTTTGTGGCATGCCAGTTTTAACAGCTCCTGATAAATCCGTTTTGCGAACCTATCCATTGCTGCAAAGTGATGGTGAGTCGGCATCAATGATTGAAGTGCGGGCGGCCGAAACCGGTTGTGGCGAGTTTAAACTCGATCCGGCATTTTTAATCCCTCACCGTAAAGATTATTACCTGTTTGTGCTGGTAAAGAAAGGCAATAATCGCCATTGGGTCGATTTTATGCCCTACACCATAAAGCCCGATACTTTTTACTTTACAGTACCGCAGCAGGTGCACCTTAAAGAACATTCGGGCCCCATGGAAGGCCTGTTTGCCAGCTTTACCGAGGAGTTTTTGCAACTGGAGGAGAACCGTATGCTAAAACAGCTGCCCATTATCCAGAATCCTGCCGGTGCGCATGAACTTTTACTCAGCCAGCAAGATATGGCATTTGTTGAAGATGTAATGACCAAAATGCTGGCTGAATTTAATACCGATGGCAGCTGGCGCAACCACATGCTTACATCGTGGTTGCGTGTATTGGTAATATACCTCAGCAGGTTGTATGCCGAGCAGTTTAGTGAAACCTGCTTTACCCTAAACTATTGCCTGCTCAAAAACTTCCAAACGCTTATTGGCGAGCATTATGCCACCCAGCATGATGTTACAGCCTACGCCGAAAAACTCAACATAACACCCGGTCACCTTACCGAAGTTATTAAACAGCAAAGCGGTAAAACCGCCATTACCCATATTCATGAGCGCCTCATTGTGGAGGCCAAACGCAGGCTGTTGCATACCGATCTGTCGGTTAAGCAAATTGCCGATGAACTTGGTTTTGAGGATGCCGCGTACTTTAACCGCTTTTTTAAACGCCTTACAGATACCACGCCGATAAACTACAGGCAGCAAATCCGGGAAATGTACAGTTAATGCCCTGCTATGTGCAGTGGTATTAAAATGGCGCCGCCGTAGCTTTGCTTTATGAATAAACAAACAGTTTTAATAACCGGTGCCAATAAAGGCATTGGCTTCGAGACCGCCCGCCAGCTGGCCAGGGCAGGTTACCATATATTTTTAGGAGCACGCGATAAAACTAATGGCGATAAAGCCGTTGAGCAGCTAAAAGCAGAAGGATTTGCAGATGTGGAATTGTTGCTGATTGATGTTGCAGACGAACAATCGGTTCAGCAAGCGCATACCAACCTTGCCAAACGAATTGATCATTTAGATGTGCTGATCAATAATGCAGGCATCCCAGGCGCTTTCCCGCAGCCGGCAACAACCGTAAGCGACGATACTATGAAACAGGTTTTTGAAGTAAATTTCTTTGGCGTGATACGCACCGTAAGGAATTTTATCGACCTGCTTAAAAAAGCCGAAAACCCAAGGATAGTAAATGTAACCTCAGATTTGGGTTCGCTCACTTACCATAACGATCCGGACTGGGAGTATTATCACTTTAAATCTGCAGCTTATGGTCCGTCAAAAACGGCTTTAAATGCCTACACCGTTGCGCTGGCTTTTGAATTGAAAGACCAAGTGAAAGTAAACATGGTTAACCCCGGCTACACCAATACCGAATTTAACGGTAACCAGGGCCCAAAACCGGTAGAAGATGGCGCAGCACCAATTGTGGAATATGCTATGATTGATAAGGATGGCCCAACAGGCAAATATATCAGTGATAACGGCGAAACGCCCTGGTAGGTTTTTGGAGCAAGGATTTTTGGATTAAGGACTAGAAGATAAAGGAGCAAGGACTTTTGGACGAGGGATTAATAAGAAAGAAGTCATGCCGAACTTGTTTCACTGTTGTCCGGTAAAATCTCCTTTGATATATAAAAACATCTCTTAAGGCCTAAAAAAGGCCTTTTTTTGTGCATTTTCAAAACCAAGCCCCCTAAAAACTCAATAATTCATTTCTTTTTTAAGAACCGGCTGTCCGGTAAAAAAAGCACGCAATCTTCGATATTTTTGCCATTTAACCTGTTCTGAATGCGCTATAGCTTCAAAAAAAAGTTTTTACTGGAAATATCGCAGCCATTTCTCAACCGGCTGTCCGGTAAAGTTTTATTCAAATCTTTTACCGGACAACAGTGAACTTGTTTCGGCATCCCACAGGACAGGTAAACCTGCATGAAGTATACTTAGCATATGGGGTGCCGAAATAAATTCGGCATGACTTTTAGATTTTTTGGACAAAGGAGCAAGGATGGAATTAATATTTATTTAATGCACTCATAACCATGTGTCATTGCGAGGAACGAAGCAATTTCCGGGCTATACAGGGTGAGAGGCATGGCGTGCTAAAGGATGCGATTTATTTACAATATTTGGCAATCATGGCATTGGTGGTGTCGTCTGCTCCTAATGCCTTAATCTTATTCCAGTCCTCACACGCTCCGGCGGCATTGCCCATATACCACTTACACATTCCTCTTTTATATAGATTAGTTTTATCCGTCGGCACATTTTTCAAAGCTTTATCATAGTAATAAATAGCCAGGTCATAGTCTTTATTGTTATAAGCTTCATTACCCTTTTGCGCTGATAAGTATGCGGGCAACATGGTTTCTGAGGTAGAGTAACCCAAGCTTATTGTTGTATATACCGCAACAGGTTTTCCGTTCAATGTGGCGGCTTTCCATTTACCTTTTGCTTTGTTAAAAACTTTAACGAATTGTTTTTTAAAGCCTTCATCAATACCCTCATAAATTTTTAAACTATCGGCTATGCCCTGTTTAGATACGATAAACCCGGCACTAAAATATCCAGCCCTGCCGTCCATACTAATTTTATCCCTGATGCCGTCATAAATATATCTTTGAAAACTATCTTCATTAAATTGGGCATAAATTTTAGCACTTTGCTTAAAAACGGTATCTACACCTTTTACCGCGTAAACATCTTCCGGCTTCAACACAATTGAGTTTTGATATACATGCTCCGGAATAAAATAAAGTTTTACAGAGTTTGGATCATCGGCACCGTCGCGGCCGTATTGCACCAAAATAAGTGTATCCTTAATTGCTTCTATTTTAAACCTGTTTATCATTCCCCCCTCGGGCGATTTAAATACCAACATCCCATAATTTATTTCAAACAACATGGGCGCATTAAATTCAAAATAACTAACGGTAGCCTGTGCTTTATCGGGGTGCTCAAACTTATATTTAAAGTAAGTGTACTTCATAACATGGTCGTCTGGCAACTCCACGCCATCACTATAGGTAGCTTTGCATTTTACCCATGTACCATAAATTACCTGCGCCTGAATTGAGCATGCTGTTAGCAGCAAAAGGAGAACAAAAAAATATCTCATTGAAAAAGTTTAGATGGATAAAGATAGTTTTTTTTGCAAATATTTAGTCCCGATATTCGTCCCCGGTTGTGTGGTGTAAGGTTGGGCGGACAAGGTGTTTACCTGTTAAGTTATATACTATATTTGAACCTTTAATAGCTGATTGTGCCCTGGGTTATCGTACTGGTAATATCAGAGGGACGCCATTAGCGTTAAAAATACGGCTTATGTGGCGATGGCCTTGTTTGGTTATTATAACTGCCCATCCCCGCCACGTTATTGCGAGGCGAAGCAATCTCCGGGAATGGCGGCGCATACTTAGCACGCTAACCACAAGGGTGGTTATTTGTAGCGGAGGAAGCAGAGGATTTGCACGCGTGCACCAGCGATGGGGGCATTTGGGATAGCGATTTTGACACACGCGGCACGCGTGCGCCAGTGATAGAAAGTCAATAAAAAAAATAAATAATCAATGGAAACATTATTTGAAGTAATAGGTATTTTTAAAACATTGGCTGGTGAAATAATCATACTTAGACTTCCCAATAGTAATTCAACGATTAGTCAAGGAACCATACTAAGAAATGATACGGGTTCAAAGTTGAAAATTTTAGGAATAGGAAATGGGAAAAAGCCAAACTTGGAAAATTCAAATAATGATGATTTACGAGTTATGAATTTTAGAATTGAGTGGATTTATGGCAAAAACATATTGGCTGTTGGTGATTTGCTTTATTTGGATTAAGAAATGGCTTCCCCAATACGCATGTGCCGTGTTGTTATCATAGACATTTAGGATGACGATTTTGACACACGCGACACGCGTGCGCCAGCGATAGCAGGTATTTATTTTTTTGCCTCTGGCAGGTGTTTTCACTGCACAAGCCTGAGGTCTGGATATCGCATCTAATAACCCGATTACAACTGTAACAATTTTACAGGATAACAGCAGCTGTTATGGCCTTTTGGAAAACGAAATCATCAACCAATGGTGAAAATATCAATCACAAATTGCGTAAGTAATATTTTAGATTAATTTTTTTTCTTTTTGAGAGAATAAATTATATAGTTTTGCGCGCGTTCTGCGGGCCGAATAGGCCTGCAGGGCAACACTATCTAATCTACAAACATATCAACTATGAAAAAAACACTTCCATTTTTATCCTTACTTGCGGTTATGGCTATGGCAGGCTGTAGTAAAAAAAACAACGTAACACCGGTAACCAGCCACCAGGTTACCTTCAGTACAAATGCAAGCGGCTACAAAACCGTGATAAGCCTTCAGGCAAAAGGAACTGCTGCCGAGGATGCCAAAGTATTAACATCGGCAACCAATACCGGTACCAGTTTTGCTTATAACACCACCATCACCACCGGCGATCATTTGCTTATCAGCATCACCCCCGATGGCGCCAAAGATGTGTATCATTATCAAATTGACGATAATGCTGCAAAAGCTGAGGGCGGCGACTTAAGCGTGGCAGCAGGCACATCATTAGTGCTGCATTACCCTAAAAACTAATTTGCTGTATTTTACCGCCCTTCAATAAAAAGGGAGGTAATAAAATAAGTTAACAAGGCCGCCTTGGGTGGCCTTGTTTGTTTTTGGGATAGCCTATCATCACAACTTTATTGCGAAGAACAAGGCAATCGCAAGCTTTACAGAGCAGCTTTACACAGTACGCGATTAGCCGCGCTGCGCTCGCAATTGACATAGTGGAGAAGCAATATAGTGCAACCAAAAAGCCCCGGCTAATGCCAGGGCTTTTTGGTATAAATTAAGATTGATGATCTGGGATTAGATTTTGCCTAATTCCTGAACAAGGTCGATCAATTTGTTTGAATAACCCCATTCGTTATCGTACCATGATACTACTTTTACAAAGTGATCATTCAGGCCGATACCAGCTTTTGCATCAAAAATTGATGTGCGTGCGTCGCCTTTAAAGTCTTCAGATACTACGTCATCTTCAGTGTAGCCAAGAATGCCTTTTAATTCACCTTCAGAAGCTGCTTTCATAGCTGCTTTGATGGCATCATATGAAGCACCTTTTTTCAAACGTACAGTTAAATCAACAACAGATACGTCGGCAACAGGAACACGTAATGACATACCTGTTAATTTACCTTTTAACTGAGGTAACACTAAACCAACTGCTTTAGCAGCACCTGTTGATGAAGGAATGATGTTTTGATAAGCGCCACGGCCGCCTCTCCAGTCTTTTGCAGACGGGCTATCGACGGTTTTTTGAGTAGCTGTAACAGCGTGTACAGTAGTCATTAAACCTTCTTCGATACCAAAGTTATCATCCAATACCTTAGCGATAGGGGCTAAACAGTTGGTAGTACATGAAGCGTTTGAAACGATAGTTTGATCTGCTTTTAATTCTTTATGGTTAACACCCATTACAAAAGTAGGGGTATCATCTTTAGCTGGCGCGCTCATTACTACTTTTTTAGCACCGGCATCAATATGTTTTTGAGCAGATTCCTGAGTTAAGAATAAGCCAGTTGATTCGATGATCACTTCGGCACCTACTTCACCCCATTTAAGGTTAGCAGGGTCCTTTTCAGCAGTAACACGGATGGTTTTACCGTTTACAACCAAATGTCCGCCTTCAACAGCAATAGTGCCTTTGAATGCTCCGTGAGTTGAATCATATTTCAACATGTAAGCCATGTAATCTGGCTCAACCAGGTCATTAATACCAACAACTTCAATATCGGATCTTTCAATTGCGGCCCTGAATGCCAGACGGCCAATACGGCCGAAACCGTTAATTCCTATTTTCATGATTTTTTTAATTTTTATTAGAATAGTAGGTTAATAAATTATTTATGGGTTCTTTTATAATGTTTGCAATTTGAAGGTTAGCCTCGGCAGCGCTCTCATATAAAAGTTCCTGAAAGTTGGCAGCAACCGTGCCCACAAAATGGATGGAGGCTTCTGGATGTTGCTTACTCAAAGGTACTAAATATGTGGAAATTAGCGTGCTAAATCCTTTTTTTATGACACCCTGTAGATGGTTGTCCAATTTGTTCTCGATGTAAAATTCGGTAAACGAGCTAAGGAATAATGCCGGTTGTTTTTGACGATAAACCTTCTCTAAGAGCGTTTTTCTATCGGCATCATATTTATGGATGAATTTTTTGCGGATGTTTGGCGGCAGGGTTTGGTTCATGAAACCTTTAATAAGCTGCCGGCCCAGCCAGTTGCCGCTTCCTTCATCGGCCAGTATATAACCAAGGCCATAATTATTCGGCGCAACTTTTTTACCATCGTACCAGCCGGCGTTTGAGCCGCTGCCGCAAATGCTCACAATGCCCGGCGAGTTTTTGCAACAGGCGATGGCCGCAGCGGTAATATCATGCTCAACAGTTACCTTACCAAACTTGAAAAATGCTGACAGGGCGTTATGGATCACCTGCTTGCGTTCATTAGATGAGGCACCAGCGCCAAAAAAATAGATGCGTTTTATTTGTTCTGCGTGGTGTATAAGGTTGATGTTTTTGTTGAGGAGCTGCAGTATGTGCTTTTCGTCGTTAAAATAGGGATTGATGCCATTGGTTTTAAAGGAAGCAATAGTTCTTCCTTTATCGGCCAGGCGCCAATGTGCAAAATACGATCCGCTATATACTACTGCAATCATTAATTATATCGATAATATATCTGCCATAAGTAAAAGATCTGGTTCCAGTTTAAACTCATGATGGTTAAGTGCTTCCTCTAAAGTGGTGAGCACAATGTTATTGGCTTGCAAACCTACCATTTTTTGTGATTCTCCCGCTATCAAAGCGTTAACTGCTGCAAAACCTAAACGGCTGCCCAAAATACGGTCAAAACTGGATGGGCTGCCGCCTCTTTGCAAGTGGCCTAATATAGTTACTTTAATGTCGTAGTTCTTAACTTCTTTTTGCACCGCTTTGGCTACGTCATAAACGCCGCCGTTTTTATCACCTTCGGCCACAATAACAATGCTTGATGATTTTTTATTCATATGCCCTTCCTTTAGGTTTTGAATAAGATCTTCTATAGCGGTTTGTTTTTCGGGCAGTAAAATGGCTTCGGCACCGCATGAAATTCCGGCACGCAGGGCGATAGCGCCCGAGTCGCGACCCATCACTTCAATAAAAAACAGGCGGTCGTGCGCATCGGCAGTGTCGCGTATTTTGTCAATAGCTTGTATAACAGTATTGGTAGCGGTATCAAAACCAAGGGTATAGGTTGAGCCGCAAAGGTCATTATCAATAGTGCCGGGAACGCCCATTACGGCTATATCCGGATATTTTCTTGAAAAACGCAGGGCACCGGTAAATGTACCATCGCCACCAATTACCACCAGGGCATCAATGCCGTGCTCTTTTAAATGCTTGTAAGCCGTGGCCATACCTTCATCTTCTTTAAAGGGCAAACAGCGGGCTGTTTTTAAAATGGTACCTCCTAAATTCAATATATTACTTACTGAGCGTTTGTTCATGTCGTACATGTCGTTCTCAATAAGTCCTTTATAACCTTGTCTTACACCTACAACCTCAAGGCCGTTATATATAGCTGTTCTTACAACCGCACGGATACATGGGTTCATTCCGGGGGCATCACCACCAGAAGTTAAAACAGCAAGTTTTGAAATTTTATGCATTTTTACACCACTAAATTTGTGCTACGAAGATACAGTGTGTAAATTACACCATTAAATTTATTTGTTTTTTTTTAGATTAGAAATTAAGGACCTATATTTAAACCATTAACTTAAATCTCAACAACTATTTTGGAAGTAATGCTACCTAAGTTCGATTCCGTATTCTCTATAGACTGCGTAATTTTTGGTTTTGAAGCCGGCGAACTTAAGATTTTATTGATAGAGCGAAACGAAGAACCATATAAAGACTGGTTTGCGCTACCTGGCTATATAGTTGAGCAGGATGAGAGTATAGATGACGCGGCAGAACGTATTTTATATGAACTTACCGGCCTGCGCGATTTGCACATGCAGCAGTTTCATACTTTTGGTGAGGTGAACAGGCACCCGCAGGGACGCGTGATCACGGTGGCTTATTATGCGCTTATCCGTATTAACGGGCAAAAAGAACTGCGCCCCGTAACCCAATTTGCAAAGAAAGCTATCTGGCACCCGGTTAATGATTTGCCAAAACTGGCCTTTGATCACAGCGAGATTTTCAATACCGGCTTTAACAAAATCCGCAGGAGGTTGCACTATCAGCCAATAGCGTTTGAATTGCTGCCAGAAAAATTTACACTAACCCAACTGCAATCGCTTTACGAGGCGGTGCTTAATAAAAAGCTGGATAAAAGAAATTTTCGCAAAAAGATGCTCAGCTACGGCTTTTTAAAAGAGCTGGACGAAAAGCAAAAAGGCGTATCATACCGCGCCGCAAAACTCTACAAGTTTGATAAACGCAAATACGGCAAGATTTTTCAGGGCGAAATGAATTTGGGATAGGAGGAGAAGTAAGAATCAAGAGTCAAGAATCAAGGCAGCTGCACTTGGCAGGGTTAATATAAACCGGGCCGGAAATATTTCCGGCCCGGTTCTTTTTTTGCTTTTTGGCGACTCTACTTAATATAAAAGGGCTGGAATTTTTACCTCCAACCCTTTTTCTTTTGTCTTGATTCCTGACTCTTAATTCTTGAGTCCCGCAGCTACAAAGAGCTTGGCGATAACTCTAAATGGTATTTTACCAGGTTATCTATAGGCGAGCGGATGATGTTACCTACAACCATTCCGTTTTCGGTAACTACTTCTTCCAGTACGTTACGGAAATTGTAACCAACCGAACCTATGCAGTTAAAAGTATATTTCTGATAATCAGGGTAATGTGTAACCAGGTTGCGGAAGAAATCCTCAAACGAGGTACGTACCAGGTTGCGTGAGTATTCTATATGCACATTGTTATCATAAACAAACTTGCTGAAACTCGCGCAAAAGCGGTTTGCACGTGGCTGGGTATAAACCTGCTCGTTGATATCATCGGGCGTAAGTTTAAAGGTTTCCCAAAACAGGTTACGTACCGGCTCGGGCATATAACCGCGTAAATAATCAACCAGTAATTTTTTGCCGATGTAGCAGCCGCTGCCTTCATCGCCAAGGATGTAAGCACCCGAATCGATGTTTTGAACAACATCCTTACCATCGTAGAGGCAGGTATTTGTACCGGTGCCCAATATAGCTGCAAAGCCTTCGGTGTTACCCAAAAGGGCACGTGCCGCCGCCAACAGGTCATGGCCAATATACACCTTTGATTTGGTGAAAACCGCTTCCATAGCTTCTTTCACAATGTTACGCATATCGGGCGTTGAACAACCCGCGCCGTAGTAATTAACTTCGGTTATTTCATCTTTCTCAAGATCGGTAGGCAAACTTTCGTTTAACGATTGTATGATGTACGCGGTGCTCGAAAAATAGGGATTGTAGCCCTCAGTGTTAAAATACACTTTTTTACCCTCTTCAGTAACCAGACACCAGTTTGTTTTAGTTGAGCCACCGTCAGCAATTATGATCATAAATTAAGTTTTTAAAAAAAAATTCGGTTAAAAGTAGGATTAACTTATTGTAAAAAAAACACTTTGTAATCTAAAAGATAAAAATTGCCATTTTCACCTCAAGAACAGTTTCTTTTTACACAAAATCTAACTTTAATGGCATAACGTATCATTATTAATAACGCTTTATTATAAAATTAGGGTATTATAATAAATGTAAAACTAACATATAATTAAGGATCAGGCCATTGAAGCAAGCTTTTCTGCAATTGTACGTAATGTTAAATAATTTAACAACACCTATTAACAATACTTGAATATAATTATGCTAAACCAATTTAGTTTACATAAAAGAAAGCGAGTTTTTTGGCGAAATATGAACTGATTTAATAGCCGGAAAATTACTCTTCAACCAACTCACCATAAATTCCGAGCCGGGTTCTTCACTGGCGATGTGCCCCAACACAATCAGCGATAAATTATCCCCCTTCGCACGGGCATCGCGCACATATTCTGCAGTTTCCCATTCCTGTATTTCGCCCACTATTAATACATCAGGCTTTATCTTACTGGCTTCACCTATCTGCCTTTTACCACCTGCCGCTCCGGGTAAAAATAATACCTTTTGGCAGCTTTGCGCCGGATCGCCGATGTATCTTAACATACCAATAGATAGTTTTGTTTTAAGGTACGCAATCAATGAACTTAAGGTAGTAGTAGGCAGTACAAGTACGTTGCCCAACTCGGGTTTAAGATAAGCACCCCAGTTTAACTGCTTCAGCACTCCTGCACCGACACCATCAGGCCTTAGGCTGTGAATATAATCGTGGTTTCGCCATACGGCTATGTTATGTTCTTTAAGTAGTTGAGCTTTGTATTGGTATACATCGTCATTAGCCAGCCATTGGGTTTCATCGGCATGGTTATAAAAAGTAGGCTCATGTGCAATAATGAAATTGGCGTTTAAAGCTATGGCCCGTTTAATAACTTCGATGGTGGCAAACATGGTGGTAATAATGCCGGTAACTTTAATGTCCCTGCTGCCGCTTTTAAGTGTATCAACAGTTGAGGGGAAAGGTGCGCCTGCAATTTGACTAATAAATTTATCGATGATCTGCCCTACAGTAACATCATCATTTACCTCAAAGAAACTGGCAGCGTTCCCGGCAAAGGGCATGGTTAAAAAAGCAGTAGCTGCCGTCACTTTGCTTAGGTTGAAAATAAATTTGCGCCTGTTATGGTTCTCAGTTAAGGGAAAAAGATCTTTTGTAGGGTTCATAATGGTTGATTGGGTAGATCAAATATAAAGAATAGGGGGGAATTGGTTTCTGATTATAGAAGATTGTTTAAAATGCATAGTTTAGGGTTGCAAGCACTTTAAACATTACCTTAAATAAAACAGATGCCACTCACCTTTGCTCATCCCGCTATAATTTTACCTTTAAGATATCTTCCGAAACGATGGGTTTCGTTAACGGGCCTGGTCATAGGCAGCATGGTGCCCGATTTTGAATACTTTATGCGAATGAGGGTGAAAAGCATTTACAGTCATACCTTGTTCGGGTTATTTTGGTTCGATCTCCCTTTGGGGCTTATCTCAGTGCTTATTTACCGGCTACTCATTAAAGATAAACTTATAGATCATCTTCCCGAAACATTTAGCAGGCGATTTTCGGCTTATAAGGGCGACTCTGCTTCAGAACTATCATTTGCTGTTATCGCGATCGTGTGTTTATCGGTCATCATCGGTGCTGCGTCGCACTTAATTTGGGATGGCTTTACACATCCCCATGGATATTTTGTAGTCGCTATGCCTGCGCTGTCAGCAATCGTTCGTTTGGGTAGTCAGCAGGTGTATGTTTATAAATTGATGCAGCATAGCAGCACCCTCATTGGGTTGGCTGTTATTGTTGCAGGGATATTACTTCTGCCTGAAAGAAGTAGCACAAAAACTGCTCACATAACAAAATATTGGTTAACTATTGCCTTGGTAAGCATATTAACCACTATAGCCAGGTTGATAACGGGGCTTACCTTTCATGACTATGGAAGCTTAATAGTTACCGCGATTGCTGGGGGAGCAATAGGTTTAGTTATCGCTTCTTTTACTATTGTGAACTATAAAACAATGAATTAACTTGAATGATATATTTATAATGACTGTGTCCTTTTTACACATAGGGGTTGCAGGATTTAGTAAAGTGCCCTATATTTGCCCCCTCATAAGGTAAGTGGTTCACACTTATTAATTGTGATAAGGTTTAGGTTTAAAGCCCCAAGCAGCGAGTGCGAGGGGCTTTTATTTTGAACCTGATTTTTTGATTGGCGGGCTGGCATGACGGTTTTTTTATTGACTTTTTATTGTAGCCGGGTAATTGAAATAAAAAACTTATTCACTACTTGGAGAAATTCATAACCATTTGTCAATAATTTCGTATTAGTTACAAATCACAAATTGATATGAATTTTATAATTGCGTTTGGGGCAATTTTGCTCTCGCTTGGTATTTTTTTGATAGTAGCAATACTATTCTTCAGTCTCTTAAAATACATTAAAAAGAAGTATTACCCTAACTGGAAATTTCCCGACTATATAAGTGTTGGATATGCCGAATATCTGTACAAAAAGTATATAAAAAGGGAGCGTCTGTAATCAATAAAAAAAATTGATTGATATTTAACCATAATTTTGCATCTTTGCACCGCGAAAAATACGATGGTTTCCTTAATAGTGCTATTGTTTAAAACGCAGATGGTCCCATAGCTCAGCTGGATAGAGCAACAGATTTCTAATCTGTAGGTCTTAGGTTCGAATCCTAATGGGATCACAAGCATTACCCAAAACAGCCTTTACGATAACGTGGAGGCTGTTTTTTTTGTTTCACAAATTGCTTCAGATGTTGCCTTTTGGCCGGTTTCAGGGCCTTTGTTTTATATCTGTATCACAACGTTTCATAAGCTTTATGAATACTAATGATTTTTGTCAATGCGTTGCTTATAAGTATAACCTCAGGCGGCTTCTATTGCCTATGTAACTACCGGAGGTATAACTTATCCGTTTATAAAAAAACACTTAAATCCACGTAGTTTATTTAACAATACCAACAATGACTGGTATATTTATCGATATTCGGAAGTTTTACTTTTGTTAAGAGGCTTTAAACGAGGAGGGTAAGACAGGCGAAGTATTACCCTATATTACACAGGTCTGCACCAGTGCATTTGGCGGAAGTTCAGCTCCTGCTATTGCCGCGAATCAGACCGGGTTGAGAAACGCTGTTATGCACGAAAGGCAGGTATTGCTCGCTTTTGAAAATAAGAGGTGGATCGATCTGGTTAGTACCGGGCAGGCAAAGCAAGTGCTGAATGCGCGGGGTGTAGAAATCAAAGCAGATCAACAAAGCTTATTATTATCCGTTACCAACTTCTGTTATGGCTGGCTTTCTTGCGTCTTTTTATAACGTTATGGATATCAGGTTTTTGTTTCTTGGTCCGCAGTCAGAAATTTTGGTCGATCCTGCGGTTAAGCAAAACCGTGGTTATTAAAAAATATTATTTTACTATTTTAAAAAGCGATCCTATCTTCATGCAATTATTACCATCTGTGCAAAGATCGGGGCTGCTTTGGAAAAGGTACGGTCTGCAAAATATCAGATCGGCAATGCAGGCTGATATTTGATCTGAATACATACTTATTATACACCTAATGATGATAAAAAAAATCGCTTGTATGCCTAAAACGGCTGTTCTGTTTTTGTTGCTTTTGTTTTTATTTGCTCATGACGTTTTGTTAGCTGCCGATAAGGGTGCTTCAATAGTCGGCTTGGAAGTTGAGTATACCAGCACACCGATTGGTATTGACGTTAAAACGCCCCGGTTTAGCTGGCAAATGTTGGCGCCCGAGGGATCCCGGGAGTATAGTCAAACGGCCTACCAGGTAACGGTCAAAGATGCCACGGGCAAGTTAGTTTGGAACAGCAATAAAGTAAAAAGCGGCATAGCTTTAGGGATTGTTTACACAGGAAGCCCGCTTAAAGGCACCACGAGGTATACATGGACAGTAAGAGCCTGGGACCAGACAGGCAGGGTATCTTCAGGTACTTCATGGTTCGAAACCGGGCTCATGGATACTGGCATGTCTGGCTGGAATGGTGCTCGATGGATAGGAGGAGGGGATGGTGATTTGGTGCTTTACGCGCATTACCTGCCTTTATTTGACCTCAAATATAAGCTGACCATAACTCCTGGCAGCAAGAGAGCGAGTGTGATTTTCGCTGCTAACGATCCCCGCTTGATGGATAGCAATAAAAATATCTTTCAGATAGCGAACAAGAAAAATGAAGCTTACTTTAAAGTTGAATTGGATATTTCAGCACTTGAAAATGGTGGCAATGCACAAATCAATATTTACCGGGCTGGTTATTCCAATGGGGATATCGCTGGTAAGGTAATTAAAAGTTTTCCTGTCAAGCCTGATGTGATCAGCAAGGGTAATCAAAACAAGGCGCATCAATTTCTGGTTCATAATGAATATGGTACCCTAACGTTGTCTGTAGACAACGATAAATCATTCTTTATACCAGAAGAGGTAAAAAATGAACCTGCCCCCGGAGGGTTTCCCACCGGAAATCGTGGTGCCTTTGTAACCTTAAATCCCCTGGGCGCCGGCCATGATGTAATCTCCTATGGCATGCTCGGTGATATTGGTTTTTCTGCTGATGCCGGGCAAAAAGCCTCTTTCTCTGATCTCGCGGTATCTAATATTCGCATGCCGGGGAATACTTTATTTAAAGAAGATCTTAGTAGCTCCGGATATAAGGGGATATTTAAAACTGATGCCAGCGATCCAGGATCGGGTTTAACCGTTAAAGACGGAGCATACCAAATTAACGGTGGAAGTAATGGTGCTTTTATAGTTGCAGATCCAAGCCATAACGCCATGCCTATGCTGAGGGCCAAATTTGACGCAGCGAACAAAAGCATAGCCACTGCACGGCTTTATGTTACTGCGAGAGGCATTTATGAGATTTACCTGAACGGTAAACGGGTGGGCAATGATTATTATAACCCCGGCCTTACGCAATACAATAAAACCCATCTTTATCAAACCTATGATGTAACCGGTATGGTTAGCAAGGGACCTAATGCCATAGGCGCTATGCTGGGTGAGGGCTGGTGGAGTGGTATGCTCAGTTATGGCGCTATCTGGAACCATTTTGGTGACCGGCAATCGTTATTGGCAAAACTGGTCATTACTTATGCTGATGGTTCAAAGGACGTAATCACTACGCAGGACAAAAACTGGAAATATTACAATAAAGGGCCAATCATATATAGTAGCCTCGATATGGGAGAAGTAGATGATGCCACACGGGAACAAGCAGTGAAAGATTGGAGTACGGCGAATTATGATGATCGAAACTGGCAGAAAGCAGTAGAAATTGCTTTGAAGGGAACCACCTATTCGGGAGATTCTCAGGATTTTGCGGGTAACCGGCAAACGCTTGATTTTGATCATGTTTCACTGATAGGACAGATCGGTAATTCTGCCGGTATTTATAAAATACTAACGGCAAAAAGCATGAAGGAAATTCGTACAGGAGTATACGTGTATGATATGGGGCAGAATTTTGTAGGTGTGCCTAAGATAAGTATCAAAAATGGAAGAGCCGGGGAGAAAGTCACTTTGAGATATGCTGAAATATCATATCCTGATTTAAAGGAGTCAGGTAAAAACGTAGGTATGATTATGACGGAGAACTACCGTGCCGCTTTAAGCCAGGATATTTACATCATGAAAGATGGCGACCAGATTATACAACCACATTTTACCTCGCACGGATACCAATATATTGAAATTACAGGTGTTAAGGAACCCCTGGCGCTGAATGCCGTTCAGGGCTTAGCCATCAGTTCGATAAAAAAACTGACTGCTGATTATGCTACTTCCAATCCGAAGGTAAACCAGTTATGGTCGAACCTGACCTGGTCAAACATAGATAACTTTCTGACTATCCCCACCGATTGCCCCCAAAGAAATGAGCGTATGGGCTGGTCGGGTGACATTAGTATTTTTTCGCCAACGGCCACCTATGTTTCCAACGCAGATCAGTTTTTACGGCGGCATATGATAGCTATGCGTGACCTGCAGACGGATAAGGGACGGTTCACGGATATCGCTCCGGTAGGTGGGGGTTTTGGCGGGATTATCTGGGGCAGCGCGGGCATCACGGTGGCCTGGGAAGCTTATCAGCAATATAATGATATATCATTACTGGCCGAACATTATGATGCTATGTGCAGGTATATGGCTTATATAGAGTCGACCATTGACCAGAAAACTGGCTTGAGCTCGGATGGGGTATTGGGCGACTGGCTTGGCCCGCAATATCTTCAGCTTGGCACAGCATTCCCGGTTACTGCTTATCATGTATATGACCTGGGCATCATGGCAAAGGTTGCGGGTATCTTAGGCAAAAAGGAAGATGCGCAAAAATTCAGAGAAAGATATAATGAACGCAAGGATTTCTTTAACCGGACCTTTGTAAACACCGATAAAAAAGCCGTTGGATTGGTAGGGGGAGGATTATTTGGTGGCCCGGCGAAACGGGAATTTAAGGTTTCAGATACACAAACGGCTTACGCCGTAGGCCTGGCGCTTGGAACATTCGCTGATGAAAACATATCTTATATGGTGAAAAACCTGGCTGCTGCTGTTGAACGCGAAAACAAAGACGACCAGGGCATTGTACGGTCGCCATATTCACTGATGACGGGATTTGTGGGTACAGCGGGTATCAGCAAGGCCTTGTCTGATCATGGATATAGCGGGTTGGCATACAAGATGTTGCAGAATGACCATTATCCGTCATGGCTTTACGCTATTGACCAGGGTGCCACAACCATTTGGGAAAGGTTGAATGGCTATACCGTTGAGCATGGTTTTGGGGGCAATAACAGTATGAATTCGTTTAATCATTATTCATTTGGAGCGATAGGGCAGTGGATGATGGCTTATTCCATTGGGATACAACGTGATGAGCCTGGATTTAAAAAGTTTATACTGCAACCCGAACCAGACCTAAGTGGCCAAATGACCTGGGCCAAGGGTTATTATGATTCTCCTTACGGTCGCATTAACAGCAGCTGGAAAGTAGATGGTAAAGTGTTGATTTATAAGGCAACGGTACCGGCGAATACATCGGCTACTTTATATCTTCCCGCTGTTAATGTAAAATCCGTATCTGAAAGTGGTAAACCAGTTTCGGGTATAAAGGGTATCAGCTTTGTAAGGTTTGAAGGAAATAAAGCGATATATAAATTGGGGCCTGGAAGCTATGATTTCAAATCGAAGCTATAGGGCTTTTCAGATCAGGGGATTCGAGGTCAGAAGTATCTATTTGTCGTCGTATGGGGGATAGGAAAATCAGTAAAGAGTCATTTGATTAAAGGCAGGTTTAAATAACTGCCTTTAATACTGCTTTTGCATTTAATCACTTTCTACCCATGAACAGAGAATCCAATCTGCGCACGTTGATTAGTACGATGAAGCCAACGCTTAATAGTGGCGACTACTATGAAAAAGACAATTGCAATTATCATTAACGTATTTATCGCTGTACCGTTTATTGTTTTACCTGCTGTTAAAGCGCAGGAAACACAAGCTAAAATTACCTGAGCAAGGTCAGGAAAGGGTAAAGTCATGCTGAAGGTATTCAAAGACCGGGCAGGTTACATGTGATCCGAAAGCTTGCATATATACGTCAGCTTTCAACCATTCAAAATGTATGCTTTCAAAATCTGAGGGCAGTTGGAGTGAAGGGATTGCGTGTAATTACAGGAATTCTTGATATAACATTTTATTATTAAGCTGAATGACTATATTCGGTTCCCAAATTATTCAATGCGAGTAGCACATTATAAATACAGCGCCGGGCAAATATTTTTCGATTTAATCATACTACCGCTTATCATAGTTGCATTTTATATGCTTTTTATAGCGCGCTTTCCCGATCACAAACCCTGGCTTGTTTTTAGTTTTCTTTCGTTAATAATTATTGTAAGGTTCATTTATATTATGACTGCGTATTTGATCCCTTATTTAAAAGGTGAAACAGTTCTGGAATTGGATAATGATAAGCTGCAGCTTTTTCTAAAAGGGAAATTGCTGCTTCAAGTTCCCAGGGATGTTGCCTATTGGAAAGATATAGCCGAAATTAACTTTACCTCTCCGGATAAGGGGGCGCCTGTTATAAGTTTTATAATGAAGGACAAAAACACTTTCGGTTTTCGCACCAGGTATATTGCTGCAGATGCAAGCGATATTTATGGCACGATAATGTGGTATTTCCGAAATCAACAAAATGCATCTTCCGGGCAGGCGATTACTAATGGTGAATGATGTGGCTTTTGCCTTTCTCTTACATTTTCAGTTGAGCTCGCAGGCAAAGTATCATTAAATAAAAAAGCTTCAAATCTTTCAATTTGAAGCTTTTCTTTGTGGTGCCATTTGGATTAGAACCAAATACGTACTATTACTTCACGCCAGCTCCCGCTTGCACAATTGACGGCACATTGGCAGCAGGATCAAGAATAGCGCTATAAGAATAATCCGGAACCCAATCTGAAATGGCGGATGTGATGTTGTTGAGACCGCAATTTAAATAAATATTGGTGGTAACGCCGCTGAAATAACCTACAGGATCACCATCAAGATTTGTTGTAAGCGGTTTATTACATCCTGAAAAATATTCATTATCTGTTCTTACAGTGGCGCCATATCTCGCACCTATTGAATAGCCTCCGTTATTTAAATGGTAATTGTTAAACATGTGTATGTTGCCAAAAATCAATGAAGGCTCTCTTTCGCTTACATTATACCAAAAGTTATGATGCATAGTTACATGTAACAGATCTTTATTAGCGGCGACTGCGTCAGCTGTTAAAGCTCCTATAAGAACAGACAAGTTGGTATCGTGAAATTTACACCAGGATATGGTTATCAAATCAGCACCTTCGGTAACAACTATATCCTTACCCCAATAATCCCAGCCATGACTACGATCAGTTGAAAAATCACAATGATCTATCCATATATGGTGAGACCTGAACTTTACACAAACGGAGGATTCAGTTACGTAATTTTTCAGGATTAAGTTCTGTAAAATAACGTTGTTTACAGTAAACAGATATAAATTCACACCTTCTAATGTGCCCCCTGATTCGCCAATAATAGATGTATTGGAGCCGACGTAAACGGGGTCATATCCTGCACCTTTAATGATGCCACTAACGTAAACGGTTTTTGGAGTTGGACCTGCAACAGCCGCTCTAAAGTCTGCCAAGTTTGTTACGGTTACAGCTGGGCCGATAATACCACCTGTAGTTGGTCTGTGAACGTTGGCATATCCCAGTACCTTGGAAGTTATTTCAGTTGTAGGAGTACCAACTGCATTACCTGGTTGCGTTACTGGTCCTTTTGCTATGCCTGCTATAATATAAGCGTATTTTCTGCCATTGGTAAGTGGGTTGGTGTTGTCGGATGTAGAAAAGTATATATCTGTTCCCCAATGACTAAAACTCCCTCTTCCAATTTGACGGATGTCCTCGTGAAAAGTATGGGCCGGGCCTAATTCAACATCGTTTTCAAAAACCCTGAGCGTAGATCCGGTTGGTTGCTGATTGGAATCTCCTGAGAATGGGATTGGTCCTGCTTTATAGCTATTTAAGGTGTCCAACCTTATAGTAGATTCATCGATGGGGTAAATTGCTAATGCAGCTAAAGAGCTGGTAGCGTTTCCCGTTGCGTTTAATACAGGGGCTGAGATGTTGGGTTCTTGCTTTTTACTACAAGTACCCATAATGACAGCTACACCTACTACTAAGCACAATAATATCACTTTTTTTATTGTTTTTTTCATTTCCATATTTTTTTTAAAGAATGTTGTTATCAAAGGAACTCCCACTTAAAAAAATTACTGTGTAAAAAACACAGTTGTAAATGTAAAACACAGTTGTGAATGTGAAAACACAGTTGTGAATGGTTTCAAAAGTACAAATAGTTCAAAAACAACGTGTATGAAACTGCTAAAGCTCTTTTTATTGTGAACTTTGGTTGTAAAACAGGTGTAAAACCTACACACTTCATGGCGCAAAATTGGACAATTTGTCCTCTCTGATCCCTTTTCAAATTTTTTTATCCACATAGTTTGACACATTTTTGGTGCGGCGAAGAGCTCAGTAAGCAAAAAAACGGCGAAGTATGTGCAAACTAAATAGGGGCAATCCACCAGGTGCATGTAAAGATTGGAAAGCAGCCAGGGCATTAGGCAGCAGCGACGCAATAGATGCTATGCTGGCTAAATATGATAAATAAAAGCTCTTCTGTAAACTGTGACTGATTTTGAAACCAAATTGTTGATATTATCGTTTAAAAGATTAGTTGAATACCCGCAGCCTGCTCCTATCGATTAATATCACGTATTCATCGATACTATAATGTTTTATTTTATCAGGACTTGTATGTTAGTTTTATATAATATAGATATACTGATGGCCCTAATTATATTGGCGATAATAATTTTTTGCAGTTGTGTGGTATGTTTAATTGCAGTTCGGTTTCTTCCCGGTGCCGACGACCGCGATTGATGATATTCTGATTCCTGCCCGCTTCCTTTTTTTAACTGAGCTTCGGCCGGTGGGTTATTCCACCTATTTCCCTGTTGTAAATAAAGATATTTTAATTGCATTCCTGGAGTTGCCTGAAAGCTATTGATGCAAAGGGGTAAGTTATAAGGGTTTTGCATCTATGCATAATCGTTCCTGTGTTGATATTTTCAAACAAGTATTCATTGTGGGTAATTTTAGTAATTAGGTTTTGTTTATAAATAAAATTAGGTGAGACTAATTATTTTTATTTGTTATATATTTGCAAATAAACAAGCCTTGTAAATAAAATGAAAGTACTATACCTGCTATTAATGTTATGTATACCAGCCGCACTTAAAGCCCAAAATGGGGTGTTAAAAGGCAGGTTGGTAACCGGAAGCGAACCCCTTGCTTATGCAAGCATTGTATTAACCGGCACAACAATAGGTACAACATCTGATGAAAAAGGCTATTACAACCTTAAAAATATTTCTCCCGGCAACTATGAAGTTTCTTTTTCGGCAATAGGATACCTTCCCGAAAGACTTAAAATAGCCATCCATACCGGCCAAGCCACAGTTTTGCACGTCAATCTAAAAGAAAATAGCTCTAAACTAAATGAGGTAGTTATAACAGGGGTATCACGGGCTACAGAACTGCGCCGCAACCCGGTGCCAATTGCGGTAATGACCAAAAAGGAAATGAACGAAAACGTTAATAATAACATTATTGACGCTATAGTAAAAGGTGTGCCCGGTGTAAACGCGGTTACTACCGGGCCAAATATTTCCAAGCCATTTATAAGGGGACTGGGCTATAACAGGGTATTAACCTTGTATGATGGCATCAGGCAGGAGGGGCAGCAATGGGGAGATGAACACGGCATCGAAATAGATCAGTACGGAATTGGCCGCGCTGAAGTGATCAAGGGGCCAGCAAGTTTAACCTATGGCTCTGATGCTATAGCCGGAGTGATCAATCTGATACCCGCAATACCCGCCGGGGCCGATAGCGTATTAAAAGGAGATTACGTTACAGATTATCATACCAATAATGGCATGATTGGCGTATCGCTGGGTTTAGCCTATAAAAAAGTAGACTGGAAATATGCATTAAGGGCCACGGCTAAAATGGCTCATGATTACCGCGATAAAATTGATGGACTGGTATACAATACCGGTTTCAGGGAATATAATTTATCGGCGATGGCAAGGGTTGATAAAAAATGGGGTTATTGGCAAATAGCCGCTACGCTGTATGATAACCGGCAGGAGATACCCGATGGTAGCCGCGATTCGCTCAGCAGGCAATTTACCAAACAGGTAAATGAAATTGCTTATGACGATATTAAAAACAGACCTATAGTAAGCCCTGATGAATTAAGCTCCTATTCCATTGCGCCGCTTCATCAGCGTATTCAGCATTATCGCGTTTATACGCATAACCAGGTAAAATTAGGCAACGGCAGCCTTGATGCCTCGTTGGGTTTGCAGCAAAGCATCCGCAGGGAATATAACCACCCTACCTTAGCGCAGCAGGCAGGTTTATATGTAGTGCTTAACACCCTTAATTATGATCTGAAATACAATTTGCCCGCCATTGGCGGTATTGAAAGTACTATTGGGGTTAATGGTATGTACCAGGCCAACCGCAGTAAAGCAGCTACAGATTTTCCCATTCCCGATTATAATTTATTTGATGCCGGTACATTCCTGTTCGCCAGGAAAAGCTTTGGCAACCTTGATGTATCCGGTGGTATCAGGTATGATAACCGCCACATCCGGTGGAAAGATTTTTATGTTGGCCCGAATCCGCAAAACGGGTTTGAACAGCAGGTTAAATTACCCGATACCGCCGGCGCGCATTTACAATTCCCGGCATTTAAACATGTTTACAAAGGTTTTTCGGGCAGCCTGGGGTTAACCTACAACATCAGCGAGCGGTTGCTGGTAAAAGCAAATATAGCCAGGGGGTATCGCGCACCAAACATTACCGAGATAGGCTCAAACGGGCTTGATCCGGGTGCGCATATTGTTTACCTGGGCAACCGTGGCTTTAATCCCGAGTTTAGTCTGCAGGAAGATATCGGCATTATTTCCTATTTAAAAGATGTTGACCTCATAGCGGAGTTTTTTAACAATCACATTGATCATTACATCTACCAGGCAAAACTCACCGATGCCGATGGTAAGCCGGTGGTTATTGTTGCGGGCAACAGCACTTATGTGTACCAGCAATCAAAAGCACGGCTTTACGGCGCGGAATTTACCGCTAACCTGCACCCGCGTAACATTAAGTGGCTGGCGTTTAATAACAGCCTGGCTTATGTTACCGGTATTAACCAAAATGAGCAGTTGATCAGTAAATCAAACGGTGCGGCAAAATACCTGCCTTTTATCCCGCCACTACACATAAGATCTGAGTTAAAGGTTACTTTACAGAAAGCGTACGGTGTTTTTTCAAAGATCTGGTTTAAAACAGAAGCTGACGCCTATATGGCTCAAAACCGTTTCTATGCTTTGGATAATACAGAAACAGCAACACCTGGTTATACCCTTATTAATATTGGAGCTGGTACAACCATCAAGGGGAAATCAGAAAAAACTTTCTGCGAGCTTTATGTCCAGGTTGATAATTTGTTTGATACGGCCTATCAATCCAACCTGAACAGGCTAAAGTATTTTGAGTACTATACAAGTTCGCCCAACGGGCGCCTGGGCATTTACAACATCGGCCGCAATATGAGCTTTAAAGTAATATTCCCTTTTTAAGTGGCCTTAAAAATGGGAGAGAGCAATTCTAAAAAATTTCGGGATTTAATTTAACTGGGCTATAATTTACAATAACTGTATCTTTATAGTGATAAGGGTCAATTAATTACCAAAATGAAAAATTCCGATATCACAGATCCGCTATTTCGCGAGGCCGTAGAAGCTATTGACCGGGGCGATGTAATGTTGTTGAAAGATCTTATAACCAAAAATCCACAATTGGTAAGTGACAGATTGAACTACCCCGAACCCGGGTATTTTAAGGATCCATACTTGCTTTGGTTTATTGCAGACAATCCTATCCGTAGTGGTAAATTACCTACTAATATTGTGGAGATTACCCAACTGCTCATTGGGTTTTTAAAAAAGGAAGCCAGCGATACCATGCAAATGCAACTGGATTATACGCTGGGGCTGGTTGCAACCGGGCGAATACCCAAAGAGTGCGGAGTGCAAATTGAACTGATAGATTTGCTGATTGACGCGGGCGCAAAACCCGGCGGTGGTTTAGGCGCGCTGGCACACGGAAATTTTGAAGCAGCCGCGCACCTTGTTGCACGCGGAGGCAAACTTACCCTGGCCGTGGCAATTGGTCTTGATAGGATGAATGATGTGATGAAGATGACGGCAACCGCAGGTAAAGAAGAATTGTTGCTGGCATTGGCCGTGGCCGGTTTTTATGGCAAGCCCAAAATGATAGCTTATTTATTAAGCTTGGGGGCCGAACCCAACGGCTATCCTAAAAATAATGCAGGCTTTCATACACATGCTACCCCCTTACATCAGGCTGTATCATCGGGCTCGCTGGATGCTGTAAAACTACTTGTTGAAGCAGGCGCACGCCTTGACGTAAAGGATTTGATTTATGACGGTACACCACTTGACTGGGCAGAACACATGCAAACGGGCGAAAACCTGGATGATGAGGCAAAACAGGATTTTAAATTAATTGCCGATTACCTGAAAGAAAAGTAAGCATCAGGATACAAAGCATCCTCCCAACATCGTGCTTGCTTTATATGAAGATTGCTTTATTGGCCAATAAAACTAAAGTATTGGATGCGAATTATTGTCCGCTAATCCCATATTCCTCAATTAGCTTCAGCGCTTTTTCATGATCCTCTAAAGCTACTACAACTTTGGCAGCTACAGATCCTCCGGCTTCTACCAGCCATGGGGCAATACTGCTCATGAACTCATCTTGTACAAAAGCCTGGATGCCTTCCTGTTCAAGCATGCCCTGTATCATGCCGGCATCAACTGGCGAACCTGCAAATACTATTACTGGGTCCTGGTTATTATTGGTTTTCATTTTTAGATTGGTTTATCAAATGTTAGGGTTTATTAGCATAGGTTAATAACTTTTATTAGCCTGTAATATTGTTAAATTTCTCCCCGTATCCACTTTTACTATTACCTTTATGGCACTTGATAAGCTATATTTATGCCGTTCCCGATAAAAAAAGTTGTGTTAAAAACGCTCAAAATATTTGGCGTTACCCTGGTGAGTTTGTTAGCCTTAATGTTTTTGCTACCCTATCTTTTCCCGCAAACAATTACCAATAAAATAAAGCAATGGGCGGGTGGCAGTATCAATGGTAAGCTCAATTTTTCGGGAACCAGTCTTTCATTCTTTAAAAAATTCCCGGCGCTTACCCTTACGCTGAATGATTTTTCGCTCAACGGCAGCGCGCCTTTCCAAAACGATACGCTGGTAGGCGCTCAGGAGGTTTCATTGGCTATTGATCTGTCGTCGGTTTTTAAAAGCAAGATCAATATCAACCGCATTTATTTAAGCAAGGCAACCATCAATATCCAGGTAGATAGTGCCGGTCGTGCCAATTACAATGTATATAAAGCAAAAAACGCGCAGCCTGCACAGGCGGCAGATACTGCAAGCGCTTCGTTAGGTATTGAGCAAATATTGATAGAGAAAAGTCATTTGGTTTACAATGACAGATCAATGCCCATGCTGCTTGATGCCCGGGACTTTAACTACAAAGGCAGCGGCGATCTTACCAAAGATGTTTTTGACCTTTATACGCATACCGAGATCGGCTCTGTTGATTTTACTTACGCCGGGCAACCTTATATCTACCACAAAAAAGTAAATGCAGACCTGGTTACCAGCATTAATACCAAATCACTGGCGTTTGTATTTCAAAAAAACAACCTGCTAATTAACCAGTTGCCGGTTGATTTTAAAGGCCGGTTTGAGTTTTTGAAAGATGGTTATGATATGGATTTCAGGATCAGGAGCGATCAAAGCGACCTGAGTGATATTTTTACCGCCCTGCCTGCCCAATACGCCAAATGGACGGATGATACCGAACTAAACGGTACCGGTAAAATAACCATGTCGCTCACAGGTAAATACATCGCCTCAAAAAAACAAATGCCCGATCTGGATTTCAGTATGAAGATCAGGGATGGTTATATCGCCAATAAAAACACGCCCGAGCCTGTAAAGAACCTTTTTCTTAATATGAACGCTAAGTTGCCCGGTTGTAATCCCGATAGCCTTAACCTCAATATCGATTCGGTATATTTCAACATCGGGAAGGATTATTTTGGCTCGGTGATTAAGGTAAAAGGGATCAAATCGCCAACTGTTTTTGCCAAGATCAATACCGAGATTGACCTGGAGAAATGGAACAAGGCCTTTGGTGTTAAAGCATTTGATGTAAAGGGCAGGTATTCGCTGCACATGATAGCCGAGGGTAAATATGCCACCGGGATAAGAAAGACCGGCATAAGGCATCATATAGATACGGTGATTACCAGCATCCCCAAATTTACGCTGCACTCAGGTTTCAGGAATGGATATTTTAAATACGCCAAACTGCCCGAAGCTATGAAAAACGTCAGCTTTAACCTTGATGCCAATTGTCCCGACAGTAACCCGGCGCATGCCACCATGGCCATGACTAACCTTAACATCAATGCTTTAAATAACTACATTAAAGGTTATTTAAAAATGAGCAATACTGCCGGCGCTATGATTGATGCCGACTTGAAAGCCAAATTTAATTTAAGCGATATCAAACAGTTTTACCCACTTGATAGTATTGACCTGCGCGGCAACCTGGATGCTGATGTACAAATCAGGGGCAGGTATATCCCGGCGCGAAGGATTTTCCCGGTTACCAACGCGCAGATAGATTTGCACGGCGGCTATATCCAAACCAAATACTACCCGCATCCACTGCAAAATATAGAGGTAAGTACGGCTATCAGCAATAATACGGGTTCATTAAAAGGATTGAAGGTGAACATTAAACCTGTTTCATTCACTTTTGAGGGGCAGCCATTTATGCTTAAAGCCAACCTGAAGAATTTTGATGACCTGGATTACAGCATCAAATCGCAGGGATCGCTGGATATTGGTAAGATTTACAAGGTGTTTGCCATAAACGGTTACAACGTTAAGGGGGTGATCACTACCAATCTATCTTTAAAAGGTAAGCAAAGTGATGCCACGGCGGGCAGGTATGATCAGCTGGCTAACTCTGGCACAATGAAGGTTAAGGATATCGCGCTTACTTCAGATCTGTTCCCTAAACCGTTCCTGATTAAAACTGGCCTCTTCAGCTTTAACCAGGATAAAATGAAGTTTGATCAGTTTACGGCCAACTATGGTAAATCGGTTATTGTGCTTGATGGCGCGTTATCAAACGTGATAGATTACGCCCTTAAACCAAACTCGCCGTTAAAAGGTGAATTTAAACTAACAAGCGGACTTATTATCGCTGATGATTTTATGGCCTTTGCGAGCGGGCCTTCAACGCCCAAAGCTGCAAAACCGGGCGTGATCCTGGTACCCGCCAACCTCGATTTGAATTTTACTGCCGATGTAAAAAAAGTAAAATACAATGGCCTTGATATTAATGATGCCAAAGGGCAGATGAGTATCAGCAATGGGCAGATTGTTTTAAAACAAACAGGCTTTACTTTGATAGGCGCACCGGTAGTAATGGATGCTACCTATGGAAGCATAAGCCCGCAAAAAGCTTATTTTGATTATCATATTGATGCTAAAGAGTTTGATATAAAACGGGCATACCGTGAGGTGAAACTATTTCATGACATGGCCACATCCGCAGCAAATGCAGAAGGTATTGTATCCTTGGATTATAAGCTGAGCGGTAAACTTAACAGCGATATGAAGCCTGTGTATCCGTCACTAAAGGGTGGGGGCGTACTATCTGTTAAAAAGGTAAAAGTAAAAGGCTTTAAACTGTTTAGCGCGGTAGGTAAACAAACCGGGCGCGATAGTTTGGGCGGTAAAAATGATGTGAGTAAAGTAGATATTAAGTCAACCATTGCCAATAATATTATCACCATTGAACGCACCAAAATGCGTATGGCCGGTTTCCGCCCGAGGTTTGAGGGGCAGGTAAGTTTTGACGGCAAGTTGAACCTGCAATTCCGCCTTGGCCTGCCGCCGCTGGGTATTTTCGGCATCCCGATGACCATTACCGGCACAAAGGATAAACCAATTGTACACCTGGGCAGAGGGAAAAAAGAGGATGAGCTGAAGGAAACGGAGGAGTAGATTTTGGATGTGCAGATTTCAGATATGCAAATGTGCAGATATGCGGATTTCAGATGTGCGGATTTAGGTGTGCAAATGATGCTGTGGGTATCAAAGAAGCACGTCATTGCGAGGTACGAAGCAATCTCCAAATAGGCAGATCGAACTTACATAGCCTGCTCTGTATAGCTTAGAGATTGCTTCGTACCTCGCAATGACGGGGTGTTTAACAGTTTCCTATCCTGGCTTTTAGCTCCCCAATCTTACATCCCGGCTATGATTCGTTTACGGTGTTCTTTGCCCCATTTGTACAATTCAAGAATTACGTTATCCAACGAATGTCCATATTCGGTAATTGAATATTCAACCACCACCGGTACCGAATTATAAACAGTGCGCTTTATGAGCTGGTTCATTTCAAGCTCGCGCAATTCTTTGGATAGCATCCTGTCTGTTATTTTCGGGATCTCTTTTGCCATCTCCCCAAATCTTTTGTTCCCGAATGTTAGTGAGATCAAAATTGGCAGTTTCCATTTGCCGTTTAATACTTCTATCGCATCTGTTACCGGCAATAACATACTGGTGCACTTGCCGTGAGTTTTAACTTCTCCTAATTCCATTTCTTCCTGTTCAAGGGTTAACTATACCAAAGGATAGCGCTATCCTTTGGTATAGTACTTACTATTGTATAGCAAATGTAAATACCTTTGAGTTATAAATGAAAAATAAAATATCATGAAAAAAATTCTGAACATCGTTACCAGCGTTAAGGGTAACGAATCTTTTAGCATCAAATTATCAGCTGCCATATTAGAAAAACTATCATCGGTTTATCCAAACAGTGAAGTACATACCCGTGATTTGGCCAACGCTCCTTTGCCGCACCTGGAAGAGACGCAATTTGCCGCCTTTCAAACACCAGGAGAAATGCGCACGGATGAGCATAATGAAGCCGTCAAACAATCGGATGAGGCTATAAAAGAGTTGATGGAGGCTGATATTATTGTAATTGGTGTGCCTTTATACAATTTTGGTATTCCATCAACCTTAAAGGCCTGGATTGATCATATTGCAAGGGCTGGTGTTACCTTTAGCTATGCAACTGGTGCGCCCAAAGGATTGGTCATCAATAAAAAGGTTTACCTGGCTATTTCATCAGGTGGTGTATATTCAGAGGGGCCGATGAAAAGCTATGATTTTACAGAATCATATTTGAGAGCAGTTTTGGGTTTTATAGGCATGACAGATGTTTCTGTTTTTAGGGTAGAGGGGATATTTGTGCCGACGCTTGCGGCTACAGCAATGCCAAAAGCTTTGGAAAGTGTTACAGCTCACGCTTTTTAAAAACAGGGCGATTGGAAACCCGCTGTGCTATGTCAAAGATATTGAACAGCGGGTTCTTTATTTTAACCCGCTTTATGCTTTAAAAGATTCATCAGTTTGCAATGCCCATTTTTCGAGCTTATTAACCACGTCGTCTAATTTAAAGGGCTTGCTTATATAATCATCCATACCCGCATCCATACAAATCTTTAAGTCGGTTTGGAGTGCATTTGCGGTCATGGCTATAATAAATGGGCGTGTTGGGAAACGTTTCTTTATTATTTGGGTGGCTTCCAGCCCATCCATTTTGGGCATTTGTACATCCATCAAAATAATGTCGAATGTTTTTTTATTAACTAAATCCAGGGCTTCAAGTCCATCTCCCGCCAAATCTGCCTCATATCCTAATTTACTCAAAACCTTCAGGATCAATTTTTGGTTCATCGGGTTATCTTCGGCAACCAAAATATTCAATGGATACCTTTTTGAAAAATTATCAGGTAGTTTATGTTTTGTAGCATCAACGTGCAACTGGTCGTTAGTAGTTGATGTTATATGCTTGCCCAATTCTTTTACAATGTGCTTGTATAAATTATTTTGTTTGGCAGGTTTGGTTAATATGGAACAAAATAAACCGGGATTATCTTTATGGAAAATGTAGCTTATCGAGCTCAAAAGCATAATAGGTAATTCGGGATATTTGCCGCGGATTAAGATTGCCAGTTCAATACCATCCATAAACGGCATTTGCATATCGGTAATAACCAGCTTGAAATCATTATTCTGCAGTAATATATTAAGCGCCTGCTCGCCAGAGTTGGCTATTACCGGGCTTAGCTTCCACTGCTCCAGCTGGCCTTTTAAAATTCGGCAGTTGGTATCATTATCATCAACAATCAAAATTTCACTGTTTTCAAAACCATCCATATTATGGTTTACGTGGGATTTATCTGGCTGTAAACTTTTTTGGGAGTGAATAGAAAACTGGAAAGTACTCCCTTTGCCAATTTCGCTTTCCACACTAATTTTTCCGCCCATTAACTTTACCAGCTGTTCACTTATTACCAGGCCCAGGCCTGTACCTCCGTATTGACGGGTTGTTGAAGAATCAACCTGCGAAAATGCTTTAAACAGCCTGTGCAGCTTATCGGCAGATATGCCAATTCCGGTATCCTTTATCTCAAAACCTAACTCAATTTGGTTATCTTCTAAAATGCTGATTAAGTGCACCGCTACATAGATTTCTCCCTTCTTGGTAAACTTAATGGCGTTACTTATTAAATTGATCAATATCTGGCGAAGCCTTAAGCTATCGCCAATGATTTGTGCCGGCACATCGTAGTCTATCTCGTAAACCAGGTCGAGTTTTAAGTGGGCAGCTTTTAAAGCAAAAACATCAAAAACTTCTTCGATGCAGGTTCGTAAACTGAAATCCTTTTCCTCCAGCTCCATATTGCCCGATTCTATTTTAGAAAAATCTAAAATATCATTGATCACCGCCAGCAAATCTTCACCACAGGTTTGGATAGACTCGGTAAAAGTTCGCTGTTCTTCATCTAAAGAGGTTTCGCCGAGTAAGGAGGCCATCCCGATTACGCCGTTCATTGGCGTGCGGATTTCATGGCTCATGGTAGCCAAAAAGATGCTTTTGGCCCGGTTTGCCTCCTCGGCTTCACGAACGGATTTCTTTTCAACTTCTATTGCCCGGGCTAATTGTTCGGTACGTTCTTTAACCTGGCGCTCAAGTTCGGTTTTCTGTTTTCTGATTGCACGCGTGCGAATGAAGTAGAATGCGGGTCCGCTACCAGCAAAAATTAAAACTACCACCAACTTAAACCACCAGGTAAGCCAAAAAGGAGGTTTTATATAAATGATTATAGATGTGCCCTGGTCATTCCATCTGCCATCGTTATTTGATGCCTTAACCCTAAAAGTATATTTTCCTGCATCCAGGTTGGTGTAAGTGGCCGTCCGTTTATTGCTGATATAATTCCAGTCTTTATCAAAGTTTTCCAGCTTATAAGCATATTTGTTTTTTTCGGGAATGGTATAATTGAGGGCCGCAAATTCAAATGTAAATACGGATTGTTTGTAAGAAAGATTGATAGCGCTTGTTTCGCTGATATCTTTTGGGAGGATGGAGTTTTTATTTCCCGAGGTTACAGGTCTGTTAAAAATCTGGAAACCTGTAATATAAACCGGGGGAATAAAGTCGTTGTCTTTTAAACTATCGGGATAAAAAGTGCTGAATCCGTTTACGCCGCCAAAAAACATTTGCCCATCTTTAGTTTGAAAACAGGAATGCCCTTTAAATTCATTTCCCTGCAATCCATCAGAAATGCCATAGGATCTGATAGCTTTGGTTTTGGGGTTAAAGCGGGCGAGGCCCTTGTTGGTGCTTAGCCAAAAATTACCTTTATGGTCTTTCAAAATGGTGTAGATCACATTATTGGGTAGTCCATTTTTTTCGGTGTATGCTGTAAATGTTTGGGTTCGTCTGTTAAAATAGTTTAGTCCTCCGCCATTTGTGCCCACCCATATATCGCCGTTCCCGGCCTCGGCAATAGATTCTACAGTATTGCTTGATAGGCTGTGCTTGTTTTCCTCATCGTGCCTGTAATGAGTAAATCGGCCACTTTTAGGATCAAGCATATCCAGACCGCCATCTGTACCCGCCCATATATTACCCTGTTTATCCTCAAACACGGTGGTAATAATGTTGCCCCCTATGCTGTTGTTATCCGAAGGGTTAT
The DNA here is from genome assembly GCF_056405015.1 of Mucilaginibacter sp. P2_A4. Lineage (NCBI taxonomy): Bacteria > Pseudomonadati > Bacteroidota > Sphingobacteriia > Sphingobacteriales > Sphingobacteriaceae > Mucilaginibacter > Mucilaginibacter sp. P2_A4. The sequence goes on along the minus strand of NZ_JBFUCX010000008.1, from coordinate 117,404 downwards.
TCTGGTAGCGCGTAAATTTATCGGTTTTAACGTTATAATAATTGAGGCCGCCTTTCCAGGTGCCTATCCAAATATTGCCTTTGCTGTCCTTGTACATATTATTGATATCAGAAAGGGAAAGGCTATGAGGATCGTTTGCCTGGGGCATATGGTGCTTAAAAACACCTCTTTTTTTATCAAACACATCAAACCCGCCGTTGTGATAACCAAGCGCGATAAGGTTCTTATCTATTGGTACAATTGCCAGGATATAATTATTACTGATGGTATTAGTGTTTTTATCGTTATGCAGGTAATGAGTAAAGGTTTTTTTCTTTTTGTTGAATAAGTTAAGGCCGCCGCCATCGGTACCAATCCAAATGTTTTCGTCACTTTCGTCGCCAGAGATGGAGAGTACATTGTTATTGCTTAAACTATTAGGATTGTTTGGGATTTGGCTATAGGTAGTAAATTTATCACCAAACCTGGGCAAAAAATTAACCCCGCCCGAGTATGTGCCTATCCAGGTATTCCCGGTATCATCTTTATATAAACAATAAACAGAATTACTGCTAAGGCTGGATTGATCGTTTGCATCAAATTTGTAACAAACGAACTTATTGGCAGTATAATCAAAAACACTTATTCCACCGTTTTCCGTACCTACCCATAGCTTTCCATCGGCGCCTTCCATTATCGAAAGAATATCGTTATGGCTGATACTGTTACTGTTTAACGGGTTGTTTTTGAAATTTATAAAAGAGTCGTCTTTACTGTTATATAATGCCACTCCGCCGCCAAGCGTGCCGATCCAAATATTGCCTTTACTATCTTTATAAACAGCTTTTATCCAACTGGAGCCAATACTTTTATTGTTTGCAGGATCATGCGCATACCGGATAAACTTATTGTTTTGCGGATTAAAATGATACAAACCATCATCGGTGCCAATCCACAACCAACCATTATTATCCTGGGTAATTTGGTATATAAAATCGTTAATTAAACTGTTGGCGTTTTTACCCGGATGGGTATATTTCTTAAATGAGCCATTGGCTGCATTAAATAAATACAGGCCCTTACTGGTGCCCAGCCAGATCCTGTTTTTATTATCGAGGAAAATAGATCTGACAGAATATGTTATATGATTGTTGGAGTAATGGATAAACGTATTTGTTGCGCGGTCAAACCTATCGAGCCCGCTATCGGTTCCTATCCATAAATTACCGGCCCCATCTTCCATCAGGGCTAATACATAATTATCAATAATGCTGGCTTTATTATTCTGATCGTGCTTGTAGTGCGTAAACTTATAACCATCATATTTATTCAGGCCGTCTTCGGTTCCAAACCACATAAAGCCCCGGCTGCCTTTAATAATGGCACACACATGGCTTTGGGAAAGCCCTTCGTTTGTGCTAAGCCGTTTAAATTTTGGATTTTGGGTTTGCGAATAAGACAGGCCAGGATAAAGCAGGTATAAACACGAAATGAAAAGAAATATTTGCCTCATTTTATCGTGTCAATGCTTTTAATGGTGAATGTATTGTTAATCTATAGTTAAGTAAGCGCTGCCTGTTATAATATTTTCGCAGTCTGTATGGCTTTTGATTTAAATGGATAAGTACTTATGCTGATACGTAAATAATGGGGAAATTGTTTCCTTGTATTACTTTTTAGTTAAGAAAATTGATGCGTTGCCTGTTCCCCGTTTTTAGAATCAAGTCTTTAAACCAATAAACAGGTTTGTTGCTTGCTCCCCATAAGGGGAACACTATTTATTACTGCAATTCAATAATCAGGTAAGTTTAATTCCGGCATAAATTACCCGATCCCTGCTTTCGGAATTCCAGGCAAAGTTAAGCGGCGTGTTCTTTTTGCCAATGCTTCCTAATTTTCCCCAGTAGGCCGTGGGGTATTTATGGTGGGAGCCATCTAAAGGGCCGCTTACTACTACAACCACATGGCCATGGCTTTGCGGGGGATTATTATCATGACCTTTTAAGCCACCAATCACAAGCCATCCTTCGTCGGCCTTGTTTTTTGCATCTATACCATCATTTAAGCTAACCCATTCGCCGGTTTTTATTTCATCCACTATCTCATCTGCCAGGCCGCTCAATTCAATATCGAATGTAGTGCTTACAGCTTTTGCAAAGCCGCTGCAATTGGCGCTGTTTGCGTTAAAAACAGCCTCGCATGTATTGATTATTTTTTCTGCTAATGGGTTCATAAGTAGGTTTTTAGGTTAGTATTTGTTAATGTTTCAATAAAAATACGTAATTTTTTTTTGAAACATTATAGTTAGCCGGCGCAGTTTCCTGGCGCATCATATTACAGGGCATTTTAATTCTGTATACGGTAAACGTTCTTACTTAAATGTTTCTGTTTGTTACTTATAAATCATAATATTATTTTAGCCTAATATAATCATTCATGAAAAAACTTATCCTAAGCCTGTCTTTAGCTATAACCTGCCTTATAGCCTCGGCACAATCATTTGAAGGCAAAATTACTTATAGCAACACCATTAAAAGTAAATTACCTAATGTAAGCGATGCGCAGTTTACCACTATGATGGGCAGTATTCAAAACTATTATGTAAAGGGCGGCGATTACAGGTCTGATTTGAACGGGACTTTGCTGCAATGGCAGCTGTACATTAATGCTGATAATAAGCTTTATAACAAAATGAGCAACTCCGAAGCTATTCTTTGGAATGATGGCGCCGTTAACGCCGATGAGGTCATCAGCGCCGAACTGCACAAAGCGGTTACTGATATCCTGGGTTATAAATGCGACGAACTGGTACTTACCTGCAAAAGCGGCATTCAGAAATACTATTTCACATCCAAAATACCGGTTGATAGTAAATTGTTTATCAACCACAAATTTGGCAACTGGTATACCATCCTTTCAAAAACCAACGCCATGCCATTAAAAATGACTATCGACAACGCCCAGTTTTACATAGAAAGTACCGCGACCGAAATTAAACCCGGTAAATTGGATGCGGCCTTATTTACTTTGCCTGCTGGTGTAGCTTTGCAAAAAAGCCCGTATTAATACAAAACTACACACAAGGAGATAGATGTGCTACTGCCATCCCGAAACGGGGTGGCAGTTTATTTTTGAAAATCAAAAGCAAGATAGTTGCTGAATGAAAAGCTGTTGAGCATGTTTTGCCTGCGGGGTGAAACGCGCTTTGTATAGCTCAATTACAGGTTTGCAATTTCATCCTTAATTCAGCGTTATACATGCAATCGGGGATTTACAAATTAACCTCGTACGCAATTTTAAACCATTGTATATTCTTGTTAAATTTGTATCCTTATAAAACACTACTCCCCGAAAGGTTAAATGGCACAAACCCGTAATAATTTTCACTTTGAAGATTTGCTGAACAAGCATCATTTAAAAAAAACAGCCCCAAGACTAAGGGTGTTGTCCATGATGTCGTCGCGCAGCGCGGCCACTTCCCAGCCCGATCTGGAAAGTGTGATGAATGATATAGACAGGGTTACCCTGTACCGTATCCTCAACGCGTTTGAGGAAAAAGGAATCATTCACAAAGTATTTGATTTGAACGGTACAGCCAACTATGCCCTCTGCTCATCCAATTGCAGCGAGGAGCATCATCACGATGAGCACCTGCACTTTAATTGTACCGAATGCAAAAATGTGTATTGCCTGAATGATCTGCACCTGCCGGCCATCAACCTTCCCCCCGGGTTTGAGCCCCGGTGTTTTACATTATATGCAACGGGTTTATGCCCCAAGTGCAGTAAAAAGGCTATAAAAAAATGATCCTGAATAAAAAGCTTTTACATATTATAGCTGCTAACTGCTGCTTTGTGTCCCTGATTTTTTGTCTTTGCTCTTTCGCACCCGGCAGGGATACTATTCCCGTTAGTTCAGCCTTCCGGTTTAAAACGGTTATCATAGATGCCGGTCATGGTGGTAAAGACCCCGGCGCGCGTGGTTCCTATTCTGTTGAAAAGAATGTGACGCTGGCAATCGCCAAAAAACTTAAAATAGCTATAGATACAGGCATCAAAGGACTAAACACCATCATGACCCGTACCGATGATACCTTTATTCCGCTTAATCAGCGATCGGCCATAGCCAACCAGAATCATGGTAACCTGTTCATTTCTATCCACTGCAATTCATCGCCGGAGGGTAACGCGGCTTCGGCACATAAACGCAAGGGGGTGCTGTTGCTGGTTTATGGTTTTCACAGGCTGAAAGAGCAGGAGGAGGCCGTAAGAGAAAACTCGTCTATATTTATCGAGAAGGACTATAAGCAAAACTACGAGAGCTATGATGAAAGCGACCCTTCAAATGCCATTATCCTAAACGCCTATATTCAAAAATACCGCAAGCAAAGTATCCTGTTTGGCGACCTGGTGAACTCCGAGTTTACAGACACCAACGGCCGCTCAAGCGAGGGGGTAAAAGAGCAGGGCGTATTGGTACTGGCCCACAGCGCTATGCCCGCCGTACTTGTTGAAACAGGTTTTATTAACAACCCCGAGGAGGAGGATTACCTGAACTCTCCCGATGGGCAGAACGAAATTGTACAATCTATTATTACCGCCATAAATAATTACCGCAAGGCTATAGGCAGCTTGTAATTTTCTGGGATAATATCATACCGTCGCTATAATCAGTTATATTCGGCTTTATAAATCTATACTGATGATAAAGCTGCTTAACTCCTGTAAGTTCCTGGTAAAAACTTTAGTCCTGGTATTGTTCATCAGCAGTGCATCGGCACAAATTAAAGAGCAGGGCATAATTCCACAGCCTTACAAAGTTGAAAAAAGTAATCTTGTATTTGCTTTCTCCCCGGCAACAGGAATAGCTGTTGGTGATGGTATCGATGTCAACAATCTTAGTTTTTTTAATCAGTATTTCCATTCCCTTTCAGGGCATACGCTGTCGGTAAATAATAAATCGGTAATTCCTTCTATCAATTTAGATATCGACTCTTTGGCCATCACTGCAAAAGAAGGTTACCGGCTAATCGTCACTCAAAAAAAGATAAAAATAATTGGTCATGATGAGGCCGGTGTATTTTATGGGCTGCAGTCGCTTGTTCAATTGCTGAAACCATCCAACGGAAAAATAACCGTACAAGGCTGCACCATTGAAGATCATCCGCGCTTTGCCTACCGTGGGATGCACCTGGATGTAAGCCGCCATTTTTTTGATGTGGAAACCATTAAAAAATGGTTAGATATGCTGGCGCTGTACAAAATCAATACCTTTCACTGGCACCTTACCGACGACCAGGGCTGGCGTATAGAAATAAAGAAATACCCATTACTGCAAAGCATCTCGGCCTATAGGGATGAAACTATCATTGGGCATAAAAGGGATAGCCCGCACCTGTTTGATGGCAAACGATATGGAGGTTACTATACGCAGGACGAAGTTAAAGCGGTTGTAAAATACGCCATGGAAAGGCATATCAGTATCATCCCTGAAATTGAAATGCCCGGGCATGCACTGGCTGCACTGGCTGCTTACCCGCAGCTGGGCTGTACCGGTGGTCCGTATAAAACGGCTACCTACTGGGGCATATTTGATGATGTGTATTGTGCCGGTAATGATGAAACTTTTATATTTCTGCAAAACGTGCTGGATGAGGTGCTGCCGCTATTTCCATCAAAATATATTCATATAGGTGGCGATGAATGCCCAAAAACCAAATGGCAAACCTGCCCCAAATGCCAAAAGCGAATTAAGGATGAGCATTTAAAAGATGAGCACCAGCTGCAAAGCTATTTTATTGGTCGCATGGAGAAATACCTGAACAGTAAAGGCCGGCAAATTATTGGCTGGGATGAGATATTAGAAGGCGGCTTAACCCCCGGCGCAACCGTAATGAGCTGGACGGGCGAGGAGGGTGGCATAGCTGCAGCCAAACAACACCACGACGCTATCATGACCCCCGAGAAATATGTGTACTTGGATTATTACCAGTCTCTTTACGCTGCCGAGCCAATTGCAGGCGGGGGCTACACGCCGCTACGCAAGGTTTATAATTATGAACCAATAACCAAAGAGCTATCCGGCGATGAAGCCACCTACATTAAAGGGGTACAAGCCAATGCATGGAGTGAGTACATGACCAGCCCGGCACAGGCCGAGCGGCAACTATTCCCCCGGATGCTGGCTCTGGCCGAGGTGGGGTGGTCAGCAAAGGAGAATAAGGATTATGATGGGTTTTTGAAGCGGTTAAGATATCAGCACCCAATGCTGCAAAGGCTCAACATCAATGCCGCCAACACCTTTGACGAAATAACCGGCGATATAGGCACAAAAGCAAACCATCAAACATCGCTTAGTCTTAATACAACCCTGCCGGGTGGTAAAATATTTTACACAACCGATGGGTCGGCACCGGGGCTTAAAAGTAAATTATATAGTAAACTCTTAACCATCACCTCATCGGGCAACATCAAAGCCGCTTTGTTCAGTAATGGTAAACAAACAGGGCGCACATACATGCAAAGTTTTAACATGCACAAAGCGGTTGGCAAAACAGTAACGCTGGTAAATCAGCCTAAAGGTACCTATAACACCGGCGATATCTCTGGCCTGGTAAACGGCGTGTTTGGGAATAAGCTTTATAACGATGGCCAATGGTACGGTTTTAACGGCGATGATCTGGATGCACTGGTCGACCTTGGTTCGGTGCAAAAAGTATCACAACTGGGTATCAATATTTTAAAATACCACTGGCAAAAAATGTGGGAGCCGTCGCTGCTCACTTTTGAAGTATCCGAAGATGGGAAAACCTATACCGAAGTTTATCGCCAAACGGAATTTACCGCCAATGGCATTAATGCGGTGAGGGCGAATATAAAACCATTGCAAGCCCGGTACATCAGGGTAAAAGGTACCAATAAAGGCGTTATTCCGCCGGGCGAGTACATTGCCGGGGCAAAAGCCTGGCTGTTGGTGGATGAAATAAGTATCAAGTAGATGTGCAAATTTCAGATGTGCAGATGTGCAGATTACAGATGTGCAGATGAAAAATAGATATGCAAATTTTAGATGTTCAGATGAAAATCATCTGAAATCTGCAGATCTGTAACCTGCACATTTGAAATCTGCACATCTAAAATCTGCACATCTGAAATCTGCATATAAATTTTCATATTTTTATAACCAAACACTAATGTGTGCGTTATGTTGAGGTAACAAAGTTTAACAATTGTTATTTTAACCTTATAGCACTGCAAGTATAACTCAATGAGCAAAGTATTTACAATAACCGAAGGCTTGGAGAATATGGGGGCTTTGCGAACGGGCGGGCAAGGCTCTGTTTATAAAGGCAGGCGTTACGGCCCCATCATCACGGCGGTAAAGTTATTGCCGACCCCTATTCATACCGAAAGTACCGACGATAAGAATTTTAGAAACTTCCAGAACGAGGTTGAAAAACTAAAAAAGGTAAACGAAGAGCCTAACCCCAATGTGGTTAAGATCTTAAACTCTGGCATTACCGAGAGTGGCTCGTTCCCTTTCATCGAGATGGAGTACATTGATGGACCCGATCTGGAAGATCTGCTGAAGCCACCGCATGAGCCCATCTTTACCATTAAAGAGATCATTAAACTGGCCGATCAGCTGGCTAATGCCCTATCACACTGCCACAAGGTTTCGGTAAAGCATGGCGATATTAAAAGTAATAACGTAAAGTTCAACGTTCATACAGGCAACTATGTGCTGCTGGATTTTGGCCTTTCGGCAATGTCTGATGATCAGCGGCGTACCAGTATTCGCCATGCCGGCGCCATAGAGTTTATGGCTCCCGAGCAGAATGAAGGGCTGATGTATTTCCAGACTGATGTGTACAGCTATGGCATTATTCTGTATGAACTGATTGGAGGGCAAGTGCCTTTCCCATTGCGTGATAACGGCGAAACCGCCCGCAACGCGGTAATGCTGGCGCACATGGATAACCAGGTGCCCGATGTAATGGAGCTGCGTAAAAAGAATTTACCAGCCAGCTGGAATGATCAAAAGAAGGAACATGAAATGCTGGTGCCGGCCTGGCTGCTTAAAATTGTTTCTAAATGTTTGGAAAAAGAGCCCGAACACAGGTTCCCGAGCGGTATTGAACTGCAGGATGCCCTGGTACATAGCAGTATTTCAGCGGTAAACAGCAACCAGGTTGATGATTCATGGAACGCATCGGTATTGCTCAAGGAGAACGAACGCCTGCAGGGCTTACTGCTTTACTACCAGGAGGCCGAAAGTGCAAAGGGGGGGGATGTTATACCCAATAGTTCAGAGTCGCCGGTTGGTGTTGGCAAGCACGCGGTGCGGATCTCCAGACCGGTATTTATCGGTTTAATTGTATTATTGGTAGCACTTACCGGGTTTTCGTCTGTTATGGCTATTAAACACCGGCGGGGTATCTACAATACTTTTTTTAAATCATCGCAGCCGCCAAGAGATACTTTAAGCCACTTTGTTAAGCCGGCACAGGTTGATAAAGCGAAACCGGATAGCAACGTAAATCAACCCGTTAACAATGATAATGCATCAAGCATTCCGCCCGAGGTTGATTCAATTGCAGATTCAATACTCAGGGGAGTGAGGCACAAACCCAAAAGCGATCCGCAATTTTATCGCGATAGTGTAAAGGCCGCCGATACAACAAAATTGAGTTTTTAGTTAATGATAGTTAATCTCTAAAGATCCTCGGAATGGAATCAAAATCTACATTTTGGCAAAAAATAGGTTTGCAGGACTGGTTTCTGCCAAATGGAAAAGCTGCCGCTGTTGCCGCGGTAAATAATAAATCACTCACACCCGATGATGTTTACATGTACATTATCGAAAAATTCAGGGAATCAATTGGCCAGCTTTCTTTTGCCGATCGCGTGGTGTTTTACCATGAATATATCATCAGTTTTAACGAGGAAGATTACCAGGAGTTTATCAATAACCGCTCGGGCTTGTTTGGTATTATAGTTCACGAGTCGGTAAAGAAGTTTTATGAGCTCCTTCGCGAACACCAGGAGGTTGGTAAAAAGGTAGAGCCATCCAGCTCAAAATGGGTGTTCAGGCTGGTATCACATCCAGATTATGCCAAGGGCGATAAAGGTTTTATAGGTAAACTGTTGCCCGGTAGCAATAAAAAGGAAGAGAACCTGCGGGTTACTTTTATCCCCCGCCATACGGGTGTTGCCCAAACTTTAGATATCAGTAATGATATCCTGAAAGGCTTTACTTATTACAGCGAAGGCTATTATGAACTCCCTTACTCCAACGAGCTGCATTATGATGAAAAGGATGTAGTGAAACCCGGTCAGCAGGTTTTGGCCCGGCTGGATACCATTATGCCCGATAAACAGTTTGTGGGCCGTAAGGTAGAGTTCCTGATGAAGAATGAGGATATAGTAGTATCTGGTAATGAAGAAACCCGCGAAGAAGCAGCGGTATTTAAGATCCCGAGCGATTGGGTAAATACCCCGCACCTGCGTATCCGCATGAATAAAGCCGATGGCAAGCTGTACCTATCCTCATTTGGCGAGCTCACCATGATCAACGAGCAGGAGGTTACCCGCAGTGATGTAAACTCACCACAATGGGTAGAGTTGCCTTTTAATTCAAAAATATTGCTGAATGGTATCATCGGCATCAACATATTTAAACCCGAGGCATAATGTCACAAATATTATCAATTGGCATATTGGCAATATGCGTTTTATTATTGCTGGCCCATTTTATTGACATTAAACAATCCAGTAGAAACCATGACAAATAATTTTTTCGGGATAACGGATACGGGCAGGCAGCGGGATAATAACGAGGACGCCTTTATTGCTCAAAAAACCGGTGATGGTGACTTTATCATTGCTTGTGTTATTGATGGCGTGGGTGGTTATGTAGGCGGCGAAGTAGCTGCAGAAATGGCACGGGAGTGTATCATCAAAGATCTATCGTTCATAGCAGGCAACATTCCTCCCTTGCTGGTAAACACTTTTATTAATGCCAACAAGCAGATCTATGACCGTAAATTGCAGCAAAAAGAGCTTGCAAACATGGCCTGTGTACTTACACTGGCTGTTATTGATTTAGAGAATAACCAGTTTTATTATGCCCACGTTGGCGATACGCGCTTGTATTTGCTGCGCGATAATTCGCTTATCAAAATATCAAAAGACCATTCTTTTGTAGGTTTTCTGGAAGACTCCGGCCGGTTGAGCGAAGAGGCGGCAATGGATCATCCAAAACGTAACGAGATTAACAAAGCGCTTGGTTTCGACCCAAACATAGCCAAGGATGCCGATTTTGTAGAAACCGGTCACTCACCATTTTTACCCGGTGATACGCTGCTGATATGCAGTGACGGCCTTACCGATATGGTAGATAAAAACCTGATAAAAGGTATTTTAACCGGAAGCGGATCATTGGAAGACAAGGGCGCAAAACTAATTAATGCTGCTAATAGCAAAGGAGGCAAGGATAATGTGACTGTTGTGCTTGTGCACAATGATAAGGCTCCGCGCCAGCAAAATGCCACGCGTCCGGCAGCTGCGGCAGCAACAAGGGTTGCCGAAGAAATTATAGATCCCATACATCAACCTAAATTACCAGATCCCCCGCCAATATTGCGGGTAAAGCAAAAAAGTAACCGGGGTACGGTGATCGTGCTTGCTATTTTGTTCCTGGTGTTTTTATGCGGATTTGTGTGGGAGTACTGGGTAAACCAGCAGTTAAAGCATGATGACGTTAAGCCACCTGTTGCTATAAAAGCAGTGAAGCCCAAAAGCGCCGGAGAGATCAAGCTGCAGGATACCCTCAATAAATTAAAAGGCAATACACTTATATTATCTGAGGCCGATTTTAAGGAGCCTATTATTTTAAGCGACTCCATTTACATAGCAAAGGATAGTTTGTACATAAAAGCAAAAGGTAAAATTGTGTTCAGGAAGGATTCTGCCTACAACGGGCCAGGTATAGTGCTATCGACCAAAAGCAAGTATGTGGTGTTGGATAGTGTGGCCTTTGATGGTTTCCGGGTGGCGGTTGCAACCCATAATGATGCCCTGGTGTTAAAATATGTACAGTTTAATAACTGCGCTTTGCCCGTGCAAACCTCCTATATTTTCCCCGATAAAAAATACGTTTCGGGCAGGTTGTTTGGCGGTATGTTCAAAATAGATTCACTACCCAAAGTCATCAAAAAATAATGGATAAGGGTACACCCGCGGCTCCAGGCAGGCGAATGGAGCGACTGTTTTTATTACTTACCGGCATTGTGCTGCTTGTTTTGTTTGGTAAACTGTATGCCGTTTTGCAACAGAAGTTTGTTGATGTAGATAAACGGCTGCAGGATGGTACCATTGTAAACCTCAATGCGCCAAACCCCGCCAGGAATGTAGCCGCGCTATTAAAAAAAGGGTATTATTTTGACGACCCCAGGGATGTTGATTACATCCAATCAACTATTGCGGGTAAGGCAAATGCAGCCACAGCTTTTGATAACGCCGGTGAGCTTAATAAACGTAGGTATTACGTTAATGCCGATGAGGCCATGGAGCGAGGAGGCGAATCGTTCAGGCAAAGAGTTATGGATTCGCGCGAGTTGCTGGGTTACACAGGTGATGATTCTATCCGGTTTACTCAGGAAAAAAGCCACCCGCCAGAGGTCCCCGCACAAAATGACCTGGGCCTGGGAGAGTATAGCATTAGCGGTACTATTAAACATAAAGACGGGCTGGTTGCCGGGGTTTTGGTTAGGCTGAATATGATATTGCCTAAGGATAGCATCTACTCTGACGAGGAAACCGCCGCTAAAAATACAACAACCGAAAATACCGTTGCTTCAAAAAAAATATATGTTTTAAATGGCGATAAAAAACGCCAGCTGCAATCGCTAACTGCTTTTGCCCGTACTGATGCTTACGGTAAATACGCCTTTAAAAACCTGCCTACCGATAAAGCCTTTGAACTGTTACCCCTGCAACCGGGCTTTGAGTTTGGTCGCTCGCAAGGGGTGGTTGAGTTGAATGACGATAAAACCATTAACTTTTCACAGTCGGCGCATAGTATAAAGCTGCTTTCAACCCGCGATTTTAATATCCTGAAAAAAGAAGGAGCATTCATTGTTCGTACTATTGATGATTTTAATACCTGGTACTGGATCATAGCAGCCAGCTTTTTTGCCGGTTTCATCCTCATCCATATCTTGCTCAGTACTCGTTATCCGCAGGCCGATCAATTGATTTTACCCCTTGTAATGATGCTCACCGGCATCTCGTTCCTTACATTACTAAGTTTGCAGGACCCTTTACGGGATAGGTTTTTAGCCAAAGATACCCTGATGTATTTAGGCATAGGCGTTGGAGGTGTATGCCTGATGATGTTTATCAATCTTCGCCGCCTTACTGCCGATTCTATGTTATACAGGCTGCTAATTTTTAAAAATACCCGCAGCGCGGCAAACGGCTGGCCTTGGGCTATCGTGGCGATGGGCATTTTGTTCAGCACTATTTTATTTGGTACCGGCCCAGAAGGGAGCGGAGTGAAAGTTAACCTTTTGGGATTTCAGCCAAGCGAGATCGTTAAATATTTGATCGTTATTTTCCTGGCGGGATTTTTTGCGGCTAACGAAAAATTCATCAGCCAGTACGCCAGTTGGGGAAAACGCTGGTCGTTTTTTTCATTTGCTTTAACAGCTACGGTGATAACCCTGCTGCTGTTTTTAGTTTTGGGCGATTTGGGCCCGGCAATGGTGATCTGCTTCACGTTTATTATCCTGTTCTCCTTCTCCCGCGGCGATTTCCTGTCGATGGCCGGTTTTGTGGTTTTGTTTGTATTGATCACCTGGTTTTTTGATAATGTTTGGCTTAGCGCCGGTATTACTTTTGGTATACTGGGTTTAGTAGGATTTTTAAAACCGCGTTTCCTGAGCGAGTCGGCTATTATGGCGCTTATTGTGGTGAGCGCGTTTTTAACTATTGATAAAATTCCGGGGCTGGATAAGATCATTCCCGGCCCGGTTGAAAGGTTGGTTGAGCGTAAAGCCATTTGGCAGGATCCGTGGAACAATGAAGTGTACGGTGGCGACCAGGTAGCCAACGGCCTATGGGCTATGGCCGGCGGCGGCTTAACCGGCGAAGGTGTGGGCCAGGGTTTCGCGAAAACCATACCCGAAGCGCATACCGATATGATATTGCCATCTATTGGCGAGGAGTTTGGCTGGGCCGGTATGGCAGCCGTATTTATATTGTTTTTGCTGTACCTCCACCGCTCTATTATCATTGGGCGGCAAACTGGTACGCCGCTGCTCTTTTACCTCAGCGCGGGCATAGGCGTATGTACCTTTGTGCAGTTTTTGCTCATCGCGGGTGGATCAATCGGCGCTTTGCCGTTATCGGGGGTATCCCTGCCTTTTGAAAGTTACGGTGGTTCATCACTGGTAATTAATTTATTGGCTACCGGTTTTTTACTCTCTGTATCTATGGTAAAAGGTACGCAGGTGCAAATGAGCTTTATTACCAAACAACAGGATAAAAACCTGGTGCCTGCTTTGGCAGCTGCATTGGCTGCGGTGGTTTTGTTAACGGTGAATGTATCGCGCTACAGTGCCGACAATAAAAAGTGGGTGGTTAAACCGGCGCTGGTTGCCGATAAAAGCGGACTGCGGATGTTTAGCTATAACCCACGTATAGCTATCCTGATGAACAAGCTGCAGGCTGGTTCCCTATTGGATAGAAATGGGTTGATACTGGCTACCAGCAGGCCCGAACTGATTGAAAAGCAAAAAGCAAAATTGGCAACATCGGGTATAAGAAATTATGACCTCGACTCGGCCAAACACAAAAGACTGGAAAGATTTTATCCTTTTGAAGAACAAATGTTTTTTTGGACGGGAGATGTAAATACCGGTGTGTTTAACGGAAGCACCAATGGTTATTTTGCCGAGTACGAGCATGCCGCCGAGCTGCGCGGCTTTAAAATGCCTATCACCAGTTACAATGTAAAAGCATCCCGTTTCCAGGAAGACAGATTTTTGCCCCGTGGTGTAAAGGAAATGACGGTGGCCAAAAAAGATTATAGCGCATTGGCGCCGCTGCTACTGACAGATATTAACGGGCCTGAAGTAGCCGCATTTAAAAACCGCAACCGCGATGTAAAGCTTACCATGGATGCCGATCTGCAAACCAGTATTCAGCAATCTATAGCAACAGATACTTCCCTGTATGATAATCGCGTATCTGTGGTAGTGATGGAAGCCAGTACCGGCGATGTACTGGTATCGGCACAATACCCGCTGCCGCCCGTACATAACTGGGATCAGATAACGATGTCGCAGACGGATCAGAATAAATTATCCAACTGGATGACCACTACAGATTTGGGCTTTACCTACGCCTCGCAGCCTGGCTCAACGGCAAAGGTGTTAACTGCTATGTCGGCATTTAACAAGCTTGGAATGGCTGCAGCTGAGGTTACCTATCATGTGAGCACTGCGGAGCGCATCCGTACCAAAGGCATAGAGCCGGATGAAACCGGGGTAATCACTATGGAGCGGGCGATAGCGAAATCAAACAACGTATATTTTATTAAGCTGGCCAACCAACAGCATTTAGAGGAATATATGGTTAACCTTTACATGAAAACAGGAATGTTTCTGCGTGGCGTGGGTGGTTACTATTATAATAAACCGGCAGATAATGATGCACAAGAAGAAAAATGGCGTAACCTGTGGCGCAAAACCGAATTTAATACCAAGCCCCGTTATGACCCTAACAATATCCATAAAACCAGGGCTAAGGGTATCTCGGGTATGGCATGGGGTCAGGGCGAGCTGATAGCTACCCCGGCATCTGTGGCCCGGCTGGTATCGGGCGTGGCTAATAACGGTGTACTATTGGCCAATCGTTTTGTACTGAACATTGGCAAAACCAAAATGCCGGTAAAAGAGGGTATCAAACTGGCCGACAAGCCAGATTACGCCGCTATGTTGAAGCAGTACATGATAGCCCAAAGCGCGCCTAAAGTACCTATATTGGGTATAGCGGTTGCCGGTAAAAGCGGTACGCCTGAGCGTATTGTAAAAAATAAAAGCGTGAACGACGGCTGGTACGTGTTTTTTGCACCCGAGGCAAACGGAAAGGGTAATATGGTTGTTTGTATCCGTGTAGAATCAACCAAAGGGTCATCAGATGCTGTGCATTTAGCTGGTAAGCATGTAATACCATTCCTACTCAAGAAAGGTTATATGAAAAGCATAACCCCGGTAAATGTAGAAACACCAGAAGAAGTGAATCAATAAAAAATATAGAACATGGCATTTAATTTTTTTAGTAAAAGCGGTGGCGAAAAGCGCTCTGTGGATGTAAAAAGCCTGCGCGATGCCTTATTGCGTTTTATAAAGGAAGCTCTGCAAAAGGTAGAAGGCGGCGAGGGCAGGCATATTAAAGAGCTGCTGCTGTACGTTGCCCCCATTGCAGAAGAAAAGCATTTATATGAAGGTGCGGTTTACGTGCACGAAAAAGAAGTTTTCCGTAATGAGGTTCAAAGAATAGCAGATGATTACGCTATTGATCTGCCGGAAGACTGGACGATAGAAGTTTTATTCACCGATGAATTTCCGGCCGAAGCTTCTAAAATTCCCGGGCTCGACGCTGCTTTCCTGATGCATACCCGCAGGCAGGTTGCCCATAATGCTTCATCGGCAATAGCCTATATCCGGATATTGAATGGCGAGGCCGAACAGGAAGAATATGTTGTTAAGGCGACGGATGGTAAGATCAATATTGGCCGGGATAAAAAAGCGGTTACGGATAATGGATCGTACCGGTTAAATAAGATCATATTCCCGGCTACTAGTGATGATGAAAGCAATAAATTTATCAGCCGCCAGCATGCGCATATTGAATGGAACAAGGATGCCGAGTGCTTTATGATTTTTGCGGATGAAGGAGGCGTACCTCCGCGTAATAAAACCAAGATCCATATCGCTGCTGATGATAAGTTGATAAAACTAAACTCTACCCAGATAGGGCATCCCATGAACGAAGGCGACCAGGTGATTTTAGGAGAATCGGCAGTATTTTTATTTAGCGTTAAAGCCGAAGGATAGTAGAGGAGTTTTATTGAAATGATCAGGAAGATATTTTTATTGGTTTTAATAGTTGGCATAAGTGCTTTAGCGCACGCGCAAACTGCCGATGAGGTTTACAATACCTATATTGATTTTAACGAAGCCAGGCTGAACGCGGATGCGGACAGAGCAATGACCCTTGCCGATAAAATTCTGCCCGATACAGCCAAACTAACACAAAAGGTACGCACCAGTTTTTATAATTTCCTGGCTAAATTATATGAGGAGGATAATCAAAGTATAAAGGCCATTAAGTACTATCAATTGGTTATAGCCGCCCAGCCGAATTATTATATAGCGCACCGCGCATTGGGTTACCTGTATCTTAAAGATATGCAGGGCAAACAAACGGTGGTTGATATTGCCTACATTACCAAAGCAAAAAACGCCCTGCCCCACCTTGAAAAAGCCCAGGCCTGCGAGCCAGATGATAATACACTCACGATTATTAAGGTGCTTTACAAAAATTTACATGATGAAAAGGCCATCGATACGCTACCCGCACGTATGGAGTCGCTAAAGAAAAATTGCATCGATCTGTTAAGTGATCAGTAAGCTGCGGATGTGCGGATGTGCAGATGTGCAGATTTTAGATGTGCAGATTTCAGATGATGATTTTATGCTTTAAATTAATCGGCGTGATGCCCGCTTTTTAGCTTTCGAACTCCCTCAGGCTAATGTTGGTTTGTGGACCCATCTTTTCGTCCCCTCAGGGTCTCCTTGAAAAGGGACCCTGAGGGCGCTTGTTGGGTATAAATGCAATTCTAGCTACATGGCTCCTCAGGGTCCTCTGCGAGAGACCCTGAGGGGACTGAATGTGCAGATTTTAGATGTGCAGATATGCAGATGTGCAAATTTAGATGTGCAGATTTCAGATGATGATTTTCGTCCCCTCAGGGTCTCCTTGAAAAGAGACCCTGAGGGCGCTTGTTGGGTATAAATGCAATCCTAACTACATGGCTCCTCAGGGTCCTCTGCGAGAGACCCTCAATGTTATGAAGTTAGGAGAGTGATGGGTTGCTCTAGAGGAGCAAAAGCTTTGTAGAAAAACATAAATAAATTGTCTTTTGCGTGCCAGAGGTACGCTACCTAAGGTTCCGTACCTCTGGCACGGAGGTTCATTTTTGCTTTTTTGCTACAAAGCTATTCCCCCGCTGGGGGAGAAACTCATTAACTTAATAGCATTGGAGAGGCCCTGAGGGCGCTTGTTGGGTATAAATGCAATTCTAACTACATGGCTCCTCAGGGTCCTCTGCGAGAGACCCTGAAGGGATTGAATGTGCAGATCTAAAATCTGCATATCTGCACATTTGAAATCTGCACATCTTTTTTCCATCTGCACATCTTATTTTTGCCTGAAACTATCGCCTATAAACTCCAGGGCGTCGGTAATGCCGGTTCGCCAGTAGGTCCAGGTGTGGGCACCATCGCGGATGCGGAACTCATGAGGCACTTTCTTTTCCATTAATGCAATGTGCAGCAGTGAATTTCCTTTGCTTAAAGCGTCGTCGTCACCGCAATCTATCCAGTAACGTACATCTTTCAAATCATCGGTAGTTTTGCTTTGTACCAAACCCAATATGGAATTTGCTTTCCAGGTATCATTCAACCGTTCGGTACCTTTAAGGTTCGGACCGAATATTTTGCTGTATACTTCTGTCCAGCGGGCATCGGGTATGGCAGCAAAATCCTCATCGCTGCGTACTGCGGCGCTAAAGGCTGCCGCTGCCGAGAACATATCCGGGTGTTTTATGCTGTAAATTAGTGTACCATAGCCACCCATGGATAGCCCCGCAACGGCACGGTATTTTTTGCTTGTTTTAATGCGGTACTCCTTTTCAACAGTTGGGATAAACTCTTTGAAAAAGAAATCCTCATAGTTTTGTTTGCCATCGTAGGAGTTGATATAAAATGTAGCCTTTGCATCCGGCATCACAATAATCATCGGTGGTATTTTACCTTCGGCAATGGCTTTATCGGCATAGCGGTTAACCTCGCCAAACTGTAACCAGCCGGTTTGATCGTCACCATAGCCGTGCAGGAGGTATACTACCGGGTAGTTTCGGTTTGATGACTCGTAATCTGCGGGCAGGTAAATGGCATATTTTACATTATGCCCTAAAATATCGCTTTTAACGTTTTGCTCTTCAATTACTTTACCAACCGGAATGTGCTGCGCAAACGCGGTTGACGCGGATAGAAAAAGGCAGATTAAGATAAGTTTTTTCATTTGTAAATATTTTAGTTAGGAGCCGTATTTATTGCATTAGTAGTTATCACCAGCACATTTAATTTAAAATTCGCATATCTGCATATCTAACCTCAGTCGGCGTCCCTTACCCAGGGTTCTTCGCCAACAAGAGCTATGTTAAAAAGGGTAGCATCAATTTTAAATTTCCAGGTGATGTTTTCGTGTTTGTCGTTTTTAATATCGCTGCAGGTAAAAAAGTAATAAACCTTAAACTCGCATTTAAATGCCCCGTTTAAATTATCAGCATTAAAGGTTGCCTGAACTATATCAAACTCCCGCACCTCCGGCGCTCCGCCTTCGTCATAAAAGTAGGCTGCAAGGCTCCGGCATAGGTTAGTATGATTTTTTTTATCCTCAAACACCTGATTCAAAAACTGTTCAACGGAAATTTCACCACCCGATAACTTCCCGAGAATATCCGCAGAAAACGATAATTCAAAATCTTGTGCCATATCCAGGTATCAAGTAAATAATATCAAAAACATTAATAATCCGTACATCTATAATCTGCACATTTGAAATCTGCATATCTGCAATCGCAGCTTACTTCTGCCTAAAGCTATCACCCATAAAAATAAGCGCGTTGGTGATGCCGGTGCGCCAATAGGTCCAGTTATGGGCACCGTCGCGGATACGAAATTCGTGCGGCACTTTCTTTTCGGTAAGGGCGATATGCAGCAGGCAGTTTCCTTTGGTTAAAAAATCATCGTCGCCGCAATCTATCCAGTAGCGCACTTTGCTTAAGTCTTCTGCCGTTTTGTTTTGCACCAGGTCTAAAACTGAATTAGCTTCCCATGCCTTGTTTATCCGGTCTTTTCCCTTTAATCCGCGGCCATACAATTGACCAAAAACTTTTTCATAATTCTCATCAGCCTGGCCGATCATCTGATCACCAGGTAATACGGCCGCGCTTAAAGCAGCCGCAGCCGAAAACAACTGAGGGTATTTAATAGCATATATAAGGGTGCCATAACCACCCATTGAAAGGCCAGCAACGCCACGGTATTGTTTTTCGGTTTTTATGCGATAGGCTTGTTCAATATGCGGCATAAATTCTTTAATGAAAAAGTCCTCGTATTTTTCCTTACCATCATAAGAGTTAATGTACCAGCTCGAATCGGCATTAGGCATCACGATGATCATCGGCGGGATGGTACCATCGGCAATGGCTTTATCGGCATAACGGTTTATCTCTCCAAACTGCAGCCAGCCGGTATTATCATCAGTATAGCCATGTAAAAGATATACAACCGGGTAAGTACGGTTGGCGCTTTCATAATCGGCAGGTAAGTAAATGGTGAACTTTACATTACGTTTAAGAATTTTACTTTTAACAGTTTGTTCCTCAATTACCTTGCCCTGTTGCGCATAAGAGCTGCTTACGCTTAAAAGGAAGCAAAACAGCAAGCTGTTTTTTAAGATGTTTTTCATGTATTTGGTTTGGTTTTTGGCTGATAATTAAAAAGTTAAAGGTTTGCCCTGTTCAGGATAAATCAGGTTTAATTGCAATTTATTTTGTGCCCTGAGCTGTGCTTTTATTTTACTCATGTTTTTAACCGGTGGTTTTAGGTGGGTAACAACTATGTTTAATCCCTTTAATTCCTGTTTACCGGTTAAGGCGGCCAGCTTATTCATTTCCACCATGAGCCAATTGGGTGTAAGGTGACCAAACAGTGTTTTATCGGGCTGCTCATTAGGGAAAGATACTTCTATTAAAATAGCTTTTAACTGTTTGTTTTTAATAAGGGGAGTAATGGCCTGCCAAAGGTTTTGCAGGTTTTGGCTTTTTTCTATTTCGTCGGGACCGGTATCTCCCAGATATAAAACATAAGCATTGTTACTGTGTACTAAAAAGGCGGTGCTGGTAAGGTTTGAGTGGCTAAGGGGGAATGCCTGCACCTTCATATCAGTATTCTCTATGGCGGTTTCGTTACCGGGATTAAGCACCTGGTAATGGAATTTTTTTAACGCCGGGGTTTCGCCCTGATCGGCAAAGTTGGCCCAGCTTGCCCAGGTAAAATAATGTGTTTTTAGGGTTTCGAGCGTGCTTTGTAAGCCGTAGATATTTTTGGTACTGTCATCTGGCGAATTAATGATCAATCCGGCGAGGTGATCGAGATGGGCGTGCGATATAAAATATCCTTTGATGTATTGCCTCAATACGGTTTCTGACGGTGCGGTAAAAGCCTTATTTTCAATGGCTTTTTTAATGCCGTAGTGCAGGGTGCCGGCATCTAAACAGATATAATTATTGGTTCCATTGGCGGCCAGCATGTAGGCCGATAGGTTGCTTTCGTCGATACCACCCCAAACGCCCAGGGGCACCAACCTAAAGGCAGCAGTACTTTTGACCTGCGCCAATGTAAAAAAAGGCAGTAAAAGAAATATGACAATAATTAGTGAGGTATGCTTACGGGTCATTAACGGTAGTTTTTCAATTGCCATTATAAAACAATTGTTAAAGCACTAAATTAATGATATACCCATCAATTAAGCAAAATAAAATAAGTGTTTCAAAAATGATACCTGGTGGCCAGGCATCGCTCGCAAAAGAATTTTTTTATAGGGAGCCAAAACAGAAAAATTTTAAAAACGGGGCCACGCTTACGCCTGGTAGTAAGGGCTTGCTTACACTTTTTGCACCTGTAAACCGGGCGCAGGTTATTACTAACAATTTGCATTATTTTAAAGGGGTATCTTTATGATACAAATTTAAAATAAATTGCAAACAGTTAAAATGAGCAGATCAATTTTAAAAAAAAAGTAATTTACTCGACTTCGATTTTGGGGACTGCCACTTTGTTGTCCTCATTATCACCGCCCAACAGGTAACCCCAGGGCTTAAGACTTTCTATCCTGTCAAAAATAATTTTAAAAATAGCGATCACCGGAATGGAAAGAAACATGCCCGAAAGTCCCCAGACCATTTCGCCTACTATAATGCCAATGAATGAGATGAGCGCGTTAAGCCGTACTTTTGAACCTACAATTGTTGGCAATAGAAAGTTAGCATCAACAGCATGGATAGATATTACACTCACTATAACCGTAATGGTTTTGCCAATATTACCGGTTGCAAAGGTGATAATAGCGCTAAGTAATAAGGCGGTAAAAATACCTATATAAGGTATAATGTTAAATAAACCTACAATAATGCCAAGTAATACGGCATATTTTATACCTATCCACCAAAAAATGGTAATAGCCACGCTGGCCACAATTGCCATTTCAAGCAGTAAGCCCAGTATGTATTGTCTTAAGATGCTTTGAATGTTCTCTACAATATCCATCACCACGTGCGAGTTTTCGTCTCTGAAAACCCAGATGATAAAACGGAGCAGCAAGCGTCTGTAAAGCAATATGAAAAAGGTAAATATGAGGATAAATACATAAAATATCATGAGTGATGATATGGCCCCGAAGGTTGTACCCACCACATCGGTGCCCGATGCCATGATTTTTTTAGATGCATCGTTAACATACTTTAGTTGACTGCTGGCATTTATGTGGATAGCTGATTGTATCCACTCCTGCAGATCATGTAGCGATTGGATAACCTGGTTTTTAAGCATTGGCCAGTCGTTGGCTAAATTGGAGATCTGCGAGCCTACCAGGTACAATATGGAACCTACCAAAGCTACCATTAAAAGTATGGATACCAGGGACGACATACTGCGTGGCAAGCGTAGTTTTTTCTCTAAAAAATTGGAAACCGGCAACAGTAAAATAGCAAATATGAACCCAAAGATGAGCGGATCAAGAATATCTTTACCTACAATGATGAGGTATCCGAGGGCTAAAAAACCAATTAAAGTAAGTGCAAGACGTTCGTAAAAAGGGGCTATAAGTTTCTTTGCCGGCATATGGTAGAGGTTATATTCTGTTTTTTGATATGGGTAACGAATATTCATATCAGATGTTTGAAGATACAAAAATATTGATCAACAAAATTTATCCTTTTATTTTGTAGTGAGCTTTGTAAATCTGCACAAACCCGGGAAGGGTAATACGGGATAATTCTGCAACAGGCAAGGCGGAGACATTGCAAGCGAGAATGTCCTGTGGGATGCCGATCCGTCAGCCGACGGACGGCACGACGTTCGTTTTTGAATATCGAACGCTCTGACTATAGAAAAGGGAAAAGCCATTGTAAAGACGCGATTTCCTTGCATCTATACAATGGCTTTGTTTAAAAATCTATTTAAAATCAGTAGTTATCCAGCTGGCTAAATTGCCTTCTTTATTAATTTCAATCAGCTTCTCTACATCATCATCTTTTTTGTGCGATTCTTCGATGTTGTATTTGGCTATCATGGCTCTTAATGCTACCAGGTTGGCTGTGTTTTTGTCAAAGTTGGTTTTATGTTGTATGGCAAATTTGGCATATTGCGAGGTGTAGGTAAATAACAGCTCGGGGTTTTGATCTGACAGGTCATTAACTGCTTTGTTGATGGTTATGGAAACGTTATGAGCTCCCTGCACCCAGGCCAGGATAAACAAGCGGGCTACCCGTCTTTTATCTCTTTTGTCTTTCCAGCCGGTTTGTTGCAGCCAATCGGCCGTGGTTATTACCTGTGGTTCGTACATGGCAAAGTCGGCATCGGTTTGTAGAACATAGTTCATGGGCACATCAAATTTTTGTGCCCTTGTAGTTAAGCTAAAAGCAGTTAGTGCTACTAAAAGTATTAAAGTCGTCTTCATTTTTGTTTTTACGGGATTAATTAAACCAACGGAATTCCAAACGCAGAATTTCATGGATGTTTACTAATAAGGAAAAACCGTTCAATTAGTTTTTGTAAAGGCATCCAAAATATCCATTAATACAACGGCCTCGTCAATAGAGCAGGGGTTGGGGCCTTCATTTTTAAAGTAAGCCACAATCTTTTCTATCATTGGCTGCTGTATATGCTGCGGATGCTGAAACGTTATAGTTTCGTCCTCTGTGTCGGTTTTCCAGTTTATATAATTGCCAAAGAAGGGGAAGGTGATCTTCCCTTTTGTGCCGATGATTTCGCAGGTATCGGTGGCCACATTTTCGGCAACGTTAAAACACCAGGAGCCGTTGACCACTACCTTGTTTTTAAATAAAATCTGTCCGCAAACATGATCGTCGGCCGGGGTGGAGGCTGATTGATTAAGCGAGAAGCCATGATATTTCTCCGGCTCACCAAAATAAAACAACATCAAATCGAGCTGATGAGGGGCAAGGTCATGAAAATACCCACCGCCAGAGAATTCAGGAAGTACCCGCCAGTTGGTTTCAACATCGGCAATGAGTTTAGGCTTGCGACTTTGCCACATCCTGATCTGTACGGTACGCACATCGCCAATTTTTTGCTCATCCAACAGCTTTTTTACGGCCAAGAACATGGGTACTGCCCGGCGGTAATGGGCCACTGTTAGTTTAGAGTTGCCTTGCCTCACCGCATCAGCCATGGCACGCGCCTCGGCGGCATTACGGGTAACCGGTTTTTCTACATATACATTAAACCCTTTTTGCAAAGCACTTAAAGCATAATCCAGGTGCGATGATGGGGGAGTGGCAATGTAAATGGCATTTATATCCGCATCGCTCATCATTGCATCCGCGTCATTATACCATTTGCTCACCCCGTGCCTGCTGGCGTAGTCGGCAGCTTTGGCGGCATCACGGCGCATTACGGCAATAAGATCGCTATCCGCAATTTTTTTAAATGCCGGTCCGCTTTTTTTTTCGGTTACATCGCCGCAACCAATAATGCCCCAATTGATAGTAGCCATATATAGAAGCCCCCTCTAAATCTCCCCCTAAAGGGGGAGACTTTTAAAATTAAAATTTAATAAATTCAATATCGTATCGCAACTGCATTTCTGCTCCCCCTTTAGGGGGCCGGGGGGCCTAAGCCAATATCACCTCTATCTGCGCCAGTTCATCAGCAGAAAAAGCAATATTATCCAAAGCCTTTAATGAATCGGCCAGTTGCTCGGCGCGGCTTGCACCAATCAGTACCGATGTAACCCTGTTATCTTTTAATAACCAGGCTAATGCCATTTGGGCAAGTGTTTGGCCGCGTTGCAGTGCAAGGTCATTAAGGCGTTTTATCTGGCTTAGCCTTTCTTCGGTTATCTGGTTTACCTGTAAAAATCCGGTTGCCTTTGCCGCTCTGGAATCTTCAGGGATACCATGCAGGTATTTGTTGGTTAGTAATCCCTGCGCCAATGGCGAGAATGGGATACAGCCAACACCTTCATTACCCAATACATCCATTAAACCACCTTCAACCCAACGCTCAAACATAGAGTATTTGGGCTGATGGATAAGGCATGGCGTACCTAAGTCTTTTAATATTTTGATAGCTTTTGCAGCTTCTTCGGCAGGATAGTTGGAGATACCAGCGTATAAAGCCTTACCCTGGCGAACGATGAGGTCAAGCGCTGCCATGGTTTCTTCAAGCGGTGTTTCGGGATCCGGGCGGTGGTGATAAAAAATATCTACATAATCCAGCTCCATACGTTTTAAACTTTGATCTAAACTGGCAACCAGGTATTTTTTTGAACCCCAATCGCCGTAAGGGCCGTCCCACATGGTGTAGCCGGCTTTACTGCTGATGATCATTTCATCGCGATAACCACGGAAATCTTCTTTTAAAATACGACCGAAATTTTCCTCGGCTGAGCCCGGAGGCGGACCGTAATTGTTTGCCAGATCGAAATGGGTAATGCCGCTATCAAAAGCGAGATGTAAAATTTTACGGTAGTTTTCGGTAACATCAACATGCCCGAAATTGTGCCATAAACCCAGCGAAATGGCCGGTAATTTGATACCGCTGTTACCACAACGGCGATATTGCATTTTTTGATACCTATCTGCAGATGGAACGTATGTCATATATAAAAGGTAAGAATAGTTTGGTTTTTAATGTTCGTAAAAATAGAATTTTATATAGATAACCGAAGTAAATATTTTGTGATGATTGCTGGTTTTATGGCATAGCTTCCACATTATTAGTCAGCATTTGCTGTTTGGCCCAATCTCTTAATAAGGATAAAAAGGGGAGCAATTCCCTGCCGGTTTCGGTAAGTTCATATTCAACTTTGGGTGGTACTTCCACGTAAACTTTGCGGGTGAGCAAGCCATCGTCTTCCAGTTCTCTTAATGCCTGGGTAAGCATTTTTGGGGTAACGCCGGTAACTGTTTTACGCAATTCGCCATATCGCAGGATGCCAGTTCGTAATCGCCATAAAATGCGACCTTTATATTTACCGCCTATACGTTGAAAGGCGTAGTCTATTCCACATTTGGGCAGCTGTCTTTTCATTTTTTTATCTGTTAGTCAAAAATAATATAGCTGATTTACAGGTTGGTAACTTTTAAGTGACCGGGTTACTTTTTTGTGCCTACTTGATAAAGGTACAGCACAAATATAACTTTGATACATGAAAACCAACCTGATAATCATATTTTGTGTAATGAGTAGCCTGCTGGGATCGGCTCAAAAAAAGGAAACCAAACTAACCGGGACTTATGCATTGGTTGCCGTAGATAACATTCTTGCTGATGGCAGCCGGGTTCATTTATATGGGGATGCCCCGCAAGGCTTATTGATATTTGATGGGCAAGGTCATTATGCCTTACAGATCTTTAGCCAGGGGCGACAAAAGTTTGCTGCCAATGATAAAAGTAAAGGCACCGATGAGGAGAACCGTGCTGCAGTAAAAGGCAGTAATGCCCATTTTGGCACATATGCCGTTGATGAGGCTAATGGAACTATCACCTTTAATATTCAGCATGCCTCATTCCCTAACTGGGAGGGGACAAAACAGAAAAGGCCGTTTACCCTTATTGGTAATATTTTTAAGTATAGTGTGCCTGCGCCAACTACAGGAGGTGCTGTAACGGGGGAGGTGGTGTGGAGGAAGGTTGAATAGTCTGAATCAGAATTTACAGAATTTGAGAATTAACAGAATTTTCCACGCGTCATTGCTGCGAGGTACGAAGCAATCTCTACATAGGCAGGTCGAACTTGTATAGTCCCCTCTGTAGAGCTTAGAGATTGCTTCGTTCCTCGCAATGACGATCTGTTTATCACTCCTGTTCAGATAATCTAAATCATACAACCTCTGCCACCACAAAAGTACTTCCCCCCACAAAAATCAGGTCATTTTTACCGGCATTGTGTTGCGCTGATTGCAGGGCTTGCTTTACCGAAGGGTAAGCCTCCCCGTGCAAATTAAAGCTTTCGGCTTTAAGCTTTAAGCTTTCGGCTTCCAGCCCACGGGGAATATCTGGTTTGCAGAAATAGTAGGTAGCATCTTTGGGCAACATGGCTAATACTTTGGTAATATCCTTATCATTCACCATACCGATTACAAAATGGAGGTGCTGGTAGTCAACAGCAGCAATGTTTTTCATTACTTCCTCAATGCCATCGGGGTTATGCCCTGTATCGCAAATGGTAAGTGGGTGTTGGCTCAATGTTTCCCAACGACCATGTAAGCCGGTTAAGGTTTTTACCTGTGATAAGGCTGTTCGAATATGGTCATCACTGATATTGAATCCCTGCGAACGCAATTCTTCAACAGCAGATAAAACCGTTTTTACATTTTTAAGCTGATAAGAGCCAGTAAGGTCGAGATGAATGGTGAGTGGTGAATGGTGAGTGGTGAGTGGTGAGTTTTTTATAACATTTAACTCAAGCAAGTCGTTTTTTGAATCTTGACTTTTGGTGTTTGATTTTTCAACCTCCCAAACATCAGATGCAAACAAAATATCAGTCACTTCCTTTGCCGCTTTATCAATAAATACCTGAGCTGTTTCGGGCTGATTTTCGCCAATAACTACTGGGATGCCCGGCTTAATGATGCCGGCTTTTTCTGATGCGATGAGTTGTAGCGTATCGCCCAAAAGGTTCATGTGGTCCCAGCCGATATTGGTAATTACTGATAACAGGGGAGTGATGATATTGGTGGAATCCAACCGGCCACCAAGGCCAACCTCAATAACGGCAATGTCTACTTTTTCATTAGCGAAGATTTCAAAAGCCAGGCCCACGGTCATTTCAAAAAAGGATGGAGCTATCTCATCAAAATCATTTTTGTGGGCGGCAACAAAATCAATCACCGTTTGCTCGCTGATCATCTGCCCGTTTATGCGGATCCGTTCTCTGAAATCTTTTAAATGTGGCGATGTATATAAACCCGTTTTATAGCCCGCGGTTTGTAAAATAGCGGCAAGCATATGTGATGTGGAACCTTTGCCATTGGTGCCGCCAACATGTACACTTTTAAACCGATGCTGCGGATTGCCTAAACGTTTACAAAGCTCAATGGTATTATTTAAATCAGCTTTAAATGCCGAAGCCCCGTCCCGGGTAAACATGGGGAGTTGGGTGTAAAGGTATTGGATGGTATCGTTATAGTCCATTTGGGAGGTTGGCAGTTTTCAGTTGGCAGTTGATGTTAGTGAGTTCAGCGGCAACTATTGTTAATTAAAAATGCAAAGCTATTAATTGACTGTGCAAACTGCAAACTACCTACTGCAAACGGATGACTATTAATTCACCTTAAATACAAATACAACAGTACCTACCTGTGTTTCTGGTGCGGAGTCGAGCGGATTAAGCTTGGAATTTTTAACGGCATCTTCGCATTTCTGGAGCAGCGCTGCATCAGAAATGGTTGTACCGCGCGCGCCGGCACGTGCATAAACCACGTTGCCATCTTTATCAACCCTGATATCAACCATAATCTTGCCGCTTTGGCGGTTATCATCACTCACAGCAGGACGGCTTACAAAGCTACGTTGTGACATATTGAGGTTACCACCGTTGCCAGATCCTGTTCCGTTATAGTTATTGGTTAAGGTTGTCCCGGTTGGCTTGCCCTGGTTGCCGGGTTTGGCGCCTGTTCCGTCGCCTTCACCGGTACCTGTGGTTGCTTTGCCTTTATATAGCGCGTTTTGGTTTACTACAGGTTTAGTTACAGTTTTTGTAGGCTGGGCCGCGGTTACCGTATTGGTAGGCTTTTTGGTCGGAGTCGCCACTTCAGGGGCATCTTCGTTATTTTGAGTTACAACAGCTTTGTCGCTGCTTTCTGGCTGCGGTTTTTCTTCCGTTGGTTTTTCGGGGGTAACCTTATCCGGTTTGGTATGGTTTGCTTTTTCGGCTACAGAAGGCTCTTCGGTGCTCATATAGTCGCTACCCATACCTTCATCAACCGTGCCGTAATTTACCAATATGCCACCGGTACCATCCTCGGTTTTGGGTGGGTTTTGAAACACGATAAAATAACACGCGGCTATCAACACAGTCATGATTATGCCTGTTGCTAAAAACGCTTTCGGATAGTTATTTTCTTCCCTGTATTCCATTTTCTGTATCAAGTATTTAGTATCAAGTATCAAGACAGCGTCTTTGTTAGTATAGGGTCAAGTATCAGGGCGGCTGCAATAATTGATTGTAAGCTCATGAAAATCTTGATACTTGATACTAACTACTTGATACTTTCTATCCCTTCGGCTCTGTTGCCAGAACCAGTTTGATGTTTAATTTTTGTGCTATATCCATTACCTGTACCACATCCTGTATGGCTACTGTTTTATCAACATATAAAACAATGGTAAGTTCTGTTGCCAGTGTTTTATAACCCGAAAGGGTAGTTTGCAGGGCATCTACCGGTATTTCTTTTTTATCAACGTAATATTTCAGATCCTTGGTTACCGAAACTGTTATTGTTTTTTTTGATACTGATTGCCCGCTTGATGATTTGGGCAATACCAGTTTTATAACGTTAGGGTTTGTAACTGTTGACGCGATGAGGAAAAACAAAAGCAGGAAGAACATGATATCGTTCATGGCCGAGGTGTGAACCTCTGCCGATGCACCTCTATGTCTTTTTCTTAAATTCATTTGCTCGGCTCCTCTAACAGGTCAATAAATTCAATAGCATCGGTTTCCAGTTTCAGGATCACCTTATCAACCATCATATTTAAAATATGGTAGCAAACGTAAGCAACTATACCCACCATTAAACCGGCGGCCGACGTTACCATTTTTACATATAACCCTCCAGATATAACGCCCATACTGATGTTATCTGTTTTTGAAATATCATAAAATATTTTAATTACCCCGGCAATGGTACCCAGGAAACCAAACATGGGTGCAATACCGGCTACAATACCCAATATCCCTATGTTTTTTTCCAGCTTTGATACTTCCAGCTTGCCAACGTTTTCAATAGCGCCTTCAATATCTTTTATAGGGCGACCGATACGTAACAAACCTTTTTGCAGCATGCGGCCCAAAGGCGAATTGCTGTTACGGCAAATAGCAATGGCCGATTCTAAATTACCAGTGTGTATGCTTGAACGTACCTGGACCATCAGGTTCGATTCGTCTCGTGAAGCTTTGCGTATGGTGAAAAAACGTTCGAAAAATATAACCAGGCCCAGTACGGCCAGTATCCCGATAGGTACCATTACCCAACCACCCTTTATCAACAGATCGCCAAAACGTAATTCCTCTGGA
Source organism: Mucilaginibacter sp. P2_A4 (assembly GCF_056405015.1). Lineage (NCBI taxonomy): Bacteria > Pseudomonadati > Bacteroidota > Sphingobacteriia > Sphingobacteriales > Sphingobacteriaceae > Mucilaginibacter > Mucilaginibacter sp. P2_A4. The sequence continues at coordinate 87,523 of NZ_JBFUCX010000008.1, read as the reverse complement.
GGTTGTGCCAACTGTGTGGCTGTATGATTAGCGGTATCTACTAAATGTTTTGCTGTATCTGTTACTTGCTGTATGAATAATAAAGTCATTTCTGAGTGTTAGTGAGTTGTTGAGAATATGAATCTTTGTATATTTTTTTTGAATCAATTAATTTTTGTCTTGCTGCTTCGGCTTCAGCAGAGGAGGCAAAACTGCCAATAATAACTTTAATACGCTGGCCGGTTCCCGGGCCAGTTAATATTCTTGCTTCCACTCCCCTTGCTTTCAGGTCCTTTATAAAAAGCTCGCTTTTTGCTGCTGTTTTAAATGAGCCCGCATAAATTACGAAAACAGGTTTAGCGACAGTGTCTGTATTTGCCACAGGCTTATTTAACGCCGAATCGGGTTGGGAAATTGCTTTTGTGCTATCTATCGGTGTATTGGCTTTTTTTACTGTATCAGTATCGGGTTTAACTACCGGCGTTGCCTTTGGCGCAACGGGTAGTTGAATTTCTTCGCCTTTAGAAAAGTTTAGCAGGCTGGGTTTGTACCTGTAAACCCCGAATAATGCAGCCGCCAAAACCACTACTATAATTGAAATAATGACCCAGATGCTTATACCGCGTTTTGGCTCAGATTCCTCTTCAACATATTCTTCTGCTTCCTGCAAATCAGCTGATGCAACAGGCACTTGTAGCTCCCTTATTGGTGGCGGAAGTGGCAAAGGCTCTGTTGTAGTAGCTGCGGTAGCTTCCTGTATTGGTGGTGGTACCGGTGTAGATGCTTGTACTTCGGGTTCGGCCAGCTGGTTTAATTTTTTTATGCTAACGGCTTCATAACCATAAAAAAGCGCATTATCGGTATTGGTTACCTGCGATTTAAAGGCGATTTTGCCCTTATCCATATAAAACCAGCCCAGGTCGGCAAATGGTACTTCCTGCAGGGAAACTTCTTGTTTTAAAGCGGTTATATATTTATCAGTAAAGTACTTTGATGAAGCCAGCGAAATCTTTTTCTTTTCGGCAATGTACTGAGTTAAGGTATCATCGCCCTCAAGTGTTTGCGGATCAAATTGTATTTTATAACCGGGCGGATAAAATTTACGCTCGGCCTCATTATAGGTGGCACTTACACGTACGTGCACAAAATAGCCCAGGCCTGGCACGCTTATTTCGCCGTGCTGGCCCAACAGTTCACTTAAATAGTTGGCTATATCCATTTGCTAAAAGTACGGTTTATTGTAAATATCAAATTCTTAAAACGAGAAACCGACGCCGCCAAAGATATTAAATCCGTAGTTAGGATAGTATATCCAGGTTTGATATCCTGAGTTTAAAATGTTATTTGCCTGTGCAAACACGGTAATTACCGGTGTTACGCGGTACTCAACACCTCCATTCAGATCGGCAAATGAGCTAATAGAACGGTTTTGTGTTAACAAATTGGTGTTTGGGGTAGGTGTTCCTAATGGTCCTGGCACAATTCCGAAAGGCCTGTCATAAGCGTCTCCACGGATCAGTAATGAACCTGTTATGCTTACTTTGTTATTGATATGTATGGCGGTACCGGCGGTTAATAAAAACTTGGGCAGGTTCCAGGCCTCTTTTTCGGTGTTCATTTTATAGTCCTTAAACTCAACGCGACCAAAAATATTTACATCATCGGTTGCTTTAAAGTCCAGCTCGCCATTAAAACCAGTTACGCGCGAGCGGCCATTATCATATATCACAATAAATTTATAGCCTTCGTTAGTTTGATTGCTTACCAATAGCGGCATATCTTTCACACTATTGCGAAATACCGATGCCTTGAAACTAAGCCCGGGAGCCAATGTGCCTTTTAAACCAGCGCTGATATCCAACTGATCAACAGAGTTTTTTAACTGGATGTTTTTATCGATATAAGGATTGATGGCGGCAAAATCACGGATGGACGCGCGGTTGATATCGCCCTTGGCTTCTACAAACAGGCGCACATATTTAGGGATCACCTGGTACTCCAGCTTAGCTGCCGGGAATATGAAGAAGCGGTTAAAGTCACCAAATTCTTTTTCAATGTTTACGCCCGCATCAATTTTATAATTGGTACCCTGGAATTTAATATAGGGGTTTAACCTCAGGATACTGTTGTTTAAATTGTAAAGGCTATCCTTTGGATTGCTTAAATCAATAGATGCGCTTAAGCCAGTATAAAATTGCTTAATGGTTTGGTTTAAAAATCCGGATAAAACAATGTTACTTTCCTTTGCCTGGTAAGCATTGCTAAACGAATAACCCTTTAATTTTACTGCATAAGTAAAATCGTTTTCAACATCCTTAAAGTTTTTTGCCAGCTCAACTTCACCGCTTATTTCGCTAAAGTGTTGTTTTTGGGGGGCGAATGTTAACGGGATGGAATCAGGGTGACCATAAAAATAAACGCCCTGGCGTTTGTAGTTGATACGGCCACTGATGTTGTTTTCTGAATTGATGCTTTTAATGAATACACCAACCTCATCCTTGCTTTCGTTTTGTTTTTCCCATGATCCGGCTTGCGAAAAATGTTTCAGGAAACCACCAACCTGCAAAGCCTGGTCGCGACCGTTGCCAAAATAGGCTTCGCCAAGTAGGGTTTTTAAACTACCAACACCAGCTTTCACATAATTGTTAAGCAGTACAGAATCCTGCTCGGCCGGTCTTTTTTGTGGGTCGAGGTGTTTTATTTCAGAGTCCTGGTCAAGTTTTTTATCTAAAGTAGTATAGGTAAGTGGTGCTTTAAACGGCGCTTTATCTTCCAGATCGGGGTTACGGCGAATTTTAACAGCATCGGCTAATACCGGTTTGTATGCTGTGGTTATCACTATTTCTTCGGAAACACTGCTGCCATTTGATGGGTTTGCACCATTACCGCCTTTTTTGGTAGTATCCTGGCTTGCTTTTGCCGCTGCATCGCCCAGGCTTTTTGAAGCGCCTGCATCAGCTTTTTTTGTGCCCGGTTTTGTAGTTGCTTTTTTTACGGGCTTGGCTGTTGCTTTAGCCGGGGTTTTTGCCTTTGCTTTAGCTGCTGTTTTTACTATTGCCTTTTTCGCGGGTTTCTTTGTTTGCGCTTGTGCAGGAACAAAGTATAATGCTATTATTAAGGTAAGCAGCGTGTAGGTGTATCTTGAGTTCATTGCTTGTCTTCTTTTTTATTATTCTTTGGGATCCTGTTAGTTTTGAGATGGAGTTTTAGTGGTATCTGCCGGTGCCGATTTATTACTATCGTCAGTAGCAGGAACGGCAGGTGCAGCGGTCTTGCTTGCTTTGCCTCCATTTAATACATCCAGTTTTTGTTTGGCTGTTGATAGTATCTCATCATCGGCCTTATAGTTATCAATAATGCTTTGCAGCGTTGCCTTAGCCTGGAAATTATCTTTTAAAGCCTTATAGTTATCGGCCAACAAAATATAGGTTTTAGCTATCCAGTAATCATAGTTTGGCATTTCTTTGGCCAGGTCAAAACACATTTTTTGCGATGTTTTGTAACGGCCTTTTAAATACTCCACAAGGGCCACATTGTATTTAGCTTCGGCAGCGGCTACTGTTTTGGTGTTGGTAATGGTGTAATTAAGTTCCTTAACAGCAGTTGTGGTATCGCCGCGTTGCAGGTAAGCCTTGCCAGCATATAAACCGGTACGGAACTTATCTTCCTGTGCCGATTTTTCGTTTTCCCTAACCAGTTTTACGTAGTTAAGTACATCATCCGGCATTTGCATTTCAGCGTAGCAAAGCATCAGGTTATTAACGGCAAAAGTATAATCGGCCTTGTATTCGGCGTTTGTTTCTAACCTTTTCAGGAACACTATGGCTTCATTATATTTTTTCTGTTGTATGTACAGCTTGGCCATCGCGATGAGTGATTTTTCACTGTACGCACTTGTCCAGTCGTTTAGGATCAAATTGTAATCGGCAACAGCTTCCTGGGTCCTGTTCAGGTTGGTTAAGCTTTGCGCCCTTATAAACCTTGCTTGTTTTTCATAGATCTGTTTTGCCGGAAACTTATCAAAATAGGCATTTACAGCACCTAAGGTACCTTGCCAGTCGCCTTTTAAATAAAGGTTATTGGCCGCGGTGATCATGATGCTCTCCTGATCGGCAGTGGTATAGTTACCAATTGGGGTAGTAGTAGCGTAATTGATAAATGTTTGCGCGTCGCCCTTATCGGTATATATTTTTTCTATCTGTTTAAGAGCTTGCTTGGCTTCATCAGTTGATGAATAGTCCTGTATCACTTTTTTAAATGATTCAACAGCCAGGTCATCACTGCCGGCATTGTAGTCAATTAAACCAATAGTAACCAACGCACGCGGCACGTAGCTGCTGCGCGGATATTTCTGGATCATGGCCTGCAGGTCTGTTTTGGCCTTTTCACCGTCAGTTTTCAGGAAATAGGTATAAGCGATCTCGAACGATGCATCATCCGCGTAATCAGAATTAGGGAACTTGTTCAGCACATCATTCAGTGTACTTATCTTGGTATCAAGCGATCCCTGTAAACCCTGGATCATACCACGCTGAAATAAAGCGTAATCTTCGCCCTGGTTGTGCATGGCAATAATGCGGTTGTAATATTCCAATGCCTTGCCGTAGCTTTTTAACACAAAGTAGCTATCGCCAATACGGGTTATAGCATCATTTTGTGTGCTTGCATCTTTTACATCGCCGGCTAAAAATTTCTCAAAGTAGTTAGCGGCTTTTTTATATTGTTCGCCATAAAATGCGGCGTAAGCTAAGGCATAGTTGGCGTAGTTGGCAACATCTGTTTCCTTAGCCTCGGGCATGGCCAAAAACTGTTCAAACGTTTCAACCGATTCTGAGTATTTACGTACCTCATACATGGACTCGGCCATCCAGTAGGTGGTAAGTGCTTCTGTTTTACTATCAACAGGGTTTTTTAACGAGCGCAGGAAAATACCTATAGCGTTTTCAAACGCGCGTTCATTATAAAACTCCAATCCGCGGTAATAGGTAACTTTTTGGTAGGCTATCTGCGCGCTTTGTGATTTATTGGGGATGGGTTCCAGTATGTCAACCGCTTCCTTGTAATTGCGGGAGTTTAAAAGTTCCTCGCCCAGTAATACCTTCATTTCATCGTTACGGCGTGAGCGTGGATAATTTTTAAGGTATAATCTTGTAGCCGCAAGTGCATCAGTATTAAAATCAAGCTCGTATGATAATTTGGCGTACTCATACAAGGCATCTTCCTGTAGTTGCTTATCATAAGTAAGCCTTGATGCATTAAGGAAAGCGTTGCGGGCGCTCTGCTTATTATTCATCTTCAGGAAAACATCACCAAGGGTGTAATTACCGCTTTGGCTGTATATATCTTTTTGCTCCACCAGTTTTTCCAGTTCGGTAGATGCCTGTGCATAATTACCAACTTTATAAAAGGTATAGCCTATTTGGTAGCTATCCTGCGTGTTTTGGGTACGGCCCTGGTCGCGGTCCTGGAAACGGCCATAATATTTAACCGCATTATCATAATCTGTTTTAGCAAAATATGATGCCGCTATAATGCGCAGCATCTCGGTTTCGTTTTGCTGATGTGTGCTGTTTACAATAGGTACAGCGTAATGGATCACATCATCATAGCGTTTATCTAAAAAGTAAACGGCAGATATGTAGTAAGGATAGCTGTTTTGGTATTTTTTTGAATTTTTTAGTCTTTCAAAATTTACCAATGCCAGGTGATAATCTTTATTAAGATAAGCTATGTAAGCAAAGTAATAGGTGGCGTCCTCGGTAAATTCAGTCTTTTTGGCTTTTACCTCGGCAAAAAGCAATTGGGCATCCTTAAAGTTACCTATAGAAAAATAGGCATAGCCTTTTCTAAACTTGTATTCGGTATTATCGTGCCCGTTAAGTTCAACGGCCTGTACTTTATCAAACCATTCCAATGATTTTTCATAATTGCCCTGTTTAAAGTATGATTTACCAATCTGAAAGTAAGCTTGCCTGGTAAGCGGGTTTTCGGGATGTTCTTTAATGAAGCGCAAAAACATGCTTTCGGCATCGTCATTATTTAAATTGAGCGCGCAAAAAGCCTCGTAATACTGGCTGTTTTCTTTAACCAGCGATAGGTCTGATTCAAACTGCGGTTGGGTTGTTGTTTTAAGCCGGGATGCTTCAACAAGGCGGAATTGCTCGGCAGCAGACACGTATTTACCTTTATCCATCAGATCGATAGCTGAGTGATAAGTGCGGTAAACTTTGGCAGATGGGTTTTGCTGGGCAAGGGCGTTTGAAGCAATAAATACCGGGATTAGCAGGGGGATGTATCTTTTTTTGATCATAAAGCGCATACTAACGATGGTGCTAAAATAGCGAAACGAAAAAGGGTAATTCACATAAGTAGTTAACAAATGTGGAAAACACTTTTATTAACGAAGGTAATACTAAACATGATATGTGTGTGGAAAACTTTAAAATTGAAGCACATTCCACAGCCGTTTGGCGTTTGGGCCAAAAGTAACTAATTACCATAATTTGCTGCAATTTTTTTGAATATTGGACGTGAGGAATGATATATTTTGCTGGGTGTTTGTTTAATTTTTGCTATGATCCTGATGAACAATTGTAAAAAACGCTTCATGTACAGGATGGTCATGTTGATGATTATTTTGGTTCACGCTATGTTTTGTAAAGCACAAAAAACAAACGGCCCGATTGTTTTAAATGATCAGCAATTTTTGTTTTCGGCAACGGAGTTTTATATAGCCGATGTGGTGGATGACCGTGATGACCGTAGTGCTGTAGCCTGGTTACTTCCCGCCGCACAGGTAAACGGGCCGGCGTCAAAATACACCCTCGACCTGAAAGATGGCGCCTCATCAGCGATTAAACAATTCATCAGCAAGGGACTTGCTGTTAACAAGGGCCTGCGCCCCATCACTATCCATATTAAGAAGCTGCGACTGGAAGAAACGCTACAGGCAGGGGGGCGAATTGATGGAAAGTTAGCCGTGGTATTTTCCTTTGTGTTACGCAGGAACGGGAATGATGTGCAACTGATTGATTACAAAGGAGGATCAAACTATACGCGCACCTGGGGACAGCAAATGGATGTAGCCGGGTTATTGGGTAATGTAATTCAAGGTGGAATGGTTTATTTTAATACCTGGATAAACAAGCAGGCTGATACCAACATCAAATTGGCTAAAGGGGTAAAACTTGTTTTTACTGAGTACACAGAACAACCCGAAGGTGATACCATTTATTATGCGGCCAACCGGCCGATAAAATGGACCGATTTTCAGCAAAAGCCGCCCACAAGTAAGTATGAGGCCCAGGTTTTTCCCAGCTTTGGTTATGACGAGGAAGTGAAGATGGTAAAAGGAATAATTAATATCCATTTGAGTTTAAAAAGTTACCTTCCTAAAAGTGCTTGCTGGGTAAAAGAGGGGGCACAAACCGCCTACAACCTTAATCACGAGCAAAGGCATTTTGATATAGTAAAAATAGTGGCCATGCATTTTAAGCAACTATTGCTAAAAGAAAAGCTGACCATTGAAAATTATGATGGACCAATTAATGTTCAGTTCCTGGATTCGTTTCGTGAAATGAACGATATGGAAAAGCGCTATGATGACGAAACCAGCCACGGGATTGACCATGATGCACAGGAACAATGGAACAAGAAGATTGATAAGGAGTTGGGGAGGTAGCTGCGTAGATGTGCAGATTACAGATGTGCAGATTTCAGATGATAGATGTGCAGATGATAGATTAACTGTCAGCGCCTGGATTTGCATAGATTACGTTAACTTTATTAAGTCGTAGATGCCCATTCTGGAATCTGCAAATCAAAATCCAAAAATCTGATCAATCTGTTTAATCAGAGTTCAGACAATATCATCTGCACATCTATCATCTGAAATCTGCACATCTGATTTCTTTCATTTATTTTTGAAAGTTTAAAAACTTCGTTATATTTGTACATGGAATTGGCAGAAGGAAAGCTTAAGTTTATTGAGGCCTGGGGTAAGTTGGGATCGGAGTGGGGGATAAACCGTACTATGGCCCAGGTGCATGCTTTGCTGCTGGTTTCGCCGGAGGCTTTAACTACCGAGGAAGTAATGGCCGAATTGAGTATATCCCGTGGTAATGCCAACATGACTCTGCGCGACCTGATTGACTGGGGCCTGGTTGAAAAACAACATAAAACAGGTGAGCGCAAGGAGTTTTTTTACGCTGAAAAAGACACCTGGGCAATTGCACGCCGGGTAGCCGAAGAGCGTAAAAAACGCGAGCTTGATCCCGTTTTAAAAATACTGTCGCAATTATCAGAGGTTAAAGGGGATGAAAAAGATCCGGCCTATAAAACTTTTAAAACATCTGTTGCGGATATCAATAAACTGGCCAAAAACGTGAACAAAACCCTGGAGACCATGCTGAAAGCCGAAGAGAGCTGGTTTTTTGGATCGATATTTAAAATGTTCAAGTAACATTTTTTTTAATCTTATATTTCAATTTTTCCTGAAAATTCAATAATTTATATATAATAAAAATCACACAATCATGAACTACTTTATTTTAACTTATCTTGTTTACCTGTTGGTAAGCATTGCATTAACAGTATGGGTTGCCAGGGTATTATTTAAAAACGGGCGCATTTTCCTGGTAGATATTTTTCACGGAAATAATGAACTGGCCGATTCTGTAAACAAACTATTAGTAGTTGGTTTCTATCTTATCAATATAGGCTATATGAGTTTGGCCCTGAAAGAAACTGGCGGCATACCCAATACCCAGGTTGTGGTTGAGGTATTGAGCTATAAATTAGGCTGGATCATCCTGATATTAGGAGCTATGCATTTCTTAAACCTGGTAGTGTTTTTTAAATTGCGTAACCGCGCCAAAAGGGATAAAGCTTTTGATGTTAATATTTAAATATAGGTTGTATAAAACAAAAAAGCAGGCTGCAAATTGCACCTGCTTTTTTGTTTTATATAATGAATTTATTTAAGCTGCTAAATCCAACTGTCTTTTTACACTGCGCAGTAAAACATCAATATCAAAGGGCTTGGCTATAAAATCATCGGGACATCCTTCTTGATTTAATGAACCGGTGGAAACATAGTGGCTTGCAGAAACCAGGATAACAGGGATATCATGCGTTTCTTTACCGGCCTTGAGGTGTTTGCATAGGTCGCGCCCATCTAAACCGCCAAGCATAATATCCAGCAGTATCAAATCTGGCTGATGTTCTCTTATCGTGTTAAACAGGTTGTACCCGTTTGATAGTGTTTCCACCTCGTAGCCAGAATCTTCAAGTATATATTTTAAAACCTCTAATATATCATTGTCGTCGTCCACCGCTAATATCCTTCTCATGGTAATATTTATTATGTATTCTATTAAATGGTGTGCTTATTAGTTAATAAAACGCATCATGATAATAGAAGCAAATGTTATACCAAGTTTATGCAGTGGTACTTAAAATGAGAATAATAAGGTAATTACACACGTTTTTTTGTTGGAATAGTGTAATAACTTTTTAATAATTTCAAATATTTCCTTAAAAAAGGTCAACAATAAAAAAAATACTACACTAAGGTGGTGGAAATTGCTGCAAAGCTGCAGTTTAACTGATTATTCGTTATGCCCGGTAAACACATAGCTTGATTTTTTACAACTGGCACAAAAGTATTTTCTGATAGGTAAAAAAAATAAAATATTTTTGGCAAACCAGCTCCTGTGCATTTGAAAATGATATTGCTTTCCGCATTTTCCGCAATAATATACTTTTCTCGACATTGTTTTATAGTGCCTGCCCTTTATAAAAATAGGCGGGGCTACCAAATTACGATATCCCAATTATAACGGATGTAAAAGTTATAAAAAAAATACGAATACGTTAGTATAGTGTTTCTTTAATTTAATTATTTAATAATTAATTAAACAAATACATATCGTTTACGCTGGCATCTATAGCAAATGTATCTTTTTGTAGGAAGAAAGAATAACAGGTGTTTTACAAAGAAACCTCTCGGAACCCTATTGTCGAGTTCTATTTTGCATTTGGGACATATAGGGAGCTTTTTGTGCCCCGCGCTGACGCTTTCATGAGAATTTATCGGTACAACCATAATACAATCAGGGGTTTATTGTATTTACTAATCTGTTTAAAAATCTGTTAAACAAAGATATTAAAATTGCTAATATCTTAACTATCAGTATAAATTATTATGTGATTTTGATTATTGGCTAATAAAATTGAGATATTCTTAATAAGGGAGGCTTTTATATCGCTTTTTTTAATATTTATCGATTTTCCCTGGAAAAGATAGGTAATTTGATAAACCTGGATGTAGTTTTATACCCCACAGTTATAGGCTGGAAACTGAGCTGAAGATGCTTTAAATATTATTTAATCAGGCTATTAACCTTTTCAACAAGTTCAATAAGATCAAAGGGTTTATTAATGATGCCATCACAGCCATAATTTAGCAGCTGATCTGTATTACTTACGTAAGCAGAAAAAATAATAACAGGAATATTGGCAAACTTAGGATGAAGCTTAATACTTTTACAAATTTCGCCCCCATTTGTGCCGGCAACGCGGTAATCTAATATAACCAGATCGGGATTAAACTCTTCAATCAAAGGCAATACTTTATCGCTCTCAGCAGTGCTGATTACTTCAAATTGCTCATACGTGAGGGTTTCATGAACAATTTCTAAAATGTCCTGGTTATCATCTAATACTAAAATACGTTTTGACATAAAAAACAGTGAAAAAGTGTAAAGGCTAAAATGTAGTTAAGTACGCTGATAAATTATTTGAATCAGTTAGCGCGATGGCAGGGCTAAAAATTTGTTTAATAGATCAATAAACAAACTTAATCATTTTTTAATTAAGTATTGGTAATTACAATTGGTTTTTAGTAATTTATTTTTTGTTCTAATTAATAAATTATTAAATAAAGATTTTTTTTGCTCTGCGGTTTTGCTTTTTATACTTAATCGGGATAGGCAGGAATGGTTTCTTGATCTATTTTGTATTGTAAAAGGTTTGCGCATATAAATCCTAAACTCAAATATTGTTATTACTTTAGGCCGCTAACATTTGCTTTTTAGTAAAGTCCCCGTCCTAAACGTATAACAGTTTGATATAATGGCACTATTAATTATTCTTGTTTGTATAATTCTGCTTGTTTTATTGGTGAGCTGGATTAAATTAAATCCCTTTATCGCATTTCTGATTGTTTCCATAGCTGCCGGCTTAATGTTGGGGATTCCTGTAAACAAGGTTACTGCATCGGTACAAAAAGGGATGGGCGATATTATGGGTCAGTTGCTCATCATTATTTGCCTGGGCGCCATGCTGGGTAAACTGGTTGCGGTGAGCGGCGCTGCCCAAAAAATTGCCGAAGTATTAGTTAAAGCTGTTGGCCAAAAATACATTCAATGGGCACTGGTTACTGCCGGTTTTATTATAGGCATACCCTTGTTTTATGGCATCGGCTTTGTGCTGATGGTACCACTCATATTTTCGGTAGTGTACAAATATAAGCTCCCGGCGGTATATATTGGCTTGCCTATGCTGGCTTCCTTATCAGTTACTCATGGTTTTTTGCCGCCGCATCCATCACCATCGGCACTGGTGGTGCTGTTTCATGCAAATATGGCCACTACCTTTATTTATGGCTTAATGATTGCCATCCCGGCAATTATACTTGCGGGACCGGTGTTTGCTCAATTCCTAAAAAAAATACCATCAGAACCGCTTGCTACATTCAGAGCAGAAGAATTGCCCGCAGATAAATTACCGGGTGGCTTCAATAGCTTTTTTACTGCCTTGCTGCCGGTTATGCTATTGATGCTAACCGCTTTTTTTCCGTACCTGGGTTTCAAAAACAAGGAATTATTAAAGGTTGTGGCCTTCCTGGGTGATCCATCTATTGTAATGCTAATAGCGCTTTTGGTAGCTACTTACACTTTGGGCATAAAACAAGGGAAAAAAATGAGCCAGTTGGCCGTTAATTATACGGATGCTATAAAAGATATTTCCCTAATCATGCTCATTATTGCCGGCTCGGGTGCTTTTAAGGAGGTGTTAACTGCCAGTGGCGTGAGCAACCAGATAGCCACCCAGTTACAGGCCTTTAACCTGCCTCCGCTGATATTGGGCTGGGTTATTGCCGCCATAATTCGTGTTAGTTTAGGTTCGGCTACCGTTGCTGGATTAACGGCCGCGGGCATTGTAGCTTCGGTAGTGCTTCAAAACCATGTGAACCCTAATTTAATGGTGCTTTCTATTGGCGCGGGGAGCCTGGCGTTCTCACATGTTAACGATTCTGGATTTTGGCTGTATAAGGAATATTTTAACCTGAGTATAAAAGATACCATTAAATCATGGTCGGTGATGGAAACATTGGTTTCGGTTATCGGTTTAGTGGGTGTATTGATCATTAACCAGTTTGTAAAGTAATCATCTCCATGAAAAAGCTATTTAAAGCAGGAACCATATTAGTGTTGATGGTGCTGGTGTATCATGTTGGCTTTGCACAGGAAGGTACTGCCGGGAGTTATTATTCCTCGTTTGACGGCACTAAAATCTACTACGAAGTTAAGGGGGAGGGCTTTCCCGTTTTGCTGATCCATGGGTTTTCGGGTACAGGGCAGGGCTGGAAGAACGGTCCGCTTTTTAATGATCTGTTAAATGCCGGCTATAAAGTGATCATACTGGATCAGCGTGGCAATGGCCGATCAGACAAGCCACATACCGACGCCGGGTACGCTCATGATGCCGAAGCTAAAGATATTATGGGCCTGGTAAGTAGTTTAGGTATCAAAAAATATAATGTAGTGGGTTATTCGCGTGGCTCAATCATTGCATCGCGTATATTGGTTTTAGATAAAAGGGTGCAAAAACTGGTAATGGGCGGCATGGGCGATGCATACACCAACCCCGATTGGCCAAGGCGTGTGCATGCGTATAAGGCACTCATGGGCGATACTACTTTTCACGATGTGGATGGCATGATCAAATACATTCATAGCAACCCCTTGTTTGATGTTACCGCGCTTACCCTGCAACAAAAATACCAGCCATCAACCAGTAAGGCCGAACTGGCTAAAGTGAAAATACCGGTACAAATAATTTGCGGAACAGAGGACAAAGACGGTGGATCTGAAGAAGGGCTTCAGCAAGCCATACCGGGGGCAAAATTAACTTACATTTCCGGCGATCATAATATTGCAGGCAAAAGTGTACAGTTTTCTGATACAGTATTGGCTTTTCTGAAGTAAAAATGCATTTGCAGCAGCGGCAGGGATTTTTGCAGCTACGAATAGCCGGGATGCTGTTAGCAGAGCGTGGTTTTTTTGATTGGAGTTGAATTGTTTATGTTCAATCGTCTGTTTATTAGTTTTTTACTTAAAAATAAAAGCTAAGCGGGCTATAGCAAACTCTTGCGATTAAATTCAAATATACCGTAACCTGGCGCCCCAAACGGCTCAGCGATCATCACAAACTACATTTCGGCTTGTTATTTGCATAGGTATCAATTGTATATTTTGTCACACTTATCAGATACATTGTTATGAAAAAGTTAATCATATTCGCTTGCTTGTGTTTTGCGTTCCTGCTCACGTTCGCATCAAACATACAAGCGCAAACTACCAGGAAAAAAGGAATCAGCGATCAGGGTAAAGGAGCCATTATAGGCGGCGCCGGCGGTGCCGTTGCAGGGGGCTTAATAGGGCATAACGTTGGCGGCGCATTACTTGGCGGTGCGGTTGGTGCCGGCGGTGGTTACATTGTCGGTAATGAAATTCGCCGTTCCAGAGAGAAAAAGGAACGTGCGCGCCGTATTGCATGGCGTAGGGCGCATCCAAGGCATCACCGTCCTTACAGTAAAACCACTACTGTAACCACTGTTAAATATCAATAAGGTTAAAAAAAGTTAAAATAACTTAATAAGCCTGCGGTTATTTCAATCGCGGGCTTTTTCTTGCTATCTTAAGGCTCCACCGCATAAATGGGGGCTTAAGGAATAAGTTTCATTAAATGCTTAACAATCAAATTATTCGTTAAAGTATTGAGTAAATTATTAAAAAACACCAAACAGCATATTTAAGTATTCCGTTTAATATATAATGGGTAAAGCGTTTATAGTATTATTATTTTGTTCAATTCCCTACGTTGTGATGGCACAAAACGCCATTCCCATTGCCGATACCCTTAAAAGCAAAACGGATACTATTGCACAAAGAGACCTGATAGATATTTTCAGATCGGTGTTTAATATTAAGCCCAGAAAGGTATCAACCGTTGAGAAAAAGAAGTTCTATTTTTCTATTTTACCCATATCCGCATCAGACGGGCGAAGCGGCGGGAGGGCTTTATTCACCTCAACCACAGCCGGTTTTTATCTTGGCGACCCGGCAACAACCAACCTATCCAGTTTTGTATTTACGCCTTATTTTAATTTAAAAGGCCGCTATGGTTTGCCTATCAGATCAAACATTTGGCTTAATAATAACCAATGGAACATAACAGGCGATACCCGTTTGCTGGTTTACCCTCAGTACACCTGGGGCCTTGGTGGGAATGCGCCCGAAGATCATAAGTTTTTGGTTAACTACAACTACGTACGTTTTTACCAAACAGTGCTAAAAAAAATAAAGCCATATTTTTACGCAGGTGTAGGTTATAACCTGGATTACTATGTAGATATTGAAAATCAGGGTGACAATACACTGAGTAATTTTAGTAATTATAAATATGGCACGGCCACAAACCAGGATGCTTTCTCATCAGGGGCTACGCTGAATTTATTGTACGATACCCGTAAAAACTCCATTGATCCATTACCCGGAGCTTACGCTAATATATCGTACAGGTTTAATACCAGGTTGCTGGGCAGCCATACCAACTGGCAGTCATTATATATTGATGTTCGTAAGTACGTTTCGCTAACCAATTCGGGACCTAAAAATGTGCTGGCATTCTGGTCATACTATTGGACATCGCTTACACCCGGAACGCCCTACCTCAACCTGCCCAGCCTGGGTTGGGAGCCTTACCAGCGATCGGGCCGGGGATTTAAACAGAACCGCTACCGGGGGCAGCGCCTTGCCTATTTTGAAACCGAATACCGCCGCGATATTACCCGTAACGGCTTGTTAGGCTTTGTTTTGTTTGCAAACGTAAACTCCGTTACCGAGCCCGATAATATGAAATTTACCTTTTGGCACCCGGCCGCAGGCTCGGGGTTGCGGTTTAAATTCAACAAAAAAGCAGGCACAAATATCAGTCTCGATTATGGAGTAAGCCGCAACTATTCGTCCATAAACCTCAACTTGGGCGAAACTTTTTAAGTCCGGGTTCATGGGCAATAGTCCATTGTTAGTGGTATCTTTGGCCCGTAATTTTAATACCCTTAAAACCCGTTGACCACGGTCAATCGACCATCAACTAATAGCATATGACCAAAAAACGATACTTTTTTTTAATCCTCATATTAGGTTCACTCACCGCTTTAGGGCCTTTTTCAATAGATATGTACCTGCCTGGTTTTAAGGCGATAGCAAAGTATTTGCATACCAGTACCGATCAGGTGGCACTGTCACTTTCCAGCTTTTTTATAGGCATATCTGCCGGGCAGTTATTATATGGCCCCTTGCTGGATAGGTACGGGCGCAAAAAGCCTTTATATTTTGGTTTATGTCTGTACATCGTAACATCTATAGGCTGTTTCTTTTCCACCTCGCTGGAGATGCTGATCATTATGCGTTTTTTCCAGGCGGTGGGCAGTTGCGCGGCAGGGGTGGCTTCCATGACCATGGTACGTGATCTGTTCCCGGTAAAAGATAATGCCAAGGTATTTGCCTTGCTTATTTTGGTGCTTGGCGCTTCGCCCATGGTTGCGCCAACTGTGGGCAGCTATATAACAGCGGCATTTGAGTGGCAGGTGATATTTTTAATCCTCACCATTATAGCCGTGTTAATATTGCTGGCCGTTATATTCTTTTTACCGGAAAGCTATCAGCCCGATCCCTCATTTTCCCTAAAACCCAAACCCATCATCACCAACTTTTGGGAAGTAATGAAAAATCCACAGTTTTTTACCTACGCCATAAGCGGTGCCTTTGCTTTTGCAGGTTTGTTTGCCTATGTTGCCTCATCGCCAATTGTATTTATAGAAGTATTTAAAGTGAGCCAGAAATCCTTTGGCTGGATCTTCGCGGGGCTTTCGGTTGGGTTTATAGGCTCCAGCCAGGTGAACAGCATGTTGGTGAGGAGATACAGCAGCGAACAACTGGTAAATGCATTTTTGATTTGTATGGTTGTTATTTCGGTAGTGTTTTTAATAGGTTCCTTTAATGGCTGGTTTGGCATGGGAGGCGCAATTGTTATGATATTTGGAGTTTTATGCTGTGTAGGTATTTGCAGCCCCAATACATCGGCACTATCGCTTGCTCCATTTACTAAAAATGCAGGCTCCGCTTCGGCGCTTTTAGGGGCGTTTCAAATGGCGGTAGGTTCATTGGCATCTGTTGGCGTTACGCTGATAAAAAGCCAAACCACTTTGCCAATGGCAGGGGTAATGGCCGCATCATCAATAGTGGCTTTGCTGATATTGGTTATTGGCAGGAGGTTTATTAAGAACAAGGTGGAAGCAGTGGCGGGTGCGGCTGTAGTTAGTCACTGATGAAAAACATGAAAAATGTTGTTTACATCATTAAGCCACGCTTACTTTATAATATCCCGTTAATTCTCCTTTTTTATTAGCGGTTATATTCATGATAAGGGTATCGTGTCTTTTAGTGTCCTTATCAACCCTTAATTCGTAATCTTCGGTAATTGTTGTGGGGTTGGGCCCTTTAGGGTATAGTGGTTGTTTATGGATCGTATTTTCGACTTTTTTATCAAAAAACAGGTTAGTAGTAAGCACAGTTTCACCATTGATGTGAACTTTGGCGTGCAGATGTGTTAAGCGGTTGGTATACCAACCAGGGAATATGGATGTAAACTCGCATTTACCCTTGTCATCCGTTATCTGGTAACCTCTTAGCCAGGTTTCATTTAATGTGTTTTCTGCTTTAAAATCCGAGTAATGACCTTCACTATCGCACTGCCAGATATCTACAATAGCGCCTTTAACGGGTTTGCAATGCTTATCCTCAACCATGAAAATATATTTTACAGGCGTACCTGTTTTATGCTCCACAATATTTGCACGATTTAATTTTTCATTTTTATAGTAAGGGCCTTCCGGTACCGGTGGGGTGATTGGATCATCGCAATCTGTTAAAAGATCTTTTACAGGAGTGTTTTTTGTTGAAGAAAAAAGACCTGCAAAAAAAGGGATACCTAATAATGAGATAAATTGGCTACGGTTCATTTCGGTAGGTTTAATTGAAAAATCGGTGTATTAAAGTTAAATATAAAAGCACCGATTTTTCAAACCCCGTCAAAGTTTTATTTACATGAGCACCTCATCAATAATCCCAAATCCCTTAGCCTCGTCGGCTATCATCCAGTAATCACGGTCTGATACTTCGTAAACCTTTTCGTAAGGCTGGCCGCTATGTTTGGCAATGATCTCGTATAGTTCCTGCTTTATTTTGAGTACCTGGCGGGATGCAATCTCGATATCAGATGCCATACCCTGCGCGCCGCCAGATGGCTGATGCAGCATCACCCTGGAATGGCGTAAGGCCGCACGCTTGCCTGCTGCGCCTCCGCATAACAGCACCGCGCCCATGGATAGGGCCATCCCGGTGCAAATGGTTGCCACATCGGGGCTGATGAAATGCATGGTATCATAAATACCCAAACCCGCATATACCGAACCGCCCGGTGAATTGATATACATCTGAATATCTTTTTTAGCATCGGTGGATTGCAGAAAAAGCAGCTGTGCCTGTATAATGTTGGCCACATTATCGTCAACCGCCTGGCCCATGAAAATGATGCGATCCATCATCAGGCGCGAGAATACATCCATCTGGGCTACGCGCATTTCGCGCTCTTCGGTAATGTAGGGCGTCATGGCCGTAGGCAAGGCACTTTTTTCGACCCCTGAGATATAACTATCTACCTGCGAACCGGCAATAGCATGGTGCATGACCGCATATTTGCGGAATTCCTGTTTATCGATATTCATGAAAATGTTGGTTTTGTGGTAAGCTTTGCCTTACCTGTTTAAAAATATGCGGGCTATTTTTTGTTTGAAACTGAGGTTTTCTGGTTGGGTGAATAATTGCTGATGTATTGCTTCTATTTCTTGTTTTAGCTGCCTGCGGCCATACTGCTGCACCAAAGTATAAACCTGTTTTTGGGCCGATACATTAGCCTGCAGATCGGTATCCAGTAATAGCCTGGCATCAAACAATAATGCATCTCCGGGGTGCTGTTTGTTGAGCAGGTGGGCTTCTGTTTGTGCTGTGTTATTTAAGGAAGTCCTCATACGTTAATGCTTTTTGTTTAACCGTTTCCCTCACTTTTTCGATGCATTTGTATTTCTGCACCGTTGCCGAGCGCACACCCGAAAAGCCGAATGTTGCTGCCACCTCCGTCATCGGTAATTTATCGTAATAAAAGGAGCGGAGTAATTCCATACAGCGCTTACCGCCGGTTTCTAAAAAACGAAGCAACTTATGTTCATCCGGTATGGGTGCAATTTCAGCAGTGGCGTTGGCTACCTGGGCTTCATTCAGGGGCGATGTTTGACTGCCTTCCCTATAGCGTTTGAGCCACAGGTATCTCGCCGTGCCGTAAATATAGGCACCATCGCTGTTGTTTATGGCTAAGCCGGTAGAAGCTGTTTTTTCGTAATAACTGAGCAAGGCATCCTGGAAAACATCCTTAGCCTCATCAAATGACCCGCCGCAGCGGGATACATACTTTGCCACAGCCGGGAAAACTTTTTGATATAAGGCTATAAAAAGCTCCTGCCTTTTTGCCGCCTGTTCCTGTAATTTAACCGCATCCATTGTTTACTGTTTATTACTATGTGCAAGTTAAGGAAGATATATCACCTTTTTTTGAAGATTTTTGGAGGGTGGATTTTTGAAGATTTTTGGAGCAAGGATTTTCGGACGAAGGAGCAAGGATTAACTTCGTTGAGTGGTTACGCAGTTTTTGGACGAGGAGGGAGGAAGGGGTTAGATCAGGATTCAAAGCGCGGTTGCAGATGGAATGTCGACGAAACCCCTCCCTGCCATTGCGCGCATTTCAACCGCACCCCTCCCATTGGGGAGGGAATTAAAAAACTTCAGGAAATCTATTCTATTCCAGCAGTTTGTGTCCTCACAAACTGCTGCTACCACGTTAATTGTGCAAGCTGTTTGTGAGGACACAAACAGCGGGAGGCATAACTTCATTTACTTTAACTACACGAACCCCGCAACACGAACCTCCTAAAACTTACTCGCCCGTAACGCAGTTACTTTGGAGCCATCTGCTCCTATCGTTTCAAAAACAATTTTGCTTTCTGTTAGCTCCGATACGGTAAAAACATAACTGCGTGTTTTACCGTCGGGTAGCACTTCTGTTATGTTCATATTGCTGCCATTAAGGGTAAAACTGCCGTGCGCCAGGAATTTACCACCCCATACAATCAGGAATTTCATTTCGGGGGTAAATTGAATATAAGGGACAACCTCATCCAGATCGGCCTTTTTCATTGTATCCGGCGGACTGGCATTGGGATGCTCAACCTTTACGTATTTCCATTTGCCGGTAAGGGTTGTAACACTAACCGATGGCTTGCATGATGTTAGCAGGAACAGTACAACGGCTAATAGTAAAAAGCTATGTTTAATCATGACAGGTAATATTTTAGCCAAGCTATGCAATTGCCTTTAAAATTAAAAACAAAACTATTTGCCTTTTGCGCGTTTTCTCATCTGTTCTTCGGCTTTTTTTAGCTCGTCTTTTTCACTCATCGGGAAATCGGTTTTAAGCTCTTTGCTGGCGGGTTTGCTGCTTTCTGTTGGTTTTGAGTCGCCTGTTTTATTTTTTGATGCTGATATGGACATGACGATTATTTTTTTTGATGTTATATAAAGGTGTTATTATACTAACTTATTGGGATTGCAAATTGTTTTTTTAGTATCAGGCGGGTGGTTAAGGTATTGAGGATGAGTAATATTGTTAAGTTGGGAATGGTTGCTTGCGAGGATACCATAGGTGTTAGGAAGAAATAAAAAGACAGGGGCAATGTGCGATTCCTTCCTCGGGGAAGGGGAGGTAGGGGTTAAGTCAGGCGTTCAAGTACGATTGCAGTATGTATATCGGCGAAACCCCTCCCTGCCATTGCGCGCATTTCAGCCGAACCCCTCCGTTGGGAGAGAATTAAAAAAAACTTTTGAATACCGGTGGCGAGGATGCAAGTATCGGTGTTAAAATCCTGTCTATCAATTAATCTCGCAAATTCAGGTTCAGGCGGAATGAGCGGGCAAAAATAAATTAACGGCAAATCATCACCGGTCAAAAAATAATTTTTAAAATTGTTGTAACAACCTATAACCGTAACTGTCTAAATGACACTAAATAGCCAAGGACTCCCTTCCAAAAGGTATGCTATTAAGTATTGTGAGGACCCGCACCTTAAGGGTTCCGTTAAAAAAATCAAATATTTAAATCTTTTAAAAAAATGGACAAATCAATTGTGATGTTATTTTATGCTGTGCCTGTAATTTTGGTGCTTGTAATGTACAAGTTTGTTTTACGGGTGTTTTTTGGTATGGTGATAGTACCCGATGACCGTATTGGCCTGGTGGTTAAAAAGTTTACCCTTTCGGGAAAAATGCGCTTGCCCGATGGACGTATCATTGCTACTAACGGCGAGGCCGGTATGCAGGCTAAAGCACTTGCGCCGGGTTTATACTGGGGTATGTGGCCGTGGCAGTATGGGATTACCATGGAGTCGTTTACAATTATTGAACAAAATAAGCTTGGGCTGGTAAAGGCAAAGGATGGTGCACCGTTTGATACCGGCCGTGTGCTGGGTAAACCGGTAAACTGCGATAAGTTCCAGGATGCGATAGCGTTTTTGGATAACAATGGTCAAAAAGGTCCGCAGGCTGCCTTCCTTACGCCAGGTAGTTACCGTATCAATACCTTTTTATTTGAGATTATGATGGTGCCTATTACCCAGATCCAGGAAAACAAGGTGGGTATTATTACCACCCTTGATGGTGAACCTTTGGCAAAAGGCGAAATTGCCGGCTACTCTGTTGAAGGTCATAAAAACTACCAGGACCCTATTGCATTTATTAATGCTGGCGGCCGTAAGGGTTTGCAGGAGGATGTAATTTTGGCGGGTACTTATTACCTTAACCCATGGTTTGTATTGGTGGAACAGGTGGATATGATCTACATCCCGATTGGTTATGTGGGTGTGGTTAACTCCTTTGTTGGGCCAGAAGGTAAGGATACCAGCGGCGATGCCTTTAAGCATGGTAACATTGTTAAACGGAACCAAAAAGGTGTTTGGGACGAGCCACTTGATCCCGGTAAGCACCCGGTTAACATTTATACCCACGCGGTTGAAATTGTGCCTACTACCAACATAGTATTAAACTGGGCCGATAGCCGTACCGAAGCGCATGAACTGGATAAAAACCTGTGTACCATTACGGTAAGATCAAGCGATGGTTTTACATTCAATCTGGATGTGTCACAGATCATACACGTGCCACGTAACGAGGCCCCAAAAGTAATAGCCCGTTTTGGTAAAATGAAAAACCTGGTATCGCAGGTATTGGAACCAACTATTGCCAACTATTTCCGTAACTCGGCACAAAAAAGTGATGTGATTGGCTTTTTGGCCAACCGTATAGATAGGCAAAATGATGCTAAGGAACACATCAGCACAGTATTGTCCTCTTACAACGTGGTAGGCGTGGATACATTGATAGGTGACATAGTGCCACCTGCAGCTTTAATGAAAACCTTAACCGATCGTAAAATAGCTGAACAGGAAAAAGTTACTTATGAGATACAACGCCATGCGCAAATTGAGCGTAAGGAATTTGAAAGTGCCAGAGCTGGCGCCGATATGCAGCCAGAGGTTGTAAAATCAACCCGCCAGGTAGAGATCAATACTCAAATGGCCGCTTCAAGGGTTGCCGCATCACGTGGTGAGGCAGAAGCCAAAACTATTAACGCTAAGGCTGATGCCGAAGTGAGAATCACGATAGCTAAAGCTGATGCCGAAGCCAAAACCGTAAACGCCAAGGCCGATGCCAACGCGACAGAGGTAAATGGTTTGGCCGAAGGTGCCAAAATAAAAGCCATAGGTATGGCCGAAGCCGAAGTAACCAAACAAAAAACCGAAGCCATGGGTACCGAGCAATATGCCATTGTACGTGTAGCCGAGGCCCTTGCCAGCAATGGAATTAAGTTAGTTCCCGAAATACTGGTAAGCGGTAAAGACGGTGGCGGCAACGGTATGATAGATGCCCTGATAGGCAGCGAAATGCTGAAAAAGTTACAGCGCGTTAATGAAGGTGGCGGCGTGAGTGGAGGAATAGTGAGCGGTGAGACTAAAGGTGAATAATGAATGATAAATAACTACTATCTTATTGCTTTGCAATAATGGTTTTTATAAAGGGTGCATCTTCGGGTGCACCTTTTTTTTATACTTTGCTTATATCGTAAAGGTCAAGGATGAATGTGCAACCGTCAGGCACTCAATGTTAAAGAGTTTTCATTGATGTTTTATATGATTGCAAAGCTGTTAATTTTAGTTAAATGCTGTTTTGTATAATTGTAGTTTAAATTTTATGTTTATTTTTATATATGCTTAAAAGGGTGTTTTTGTTACTTACGGGCTGCATAATTTCGGCAGTTGCATTGGGGCAAAGTTTGCATAGCGGTGTTGTATATGAGAATAAAACACGCGTGGTGTTGCAAAATATAAGGGTTGAAAATCTGGGCAGCAATAAGGTTGTTATTACTGATAAAACCGGTGCATTTAGTATAGGCGGCAAAGCCGGCGAACTGCTGGTATTTAGTGGTGCTTTTTATAAGCCGGATACTGTGCTGCTCACCGGCAATAAACCGCTTGAAATATTCCTGACGCCTCAGCATAATATGCTTAACGAGGTAAAAGTAACTGCCACAGAAGCCATACACGCTGGTTCATTCGCCGCGCCCGAATTTCATAACCAAACAATGGTGTATCATCGCGATAAGAATGGTGATTATGATGGCGGCGTCATTTTAAGGTTAAAGTATTTTAAAAAGGACGAGCGGAAACGCAAGCAACAGCAGGATTTTTTAATAAACCAGGACCAACAGGATCAAATAGTCAAGGTTTTTAATGCCGATAATATAGCCAAGTACCTGCCTTTAAAAGGTAAGGATATGGACGACTTTTTAGTTCTTTATACCCCATCGGCTAAAACTTATTTCAGTGCCGATTTTAACCTTGTGGTTTATCTGGATACCAGTTATAAAGCTTTTTTGAAGATCCCAGCTGATCAAAGGAATACGCAATTGGATCAATAATTTCTGCAAGGGGGAACTTTTAACAAAAATTATTCTTAGAAAGGCCTTCACCCAACCTTGGTTGAACGGTTCACTATAACATTCCACAACCCTACAATTAAGAATCTATTAATAACAAGTTGAGAGGATAATAGTTCGTTTATAACCATATTTGTATAATTGTAATTTTATAAACAAATTTGTTTATATTAGTCATATGGAAACTGTAATCGAAAAATATAAGGGCATTCATCCAGGAGTTATTCTGGAACGTGAGCTTAAAAAAAGAAACCTCAAAAAAGGCCCTTTTGCACTTTCATTACATGAATATCCTCAAACGTTAAACAGCATTACTAAAGGACAACGCGGACTGACGCCTGCACTATCTTTAAAAATTGACAAAGCTTTAGGATTGGAAGAGGGAACAATGCTTCTGCTTCAGACTTATTACGAAATAAAAAAGGAACAGCAGAAAGCTAATTTAGGGGAACGTCCTGATCTTTCTGTTATTCGAAAAACGCTGTTCTGGGATACAGATATCACTAAGATTGATTGGGAAAAGCAGTATAAAGCAGTTATTCAACGTGTGTTTGAACGGGGAAATGATGATGAAAAAAAAGAAATGCTGAGGTTCTACGGTAAAGATAAAATTAAGGCTATTACTGGCAGTACCAGAATTGCAAATAATACACTGCCCGTAATGGGACACGTAAAAGCAAAATAACATGCTCTATTGGAATACTGTAAATGCCCTTTTAAAACACTGTTTAATGACATTAATGGAGGCTGAAGAACTTAAAGACTTCAGACTTGTTGGCGGCACGGCGTTGAGCTTGTATTTGGGACACCGAATGTCTGTGGATATAGATCTTTTTACTGATGCAAATTATGGCTCTACTGATTTTGACGCTATTGAAAGATTTCTCAACAAAAGCTTCGGGCATGTAGATGGTGAGTTTGGAGGTAATCCGGGCATGGGAAAATCTTACCTTATTGGAACTGATCCGGATAACGTTATCAAACTGGATTTATACTATTCCATGGATCCTTTTTTTCAAGATGTGTTTCTGCGAGATGGTGTGCGCATGGCAACTATGGAAGAGATTGTTGCCATGAAAATAGATGTAGTACAAAGGGGCGGCAGGAAAAAAGACTTTTGGGATTTGCATGAATTACTAAGTCAATACAGCGTCGCGACCATGATCATTCTCCACAAGCGACGTTTTGAATGGACACATGATGAACGCCTGATTATAAATAATTTCTCGGATTTTGCTGATGCCAATGATGATTTGGATCCCATTTGCTTAAAAGGTAAGGAATGGGTATTTATTAAGGAAGATATTGAAGCGGCAGTTGCTGGTAGATAAGGTATTGTACTAAACACAAGTCAGCCACTACTCTATCCACCACACAAGACTTGCGCTAATGGGGGGCCGATATGCAGTTTTGAAGCATGAAGGTGTATTACAGCGGCCTGTACATGATATAGGTATCTACAAGCCCCAATTGCAGGTGCCTGAAACCATTAGGGGTAGTGCCGATAATAGTAAAGCCATTTTTTTGCCAAAGCTTTACCGCATCATAATTGGTTGAAACCACAATGTTAAACTGCATAGCCTGGTACCCTTGTTCTTTAGCTATTTGCATAGAGTGCCGGCAAAGCAGGCTTCCTATACCTTTGCCCCTGGCATCAGGATGTACCATATAACCGCAATTGGCTATGTGATTGCCCAGTCCCACCTGGTTGGGCTTTATGATATAAGTGCCTAATATTTTATGGTCCTCTTCGGCAACAAAGGTTTGGATGGGGCTTGCAAACCAATGTTTTTGTAAATCAGCTTTTGGAGTTTCAGGATCAAACGCGTACGTATCTCCTGTTTGTATAACTTTTGAGAATATTTCCCAAACTGAATCATAATCTTGTTGAGTGGCCGGTCTTATTTCCATAAACTATAGAGGAGTGCTGATGCAATTGTAAAAATGCACCATATTGTTGAATTTTACCAGCGGGATTTACGCGGCAGGTGTTCGCCAGTGATGGGAAAAGTATCAATAAAATGCATACAACAGCAATATTTGTTTTTAAACTCCAACTGCCGTTGCATGCATTTAACTTATTGCATTTGCAGTAATTTACAATTCGTCCTTCTGTTCTGCTTCCGGCTCTTCCCGTTCAACGGTAATGGTACATTCGCCAATCAGCGCGGCTACTGCTCCTACGGCTGCCAATACTGGTGCCAGGAAAATGCCTACTATACCTACGGCCAAAGGAAATGTCATCAATTCTTTACCGGAATGATCTGTTATGGTTATTTTCCTGATGTTGCCTTCGGCAATTAGTTCTTTTACTTTTTTAAGCAGGATATCCCCGTTTAGGGAGAATGATTCTTTTGAGGTCATGACAGGTTGTTTTATGGGGTTAATGTTTAATAATAAATTCAGTAAAACTTGCAGGTTATATTGATAACCTTTTGACGCTAAGTTGTTGAATTTGTTACCAATAAAATTTCGCCTCAAATAATAATAGGCCAATGGCTTACCGTACAGGCAATCATTAACGAATAAAGCAGGTTTTCTCCATTAATTATTCATGAAGTTAAGTTACTATGAACTAATAAAAAGTGGTATGATAGTACACTGTTTGTAAACTCCGGCCACTACCTTGCTGCAATTACGTTTTTAATCATTTTAATCTTTTTTGGAGTTTACTGTTTTACTATTTTTGAATAGAATTTCAGAGAACATGGACATTTGGTTTTTGGCCCCAAGGTAGATAGCGGTAGCCGAGTTTATTCTTTAACTGATTAAAGATGTAATAAACTTGGGCAGGCGGATGGTTAAGAAAAATAAAACCTAATAAGATGGAAACGCAAGTCATGAAAGTCACCCAACAAAATGGCGGATCTTATTCTGATGATGTGTTAGAAAAACGCGGGGGTAAAACAAGCTTCCTTGTTTTTAGGCAAAATAAATATAGCACAGTGCCCGTTGATCATATTGCTTTTTTTTATGTCACGTGCGAATCATCAGCACTTGTGTGCTTCGATCAGCAGGAATATGCTGTAAATTATTCATTGGACCGGATTCAGAAACTTTTGGCAAACAGTCAGTTTTTTAGGTTAAACAGGCAATACCTGATAAGCTTTCAGTTAATAAAGGATGTTGAGCATTATTTTGCAAGGAAACTATTGGTTAATCCCATTATACCTGTCTCCGATAAATTGGTGGTTCCAAAAGAAAAGGTAAGTATTTTTTTGCACTGGCTCGATAACCGGTAGTCTTTACAAAAAACAGGCAATTTTCAGGTCACCTTTAAAAAAGAAGTACGATCTTCTTTGAATTATTCCCCTCATTCCCTGGAGGCTATTAATACGTAAATTTCGTTTCTGGAAATTATAATCATCGCAAAAGTTAAAAAATTTTCGAGTTTAAAAATGTCCACCTCAGGAGGTATTTAGTCCACTTAACCTATTTGGTGCTGGATGCCGGTTGATGATATAAATATCTTTGCCAAAAAATAATGACACTTTAAAATTTACTACAAAACCGTTTAGCATACGCCATCAATTTGCTAATTGAATACAGTTGACATGGAGGATAGATGTAAGAAAGAAATTTTAAAATCTATACAATGGAAACCAGCACAGCAACTTTAGAGGAAGTGGGATCAGGCGAGTTGATCCGTCCTTTCCGGTTCAACTTTCCGCAAGCCGACCTTGATGATCTGCATCGCCGTATTTTAGCCACAAGATGGTCTGAAAAAGAAACGGTGGATGATTTTTCGCAGGGTACGCCACTGGCCACATTGCTGGCACTTGCCGGCTATTGGGCTTCAAACTATGACTGGCGTAAAATAGAAGCAAAAATAAATGCCCTTCCGCAATTTGTAACCAGTATTGATGGATTGGATATTCATTTCATACATGTACGTTCAAAAAATCCAAATGCCCTTCCAATTATTATAACTCATGGCTGGCCCGCCTCTATAACTCACAAGATGAAAATCATCGGTCCGCTAACCGATCCTGAAGCGTTTGGGGGAATGGCGGAGGAAGCCTTTGATGTCGTTTTTCCATCGATGCCTGGCTATGGATTTTCTGGCAAGCCAACAAGTACAGGTTGGGGACCGGAGCGTATAGCGAAAGCCTGGGTTGTGCTGATGAAACGACTTGGCTACAACAAGTTTGTGGCACAGGGCGGAGATTGGGGGGCACTTATCACAGAACAGATGGCTGTACAGGCAGCGCCCGAATTGATTGGGATTCATACAAACATGCCCGGCGCGGTTCCGGCAGAACTTAACGAGGCCGCATTTACAGGTGTGCCGACTCCTTCATGGTTATCCGGAGAGGAAAAACAGGCCTATGAGCAATTGGTATTTGTATACCAACATGTATACTATGCCGCCTACATGGCATCGCGCCCGCAGGCACTGGCCGCGTTAGCAGATTCGCCGGTTGGTATGGCGGCATTTTTAATCGACTTTGACGCCCGCGGTTTAGATCTTATCTCACGAGCCTTTGCCGGGCAAAATGAATGCCTTACACGAGACGAGATCCTTGATAACATCACCCTTTTCTGGTTAACAAATACTGCTGTTTCAGCAGCGCGTCTTTACCGGGAAAATAAGCTGGCCTATTTTAGCCCAAAGGGTATCACTATCCCTGTTGCCGTGAGTGTTTTTCCTGATGAGCTTTTTGTGGCGCCACACAGTTGGGTAGAAAAGGCATATCCAAATCTCATTCATTATAATAAACTTGACAAAGGAGGGCATTTTCCTGCATGGGAGCAACCAACACTGTTTGTTAATGAAATGCGTGCGGCTTTTAGTTCGCTCCGTTAATCTGTTGGGAAATGGTTTAAATACCATAAGACTGTTTAGAACGCTCAACCAATTTGATAACTGAATATTGTTTACATGGAGGATAAATTTTAAGAAAGTAATTATGAACGATAAACGCAGGGTGTGCCGCTCGCGACAATGAAGTTCCTTGCCAACTATAGGGCTACGGAGTATAACTGGCACAAAGTGGAAGTGAAAACTGAACAACACATATAATTAAAAATCAAAACAATGGAAAACACACATACAGAAGATCCACAAGTGGATACTCAGCTCACAAAAGTACTGTACACAGGCAAAACTCACACTACCGGTGGCCGCGATGGCGGCTCAGCTATTAGCTCTGATGGTCGTCTGGACGTTAAACTTTCCAGTCCCGGCACTCCAGGTACTGGAACAAATCCTGAGCAGTTGTTTGCCGCCGGCTGGTCGGGCTGTTTCATGAGTGCGATGAAGATTGCTGCTGCAAAAATGAAGGTAAGGTTTCCGGCAGATGCCGCCGTTGATGCTGAAGTGGACCTGGCCCAAACCGGGGAAGATTACCACCTGCAGGCACGCCTCAACATTAGTTTACCTGGCCTGGAACGCGAAGTTGCTCAGGCGCTGGCCGATGCAGGTCACCAAACCTGTCTGTATTCAAAAGCCACACGCGGTAATATTAATGTAGAGATCAACGTGGTTTAAGCCGGATACTCCGTTGATAAATAGTCTGAATACTACAAGGCCGTTTAGTCTGCCTAACCAATTTGTTGATAGACTACGGTTTACATCTAAAATAAATTAAGAAAGCAATTTTAAAATTTAAACAATGGAAACAATCACAGACACTTTAGAAGAAGTAGGATCGGCGGAATTGATCCACCCCTTCCAGACTACCTTTCCGCAGGCCGACCTGGATGATTTAAAACGCCGCATTTTAGCAACAAAATGGCCCGAAAGAGAAACCGTAGACGATCAAACGCAGGGTGTGCAACTTGATACTATTCAGGCACTGGCAAAATACTGGGGCACAAGTTATAATTGGCGTAACGTGGAGTCGAGATTGAATGCTTTGCCCCAATTTATAACAGAAATCGATGGCCTCGACATTCATTTTATTCACGTTCGTTCGAAACACGAAAACGCGTTGCCAATGATCGTTACACACGGATGGCCCGGTTCTATCATCGAACAAATGAAGATTATCGACCCGCTTGTGAATCCTACTGCACATGGTGGAAAGGCGGAGGACGCTTTTGATGTCGTAATCCCTTCCATACCGGGTTATGGATTTTCGGGCAGACCAACTACTACCGGCTGGGACCCTCAACATATCGCACGTGCCTGGGTTGTGCTGATGAAGCGCCTTGGCTATAAAAAATTTGTAGCACAAGGCGGCGATTGGGGCGCGCTCATCACCGAGCAAATAGGTCTGCTTGCACCTCCGGAGTTGTTGGCTATTCACACCAACATGCCTGGCGTATTTCAGGAGGACATTAACAACGCGGCATTTTCCGGGGCGCCGGCTCCCTCAGGTCTTTCAGCCGACGAGAAACTCGCTTACGAGCGTTTGCAATTTGTATATCAAAAAGGTATCGGATATGGTTTTCAGTTAGGATTGCGCCCGCAGACGATGTACGGACTCGCGGATTCACCGGTTGGCCTTGCGGCTTACTTTCTTGATCACGACGCACGCAGCTATGAACTCATCAAGCGCGTCTTTAACGGACAATCTGAAGGTCTTACCCGTGACGACATTCTTGACAATATCACGATCACCTGGTTAACAAATACGGCAATCTCTGGCGCCCGTTTGTATTGGGAGAACAAACTCGGGTACTTCACTGCCAAAGGACTCACCATCCCTGTTGCCGTCAGCGTTTTTCCTGACGAACTCTATCCGGCCCCGAAGAGCTGGGCAGAGCAGGCGTTTCCTAAATTAAT
The DNA here is from genome assembly GCF_056405015.1 of Mucilaginibacter sp. P2_A4. Lineage (NCBI taxonomy): Bacteria > Pseudomonadati > Bacteroidota > Sphingobacteriia > Sphingobacteriales > Sphingobacteriaceae > Mucilaginibacter > Mucilaginibacter sp. P2_A4. The sequence continues at coordinate 57,306 of NZ_JBFUCX010000008.1, read as the reverse complement.
CCATTACAACAAGGTAGAAAAAGGCGGGCATTTTGCAGCCTGGGAACAGCCTAAGATCTTCACTGACGAAATCCGGGCATCTTTCAAGTCGTTTCGCTGATTTGATAAAACAAGATCAGGGGATTTTTAAACCGGGCCGCTGTTTAGAGCGTTCCGGTTTTTTTATTAGTGGAGGGTGGTTGCGAAGAACCGTTTAGTGTATTTTATATAGAGAATTGTTTTGAAAGCATAGTGCAGACCTTGCAACGACCGCAAGGTTATTTTGCAACAGCATAAGTTAAATGAGTTTGTTTTTAATAGCATTTACCTAATAATAAGCCACTACTGATTTGCTGTTTAAATTAGTATCACTTCCCGGCTGATCATAATAAAAACGGGCCTCATTAAAGCCATCGGCCTGGTAAAGCCCAAATTGTTTTAACAGTAAAGCGTTCAGATTTACAGATGATACTCCTAAATACTTAGAAAAATCAGGGAGTTTAACAGGTGTAAGATAGCCCGCTGCTGGTGAGTATAGATTAAGCTGAAGGTATTTGGCAGAAGTAAAATCGATAAAATTGGCAAAATAATAATCGGAGGTACCTGTAATGGATGGTTTGAAGTTAGCCATTGATGTACCCGGCGTTGAAAAAGAGGGATCAAAAGTATTGATCCTGGCGGGGATGCCAGCTTCTACTTGTTTAATGATATAGTTTAAGTCACCTATTCTATAATTCGCGACTGTGGTATATTGCTGAAAAGGTTCATTGGGATAGTAAAAGTCGAGCTGGTTTGAGTTGCTGCTGATGTGGCCAAATGCATATGCGTAATCAGAAGATTTATCTTGTTTGGCAGAAACACGCAAATAAAAATTATCCCCCGGTGTGGTGTAGTTTTTTATAATGGGCGAACTGGTTACTTTGCTCAGATCAAGGTTGTAGTCTGTAGTTCCGACTGGTATTGTAAAGAAATTGTAGGTCACTTTGTTATTTTTTAACATCTGTACCCATAGTTTGCCTTTATCAGAACATTGTATTGGTGACAAAGAGCTGCTATCGGCCGGCGTGTTAATTTCTGCGCTACCCATATCAGTGCTTATGTTTAATTTATCAAAACCGGATACATTTTTTAAATGCAGCTTTAGCGTTGAGAAAGGCGGATTAGTATAGGTTCGGGTATTGACGTATACACTTCCCTTTTTTACCTGTAAGTAACCGGTGATATTGGGAGTTGTATGTATGTCATCCGAAATTCTTATCTCATAAAAATTAAAGCGGTCTTTAGTAAATGATTCTGTTGTTGAAAGCTTAAAAGATTTTGTGCCGGGTATATATTTCGTTTCAACTAATATTTTTCCGGTTTCATCTGTAGCAACAAAATAAGTAGTGGTAGCTGTATAGCCATCAGGTATTAGATTCAACGTGAGCAGGGTGCTTGACACAACAGGCACATCGTTATAGGCAAACGGACTAAAAACAACCTGCAACGTACCTTTATTGGCCACTACTGCCATGTTGTATTGGTTAAGTGTAACGATGCTTAGCCGTTTGCTCACCAGCTGGCCGGTTTCTTTTGAAACAAAGGAGATAGCGCCCTGGACACCGTTTTTAATATAGAGGTAATAGAAACCGTTACTAAGGCCGAGTTTATAAACGGCTGGTCCCGTATCTGCCTTAAATGTTGGTATGGTATTATCCTTAATAAATTTCTGATCTATCGTTATCAGTCCGTCGTTACTGGTAACGGTTAATGAAACAGCCTCTTTGTTATCAACGGTGTATGATTTCACCTGCCCTTTAAACCGCAAAAAGGTATCGGCAATTGCCGAAGGGTTTCCTGCAGATATGTTTATATCATATTTACCTTTATCAACTATTTTGGTGTAAGTAGTAATGTTTTTAATATCGATACTGTCCTTTATACGGGAGGCAACAGAATCCTTTGCATCTTTTAAATCAAATTCGAACGCTAAGTTACCGCCTACAACATTTTTCCAGGTACTGTTGATAAATGCAGGGTAGCTGATATCTTTAATGGTTATCTGGGGCGTAACCGGTACAGGATCCATGGTTGAATCGTGTTTTGCACACCCGGAGAATATAAAGAGTATAACTGTTATTACAGGGAAGTATTTTTTCATTTCGATAAGTTTTCCACCAAAACTTAATTTAGGTTGTTGTTTGATTTAAAGTCGTAGGTGTGCTTAACAACCGAGCCAGTTTTAGTTACAATTGCGGTTAAATTGTATTGGTTATTTGCAGCTACAGTTACGTTGGCAATAAAAAGATCGCCGCCGCTGGCTTCAGTAAAGGTCACTTTGCCTCCCGCTGATCCCGCAACGTAAATGAAATAATAGCCATTGGCTACACCTAAATTATAGGTTGTGTTTGTTCCGGTTGGGATAAAAGTTGGTACGGTGGTACTATCTATAAGTTTTTTGCTTATGGTAATAACACCATCAGTAGTAGTGGCCGGCATATTAATGGCAACATCTTTATTTATTACCACATTTTGGGCAAGGGCGTTAAATCTTATAAAGGTATCAGCTACTGCTGTGCTTTTTGTTTTTAATGATACATCATAAGTGTCTGCGATAACAGGTTTAGTATAAGTAGATAGCTTACTAAGATCGAGATCATCTGTTAATGAAGACGCAGTTAACGAGTCATTACTTTTGGCCGCGAAACGTATACTGGCCTGCCCGCCTAAAACTTGTTGCCAGGTACTGCTTACAACAGCATTTACCGCTAACTTGAACGAAACTTTAAATGTTTTAGAATTTGCCGGTATTTCAGTATGGTTTTTAGAGCAGCCGCTGCAAATGACAGCTGAAGCAAAAAGTGCAGTTATAATTTTTTTCACTTGCGACGGTTTAAGTTATCGGAGTGAGGAGTTTAGCCACATTCCGATGCCAATTTAATAAATATTTGTTAACTTTCTATAGTAGCGAAATGGCTATTCAGGTATCTTTATTTAATGAACGTCAGTTGGTAGGATGGCAGCACTAAGGCCAGGTAGAGAGTAAAGAAAACGCGGAAGGCTTCCCAGCCAATGGAATATTCATTCTTGTGCTACTATCTTGAAGTGTGTCAGTTCAGCGCTGATGTATTAGCTAATTTTGTGGGGAGAATGACTATTCTTTACTCTTAATTTTCTGCCTTAAATTAGGCAGTTTCGAATCGCCTGCTTTAAATTTTGAAATATCTCTATTCTGTTGCTAATTATGATGGGGTATTAATATATATGTCTGGGAAAAATGTTATCTTAATTGCGAAATACAACCGTTGAATATTTAGACAAAAACCGTAAATCGCAATTATTATAATGAAAAAAAATTACTTATTACTTATTTGTATAGTCATCTTCGTGTCTTGTAAAAAGGAGGAATATATCAATCCAAATTCAATAATCAGTTGGGGTGATAGTTTAACCAAAGGCTCGGGAGGGAGTAGTGTTACATATCCAAAAAAACTGTCGGAACTAACGGGTCGCGATGTTATCAATGAAGGTGTAAATGGTGCAACCAGCACATCAATTAAAAACAAAATGTTTGCGGCACCAAATTTACATAGCTATCCCACTATCATTTGGGCAGGGCGAAACAACTATATGCATTCAGATACGATACTTAACGATATCGCTTCGATGGTAAATTCGTTAGGGCATTCACATTACTTAGTTTTAGGAATAATAAACGGTGATACCCCGAACGAGTTAAAAGGTGCAGTTTATTATAAGCGTATTAAAGCTATTAATGATACTCTTGCAGCGAGATATGGTTTACACTATTTGGATATTAAACCTTATTTAATTTCAAAGAGAGATTCAACAAATATGAATGATGTACAGAATGCAAAAAATGATGTTATTCCATATACCCTTCGTTCAGATTTCCTGCACTTAAATAATAAAGGCTATGGTTATGTAGCCGAAGCTATTTATACTAAATATGATATTTTGGTTCAATAAGTTACTTTTCGGGGCATTCTGAAAAAGAGGTAACGGTTTTAGCTTATGGTGGTTGTTTTCGCCGCACCATTTGTTGATGATCTCGTTTTCTAAAAAGGCTTTAACAGCGACTGTTAATATGTAATGTTGCTACAGCTGTAATCGGGTATTAAATACATATCCAGACCTCATGCTGGTGCGGTGAAAATACCGACCAGAGCCTAAAACGGCTATACACTGATGTAAGAGCTAATTTTGGTGGGGAGATTGAAATGATCTTATCCAAAGTTTCTTATCTTACTCCGCCTAAATCAATCGGAGATGAACACTGCCAACCATAACCTAATAGTTGCCTCAAACCTGGTGAGAGCATCTGCGTTTATTAACGCGACCACTTATTTTATAGTTGAACCGAGGCCAGGAATAATCATGGAATTCCTTACCCTAGCCTTCACTATTCTCATCGCACGTTTAATACGAAAAGGTTACAAATGAACCAGGTGGGTTTTACTCTCTTTATCGATAATATCTGTTCCCTTGTATATTATAGGTCTATTTATGCTTAAGACAAATATGTTGTTACAACTACCTAACATCGCGATAAGCCTGGTAGAAACAGTAGCTGTTATATACTTATTCCTGCCTTATAGGGAGCTTGATTATGATGAAATTGAAGCGTAGGAAGCAGGCCCTTACAATTTTTTATATAGGATCAAAAGCATGGTGGTTGGTTATCAGACGGGCTTTATGCGACATGTGGCCCAAGCAATGTGAAGTATCAGAAAATCGACCGGTAATTAAAAATGAAAAAAGTCAAGATATATGTATATCAATAATACCAACATATTATTAAAAATAAATATGTCGATTTGAATTGATAAAGTATTTGCATATATTATATTTAGCTAGTTAATAAACCAAACATCTTGTCCTATGAAAACAATAAGAATATTGCTGTTGGCAGTATTGCTGCCTTTTGTTGTCAACGCGCAAACGGAGCATTCCAAAAAAACACACAAACACGTAGCCGGTTCAGGAAGGGAACATCATAAAAACGACAGCCTTGTACGCGGAGTTTCGTTTAGTGTTTTTGTAGCCTCTGTTGCCGATTTTGCCGACAGCACCAAAAAGCCGCTTGCGAAAACAGCCTGGCAATTATGGAAGCACGAAAAATGGGCCGAACTGGAGCAGTTTTTCAGCACAAACAACCTCAATGGCGGCTGGCCCCCAAACCGTGGCGCCCTGTCATTAAAAATGATTACGTTGCAGGCCGGCCTGTTGGTTGATCGCTATGGAGGTTATTACGATGCCGACAGTGTTTTCCAGGACCGCGGCACTTTTGTATCAAAGGTAGATGTGCCCTTTTCGCAACGCGCTTTGCCCGATAAAACCTTACAATCGCCATACAGGGTTTATAAAATTGTAAAACCTATCGACAGTGTAAAAAGAGGTCAGATTATCCCCTGGTTTAATAAGCCCGGTTTAGGGATCCAGTTTGAATTACCTTATAATATCAATGATCTGAAAAAAGGAGGGTATATTGCCGAACAAAAAGATAAAGAACGGCCCAAATGATAACCAATTATAAAAAGGTAAAGTCGCTCATATTTGATGGCCCCGAACAGGAGATCCTGCACAAATCATTCGATTTGAGCCGTGAAACCACCCTGATCACCCCCATAAAACTGGACGACTTTGCCAATAATAACCTCGAAGATCTACAGCACGCTATTAGGGCCGCCGACTTTGAATTCATTATAAAAACCGGAGCTTTTGTTACGGATGGTGGCTTCCTGAACCTATATAAGGGCAGCAATAACCTCAGGCTGTATTATTATAAAAAAGGTAATATCATAGTTGTTTTTGCCTACGGCGAATTTCAACCCGGCCGCTATATGCTTTACCTGGAAGGTTTTTGGGTAGTTGATTAGTGATGTATCCCCCGCTGCTCAAAGTCGGAATCGAACAGCGGAGGGGGGATCATTTATTTAATGATGAAGAAAAATATATTTCGTTGCCATAAAGGTCATATGTTGCCTCAAATGTTACAGAACTGGAATAAGTATAGTTATTTTTAGTAATAGGGTAATTTATATTTCCCCATGCATTAATAAATTTACCGTAAAATAAGTGGGTATAATTACCCGGTTCGTTTGTAACTATACCTGCGCTGTCTCGTAAATGTTCGCATTTCTCTATAAAAACTCTCACCTCACCATCTTTATTAAGTTGCCTGTTTTTTAATGTGCGTAATTCTGCTTTGGTTAATTTGCTAATTCTTTTGATGTATGATAATGTATCAAACGTTGTTACGATAGGAGCTACGCTTTTATCGTGATTTATCGCATCCTGTCTCTCATCGCCAGTAATACCCGTTACATCTAAGTTTTCCGGTATTAGACTTTGAGTTTTATAATCATGCCTCCAAAATTTTCCTGCATAATAAACATTACCCTTCCAATCGCCCCTGTAATAAAACCATACTCGATACCAACAATCAGGATTTTCAATGTTCGGCGATTTAGTATTAAACAAACTATCTGCTATCGTAGAGAGCTTAGAGGTGTCTATGGTTTGATATATAGGCTCTCTTATCAATACAACAGCCTGGGCGGGGGTATTTTCTAAAATCTCATATTTTACATTTGAACTATTGTTTTTGTTTCCGGTTCTGCTATCAGTATAGACCACGCTATGTTGTTGGTTGTTAGTCTGATCACATGAGTTAATTGTAATCATTAAGAAAAAAGAAGCGCAGGTGACTGTTGTGTAAGTCCACAGAATTGGTATTGTTTTATTCATGAGGTTATAAGGTTGATTGTGTCAATATTGCAATAGCATTTGACGTTTTCGCAATGCTCCAAATTGGAAGTCTTTTAGGAGCTTGAAATGTTGCTGATCAAACGTCTGAGATTTCAATATTCAATATGTGCTGGAAATCATTTCGTTCTGATATGAATCTCAGCATAATAATTAATCATAAAACTTTTTTTTTCGCGGTTAAATTGTGGACGGCCATGTTACACGTTTGCTAGCGTGGAAGGGTATTTGAAACGCTTTACGCTAGTATTACACTAACTTGATAGGTTCTATTTCAAAAAACCATGATAACTAAATGGATGGCCATAGAATGTTTTTTCTGAAAGCCTACTTGGTTTCTCACTAGGTTTAATTAAATTGGATAATGTTTTACCGAATTTTGATAAAGTATGTTTCCTGCTTCGGTCGAGATATTTACATTGCGTTCTTGACACGAAATTCATATCCAAACATTTAAACCCATTTGTCCAACAGAGTCCGTGTTGAGCGGTTTTATAATTGTATAAATTTGCCCGACCCACCGACATCGAAATTAGCCGGTTTTCCAAGGCATAAATTTGTTGTTTTTTTGATTTTCGGGAATGTTCATTAGCCCTATGTTTGGTTCGTTTGTTTAGGTTTAGCGCTTTTAGTACTTCAAGCATCTCATGCTTTTGCTTTGTGGCTTCTTTTAGCAGTGATTTCTTTCTTACCCTTATAATTCCGTCATACCTAATTTGATATCCCACAAATCCAAGCCAAGGTACAGCGCTTTTTGCATTCGAATTAGATGACCAGTTATAAGGACTCTTTGATTTGGTTTTCCAAAAACCACGGTCATAATTGGTAATTACTTCTGGTTTGTGAACAATGAGATTTAATGTGTCAATTTTTAGTAAATAACGGTTTAAAGCCGCATCACATTTTTCTTTAATAGTATGTAATATAACCATATCATCACAGAACCTAAGATAGAGTAACTCCGGATCTTTAGGTTCGCTATCAACTGCCTCATCCACCTCATGTAACAAGAAATTGGCTATCAAACATGATAAGGCTCCACCTTGCGGTACGCCAATGTCTTCCTCTAATAATTTATCACCATAATAATTGCTTTCCAATTTAACATGCGGCCAATCAAACACACCACCAGGAATGCCGAATTGATCAAAATAGTGAGTTCCATTATATTTTAATACAGTTTTGTTAAACGTATATGAGGCCAGATATTGATTAAATATTTTCCTTGCCTTTGACTCAAAAAACGCACCAGAGTCAGTAACTTTAAATATAAATTTTTCGAAAGCTTCTATAATTGTTTTGTGATTAAGGCAGTCAAAAAACTTTTCTAAATCACATTCGGCAACATAAATAGGTTTCTTGGGTCGCTCCTTCCTATACTCTGCTATTTTGTTAATTGTATCATGGTGAGTTCTTATTTCCTCGAGTTTTGACGATCTAAAAGCATATGAACAGTTATGAAGAAAAGGGTCAAATAAATCGGTAAGATATTTTGCTGTAAAGCCGATAATTATACGGTCTTCTAAATTATACAAAGAAATGGGCCGACAGACTTTGCACGTTGGCGTGTTGTCCTTTTTAATTGGGTTGATTACCGGGCTCTGGATATACATCATATCGGGATTGGCGGCTCTAGCCTGAACTCTTTCTATGAATTGCTGCAGTTTTACGTACCAGTCTGGTTGTGTTATTATTCCATTAATTACTTTATAATGAATTGATGTAATCGTCTTGTATAAGCTAAAAATGGTTGTGTCTTGAGAATTGTCAAATTTCTTTCGCTCTTCGTTATTAGCCCGATGCCAGGTTCTTCTACTTGGGAATAGCTCTTTTAGACTTGGCGGGCAATTGTGTTTATTTTTTAGCAAGAGTATAGAAACCTTGTGGAGGCTGATATCTCTTAGCAGGTGAAGTTTGTGTTTCTTCTTTGCTTGCTTTATGCGGTATTTACATAAAGTTTTTATAATGTTCTTGGCTGAAAAATAATCTTCATAATTAGGCATAAAGCTAAGAGTAGTGTGGATTTTATTTTAACCAAATACAAACATAAAAATTACGCACTGATAAACTACCGGAGGCTCAATGCGTGAAGCCATTTCTTCAGCCAATTTTATTTAGCCTATCTTAAAAAAGAACCGTCTCAACCTAATGGCTTACGCCACTCTTCTCTACTCTTAGCTTGGCTAAATGTATTATATTTGATTGCATGGTCAAAGGAAAAGAAATAATAATTTCAAGCTATAATAATAAAGCTGCCAAAACGAATGTAGAAATAACATTACTTGAGGAACTTAATTATATAATTAAAGGTAGATGCAAAACTCAGGTAGAACATTGTAGGCGTTTATATACTGCCGGTTTAATAGCCGAATACAAAATGGCCAAGTCTGTTTTGCCTGTTGTTACCTTTAGCGGAACGTTTAATGGTGCACATACAGCTGACAACCTAAGTGATTATAGCAAGCTATTCGTAATTGACATAGATAATATAGAAGAAGTAGAGCTTAAAGAGAAAAAAGAAACAATATTTGATGATAAGCACGTATTAGCAATTTGGATTTCACCATCAAATAGAGGATTGAAAATTCTAATAAGTACGGAATCTACAGCGGATGCACACAAGACCTATTATTCCGAAATCTGCAACTATCTATCTTCGACATACAACATATTGATTGACAAAAGTGGTAGTGATATTTGCAGATTATGTTTTACTTCTTATGATCCCGAAACTTTATTTAAAGACGAATGTGAACCCTTTGTTGTTGATTTGGAGGTAATAACAGAAAAATTAACGGCGACAAAAACACCGAAAGATTCCATAAAAAGAATTACAACATTAGATAGAAAGTTGGAGAAACGTTTGTTTTACGCTACTGAAGGTAAAAATTTGAGAAATGACCGAGATACAATAGATAAAATAATCAGATTTTTAAGATCACGCAAACTGTCAATAACCGACAACTATAATGACTGGTACAAAATCGGGTTGGCAATCGCCAATACGTTTACCTATGATTTGGGAGTAAAATATTATTTGTATTTGTGTGAGATGGACGGCATTAATCATGACGAATACAAAAGTGCAGGCATATTGGATTACTGTTACCGTAATAGAAAATTGAATGTAGTGAACTTCGCCACGATCATCTTCTTAGCAGAGCAAAAGGGCTTCGCAATAAAAAAAGTGTAAATTCATTAATTTTTTTTATTAATACTTCCGTCTCACACCTGCCTTTGACGGGGGTAACATAAGTTAAGCATTTGCAAAACAATAGCTTGTCAAACGCACAAAAAAATTAATAGCCTGCACCGTCCGGTGCTACCTGTTTGTAGAAAAATCACGCCATTAACCTTTGCCTCGTAGAGGCTACCCTTTACCACCATGTTGTCACATCGCAAATTTCGGGTAGCACCTACGGCGCAAAATTCATTTTTGTGTTATTTGCTACAAACAGGTAGCTCCTGACGGAGCATTTTTGCCTACTTAAAGTTTGCGTTAGCGATTGCAGCGGATACCGGCCAATGTGGCTAAGGCTTGTGCAGTACAAGCGTAAAGCGCGGGCCGCAGGTAACGCCATGATAAGATATGAGATTTCTTTGCGGAGCGGCACAAAGTTCAAACTTATAGCGGCTCTGCATAGCATTGCTTTGTTCTTTGGAATTACAGGTATGTTATTACCTCTATATCTTACAACAATGACAGATGGGAGAAGGGCCCGTGTAAATTGGAATCGTGAGAATCTGTTAATCCTATAAATACAGGTTCAGACAAAGGGGGCATTTGCTTGTCGGCTTTGCGCAGTTCGCTATTGCGTAGTTCCTGGTAATGATATATTAAATTCCCGTCATGTTGAACTTTTTTCAACATCCCATTTGCTAAGCCGACTGCTAATCAAATCACCTAACTGTCCCGTGAGGTGCTGAAACAACTCAGCGTGACTTGATGGAGATGTCATTTTCCCTTCACGCTCCGCTGTATTTTACTGTCCCGCCTTCTTCAAACTATCGGCCTTAGCCTTCTTCGCCTTGTCCTTAAAAAAACCTTTCAGGAAAAAGTTGTGTTGTGCGGCTTCCAGGTCGTCGTTTAGTTTGATGGAGCTTTGTTGCAGATTGTTAAGGGTGGTTTGTACCTGTACGGCGCCTTTGGGGTCGTTTAGTAATACGCCAATGGCGTTATCTGTTCTGTTCAGCTTGTCGCTGGCTTTGTTGAGGTTATTGGTTAGGGCTGATGCATTGCTGGCGGCGCTTTGCAGCTGGGTTACTGCCTGCCTTATCCGGTTAAATGTAGCGGTATCGGTAAGCAGGTTATCGGCAAGGCCCCCTTTGGTGTTTAATTTATTGCCGAAATGATCAAGCTGTACAGCCATCCGGGCTGCACTTTGGGTTGCGGCCTGTAGGTTAAGCATCGAGGCGCGTAACTGGTCGGCCATGGTGTTATCGGCCATTAAAGCGCCAACGGTGCCTTTGCCGGCCAGTATCTGGTGACTCAGGGCTTTAAAATCGGTGGTTATAGCCAGTAGGTTCTGGTTGTTTTCCTGCAGGGTTTTAAGCAGGTCATCGGTCGAGAGCATTTTTTCGGCCTGCAGGACATCGCCATCCTGTACTTCGGGCGCCTGTGGACTACCGCCATCTATCACGATGATCTTATTACCTATCAACCCATCCGAGCTGATTTTGGCCTGGGCATTGCGGTGGATGTATTGCTGGGAGGCCTGGTCGATACTCATAAAAACCTGTACCTGTGATGGCCCGGTAAATCTAACAGCGCTGATGGTGCCTACCTTTACGCCCGAGAACCAAACGTTGTTCCCCTTTTTTAGCCCGGCAACGTCGCTAAAAACAGAGCTGAGCTTGATGTTTTTTACAAAAGTCTTTTGCTGCCCGCCAAGTGTGAATACGCCAAGGATAAACAGGATTAAGCCGAGGGCTAAAAATAGGCCTACCGTAATTGCTTTTTTATTTTCTGATGAGTCCATGATAATGGTATAATGTCTTTTCTATTGGATAAAGTTGTAGTCGAAAAAAGGTTTAACCCGGCTATCGGTAGTATCAAATACTTCTTCGAAAGATCCGGTACGCTGAAATTGGCCGTCGAGCAGCATGGCAATGCGGTCGCCAGTTTGCTTGGCACAGGTTAAATCATGCGTAATGATGATGGAGGAGGTGTTGTAGCGTTCCTGTACCTCATTAATCAGATCGTTGATTTCGATACAGGTGATAGGGTCGAGGCCGGCGGTAGGCTCATCATACAGCATAATCTCGGGGTTCAGGATCAGGGTACGTGCTATCCCGATCCGCTTACGCTGGCCGCCCGATAGCTCCGAAGGCATCTGGTTAATGGTTTGCGACAGGCCCACGGCATCAAGAACTGTTTCAACAGCGGTGTTTATTTCCTGGCGGGTAATGCCCTTACGGTTACGTACTAAGGGAAACTCCAGGTTTTTGCGCACCGTCATACTATCATATAAGGCGCTGTTTTGAAACGAAAAACCTATCCTTACGCGCAACTCCTGTAATTCTTCTTCGCGGATATGGGCAATGTTATGACCCAATACATTCACCTCGCCCTTATCAGGACTTAGCAAACCAGATATAATTTTGATCAACACAGATTTTCCCGAACCCGAGCGGCCCAGCACCACCAGGTTTTCGCCCTGGTAAAGATCAAGATCAATGCCGCGCAAAACAGCGTAATCTTCAAAGGATTTTTCGAGCCCCCTTACGCTGATCACCGGGTTGGTATGGTCTGCTTTAACTATTTTCTTCTCCATGTTTCCCTTTGTTTAACGGAACCAGCTGGTTATCTGTACTATAATAATTTCTTCAATAAACACCAGGAACATGGCGGTTACCACAGCCCCGTTAGCGGCTTTACCCACACCCTCGGTTCCCTTGCTGGAGTTAAAACCCTGGTAGCAACCTACTATCCCAATAGTAAACCCGAACACAATGGATTTAACAAGCGATGCCACAAAATCTGTAAAAGTTAAGGGGTCAAATACTTCCTGTATAAATGTGCTCCAGGTAGTGCCCTCGTTTTGATTTACATTTAAAAAGCCCCCCACAATAGCAATAAAGCCGGTATAGGTTGCCAAAATAGGAATGGTAAGGGTGGTGGCAATTACGCGGGTGCATACCAAAAATTTAAATGGTTTGGTGCCCGATACTTCCATAGCGTCAATTTGCTCGGTTACGCGCATGGAACCCAGCTCGGCCCCGATGCTTGAGCCAACTTTGCCCGATGCTATTAATGCCGTAACCAAAGGAGCCAATGCCCGCATAATGGCTATTGACACCAGGGAAGGCAACCATGACTGCGCCCCGAATTGTGAAAGCGAAGGCCGTGACTGCTTTGTGAATATCACCCCCACTATAAACCCGGTTACGGTGATTAATGTGAATGAGCGTACACCTACTTCAAAGCATTGCTTCATTATTTCTTTAAATTCAAAAGGGGGCATAAAGGCCTCCCTGAAAAAGCGCAGAATGAATTGGTTGATGCGGTATAAGCTGATAAAAAAGTCGGTGATGCTTTGTCTAAATTTCGATCTTTTTTTTGCTGCCGCCGGTGTGGTGCTTTCTGCTGTATCCATTAAATATGATATAGTAGTTTTTGATTCATTTATATTATGGTTAATCTACAATAAATATTTACCAATTGTTTTGCTGGTGATTATATTATAGGGCATAATGTTAAACTGTTATGACTATTGTTTTTTGTGCTAATTTAATGCCATAATAAAAGGATGTTTAAATATACGGGCTTTTATTGGCATAAGCCGGAGTTTTAAGTATTGACCGTTTGGGTTAAATGTTAAAACACCAATTGGGTGCAAACCTAAGGCTTACAGTTTACATGCCGGTTAATGGAGTGTAAAATTTTGAGACATCATTTTTTTTATAAATTTTTATCTCTTTTTTGAAATTTCTTATCTGATTCTTAATCGTTTTTACCTGTTTTTTGAATATTCTTCGCTAATTTTTGATGATTTATTGAATACAAATTTCCAATATTATAACAGCTGTTTGTTTTTATCTGACAGAAATGGCAATGAAATGAAAGTAAATTATAATTCAAAAATTACAAAATGGTAAATAGTTGATATAATTTGGTTAAATTCGTATCAGGATTTTCTTCTTTTTAAACCTATACAATTTATGACGACAAGTAATGTGATGCGTGAAATAACGCCGCTTACCCCCAGTGATTGCTTTACCATTTTTTCGAGAGTTAAAAAAAAGTTCGACTTCCCCTTGCATTATCATGATGAATATGAACTTAACCTGATCATTAATGCCAAAGGCGCCAGGCGGGTTGTAGGTGGCCATATAGAAGTGATTGATGATGTAGAGCTGGCGCTGGTTGGTCCTAATTTGTATCATGCCTGGTTTACCCATCAATGCCTTAGCGAGGAGATCACCGAAGTAACCATTCAATTTCACAAAGATCTGTTTGATGAAAAATTTCTGAAGCGGAACCAGTTAAGCTTTGTGAAAAGCATGCTTGAACGCTCGCAGCGGGGTATCGTTTTTTCGCCCGAAACCATACTTGCTCTTAAAGATCGGATCATTAGCCTGGATAAAAAGAGTGGCTTTGATTCGGTGCTGGAATTGATGTCTATCCTGCACGATCTGTCTATCTCCCGCAATATGAAGATGTTGTCGGACCCGAGTTTTAGCAACGATAAGTTTTATTACAACAGCCGCCGCATCGAAAAAGTGTTTGAGCACATGAACGTGAATTACAACAAGCAGGTTACCCTGGCCGAGGTATCAAAAATTGCCAACATGCCCGAGGCTTCTTTTAGCAGGTTCATCAAAAAACGCACAGGTAAAACTTTTATCGATAGCTTAAACGAAATAAGGCTCGGTCATGCCTCCCGCATGCTGATAGACTCCACCGCTACTGTTGCCGAGATCGCTTACAAATGCGGGTTTAACAATATCTCCAATTTCAATAGGATCTTTAAACGCAAAAAGCTGTGTATCCCCAAAGAGTTTAGGGAAACCTACACCGGCAACCGGGTTTTTATTTAAGCGATTTGAAAATTTAAGGATGGCGGAATTGTGTAGATATTAAAATATAATGTTAAAAAAGTATTATAAAATTAACCTTAATAAGTTCACTTTTGAATCAACCAATTTAACTTAAACTGTGAAGGCGGCATGCCTGGCGGATTTTGATAAAAAGTCAGTAATTTTTTGAGGGTTTTTCTGGAAGGAATTTCAAAAAAAAATCAAAAAATCACAAAGAAAAAACAATAATCATGTCAAATAAATGAAGCTACACGCACTTGATGCTGCCATCATAGTTTTGTACCTGTTGAGCACCATTTTTATCGGCTTGTGGTATCGTAAAAAAGCCCGCGAAAATAAGGAAAGCTATATGTTGGGTGGTAAATCATTACCCTGGTATAAGCTGGGGCTAAGTGATGCATCCGACATGTTTGATATCAGCGGCACCATGTGGATGGTGAGCCTGTGCTTTGTATATGGCATGAAAAGTATCTGGATCCCCTGGTTGTGGCCGGTATTTAACCAGGTGTTTTTGATGATGTACCTCTCGCGTTGGCTGCGCCGCTCAAACGCTGCCACAGGTGCCGAGTGGCTGGCCACCCGGTTTGGCAAAACAGGACCTGGCGTAGGCAATTCACATATAATTGTTATCGCGTTCGCGCTGCTTAGTTGTCTTGGATTTTTAGCCTACGGATTTATTGGGCTGGGTAAATTCATTGAAATTTTTATTCCCTGGGATTTGGTTAAAGCCTATGTTCCCTTCAACGTTGCGCCGCAATATGTACCGCATGTTTATGGTATTGTATTTACGCTATTTGCTATGTTTTACTCCATTTTGGGCGGTATGCACAGTATTGTTCTGGGCGATATGGTCAAATACGGCATCATGTCTGTTGCCTGTATCTGGATCGGTTTTATTGCTGCTCATAAATTAGCAGGTCATCATTTAAATGTGCCCGACGGTTGGTATAGTCCATTTTTTGGGAAAAACCTGGGTATGAGTTGGTCGGGCATTATTAATGAGGTTAACCAGAAAATTAAGGATGATGGTTACTCGCTGTTCGGCCTGTTTTTTATGATGATGACCTTTAAGGGTTTCTTCGCGGCGCTGGCTGGTCCGGCACCTAATTATGATATGCAAAAGATCCTGTCGACGCGTTCTCCCGAGGAAGCCAGTAAAATGAGTGGTTTTGTGAGTATCATTTTGTTACCCATCCGTTACTCGCTTATTGTGAGCTTAACCATCCTGGGCCTGTTGTATTATAATCAAATGAACCTGAAGGATGCTACCGGCGCTATAGATTTTGAAAGGATATTACCGGCTGTTATCAATAATTTTTTGCCAGTTGGCCTGGTTGGGTTGCTGTTGGCCGGTTTGCTTGGCGCTTTCATGAGCACATTTTCCGGTACGATGAACGCGGCACAGGCTTATATCGTAAATGATATCTACATTAAATATTTTAACCCTGCGGCATCTACCAAAAAAATCATCGCCATGAATTACCTGGTAGGCGTGGTTGTAGTGGCAGTAGGGGTTATCCTGGGCTTCTTTGTAAAAGATGTAAACAGCGTACTGCAATGGATCGTATCGGCGCTTTATGGTGGCTACGTAGCATCAAATGTGCTCAAGTGGCATTGGTGGCGCTTTAATGCCAACGGCTTTTTTTACGGCATGCTGGCTGGTATTCTATCCTCTATGGTGTTTTCGCTGCTTATTCCATCCGGCGAGCTGTTGTATTGGTTTCCGCTTTTGTTCTTCATCTCCATGGCTGGTTCGGTTATAGGCTCCTACGCAAGCGCGCCAACAGATATGGCCGTATTAAAGTCCTTTTACAGCAATGTACGCCCATGGGGTTTTTGGGAACCGGTTAAAAAACTGGTAATGGCCGAAGATGAAAGCTTTGTGCCGAATAAAAATTTCAGACTGAACATGTTTAATGTGGTAATAGGGACTATTGCTCAATTATGCCTTACCATATTGCCCATGTATCTCATCCTCAACCAAAAATTCCCCTTGCTTGTAACCGTGGCATTGTTGGCAGTGATCATGCTGATACTGAAAAGGACATGGTGGAATAAATTAAAAGACTATTGATAGAAAGACATATATGACTCCTGAATTTAAACAAAGATTAACCCTGTTGCAGCAGGAACAACATCAACTTATAACAATGCCCAACCAAATAGCAGGTACCGGCAATGGCGTTTTTGATCGTTATATAAACCCGGTACTAACAGCCGCGCATACTCCAATTAACTGGCGGTATGATCTGGATGCGGCAACCAATCCATACCTCATGGAGCGCTTTGGCATTAACGCCGCCTTTAATGCCGGTGCCATAAAATTCAAGGGCAAGTATATGATGATGGTGCGTGTTGAGGGAGTGGATCGCAAGTCTTTTTTTGCCGTAGCCGAGAGTCCTGATGGAGTCAGCAATTTTACTTTTTGGGAATATCCTGTCAATCTGCCGCAAACAGATGAGCCTGATACCAATGTATATGATATGCGTTTAACACAGCATCAGGACGGGTGGATCTATGGCCTGTTCTGCACCGAAAGGCGTGATCCTGCCGCCTCCGCACATGATCAATCAATGGCTGTTGCCGCTTGCGGCATAGCCCGCACAAAAGACCTGGTGCAATGGGAACGTCTGCCCGATCTTAAAACCAATTCGCCACAACAACGCAATGTAGTATTGCACCCGGAGTTTGTAGATGGTAAATATGCCCTGTACACCCGCCCGCAGGATGGTTTTATTAGTGCCGGCACCGGCGGTGGCATTGGTTTCGGCCTGACCGATAATATGGAAAATGCAGTTATTGACCAGGAAACTATCATCGATAATAAAAATTACCATACCGTTTACGAAGCAAAAAACGGCCAGGGACCGACACCTATCAAAACCGATCAAGGCTGGTTGCACCTGGCTCATGGTGTACGCAATACAGCTGCCGGCTTGCGCTATGTACTGTATATGTTTATGACCGATTTAAACAACCTCACCAGGGTTACGCACAAACCCGGAGGCTATTTCTTAGCGCCGGAAGGAGAGGAGCGCGTGGGTGATGTATCTAACGTAGTATTCTGTAACGGATGGATAGCTGATGAGGATGGATCTGTTTATATCTATTATGCATCATCAGATACGCGTATGCATGTAGCCACCACTACGGTTGCTAAACTGATAGATTATGTGATGAATACACCTGAGGACGGCTTTAAATCGTCGACTTCGGTGGATAAAGTTTACGGGATTGTTGATAAGAATAAAAATATAGTACAGGAAATATTGTAGGTTTCGTAAGTGTCTATTCTCCGTAGAGACGCATATTTGCGTCTCCCGCGTGTAAATCGGAAATGCAATTCCGCTCGTCTGGTGGGAGACGCAAATATGCGTCTCTACAGAAAATTGCCTTATTAAAAATGTCATTTGATTTACAAGTATGACGGATAACACACCCCTGCCGCTGCACAAATTATCGCCTGAACAGCGAACATTATTGAATAATTACAAAACTGAGCTCAGCAACGAGCTCAGCAACATCATTACCTATTGGCAAAAATATACGCCCGATGAAGTAAACGGTGGCTTTGCTGGTAAGATAGATAACGATAACCAAGTAACGCCCGATGCACCTAAAGGCTCGGTTTTAAACGCCAGGATCTTGTGGAGTTTTTCGGCGGCTTATAATTTGAAGCCCGATGAAGCCAGTTTGGAAATGGCTAACAGGGCTTACGCCTACATCAATGCTCGTTTTATTGATGAGGAATTTGGCGGGGTGTACTGGTCTGTTGACGATAAGGGCAATATGCTGGATACAAAAAAGCAGGTTTATGCCAGCGCGTTTACGCTTTATGCCCTTAGCGAATACTATATGGCCTCTGGTTTAGCGGTAGTTAAAGATCAGGCTATTGCCCTGTATCATTTGTTGGTTGATAAAAGTTATGATCTGCATCAAACAGGCTACATGGAAGCCTTTGCCCGCGATTGGCAGCCAATAAACGATCTGCGTTTGAGCGCCAAAGATGCCAACGAAAAAAAGACCATGAACACCCATTTGCACGTACTGGAAGCCTATACTAACCTGTACCGCATTTGGCCTGATAGCGAACTTAAAAAGCAAATTGAAACGCTGATAAATAATTTTTGTGATCACTTTATTGATGCCGAAACTCATCACCTCGTATTGTTTTTTGACGAGGATTGGAACCGTAAATCGGATACGGTTTCCTACGGACACGATATTGAAGCAACCTGGCTGTTGCTGGAGGCGGCCGAAGTAATAGCCGACCAGAGCAAGATGGAGCAGATCAAAGAGATTTGTTTAGCAATTGCTGATGCAACTGTGACAGGCCTGGATACCGATGGTGGTTTATGGTACGAGTACGAACCTGCGAATGATCATCTCATTAAAGAAAAACACTGGTGGGTACAGGCCGAAGCAATGGTTGGTTTTTATAATGCCTGGCAAATCAGCGGCGATCAAAAATACCTCGATCTATCCATCTATAACTGGACTTTTGTCAAAACTAAAATGCTGGACAAGCAAAATGGCGAATGGTTCTGGGGGATTAAAGATGACGGCAGCATTATGCCCGGCGAGGATAAGGTTGGCCTTTGGAAATGCCCTTACCATAACAGCAGGGCTTGTATTGAAATTATAAAACGGATAAATTAGAAAATTAATGGCATGGTGAGTCGTAAAATCCGGTGGCCTCTAAAGGAGAGAATGACGTAACAAAAATGGCTGTCATCCTAAGCCTGTCGAAGGATAGCGGGCAAAGGCCTCTACGCGCGAGTCTTCGACAGGCTCAGACTGACAGACCCACACGCCTCAAAATCCAATACGTCATGGGTAGGAGGATATATAAAAAAGGCTTCGATAAGGGCATTTATTGCATATTGGTTTGCGAATTGCAAGCCGCAATCTATTATTGTTTTGAGGCTTGTTAAGCCGTAAGTTTAAAATAAAAGTTGGCGTTTTTTATGAGGATTTTTTATAGCGTAATTTTAATATTGATAATTTATAGCTCGATGGCAAATGCGCAACAAATGTATGCTCCTGCCGATAAAAAGGCCACTCGCGAAACTCGTGCTCTTTTTTACAGTATGCAGCGTTTGCTGGGTGCAGGGGTGATGTTTGGCCATCACGATGATACCGCTTATGGAGTGGGATGGAGGTTTGAAGCTGATAGGTCTGATGTGAAAAGTGTTACAGGATCATACCCCTCCATTTACGGCTGGGACCTGGCCCGTATTGAGCACGATAGTATTCACGATATAAATGGCATAGCATTTAAATTGCAAAAGCAATTGGTTAAAGATGCTTATGAGCGCGGCGGTATCAATACCTTTTGCTGGCATATGGATAACCCTGCCAATGGTAAAACCGCATGGGATACTACGGGCAATACCATTAAAGATTTAATTTCCGGCGGTATTTACCATGATGCTTACGTTCAATACCTGGATAGGGCTGCAGATTACCTGAAGGAGTTGAAAGGTAAAAACGGCGAGGCTATTCCTTTACTTTTCAGGCCATTTCATGAGCTTACGGGTAGTTGGTTTTGGTGGGGGAAAAAGCAAAATACTCCCGAAGAATTTAAAGCTTTGTGGCAGTTTACGATTGGTTACCTGCGCAATAACAAGAAGCTTCATAATTTATTGATCGTTTACTCCGCTGCCGATTTTGATTCGGAAGCTGAATTTTTGGAACGTTACCCTGGCGATGACTATGTGGATTTTATTGGTTTTGACAATTACTGTACCAAAAGTGTAGCTGGATATCAAACCAAATTGGATAAGCGCCTTGGTATTTTAGATGTTATTGCTACAAGTCATCACAAGCTGGCCTGCCTGCCCGAAACGGGCTATGTACAGATTCCGCAAGCTGATTGGTGGACAAAAGTTTTATTGCCAACCATGCTTCAACATAAAATATCATACGTAATGGCCTGGCGAAATGGCAATGTTAATCATTACTACGTACCCTATCCCAGCCAGGTAAGCGCTGACGATTTCGTAAAGTTTTTCAATAGTCCTCAGGTGATATTTCAGAACAGGTTAACACCGTTGAGTGTTTATGGGAAACCTAATTTGGGGAAGTAGGGAACAGCCCCCTCTAAATCTCCCCCGGTAGGGGAGACTTTTTGATCTTTCGTCCCCTCAGGATCTCCTTGAAAAGGGACCCTGAGGCCGCTTGCTTGGTATAACGATGCGTTTTCGACTTGCACGGAACCTCAGGATCCTCTATCGAGAGACCCTGAGGGGACGTAAGGATAATTTAATTTATTCAATCATTTAAATAATTAATTAGTTTTTAATAGAAGGCTATCAAGCATTTTCCTACTAATTAAATTGGTGTCTTTTTTTAAACTTTTTATTTTTTTATCCATTGTTGTAGTAAAGCCTTTGGTATTTAAAGATAATATACTAACATCTTTATTTTGAAAAATATCGGTAGTCTCTTTTAATGCATCATAAAAGAATATATAGTTTTTAGTTCTTCCGATATAGTAATAATCAGATGTTGAAATTATTTTAATACTTCCTATTTTGATATAGTTCCGTATGTCGATAAAAGTTTAGTATTCATTGATGTATTAAGACTAAAGGTAGTTGTATATAACGCAGCGTAATAAATGGCAATAAATACAATATTATATTTAGGGTCTAATTCTCTAAAATGATTTGTGCGGAAAATAAACTTAAAGTAAACAAAAGAAGCAATTGCGAATAAATTAACAAAATAGAATGCAAAGCCAGTCAGTTTTAATTCTTGATAAATTCGAGTATATTTTTCGTTCTCTATCATATGCATATAAATAAAGAACATTATTGTTAAAATGCCAATTATAGTAAAGAAGATAAAATTTGCTGTTTTAATCCTAATAATAAAACCCGATTTGTTAATCGATTCTTCTTTGGTCTTAATTTTTAATTTTCTATACCTAAAAAAAGTTCCAATTTCTGTGAATAATATATTTATGACAAAAAATGATAGCCATATTAAAAAATTTGTAGATGTTTCAAATATGATTTCATTTACATCGGTGTATGCTAATATATCAAGATGAAATGGGTAGTAATATATTAACTGATTTAGAATGCCAAGACCTAATAAGAATAATGTTATGATTGGTAGCAACGCAATAATTTGTTTAGCCAAACCTTTTTCTTCGTTTCGTTCTTTGTTTGTAGTTTTTAATACTTTATATGCAGGTAATTTATTTTCGTATTTAAGCATTTGATAAGGTTTGTTCAAAGGTAACTATTTACAAGGCTAAATTATATTAATGTCCCCTCAGGGTCTCCTTGAAAAGGGACCCTGAGGCCGCTTGCTTGGTATAAACGATGCGTTTTCGACTTGCATGGAACCTCAGGATCAGGCCCTGAGGGATTGTAAATCCCTCTTGCAAAATTTCACACTTTAGTTACATAATATCACTACGCCTTTAATTATCAAATAGTTATTTTGAAATTAGATTTGAATAATGAAATGGTTTTGGGGAGGTTGATTTCAGGCAACCTTTTCTTAGCCACCTGGGGAGGTTGCTTGAAAACAGCCTTCCCTTAATTATAGAATCTTGCCTGCCTGTTTCCTTTCTAAAAAGGATAGATGATTATATTCAACAAAACGCCACAACTTTACACACCTGCAAATAATCCGATTATATTTCAAATATCGTCGGATTATACCATTATCCTGTTTTATTTTGTCCCCAAGTGCCGGCACACGTGCCAGCATTGGGCATTTAATGACATATTTGTTTGCGAATTGCAATGGCACAATCTAATTAATGGAAATTGAAGCAAACCTACCAGTACATCCTCCGTGGACAAAACAATGATGAGAAAAATAAAACAGGTGAAACTGTTAGGGATCAAAATAGAAAAAGTGGATAAATGATGAAAAAAGCAATAACAACTTTAAATTGGATTATATCTATAATGGTAATTATTTCTTTGAGCGAAAGCTTTAGTGAATATTATGATTATAAATCTCAATATAATGTATTTGTAAGAATGTATAATGATAACTCTTATCTGAATATGTTTAAGGATTGTAAAGATATTTTTCATAACCAAATATTAGCACTTGAATTTATTAAACAAAGTTATCTACAACAATTCTATTGGAATATAGTAATTGTTCTATTGTCCCTGTTTTTATTATTTCTTAAAAATAAATGTACGTCAAAAGAAGGTTAGCCGCTTTTCTTTTTGCTCTTCGCTATTTTTTAAAGCCTTCCCTTCCGGCTACTGTGTGTACATAAGTTTGTTAGCATGGCTCTGATTTGGCTAAAGCCTCCCGTACTCTTTATTTATCCGTCCCATAAATGGGACGGCAATGAATTAAAATATTGTTTGCCTTCAATTCTTGATTGCCGTTGGTTTCAACCAACGGATAGAAAGCATTATAAGCATGGCTTTAGCCTAAATAATCAGTATTTTAGCACAAATGCAGTGTTAAGTTATTATACCAACCGAGTGAAAAAGATGTGTACAGACAGTAGCCCTTCCGGGAGGCGTTGGGTGCAGATTTTTGCCCCTGATGGTCTACTCCGCTGGCGCCCGCGTGTCGCGTGTGCCCCGATGACAAGTAAACAGCGTTTTGACCAGAGGGGACGTAAATTACGATTTCTTCAACACAACAACCCCCAATACACCTGCCAATAATGAAGCCAACAAAATGCCATACTTGGCCTGGTCAACCATTTCCGGATGAGTAAAAGCGAGTCCCGAGATAAAAAGCGACATGGTGAAACCAACGCCTGCCAGTAGAGCTACGCCTGTAATTTGTTTCCAGTTGGCCTTTGCCGGGAGTTGGGCACCAAATTTAACCATTAGCCAGGTGGCCATTAAAACCCCTGCAAATTTACCCGCCAGCAAACCAATGGCAACGCCCATGCTTACCGGGTTCCTTATGGATGTAAAAAAATCGGCACCAATAATAATCCCAGCGTTTGCTAACGCGAAAAGCGGCATGATCACAAAAGCCACCCAGGGATGCAGTAAATATTCCACTTTTTGAAGCGGGGTTTCGGCATCCATACTTAGTTCCTTTATTTTTTCGATGGTATGGTGCTGTTCGGCCGTGGTTAGGGTGCTGTTGTTAGGGATCTGTTTTTCAAAATCAAAAAGCAGCTTCTTTAAGCTTTCTGCATAATTTTTTTCGTTGATCCTGGTGCGTGCGGGTATAGTAAAGGCTACCAATACGCCGGCAATAGTAGCATGAACTCCCGAAAGCAAAAATGCCACCCAAACAGCAAAGCCTATTACCAAATAAAACGCGATGCTGCGAATGCCCATTTTGTTGCCAATGAGCAGTATTACCAATAACCAAATACCTATGGTTAAGGGAACAAGTGCAATATGCGTGCTGTAAAATATGGCTATTACCAGTACAGCGCCCAAATCATCGGCCACGGCTAATGCTGATAAAAATACTTTTACAGAGGTTGGGATATGTTTGCCGGCAAGAGAAAGCAGTGCAAGCGCAAAAGCAATATCGGTTGCCATGGGAATGCCCCAGCCATGTTCAGATTCGGTGCCTTTATTGATAAAAAAGTAAATGAGTGCCGGTGCCAGCATGCCACCCAAAGCAGCAACCATAGGCAATGATGCTTTTTTCATGGAGGATAGTTCACCTGCCATAAATTCGCGCTTTAACTCCAGGCCTATCACGAAGAAAAATAATGCCATCAGGCCGTCATTTATCCATAAGTGCAATGGATGATTGAGCACATAACTGCCAAAACCTAATGAAAATTTAATATCCCAAAGGTGATGGTATGAATGCGCGAACGGCGAATTTACCCAGGCAATAGCCACCAAAACGCTGATGAAAAGCACAATGCCACTGGTGTGCTCCTGGTGAATGAACCTATTTACCGGCTCAGTGAACTTATCAATTGGTAGCTTTTGCCTCATTATTTTTAAGTGTCAATTAATTAGTGTCAGGGTTTAGTATTCAAACAGAAGGTTCGCGCTGCGTTATAGATAAGTTTTCAGAACCGTCCTTGCGGTTTTTAGAGCCGTCATTGCGAGGTACGAAGCAATCTCTACACAGGCAACTCGATCTTATAGGGTCTCTCTGTAAAGCTTGGAGATTGCTTCGTACCTCGCAATGACGATCAGAGAACGTTTCCAATCCTTAACAGGTTGCTTCGGGCTCGCTGTTTTCCAGTCCTTTATCCTTGTTCCAACAATCCTTATTCCAACAATCCTTGCTCTAACCTACGGTTTCCAAACGTTATTTCTGTTGTCCGAGTCGGCATCATAAGTAGTGCCTAATACTATTTGTTTTATTAGGCCTTTTGCAGTGAAACTTAGTGTGGTTGTTTTGTTGCCCTTTGCCCAGCAGGCTATGCTTGTACCTACTGATTGTTTGCTGCCATCGGCGTAAAAAACAGTGAGGTGTACGGGTACCATTTTTGTGCCAATGCTGGTGATGGTAGCTTTGTATTTTGATGCCACATGGGTAACTTTACTAATTGCCAGGTCTGGTATTCCATTATCGAAGAACCAGTTTTTCCAAAACCAGTTCATGTTGGTGCCTGCGCCGGTATTCATACAATTGAAAAAATCTAAGGGCATAGGGTGTTTACCATGCCAAAGGCTGATATAGTTATGCAGGGCTTTGGTAAACAATTCATCACCCAGCATTTCTTTTACATACAGGTATCCCAGGCCGGGTTTAGGATAATTATCGGTAAATCGGGCTATCCCCGTTAACGCTGGTGTAAGTGTCATGATAGGTGCGTCCTGCTCCGAGCCGGCAGAGGCATTTACCGCGCTCATGCCATAGGAGTCTGCAATTTTAGGATCAATTTGCGGGCTGATGAGCCACTCGCCAATAGTTGCCCAGCCTTCGTCCATAAAGCCATATTTGGTTTCATTAGTACCCATATAAAACGGGAACATGGTGTGGAAGATCTCATGATCTGTTAGTTCTATCGCATCCTCAGTTTGCTCCAATGGGTTATCATTCACCATCATGGGGTATTCCATCTGGTCAAGGCCATCAAAAACGGTTTCATGCGGGTATGGATAGGGCCATTTAGGGAATTTATAGCTCATAGTCTCCACCGTTTTGCGGGCATAATTTACTACCTCGAAGTAGTCTTTATGCGCCGGGTTAAATACTGCATCTACACGCGTGCGCCTGCCGGTTTTAGGATCAACTACCAGGCTGCTTGCCTTCCATATATAATGGTTGCTGGTAGCAAAGGCCAGGTCTGTAACACTATCGGCCTCAAATTTCCAGGTATTAACAGGGTTCTTTTTAGTGATATCAGCAGCAGCTAAATCTGCTTCGGTGACAATATCAGTCACTTTATCATCAGTGCCGGCAGAGGTGATCAGTTTTACATATTTGGGATTATAAACTTCATCAGCATTTTTAAGATTGCCTGTCGCCCAAACCTGGTAATCGCCCGGAACGGTAATTTCGGCACTGAAATGACAAAAATCATTATAAAACTCTTGTGAACCTACGTAAGGATATTCGTTCCATCCATCAATATCATCATAAACAGCAATGCGGGGGAAAAAGTAAGCTATAAAGAAGGCGCCGTCATCTACCTGCCCGGTGCGTATATGTGATGTTTTGTTAAGCGTATAGGAGTAGGCAATATCCAAATGAACTTTTTGTTTAGAACTGATTGGCTGTATTTTTAATGACATATTAGTGCCCTTAATATGCAGTTTTGTGCTATCCAATAGCTGGTTATCCATACTTATGGATTTGATTTGTACACCATCCGTCAGGTCGGTTGGTAATACCGCCATCTCTCTGATGCTGCCCTTTTGATAGATGTTTGGATAGAGCTTAAATTCAATCTTCTTCAATGTATCAGGGCTATTATTTACATAATCAATACCAACTGTGCCAATAAGCTGACGGGTTTTAGGATCAAAATTTACTTTGATAGTATAGTTCGCCGTGTTTTGCCAGTAGCTTTTACCCGGTGTGCCGCTTTTGGTGCGGGTGCCGTTGGTATAAGTTTTTTGCAGGGTGGTATTTATGGGTAAGGTTATTTGTGCCGATGCTATGGTAGTACCCGATAGTAAAACTATGGAGAGTAATTTTTTAAGGTTGATCATGAAGCCAGATTAATATCAGTTATATTTGAGGTAAATATAATAAAGAGAGAAATAATTCGGTTGAATTTAGCTTTTGATTGGCTATATATTATGCATAGCAGATCCATTATTCTCCTTTTTAAAGTATTACCAATTATAACAGAACTAAGATGACTGCAGAAAAAATGATCATTATTACAGGCAAGCAATACCTTGAACTTAAACAAAGTTTAGAAGGCGGCGAGGGGCTTACCTACAATATAGGCACCGAAAAACACCCCGAACTGGTTAAAATAACCAACATGTACATGGATACTGATGCCGATTTTACACGCAACTCGGGCCAGTTTGCCAAAATGAATGAAGGGCTTAATATACAGGTGAAACTGGAGTATATTGTTGAATAAGTATTTTAAACCAGCACAATAAGAGTGGTGATATCACCACCCCCCTTTAAAGCCCATAGTTAGCGCATGGCGATAATTCTCCAGATCGAAAGAGTATAAATATGGAGCCTTATGTGCACCGCCTTTGCGGGGTTCCTCGGCGCGGTTCAGGATGCCAAAAGCCAGTATGCGGCGCTGAAAGTTGCGGCGGTCGAGTTTTTTATCCAGTATGGTTTCGTATAATTTCTGCAGTTCGGGCATCGTAAATTCCTTCGGCATCAGGTTATAGCCAATAGGTTGATAATTTAATTGCAGGCGCAGCGTATCTAATGCTGTTTTAAATATCAGTGAATGATCCAGCTGCAATTCGGGCACCTCACCCAGATCGCGCCATTCGCATATTTCAGAAAAACGATCAGGCGTTGGTGTTACCTCAAAAAAATCGACCAACGCATAATAGCCTATTGATAAAAATCGGCTGGAGAACCAGTTTCGTTCAGGGGGAAGCATATCTGCATACATATCATTATGCACTTTTGATCTGTCCGGATCACCAAATACATGGAACTGCTCTAAAAATATTTCGGCAAGACCAGTCCGTTCCTTTAAAATACGGTTGGCCGCCATTTCAATAGGTTCACGTTTAAGCACAAAGCCACCGGGCAGGTACCATTTTTCTTCGTTATGGGTTTTTAGCAGCAATACCTTCATTTGCCCTTCGTGAAAGCCAAAAACTACACAATCAATAGAAATATGATCGAGATAGGTTTCACGGGCGTCGTCGCAATACTCAATAAGTTCTTGTTTGGTTAACATTTGTGCTATTCTACAAAAATACTTTGATTATTTAATTATAATAATTACAATTGTGTACTTTATACACAATTGTAATGTTGTTGTATTATAGCCAATTATAAACGGTAATTTTAAATTAAATAGTTATAGAGTGAATAATGGCGCTCTTACCTGCCCAATATTTTGTAAATCTATATCCCTACAACGTAAATTTAAATAATGGAAAAGTATTTTTCAACTCAGCTTATAACCCGGGTTATTCCGCTTTGTATAGCGTTGCTGCCTTTAAATAAGGTAATGGCCCAAACCCAAACCGAGAATACAAAAATGAATGTTTTTGTAAGCGGTTTAATGAAGAAAATGACGCTCGACGAAAAAATTGGTCAGCTTAACCTGGTGACCAGTGGCGCGGCCACAACCGGAACGGTAGTAAATAAAGGAGTTGAAGAAAAAATAAAGAAAGGTGACATCGGCGGCGTATTTGGTGTTTGGGGAGCCGATAAGGTAAGAGCAGTACAGGACGTAGCCACTAAAAACTCCAGGTTACATATTCCCTTGATATTTGGTTTGGATGTAATACACGGGCATCGTACCATTTTTCCTATCCCGTTAGGAATGTCGGCCACCTGGGATATGGGTTTGATCAAACAATCAGCCCAGATAGCTGCGAAGGAAGCTACCGCCGAAGGACTTAACTGGGTGTTTTCGCCAATGGTGGATATAGCAAGAGATGCCCGCTGGGGCCGTATCTCTGAAGGATCGGGCGAGGATCCATGGTATGGCGGGCAGGTTGCCAAAGCTATGGTACAAGGTTACCAGGGCAGCAACATGAAAAATAGCGATGCGGTAATGGCTTGTGTAAAACACTTTGCATTATACGGCGGTGCCGAAGCGGGGCGCGAGTACAATACAGTAGATATGAGCCGCATTAAAATGTACCAGGATTACCTGCCACCTTACAAAGCGGCACTTGATGCAGGAGCCGGGAGTTTCATGAGCTCATTTAACACTATTGATGGTGTGCCTGCAACCGGTAACCAATGGTTATTAACCGATCTGTTGCGTAAACAATGGGGATTTAAAGGTTTTGTAGTATCTGATTATACTGCAGTTAACGAAATGGAGGCCCACGGCCTTGGCGATTTGCAAACTATATCGGCCCTGGCATTAAAAGCCGGTTTGGATATGGATATGGTAGGAGAGGGTTTTTTAACCACGCTTAAAAAATCATTAAAAGAAGGTAAAATAACCCAGTTTTATATTGACCAGGCTTGTCGCCGGGTGTTGGAGGCAAAATATAAATTAGGTTTGTTTGATAATCCTTACAAATCAATTGATGAGGCCAGGGAGGCAACGGATGTATTATCACCGGCCAACCGCAGTGCCGCGAGAGAAATTACCAAGCACTCTTTTGTATTGTTAAAAAATGATGCGCAAACATTGCCGCTTAAAAAAACAGGCAGCATTGCTTTGGTAGGCCCGCTTGCCAATAATCAGCGCGATATGCTGGGTACCTGGGTTGTTGCCGGTGATTGGGAAAAATCAATTAGTGTAATGCAGGGTATCAAAAACGTTGTGGGTAACGGTGTTACAATTAATTATGCTAAAGGATCCAATATTACAGAGGATACCACTTTTATAAAACGGTTAAACTTTGGTCCGGGAATGGTTTCTGTAGATAAAAAACCTGCCGACGAACTGCTGAAGGAAGCTATTGATGCGGCAAATAAATCAGACATTATTGTTGCAGTGGTAGGGGAGTCGCAAAGCATGTCGGGCGAGTCATCAAGCCGCTCGGATATCGATATTCCGGAGCCGCAGAAAAACATGTTAAAGGCTTTATCAAAATTAGGTAAGCCAATGGTTATAGTACTTTTCAATGGCCGACCGCTTACTTTAACCTGGGAGGATGAACACGCCAGCGCTATACTTGATGTTTGGGCACCCGGTACAGAAGCAGGTAACGCAATTGCTGACGTTTTATTTGGCGATTATAACCCGGGAGGTAAAATCACGGCTACTTTTCCGCGTAGTGTAGGGCAGATACCTATTTATTATAACCACAAAAATACCGGCCGGCCTTATGATGGCAAGGGACCATCAAAATTCAAATCAAATTATTTGGATATCTCTAATGATCCGCTTTATCCGTTTGGATATGGCCTGAGTTATACCACATTTGGTTACAGCGATGTTAAGCTAAGCAAAACAAAATTGAAAGGGAATGAAACATTAACGGCTACTGTAACGGTTACCAACACTGGTAAATATGCAGGCGAGGAAGTAGTGCAGTTATACATCAGTGATCCCGAAGCCTCGGTTAGTCGTTCAGTAAAGGAATTGAAGAATTTCAGGAAGATAAGTCTTAAGCCGGGTGAGGCTAAGGAGGTATCATTTACCATTACTCCGGAGCAACTGAAGTTTTACAACAGCCAGCTTAAATATGATTGGGAACCGGGCAAATTTGTTGTGCAAATAGGTACAAATTCAAATGATACTCATTTGGCATCATTTTGGTGGAGTAAGTAAGCTTACAACCATTATGTGATAAGTTATTTTTTTTAATAATATATAATGCCTTATATGGTCTTTTAGTTTTTAAGGTTTAATGCCTCCAATAAAAACGCCACACATCTTAAATGTGTGGCGTTTTTTACTTAATAAAGCTTTTTTTTTGCGGATGTATATGGTTCTCTTAAAACTCTATAAATGTAATATTAACATTTATTATTTTATTTATAAATGTAATATTAACATTTATAACGTCGGAAAAATAATAAATGTGGCAATGACATTACTACTAAAACATGATGATATTTTAACATGTAAGTGCGATAAACTGTGTAACATTGTTATAGCATAAACCTCAGCAAAAATCAAAAGGTTAAAACCATTTTGCATTAATATAAATGTCAAAACTTTGTTTTTGACGATACATTATCCGTAACGGCAGTATTTTTACTTTGCAAAAATTTTAAGTAAGTGGCGTTTTTGTTAATGATTTATTAATAAAATATTCACAATTTGTAATTTTCACGCTTTAAAGGTTTTATAAATAATTAATTTGCAAATCTGCAGTTTTCACTTGTGTAAACAATACACTCTCTTTACATTAGATGCATAGCCAATATAAATTTCTGGAATACCAGGAACAACACAAATTCTGATATTATTATAACATTTAGTCGTGTAAACCTTAATATTTAAGGAACATGAAAAGAGGGTAACGGCGTAAGTTAAATTTGTTACAGGAAGTTAGTATATGATAAGACTTTTACATTCCAACATTTTCAAATCTTCATTTAGTGCCCGGCCGCTTTTTGCGCGCCAACCTCACGATTTTTTTGTTCTCGCCAAAAAAATCGTTATGAGGCATGTTATAACCCAATTGCAAACTTAAAAAACACCAAATAGGCACAAGATCTTAAATCAAATATATTAATCAACTAAATCTCAATCTCATGTTTAAAAGTTTACTCCTAAAGGGAAGATTCCTTGGCGTGCTACTATGCTGCTTAGTTTCTTCATTGGTAGTTACAGCCCAAACAAAGTACAAGGGTAAAGTTATCGGCAGCGATGACAAATTGCCTATCATTGGAGCGTCTATACGTATCCAGGGATCTACTACGGGCGCTGTAACAGATGTTAACGGTGAATTCACCCTTACATTAACTGCCGGCCAAACACTGGTGGTTTCTTACATTGGTTATCAAACCAGCGAAATTAAAGTAGGAACCAGTACTTCTTTAACAATTACCTTAATTGCGGGTAGCAATGCACTGAATGAGGTAGTAGTAACAGGTTACGGTTCACAACGTAAAAAAGACATCACCGGTTCGGTTGCTGTTGTTAACGTTGCCAACTTAAAAACTGTACCAGGTGGCCAGGCAGCCGCGTTATTGCAAGGCCAGGCTGCGGGTGTTACCGTTATTAACAGCGGTGCTCCAGGTGGTGGTAGTGCTGTACGTGTGCGTGGTATTACCTCAACCGGTAATTCAAGCCCGCTTTACGTAATTGATGGTGTTCAGGGAAAATTTGAAGACATCAACGCAAATGACATCGAATCTATCCAGGTACTGAAAGATGCTGGTTCTGCAGCTATCTACGGTGTACAGGGTTCAAACGGTGTAGTTGTTATTACTACTAAAAAAGGTAAATCAGGTAAAGCAGTAATTACTTACGATGCTTATTACGGCAGCCAAAAACCATTAAGTGATGGTTTCCACATGGCAGGCAGCCAGGAATATGCTGATGCGCTTCAAAGATCAGTAGGTAGCGTACAGTACCCGGGTACTGGCGGTGCTATATTGAAAGATTATATTACCCCAACTGCATCAAACACCGGCGATCCTAAAACAGATCCTTCTACCTATAACATCAACAGTAACCAGATCACCAAAACCAATAAAGTTGGTACTGATTGGTTTCACGAAGTGTTTAAATCTGCACCAAGAACATTCCACAACATCACTGCAAGTGGTGGTAGCGAAAAATCAAGCTATTTGATGTCGGTAAATTACCTTAACGAGCGCGGTACATTGCTTAACACGTATTTAAAACGTTATGCAATGCGTGTTAACACAAATTTTGCAGTTGGTGATCATATCCGTGTTGGTGAAAATGCTTATTTATTCAACAAGGATAACCCCAATATTAATAACCAAAACGAAGGTAACGCTATTTCTTATACCTATCGTCAGCCTCCTGTTATCCCTGTATATGATATCATGGGCAACTTTGCCGGTACAAAATCTGCTGGTTTAAGTAACTCATCAAACCCTGTTGCAATACAAACACGTGCGGCAAACAATAAAGGTTATAACTGGACAATGCAGGGAAATATCTATGCAGAAGTTGATTTCCTGAAACATTTTACTGCCCGTACAAGCATAGGTGGTACTTTTGAAAACTATTACTATTGGAGCTTTAACCCAACTTCTGTTGAAAACGCAGAAGGTAATACTAACCCAAATACGTTCCAGGAAAGTGCTGGTTACCATAGCAAATGGATCTGGACCAATTCGGTTTCTTACAACCAAAAATTTGGTAAGCACGATGTTAAATTATTCGTAGCTGAAGAAGCACTTAACAATAACCAGAGAGGTTTACGTGCAGGCAGATCTAATTACAGTGTATCAACCACACCTGTATATGTAGATTTGGATACAGGTTCACCACAAGGTCAAAGTAACCAGAACATCGATATCGATTACCTAAGACTTTACTCATATTTTGGTAAGTTAGATTATGCCTACAGTGATAAATACCTGGTAAGTGGTACTTTACGTCGTGACGGTGCATCAGTGTTTTCTCCGGCACATCGTTATGGTACATTTTACTCGGTAACTGCAGGTTGGAGGATTTCGCAAGAGTCATTCCTGAAAGATGTTAGCTGGTTAAATGATTTAAAACTACGTGGCGGTTACGGTGAATTAGGTTCAATTAGTAACATTAACAAACTTAATGCAACTAATTTATTTGCGGCAAATCCACAAAATTCATATTACGATATTAACGGAACAGGTAATAGCGCTTTATTAGGTATCTATCGTTCACAAATTGGTAACGCATTAACTACATGGGAAACTGATAAAGTTACCAACGTAGGTTTTGATGCAACAATCCTGAACAATAAATTGGAAATTGGTTTTGAGCTTTACAAAAAAGATATCAAAAACTTACTTTTCCAACCAAGTGTTTCTAACGTAGGTGGCGGTCCTAATCCAGCTTTCGTAAATGCCGGTAACATCAGTAATAAAGGTTTCGATTTAAATGTTACTTACCATGGTAATGTTGGAAGCGATTTTAAATTTGATATTACAGGTAACATAACCAGCTACAAAAGCCGTGTTATTAGCTTACCAGAAGGTAAAAAATACTATGACTTTAACAGTGCCGGTTCAACTCGTATTGGTTCATTCACAAGGTTCCAGCCAGGTCAGCCAATGGGTGAGTTCTATGGCTATGTAGTTCAAGGTTTATTCAGGGATGCAGCCGATGTAAGTAGTTCTCCTACCCAGGAAAGTGCTGCGCCAGGTTTCTTTAAATACAAAGATGTTAACGGCGATGGTAAGATCACAACAGACGACAGAACTTTCTTCGGTAACCCTAACCCGGATTTTACTTACGGTTTTACATTGAATGCTAACTATAAAAACTTTGATTTTAACGCGTTCTTCTACGGTTCAAAAGGTAACCAGAATATTAACTATGTAAAATACTGGACAGATTTTCCACAAGTATTTAAAGGTGGCGTTTCAAGAGGGATCATAGCAAATTCATGGACTCCTACTAACCAAAATGCCTCAATACCCGTATTAACTGCTGCTGCAAACTTTAGTAACACAGCTGTATTTAATTCATATTACATGGAAAGTGGTTCGTATTTAAGGTTGAAAACATTAACTTTAGGCTATAGCATTCCAAATTCACAGGTTAAACAAATAGGCATATCAAGATTAAGAATCTATTTGCAAGGTGGTAACTTGTTCACAATAACAAAATACAAAGGTTTAGATCCTGAGATCCAACCATCTGACCTGAACAACAGTACTAACTTTGGTATTGATTTTGGTAACTATCCAGCCAATCAAAAAACTTATTTAATAGGTGTACAGGCTACGTTTTAACAACTATTTTAATAGATACAAGTCATGAAAAAATTTCAATTAAAATTAATTATCCCGCTATGCTTGCTGTTAATATGTACAGTATACGCGTGTAAAAAAAGCTTTTTAGATAAGCCGGCCCTGGGTCAGATTGACCCTGCTCTATTGTCAAACAAAGCGGGTGTCGAGAGTTTATTAATAGGTGCTTACTCGGAGCTTGATGGTTACGGTGGTAACGGTGCAGGACAGTCTGCAGCTCCATCAAACTGGATGTTTGGTAGTATCACCGGTGGCGACGCCTATAAAGGTTCAGATCCATCAGATGGTGCAAATGATCAAACCCCTGTAGCTACATTTATTTTACCTGCAACAAATTCATTTATAATAGGCAAATATGCTGCCCAGTATGATGGTGTTCAACGTGCTAATGATGTTTTACGCGGTATTCCAAACGCTAAGGATCTATCGGCCGATGATATTAAGAGGATCACTGGTGAAGCAAAATTCTTAAGAGGTTATTTCTATTTTGAATTACGTCGTAACTTCTTTATGGTGCCTTATGCCGATGAAACAGCTACAGATTTCGCTAACATCAAAAACGATAAAGATATTTATCCTTTAATCGAAGCTGATTTTAAATTCGCAGCTGAAAACCTTCCTGAAACTCAACCTCAAAGAGGTCGTGCCAACAAATATGCTGCAATGGCATATCTTGCTAAAGTTTACATGGCTCAAGCAAAATACACAGATGCAAAACCATTGTTAGCTACATTGATGGGTGCATCTGCTGTAACAGCAGGTGGACAACATTATGCTTTAAATGATCATTTTCAGCAGAACTTTAGCCCAGAGGCTGGTCAGAAAAACAGTGCAGAATCAGTATTTGCTGTTCAGGCATCTGTAAATGATGGTTCATTGGGTAATAACAGTAATCAGGGTGATAACCTTAACTTTCCTTACAATGGTGGTCCTGGTGGTTGCTGCGGTTTCTTTAACCCATCACAGTGGTTAGCAAACTCTTACAAAACCGATCCTACAACTGGTTTACCGTTACTTGATAATTTTAACGCTGCACCAGTGGTAACAGATGTTACTTATACAGGTACATTAGATCCACGTATCGATATCACTATGGGTCGTAAAGGTATCCCTTATCTTGACTGGGGTCCACACCCTGGTGATGCATGGATTCGTAACCCTGGATCTGACGGTCACTTCAGTCCTAAAAAGAACGTATACTCAAAAAGCGAAGTTGGTACTAACACAAGTACAGAAAATACCTGGACTTCTGCTTTAAGTACTTCAAACAACGTTAACCTGATCCGTTACTCGGATGTCATCTTATGGGCTGCAGAATGTGAAGTTGAAATTGGTAGCCTCACTGCTGCTATGGCAGATGTGAACATGGTTCGTGAGCGTGCACAAAAAACCAGCGGTTGGGTTTATTTAAATTCACCTTACGATGCTTCTAAATCAATTTATACTGTTCAAACTACACCGGCAGCTAATTACAAAATAGGTCTTTATACCTCATTCCCTGATCAGACTTATGCACGTAAAGCTGTACGTTTTGAACGTAAAATTGAATTGGCAATGGAAGGCCACCGTTTCTTTGACTTACAAAGATGGGGTAGTGCTTACCAGGCTGCTGAGATCAATGCATTCTTTGCAAGCGATAAGAGCATAGATATTACTTTGAAAGATGCTCACTTTACTCAGAATAAGAGCGAATACCGCCCTATTCCTCAAGCGCAAATTGACATTTCAAACTCAAAAGGACCAATTGTTTTAAAACAAAATCCTGGTTATTAATTTTTGATAACTGGTTTGATTATTCTAATTTAGGTGGAGATAATTATCTCCACCTTTTTTTATAGCCTACGTTTAAAATTCATGAAGAATATACCCCTGTTAAGCTGCCTGTTTATTTGCTTGTTAACGGCCTGCAAAAAGCCCACTTTGTTCAAACTCATTCCGTCATCACAATCGGGCATTACTTTTAGCAATACGATAGTTGAGGATGATAAAATAAACCCCCTTACCAAACTTAACTTGTATAACGGCGGTGGCGTAGGCATTGGCGATTTTAACAATGATGGCTTGCAGGATATTTATTTTGTGGGTAACACCGTATCAAACAAATTATACCTGAATAAAGGCGATATGAAGTTTGAGGATATAACGGCAAAAGCAGGCGTAGGTGGCAAAGGCGGCTGGGGCAGAGGAGTAGCTGTTGTTGATATCAACAACGATGGCCTGGCCGATATTTATGTATGCTATACATTATTGGATGATTCTGTTAAAAGAACCAACCTGTTATATGTGAACCAGGGAGTAGGGAAGGATGGGATACCTGTATTTAAAGAAATGGCTAAGGAGTATGGTTTAAATATCAATGTACACTCAACCATGGCATCGTTTTTTGATTATGATAACGACGGCGACCTTGATATGTACCTTACCGTTAATGAAGCTATAGCCAGTGATAATCAAAGCACATTTAGGCCAACAATAAAAGATGGCAGTCATAAAAGTACTGGCAGGCTTTACCGTAATGATTGGAATGCAGCTTTAAAACATGCTGTATTTACCAATGTATCAAAACAAGCAGGCATAACTATTGAAGGTTATGGTCACGCATCCAGTATTGTTGATATTAACAAAGATGGCTGGAAAGATATTTATGTAACCAATGATTTTTTACCCGATAACTTACTGTACGTTAACAATGGCGACGGTACTTTTACCGAAAGATCAAAAGAATATTTTAAACATACTGCCTTTAGCGCGATGGGGCAGGATTTTGAAGATGTGAATAATGATGGACTGGTTGACGCGTTTGAAGTTGATATGAACCCCGAGGATAACTTCCGTAAAAAGATGTTTATGCCAGCCAATAATTACCAGATATTTCAAAACTTTGATTATTACGGTTACCAATACCAGTACACCCGTAATACTTTACAAATTAATAAAGGCCCGCGTCTTGGCCAAAATGACTCTATTGGCGCGCCCATTTTTAGTGAAACTGCTTTTTTAAGCGGGGTTGGCCAAACAGACTGGAGCTGGGGACCGATGCTTACCGATTTTGACAATGATGGTTTACGCGATTTAATTATCACCAATGGTTATCCGCGCGATGTTACCGATCATGACTTTATTACTTTCAGGAACCAGGCTTTTGCAATTGCTTCAAGCAAACAGATACTGGATCAGATCCCGATTGTAAAAATACCCAATTATGCATTTAAAAATACCGACGGGCTACAGTTTACTGATGTAACCAAAAGCTGGGGGCTTAGTGCACCATCATTCTCAAACGGAGCGGCCTATGCTGATCTGGACAATGATGGAGCTATGGATATGATCATCAATAATATTGATGACGAGGCCTTCATCTACAAAAACACAGCCCGCGAACAAGATAAAACTGAAAGCAACTATTTACACATACAATTTCATGGCAGCCCGCAAAATCTGGGCGGCATTGGCGCCTTTGCCAATATCTATTATGATCATGGTAAGCAACAGGTGTATGAGAATACGCCATACCGCGGTTATTTATCAACCATCCAAAATATAGCGCATTTTGGTTTGGGTAAAACGAGCCAGCTTGATTCTGTTGTGATACGGTGGGATAACGGCAAAAAACAGGTTTTGAAAAACGTAAAAACCAATCAAACCATTAAGGTAAATATGGCCGATGCCAAAGAGCCCTATACGTTTAAACAACCAGCGTTAAATACCAATTCACTCTTCCGTGAGGTAACAAAATCGGCAGGAATAACCTACAAACACCAGGAAAAAGATTATATTGATTTTAACGTACAAAAACTAATCCCTCATAAATTATCGCAATACACTCCTGCCGTAGCCGTTGGCGACGTTGATGGTAACGGATTTGATGATATGGTAATTGGGGGCACAACACATTATCCGGCACAATTACTTTTGCAGCAGGCCAATGGCAAATTTATTCAGCGTGATCTTTTACCTCAGCCAAAAAAGACTGCCCCGGTTAATAACGCAATGGATATGGGCATGTATGTTGTGCCAAAAGCGGGAGTAAAGGATGAAGGTTTATTATTATTTGATGCCAACGGAGACGGTCATCCCGATCTTTACATTGCAAGCGGCGGTTTTGAGAGCGAACATGGTTCGGTTAATTACCAGGATAGGTTTTACCTCAATGATGGTAAAGGCAACTTTACGCTGCAACCAGATGCCCTGCCTAAAAACCTTACCAGTAAACTATGCGTAAAGGCGGCTGATTTTAATCACGATGGCAAACTCGATTTGTTTGTATCCGGCCGTGTTGATCCATGGAACTATCCTAAACCGGTATCAAGCTTTATATTGCGTAACGACAGTAAGAATGGCGTTGTTCGGTTTACTGATGTATCTGCTGCCATGGCCCCGGCATTGAAAGATATTGGCCTGGTATGTGATGCCACCTTTACCGATTTTAATAACGATGGCTGGCCCGACCTGGTACTTACCGGGGAATGGATGCCAATAACCTTCCTTAAAAACGATAAGGGCGTATTTAAAAATATAACAGCCGGTACAGGGGTACAGGATAAATTAGGCTGGTGGAACACCATTGCAGCCGGAGATTTTGATCATGACGGCGACATCGATTATATTGTTGGTAATACCGGACTTAACACATTCTACAAGGCATCAGATCAGCATCCTATTTATATTACAGCCAAGGATTTTGATAACAACGGTAGTTACGATGCCTTTCCATCTGTTTTTCTGAAAGATCAGCAAGGTGAGATGCAGGAGTTTCCGGCCTTTGGGCGCGATGATATTGTTAAGCAAATGATTAGCATGCGTATAAGATTTCAGAACTACAGATCGTTTGCTGTAGCTACGATGGATACCGTAATTACCCCAAAAATGCGCGAAGGTGCCATCAGGTTAAAAGCCAATTATCTGCAATCATGCTATTTGCGCAATGATGGCGGTGGTAAGTTTACGGTTTTACCATTACCAATGGAGGCCCAGATGTCGGCACTTTGCGGTATAACAGTTGATGATTTTGATGGTGATGGCAATCTTGATGTGGCCTTGAGCGGAAATGATTATGGTACCGAAGTTGCAACCGGCCGTTATGATGCGTTTAACGGGTTAATACTCAAAGGTGACGGGAAAGGCAATTTTAAACCGCTTAGTATTTTACAAAGTGGCCTGTATATCCCCGGCGATGGTAAGGCCCTGGTTAAGTTAAGGGGTGCTAAAGGTAATTATCTGTTAGCGGCTACCCAAAACCGGGATATGATGAAGCTATTTGAACTTAAACGTCCTGTTAAAACGGTTAGTTTACAGCCTTTGGATGCTTATGCCACTATAAAATACAAAAACGGTAAAATTACCAGGGAGGAGTTTTATAATGGTAGTTCTTTCTTGTCGCAATCCGGCAGATTTTTTAATATTGAAGACAATATGGCATCAGTAACCATAACTGATGGCTATGGCCACCAACGAACCGTACAGCTTAATTAATTACTTGTATATGAGATGTTTTAAAATATTTGTAGCCGTTGCCTGTTTATTCCTGGTATATAGCTGTACACAAAAAAAGAAGACTGCTTTACTGAAAGATGCCGATGTACTGCATAACAATGTTGATCAGTTAACCCAGGTGATCATATATGACGTATTTTCTCCCCCGGTAGCAAGTCGTATTTATGGTTATACTACCCTGGCAGCTTACGAAACCGCACGCTACGCCAACCCGGATTATAACTCAATAGCAGCGCAATTAAAGGGCTTTGGTAAACCACCCGAGCCCAAAAAAGATGTAAAGTACAATTTTACGCTTGCAGCCACCAAAGCTTTTTTTACAGTAGCCCACAAGATCACCTTTTCTGTTGATACACTGCAGAAATATGAAGATAAGGTGTACGCTATGTACAAAGATAATCTTGATGATTCTACCTACGCGCGTTCTATAGCGTTTGGTACCCAAATGGGCAAATTCATATTAAAACGCAGTGCGGTTGATAACTATCCTCAAACCCGTGGCAAACCTCGTTTTTTAGGTAATGAAGAGCCGGGTCAATGGCGTCCTACTGCACCAGACTATCTTGATGGTGTTGAGTTTTGCTGGGGTACTATGCATACGTTCGCGGTTGATACCTCAACACAGTTTAAGTTACCGCCGCCACCTCCTTTTAGCGAGGATAAAAACAGTGTTTTCTTTAAGCAAAATATGGAGGTTTACCAGTTGAGTAAAAATATTACTGAAGAGCAAAAAACAATAGCCCGCTTTTGGGATGATAACCCTTTTGTAATTCAGCATAACGGGCATATGATGTTTGCCAATAAAAAAATTACTCCCGGCGGCCACTGGATTGGTATAGCAGCTATTGCCTGTAAGCAAACACATGCCGATGTAGTAAAAACAGCCCAGGTTTACGCGCTTACATCAATAGCCTTGTTTGATGCCTTTATTTGTGGCTGGCAGGTTAAATATGAAACTAACTATATAAGGCCTGTAACCGTTATCAACGAAAAAATTGACCACAATTGGTTGCCCATGTTACAAACCCCTCCGTTTCCGGAGTATCCAAGTGGCCATAGTGATATCAGCGCGGCCTCGGCGGTAATACTTACCCACCTGTTTGGTGATAATTTTGCCTACCAGGATACCAGCGATTTAAAGTATATAGGGATGCAGCGCCATTTCGATTCGTTTTTAAAAGCTTCTGACGAGACCTCTATAAGTCGTTTTTATGGTGGTATACATTATCTTAATAGTGTAAACCAGGGCGCCGCACAAGGCAGGCAGGTTGGCGAATACATTTGGCAAAAACTAAAACTAAAAAAATAACTGTATATAGGTTTTTATGAATTTTAAAAAGAGTTACCTGGTTACTACTTACCTGCTTTTATTTACTGTTTTAATATCATTTGTTACGTTAATGTATGGTTGTAAACCCAAACCACAGCCATATAAACTAACCGGGAATGTTAAGGTGGATGGGGAAAACCTGGTGCAGTTAAAATGTACCAGGTGTCATGCCTTAACACCTGTAGATGCCCTACCCAAAAATGTTTGGTTAAACCATGTACTGGTTGGTATGGCACCCATGCTCAATATATCTACTTATGGCAGCTCTTTCTTCAAAAGCAATTCTAAAGATACAACGGGTGCCAGCATTGTGGAATGGTTAGCCATAGTTGATTACTACAGGAAAATGGCGCCTGATACCTTATTACCGGCCAAAAAGCCTGTTCCGTTAACGGAGGATTGGGCTGGTTTTACATTAAAAAAGCCGGCGCCATTAAAAGCTACCAGCTTTACAACTACCATTGCATTTAA
Organism: Mucilaginibacter sp. P2_A4; assembly: GCF_056405015.1. Taxonomy (NCBI): domain Bacteria; kingdom Pseudomonadati; phylum Bacteroidota; class Sphingobacteriia; order Sphingobacteriales; family Sphingobacteriaceae; genus Mucilaginibacter; species Mucilaginibacter sp. P2_A4. The sequence goes on along the minus strand of NZ_JBFUCX010000008.1, from coordinate 15,329 downwards.
CAGTGCAACCAAAAAGTTATACAGCGCCGATGCGGTAAATGAAAAATTATATACCTGGGATGCCAATTTGAAGGCCGACACGATAGCGTCTTTACCTTCTGCAGGTGTCGATATTAGTTTTGATAAAGATGAGGCCGGAAATAATATCGGCTTTATCTCGGCCGTTGGCAGGATGGCGCCTATTGATTTCCCTAACGGAAAGGTAGTAAAACTTAACCTGGATGCTAAAGACGCGAACGGCGGCCAAACCTACATTGCATCCGATTTACCACGCCCCGTACAAACTCTAACGGGCGATTTTAATAAAGATGGGCTTAATGATGTGGTGGTATGCGGACAGGGTAATAAAAAAGGTGGTGTTTATTTATTAAAACAAAACAAGGATAAAACCTATACGCAACAAACTATTCTGGATAAGGAAGGGGCGGTACAGGCTGTAAAAGGTGATTTTAATAAAGATGGCTGGCCCGATGTAATGGTATTAACCGGTACCGGTGATGAAGGGCTATGGCTTTTAACCAATGATCAAAAAGGTGGTTTTACAACAAGAAAGCTGTTAACCTTCCCGCCAACAAACAGTTCAACCAGTTTCCAGTTAGCAGATATGGATCATGACGGTAATCCCGACCTGGTTTATACTTGTGGTTATAACTATCATGATTCGCGTATTTTAAAACCTTATCATGGTTTGTATATTTTTACCAATACAGGCAACTGGAATTTTAAACAAAAATGGTTTTATCCAATAAATGGCTGTACAAAAGCCATAGCTGCCGATTTTGATGGCGATGGCGACCTGGATATCGCTACCATTGCTTTTTTTGCAGATATGCAAAATACACCTGCCGAGGAATTCATTTATTTTGAACAAACAAAATCATTTGATTTTAAACCCCATGCAGTACCGGTAAGTAAATATGGCCGCTGGATGTGTATGGATGTAGCCGATTTGAATAACGATGGCAAGCTTGATATTGTGTTGGGTAATTATGCTAATGGCTTTATGTTCATTCACGGTTTGCAACCGCAATGGGATCGTAACCTGCCCCTCATTGTACTGGAAAATCACATGAAAAAATAGGATTAATAGGTTAATGTTATTTTTAACTTATAATTCATCAAATTAAGGCTTTTTAAAATGATCGCTTTAGCAAAAGGTGATAAGTGCGTACATGATTAAAAAACAAAAGTGGTCTGCAAATAAGATCTGTTTAATTATCCTTTCGGTGTTTACTATCCTGGTGGCTTTCAATAGTTGTGAGGGGGATGGTTTATCCTCAAGTGATGAAAAATATCTTGCCGAAGGTAAAAAGCTTGCTCAAATACGTTGCTCAAGCTGTCACCAGGCACCAGATCCATCGCTTTTGGATAAAACCACATGGGATAAAAGCATCCTGCCGGCCATGGCGCCAAAATTTGGCTTAAGGCCCTTTATGGACGATTACCTGGTTTCTTCGGCCTCAACCATATCTGCCGCCGACTGGCATAAGATCATGGTTTATTATAAATATTCGGCGCCCGATAAGTTGATTATTCCTAAGCCTGAAGCCGTGAAGGACTGGGCTGTTTTTAGCCTCCAACGTCCGCAAAAAGTTGACACCGCTAATGGGCCGGCCAAAACCACTATGGTTACCTATAATGTAAACGATAAGCACCTTTATACCGGTGATGCCGGTGGTAACTTTTATAAATGGGATAAGGATCTTCAATCAACCCTTGTAAAGAAATTTAATTCGGCAGTAGTTGATGCCAATTTTTTTAAAACAGCTGCCGAACCAAACGGCGCTATCATAACCTGCGTGGGTATTTTGCCGCCAAATGATCGGTTGAAGGGTAAAATGATTAGCATCGGCCTTAACAGCAGATCAATAGATAAAGATTCCCTGTTAATTACCGATAGCCTGCCGCGCCCTGTAAAAAGCGCCTATGCCGATTTTAACAAAGATGGATTGATGGATTATGTTTCCTGTGGTTTTGGAAATAACCAGGGCGGATTGTACCTGGTGCAGCAACGGGCAAATCATACGTTTATAAGAAAACCTATCAGGGCGATGCCGGGCCCATCCCAGGTTTATATCAGCGATTATAATAACGATGGCTGGCCAGATATGGTGTGCCTGTTTGCCCAGGCCGACGAAGGTATCTGGTTGTTTTTGAATGACAAAAAAGGGGGCTTTACAAGTCAGAATCTTTTGCACTTTCCGCCAGTATATGGCTCAAGCAGTTTTGAAATGGTTGATTTTAATCACGATGGCAAGCTTGATATTTTGTATACCTGCGGCGATAACAACGATTACTCGCCGATATTTAAGCCTTATCATGGGGTTTACATTTTCACCAATACAGGTAACTGGAAATTTAAACAAACCTATTTTTACCATATCAACGGTTGTTCAAAAGCGATGGCCGCCGATTTTGACAAAGACGGCGACCTTGACCTTGCCGTGATCGCATTCTTCCCCAATTTTAAATACCTCCCAACCGAAGGGTTCACCTATCACGAGCAAACCAGTAGTGGCAAATTCAAGGTTCACGAGATTCCTGTAAATACAGAAGGCCGATGGTTGGCAATGGATGTAAATGATATCGATCAGGATGGCGATCTGGATATTGTTTTAGGTAATTTTTCTATTGGAGGCGAAGGGCTAATCAACCAAAAAGGCTACAAACCCAACTGGAATATGTACCAGCCTGTGATCGTATTGCAAAACACGCTTAAAAAGTAGACCTAAAATTGTATTTGGTATCATTTGTATAACAAAAGGATAAATTAGTACCATAGCATCATGCTGTTTGTTAAGTAGTTTTACCTCTGTTATTTATTGCCGGGAGATGTTTTTATGCCCATTTATTAAATGAGCGTCACATGCCCCTGTTAAAAAATCATTATGATGAAAAAAACTATTTATGCTGCCTTAGGTGTTTTAGTCGCGAGCGTTTTACCTTCCTTTTTGTTGGCTCAGTCTGCCCCCGTAAAACAGGTTAAGTTATCTAATTTCGATTTGCAGTCTTCGGCCCTGGTGAATGCTACCGGTACCGAATTGTCAAGTATAAAATATCATTCGCCCGTGTACTGGTTTCCGGTTAAAGTACCCTCAACTGTATTAACCGGTCTGGTTGCCAATAAAATCTATCCCGATCCTTACCAGGGATTAAACAATATGCTGATTCCTGATGCATCTGATCAGTTTAACAAGGAATATAACCTGGAGCAGTATAGCCATTTACCCAATGATCCTAATCCCTGGAAAAAACCTTACTGGTACCGCACAACTTTTAAAGTGGCAGCCGGTGATAAAGGGCGCCAGTTTCAGCTGATATTTAAAGGCATCAATTACCGCGCTGCAGTTTGGCTTAACGGTAAGCAAATTGCCGATAGTACCCAAATGGCAGGCATGTTTGCCGAGCATAACCTGGATGTAAGCAATGCTATTAATGCCGGTGGCGATAATGCATTGGCTGTAAAAATATACCCTTTGGATTATCCGGGCTATCCCGCAAAAGAACAGTTGAAAGCTTTAGGCCCGTTTTATGAAAATGGTGGCCCCACCGGAGATATAGGTAAAAACGTAACCATGCTCTGCTCTGCAGGCTGGGACTGGATCCCCCCGGTGCGCGATCGTAATATGGGCATCTGGCAACCAGTTTTTTTGCGCACAACCGGGGCGGTAACCATTGGAAGGCCGAAACTGGTAACCAGCCTGCCAAACCTGCCTGATACCAGTATAGCTAAGCTATCGCTGAATTTAACACTATCAAATAATACCAACGCGGCTAATAATGGCAAGCTTACCATCAGCATAAAGCCTGAAAATTTTGCTGGGCTGCCAGTCCAGTTTACGCAAGCGATTTCCGTTGCTGCCAACTCAGGCAAGATGGTGGAGTTAAATGCCGATAAGATAAGCCAGCTTGTTATTCGTCAGCCAAAATTATGGTGGCCAAATGGTTATGGCAAAGCAAATCTGTATCGTATCCGCCTGCAATATGCCGATGTAAAGGGAATAAGTGATGATACCACCTTTGTTTTTGGGGTGCGTGAAGTATCATCCAAAGCAAGTATGGTGAACGGTTTTGTGCGTCGCCAATTTTACGTGAATGGTAAGTTGGTGCATTTGGTAGGCGGCGCATGGGTACCCGATATGATGGTGAACCGTGATTCGGCCCGTTATGATTATGAGATGCACCTGTGCCGCAATGCTAATGTAAACCTGGTGCGCATTTGGGGTGGAGGTGTTACGCCTCCTGACGCGTTCTGGAATGCGGCTGATAAATACGGACAGATGGTATGGTCGGATTTTTGGATCACCGGCGATACCCAGGGTGAGTTTAAAGGCTCGCCCGATTGGCCATTGGAAGGAAGCGTATTTGTAAAAAATGTAGAGAGCACCATTTACCGGATCCGTAACCACCCAAGTTTACTGGTATGGACGGGCGGCAACGAAGGCCATGCCCGTAAAGAACTATATGATAAAATGCGCAATGATATCATCGAACTGGATGGTACAAGGCCGTTTATCCCAAGTTCATCCGGCTTTGCCAAATTGCCCGAAGGATGGAAAGGTTCATGGCCGGATGATATGCCATCAGGCGTTTATAGTGGTGGTCCGTATGCCTGGAAAGATCCTAAGGATTATTATAAACTGGCAGATGCCGGCAAAGACTGGGTATTTAAGGATGAAACAGGTTTGCCATCGCAGCCGCCTTATACCACACTACCTAAAATTATCCCCAACCTTACCTGGGATAAAAACCTGCCGTTTCCGTTAAATAACAGCTGGGGGTATCATGATGCAGCAACGGGAGCAGGGCAATATGATAAATACTATGATGAAATGGCCAAAAGGTACGGTGCACCGAGTGATATTGTCAATTTTTCTGACAAGATGCAGTTCATGAACTATATAGGCTACCAGGGTATTTTTGAAGCCGACGGGCATAAACTGAACGAAACCGGTGGCGTAATGCTCTGGAAACTGAATGCAGCCCTGCCAAGTGTAATTTGGCAGATATACGATTGGTACCTGGAACCCAACGCCGGATACTACTCCATGCAAAATGCCTGTGAGCCTGTACATATTCAGTATAACTATGATAACTCCAGTGTGGCTATCATTAACCGTACCCATCATGCAACAGGCAGCCTTGTTGCTACCGCCGATATTTTCGATATCAACAGCAAGCTCATCAAATCATCAAAAGTAGAGCATGTTGGTTTGGCTTTAAATGGAGTACAGGAAGTTATCCAACTAAAAGATATACTGGCAGGTACACAAGGCGTAAGCTTTGTAGTGCTTAACCTGAAAACGGCTACAGGCAAAGCGGTATCACACAATGTTTACTGGCTATCGGCCAATGATGATTTTAAATCATTGAATGGCATGAAACATGCGCAGGTAAGCGCCAAGGTTTTAAAAGCTGAGAAAGGTGTAAGCGAAAGCAAATGGACGGTTCAGTTTACAAATAATTCAAATCAGATAGCATTCTTCGTTCGCCCGCAATTGATGAAAAATGGCGAAGAGGTAATGCCGAGCTACTGGACAGGCAACTACTTTACCCTTGCTCCGCACGAAAGTACAATTGTATCGGTAAGCGCCCCGGTAGCAAAATTAGGCAGCGTTACGCCAACCATATTAGTAGAAGGCTGGAATTTGGATAAGCAAACCGTGATTCTCCCTTTAAAATGATAGCGGACATTAACAACCAAGAACGCCCGGTTTCAAAAAAGCCGGGCGTTTTTGGTTGTTGTTTATTCGGGTTCTTTCGCAAAGGAACCTGAGTGATTTGCATTGTTTTACATCTATTAATAACTTACATTAAGGCACTTTAATTAGCATGTGCTCATCATGAAAAAAAGATATATTCTTCTAATCATTTGTTCTGTACTCTTTATTTTATTTATTATTATCATGATGTTTACTGCGACACAGGGTGTTGAAGATGCTAAAATAATGCAGGCCGATTCGTTGACATCAAGTAATATAATTCCAGCTGATTATATTGGTTTATTTAAAAAGAAAAATGCTATAATTTCTCTCCAAACTACAAATAGTAAAGCTAGAAACGCTATTGTAGATTTATATTATGAAAATAAGTATTGTGTTGAAATTTATAAGATTGATAGTAATGTAAGTAAATCACTCAAAGATATTATTGATGAGAATTATCAAGATACTCATGTTACTCTTGGAGCCGGATATCATTCATTTAATGATGCGAAACCTTTTGATATTGAGTATAAAACAAGTTTTCCAGATAAGGTGAACAACAAAATTTTTTTCAATTTTTTTGGGAATGATACCAGGGTAATTGAAAAAGAAGATTCGATAGCCAGTTACTATTCAAACTTTAAAAACCTATCTGTTCAATTTGATAAAAGCAGAGCCCAAGATATTTTTGCGCAGCCGAAGACTGATAATTCTTTTATGCCTGTAAATATTTCTTTCTTGAAAAAACAAAATGATTTGTTCTTTATCATACTGACAGCAAAGGATAAAAAAAATCAAATCAGCCCAAATACATTAAGTGAAATTCTTTCCAAATAATAAATTGAATTTTATGCACACCAAGTCAATAGTTGAATAGGTCTCACACATCTGAAATCATCAAATCTCCGGTTCCTGCTGGCTCAGGCAATGAAAGCTGCCTAATCCCCAGATAATATCTGTTGAATCAATACCCACCACTTCGCGGTCAGGGAAACATTGCTGGATAATTTGCAACGCCTTATCATCATTAACAGAACGATACGTAGGCACTACTACTGCCGAGTTGGCTATGTAAAAATTAGCGTATGATGCAGGCAGACGGGTATCGTCATGAATTACTTCTTCGGGCATAGGTAATTCCACAACGTTAAGTTGTTTACCGTTGAGTAGACGCATGGTTTTTAATGCCTCCAGGTTTTCCTGTAGCAAGTGATAGTTGTCGTCGTTTTTATTTTCTTCAACTACGGTAACCACGGTGTCTTCATTTACAAAGCGGGTGATATCGTCAATATGTCCATCCGTATCATCGCCCACAATGCCATCGCCCAACCATAAAATTTGCTCGGCGCCGTAATAATTACGAAGATAGCCTTCAATTTGCTGTTGATTTAACTGCGGGTTGCGGTTTTTATTGAGCAGGCATGCAGTGGTGGTTAAAATGGTGCCCTTGCCATTAAAATCAACAGAGCCACCTTCCATTACAATGCCCGGATTAAATACAGGCAACCCAAAATGCTTGCCAATTTTTGTAGGGATCACATCGTCCAGATCAAAAGGGGGATATTTGCCACCCCAGGCATTATAACCCCAATCAACAATAGCTTTCTGTTTAGTTTCAGGATTGATCAAAAAAGCTGGTCCGTGGTCACGGCACCAGGCATCGTTGGTAGCAAATTCAAATAGTTCAACCCGGCTCATGTCGACACCTGCGTTTTGCAGTTGAAAAGCAACAGATGCCTTCATGTTTTCATCAACCACATTAATGCGAACCAATTCGCCTTTGGTTAATACCTTGATGAATTCGATGTAGGAGGTGTAAATGGTATCTAATTTTCCCGGCCACGAAGCCTCTTTATGAGGCCATGAAAGCCATGTCGCTGTGTGTTTAGCCCACTCAGCTGGAAAGGAGAATCCCTGCGAAGCAGGAGTTTGTATAGTTGAAGTATTTTGGCTCATAATTGATAAAGCAAATATTTATATCCCACTCGTCATTGCGAGGTACGAAGCAATCCCCGACCTATAGAGCCGCTCTGTAAAGTTAGAGATTGCTTCGTGCCTACCTATGACGTTTTTTTGCAAAAAAAAAACTTTTTGTCATCCTGAACGGAGTGAAGGATCTGTTATCCGCCCTGTAAAGTCTGCGAATAGATCCTTCACTGCGTTCAGGATGACAAACCTTTTAAATCGTCATTTCCCCTTCAGTGCCCACTGGGTTTTAAAACTCGCAATGACGGTGGGAGGTGTTTAATCTTCGTCCAATAAACGTTTGGTTATAGGTTGATATGAATCAATTCTTCTATCCCTCAAAAACGGCCAATGACTTCTGTAATAATCAGATTTATCTAAATCCAGTTCCTGCACAACCACTTCTTCCTCATCATGTGAGGTTTGCTGAATAATTGCCCCAAATGGATTTGCAAAGAATGATCCTCCCCAAAATTTAACGCCTGCTTCTTCGCCAACACGATTAACACTTACTACGTGTATGCCATTGGCTACCGCGTGCGAGCGTTGAATGGTTTGCCACGCATTGTATTGCTCTACGTTAGTAGCTTCATCCTGCGTGGTTGCCCAGCCAATTGCTGTTGGGTAAAATAAAATATCGGCACCCATTAATGCGGTAATGCGTGCAGCTTCGGGGTACCATTGGTCCCAGCAAATAAGTACGCCTAATTTGCCGTATTTAGTTTTAAATACTTTGTAACCCAAGTCGCCGGGGGTGAAATAAAATTTTTCGTAAAAGCCGGGATCATCAGGAATGTGCATTTTACGGTATTTGCCTAAGTAACTGCCATCGGCATCTAAAACGGCGGTTGTGTTATGATAAAGACCTTGCGCACGTTTCTCAAACAGCGAAGCAATGATTACTACGTTAAGCTCGGCAGCAACTTTTGATAACTCATCTGTTGATGGGCCCGGGATAGCTTCGGCAAGTTTAAAGTTGTCATAATCCTCAACGTCACAAAAATAAAGGGAGGTAAAAAGTTCCTGTAAACAAACTATCTGTGCGCCTTTGGCCGCTGCTTCCCTTACTTTAACAATGGCTTTTTGCATGTTCTGCTGCTTATCTGCAGTACAGCTCATTTGCACTATGCCAACCTTTACTTTATTCATATCGATAAAAATTTGCGCAAAAATACTTCTTTTTAAAGATTAGTGATTAGTTGATTAAAGATTAGTTAGAATTTTGACCATTAGATTAGAGATTAATAATTTGTGAACAAACAGTGAATTTATTAGTTGATAAAATTTAACTAATTACTAATTAACTATCTTTGCGCCCGAATGACAGAAATAGAAGATATAGTTGACGAAGGCACCGAGCATAAAACCTGGAAAGGTAAGCTTTGGAATGTAGTTAAGGTTATTTTAATAATAGTGGTTACCGGCGGCCTGCTTTATTGGGTTTTTAGCAAGGTTCCTTTTGCTAAAATAAAATTCCGCCTTGCGCATGCTAACCGTGCCTGGTTAACTGCTGCTATTCTTTGCTACATTGGCTCAATGCTGTTTTCGTCATGGCGTTTACTCAGTTTCTTTAAATCTATTGGCCTTAAGCTGGATTGGCGTTTCAACCTGCGCTTATATTTTTTAGGCCTGTGCTACAACGTATTACTACCGGGCGGCATAGGCGGCGATGGTTATAAAATTTACTTACTGCACAAAACTTATAAACTACCTACCAAAAAAGTTTTTTGGGCTATTTTGTTTGATAGGCTAAGCGGATTTTGGGCTATTGGCGCTATTGTGGTTGGCCTTATTATTTTAATCCCGAGTTTTCCGTATCATTTGGCTATTCCGCTGAGTATCGTGTCGGTGGGTTCAGTAATTTATTATTTTGTTGCACGAAGATTTTTCAAGGATTATACCCATAATTTTTTCTCAGGCCATTTAAAGGCTATTGGTGTACAAAGTATGCAATTGCTTACTATCGTATGCCTGCTGCTTGCACAGGATTTTAACGGCAAGTTTGCGCCTTACCTGTTATCGTTTCTCTTCTCTTCATTAGCAGCAATTATCCCCTTTAGTTTAGGCGGCGGCGGTATTAGGGATGCACTTTTTTTAACCCTGGCACGTCAGTTTAACCTTACGGAAGATATGGCTGTTTATTTAAGCTTTGGCTTTTATCTCATCTCTATTTTTGTTGCCTTAATTGGTATTTACTATGTGATACGCCCAAGCAGGCTTGAGAAAGGGTTGCAAAAACCATCGGAATTAACTTCGGAAAATTAGTTGTTAGTCGGAATAATATTCCAATTTAAAACTCATATTAGAATCATATTCTGAATTTTGCAAGTGCGGCAACCATTTACTTAAATTGGCGTTCTATATATAAACCAATTTATTTTAATGAGCCATTTTAATGATTTTAATAATCCGCAGGTAGCGGCATTGCCCGGTCATTTAAAACAATTTATAGTAGATCAGCACTACGAACATTACACGCCCATTGATCATGCGGTTTGGCGTTATGTAATGCGGCAAAACTATAGTTACTTAAAGGATGTTGCTTATTATCCGTACATCCCCGGTTTAACCAAAGCCGGATTAACTATTGAACGGATTCCCAATTTACAGGAGATGAATGATGCCCTTGCCAAAATTGGCTGGGGAGCTGTTACTGTTGATGGTTTTATACCACCTGCCGCCTTTATGGAATACCAGGCTTACAGGGTGCTGGTAATAGCTGCAGACATTAGGCAGTTACGCCATATTGAATATACACCCGCGCCCGATATTATACACGAATCGGCAGGGCACGCGCCAATTATTGCTGATAAGGATTACCATGAATATTTGAGCTATTTTGGTTCGATAGGGGCGAAAGCGATGTTTTCGGCCCAGGATTTTGAACTTTATGAAGCCATTAGGGCCTTGTCAATTTTAAAAGAAATGCCAGATGCTGACCCTGAAGAGATCAGGAAAGCCGATGAGCTGGTAGCTTTCAGGCAGGAAAACATGGGCGAGCCATCAGAAATGGCATTGCTAAGCCGCCTGCATTGGTGGACGGTGGAATATGGCCTGATTGGTACATTGGAGAATCCAAAGATATATGGTGCAGGCCTGCTGTCATCTATTGGGGAAAGTGCCAGCTGTATGACGGCCGAAGTTAAGAAGCTTTGGTATACCATTGATGCCCTTAACTACAGCTATGATATTACTAAAACCCAACCCCAGTTATTTGTAACGCCAAACTTTCAAAACCTGATAGATGTGCTGGAGCAATTTGCCAATTCCATGTCGTTCCGCAGGGGAGGAGCTTACGGTTTGGGTAAGGCTTTTGAAAGTAAAAACACCTGTACGGTGGTTTATAGCTCAGGGTTGCAGGTTTCCGGTACGGTTACCGATTTTAGAGTTGGTAAAAATGAAGATCCTTATTTTTTAAAAACCAGCGGACCATCTGTTTTGTCAGTGAACAACAAGCAATTAAAAGGTCATGGTAAAAATTATCATCAGGATGGCTTCAGCTCGCCTGTTGGTAAACTTAAAAATATGCAGCCTTTAGAAAATATGGGGTTGGCGGAGCTGGAAAACATCGGTATTGCCATTAAGAAGGACGCGATACTTGATTTTGAAAGTGGTATCACGGTTAAAGGCAGGGTTAAAAATATCTTTGTATCTGAAGGGAAAACACAGATAATTACTTTTACGCATTGTAGCGTTACTGATGAAAAAGGCGTAATACTATTTGATCCGTCATGGGGCGTTTATGATATGGCTGTGGGCGAAAGCATCACATCGGTATTTTGCGGTGCAGCTGATAAAGAGGCATTTGAGGAATTTATTTACAAATCAAAAACTGCCACCCATCATGTAGAGCATGACTTTAAAAATATAGAATTGCACAAGTTATACCAGCAGGTGCGCTATTGCCGTCAAAAACAAGGTGAATATAATTTTTTAGGCAACGGTTGGCTTAAATTGCAAAAAGATCATCATGACGACTGGCTTTGTGCCCTGGAGATACTGGAGTTGCTGGAACATGAGGAGATTGAGCCGATACTGGTAGCTGAGATTCGTGGTTTTCTTAAGCAAAAGGTAAAAGACCAGCCCGAATTAAAAAAACTTATCACTGATGGTTTTTACCTTATTGAACATCCTGTTGAGCAAAAATTGGTATTTTAGTCGCTACTATGAACATCATTATAACAGGCGCCAGCAGCGGCGTAGGATTTGAAGCTGTAATTGAACTTATACTATCAGGAAACCATAAGGTAATTGCCCTTGCCCGCTCGCAGGATAAACTGGAGCGTTTGCTGGAGATAGCCCATGGCCTTAACCCCGATTGCCAGTTATATGCCCTCACTTTTGATATTGTGCACGATGATTACCTGGGTTTACAGCAATTTATCGAGGTTAATTTTGATAACAAGGTGGATATTTTAATCAATAACGCAGGGGTGCTTATTAATAAACCCTTTAGCCAGTTATTAGAAACCGATTTTGTAGAAATGCTGCAAAGTAATTTTATAGGTCATGTACGTATTATACAAGCGCTTTTATCATTAATTCCGGCAGGGGGGCATATACTAAATATTGGCAGTATGGGCGGCTACTCCGGTAGTGCCAAATTTCCGGGTTTGTCGGCTTATTCGGCCAGCAAATCAGCGCTGCACACATTAACGGAGTGCCTGGCGCAGGAGCTTGCAGATCAGGATATTAAGGTAAACTGCCTGGCATTAGGGTCGGCACAAACAGAAATGCTGGAGAAGGCTTTTCCTGGGTACCAGTCGCCGGTTTTGGCATTTGAAATGGGTAAGTATATTGCAGATTTCGCATTAACGGGTCATAAATTTTTTAATGGTAAGGTTTTGCCCGTTGCGGTAAGCACGCCATAAAATAATATTAAGTTATTACAAATATTTTATAACTTACGGGATATAAAAACCGTAAAAACCCCATATGGATATAAGATTCACATCCCTTTTTACTCATTCAAAAGATATTTTTTTTGTGATGGACGTGAATGGAGTGATTTTGCATACAAACCCTTCCTTTCAAAGCTTATTTGGCTATAGTGATGCCGAATTATCGGGTATTAATATTGCCGATATATGCCACCCGGCGGATAAAGAGCGAAAGGAGGAATCGCAAAACAGTTTGCTTTTACATAAGAAACTGCTGGGCTATCAAAGCAGGATAAAAGCAAAAAATGGCTGCTATTTTAGCGTTACCTGGTCTGTAATTTTAAATGATGATAATCTTATCTATTCTACGGGTACCCCGCAGATGGATGCGCCTGTTCTTGCAGGATTGACGGGTAACGATATTGTACAACATACCATTCAAAGCCTGAACGAGGGTTTTATTGTGCTTGATGCCGATTGGAATATCATGGTTTTTAACCCGGCTTTTCTGGCTTTGACCAATTTAAGCGCCGAAGAAATTAAACAATCGGGATTTACACATATAGAAAGCCTGGGTTTAACCCCAGAAGTATTAGCCGAATTTAAACGATCATTAAACGATAATGTATCATTACAGCTTCAGTATTTAAACGCTTACTCAAATTCATGGCTTCGCATCAACATGTACCCTTATCATAAACAGATAGCGGTTTTTATCAGGGATATTACTGAAATAAAAATCCAGGAATGGGTATTAGGATTGGAAAAAAGAGTGCTGGAGTTAAATATTACCACACAATATACGCTTGCGCAAACAACCAGCGAATTGCTTAAGGGTATTGAAGCGATATTCCCTGATATGCTCTGTTCTGTTTTGGAAGTAGATTACGCGCAGGAAAAGCTGCTTAACCTTGCCGCGCCACGGTTGCCACAATCATATTGCGATCAGATGGAAGGCCTTCAGATTGGCCCCAATGGAGGCTCGTGCGGTAGCTCGGTGTATCATCGCCAGCAAATTATTGTGAGTGATATTGAAAACGACCCCAGATGGGTTGATTATATTCAGATGGCAAAACCGTATGGCTTAAAAGCCTGCTGGTCTGCACCGGTTATGAATACAAAGGGTACAAAGGTTTTGGCTGTATTTGGTATTTATTACACTACCGTTCGTGAGCCCAATAATGACGAACTGCGACTGATTGAACGCACTGTTGACATCCTGCGCGTTTTAATTGAAAGTAAAAAAAATGAGACCTATATTAAAGAGCAAAACAACAGACTTCACGCTATTGCCAATATAAGTTCGCATGAATTAAGGCGCCCGGTGGCCACCATTTTGGGCCTGGTAAATTTGTTCGATAAGCACAATGAAATGAGTTCGCTTAACAACGAAATAATTGAATACCTGCATATATCCGCCAGGGAACTTGATGCCGTTATTCACGATATTGTTGAACAAACTATTAATGTAAACACCATCTGGGCAGAAGTTTGATAGTTAAGAAAGCGAAATGCCTTTTATTACTTTCAGCCAATCATTTCGTGATTTCCGAACCCAGTGAAATACCTACCTGCCAACATGCAATGCTTGCCGGTAGAGTAGTTCACTGCATTTCAGGATAACAAACAGTTCATTATTTTTCATCGGGAGGTGATACCGCAAGGCGATCATCCACAGAACCAACCCGCCATTGCGCTCCTTTTGGTTCCTGCCCTTTTGCTCTTCAGCCCTTCGCGCCAACTTTTAAAAATTCATTCACTACAATTTCTGATACGTAACGCTTTACCCCGTCCTTATCGGTGTAGTTGCGGTTGGCCAGCTTGCCTTCAATGGCTACCTCATCGCCTTTCTTTAAAAGATCTTCGGCAAGTTTGGCCTGGGCTCCCCACAAAACAAGATTATGCCATGTGGTATCGGTTATCTTTTCGCCTTTGTCATTTTTATAGCTCTCGTTGGTGGCTATAGATATCCGCGCCATTTTTTTGTTGCTGTCGAAAACTTTTACTTCCGGATCCATACCTAAGTTGCCTACAAGGCGTACACTGTTTCTTAATGAGTTCATCGTTTTGTTTTTTAATGTTTGATATATGTTTTGATAACGATACAAATGTGCGGCTACCCCGAAAATTTAGCCGGATAGTAACCGTTTATAGTCGATAGTTTCCGTTTGTAAGCGTTTGCAAACGGATAGGTAATTGTGTATCTTTATGCTATGAACCAGGAAAGAAACTGTTTGGATTGCGGCGAACCCCTGCACGGCCGGGCCGATAAAAAATTCTGTAATGACCTATGCCGCAACAACTATAACAACCAGCTTAACAGCAACAGTTATAACCTGGTGCGCAATATCAACAATATCCTGCGCCGCAACCGCCGCGTACTGGAGGAGCTAAACCCAACTGGCAAAACCAAAACCACCCGCAAAAAACTGGCAGCAAAAGGCTTCGACTTTGATCATATCACCAGTATCTACCAAACCAAAACCGGATCAACCTATATGTTTTGTTATGAATATGGTTATTTGCTGTTGGATGGGGATGAGGTGTTGCTGGTTAAACGGGAGGGGGAGTAGTTGCCAGTTGCCAGTTGCCAGTTGCCAGTTGCCAGTTGCCAGTTGCCAGTTGCCAGTTGCCAGTTGCCAGTTGCCAGTTGCCAGTTGCCAGTTGCCAGTTGCCAGTTGCCAGTTGCCAGTTGCCAGTTGCCAGTTGCCAGTTGCCAGTTGCCAGTTGCCAGTTGCCAGTTGCCAGTTGCCAGTTGCCAGTTGCCAGTTGCCAGTTG